>NZ_DATJCH010000013.1:0-103479 GCF_035514885.1 Albibacterium sp. | reverse complement strand
TTAGAAAACTATGGAAAACGAAAAGCTATAACAAAGACGAAAAAGTACTTGTATAGCTCCTTTAGAATTAACAATTTAGAATGTATAACTAATTAAGTAATTATTAACAATAGTGTATAGTTATTATAGGGTAAGACAATTGAAGGAATTTACTAGGGATATCATAGGGACATTGTAGGGACTTCCTAGGGGCAAATACCTATAATGTCCCTATGATGTCCTTAGAAAATACTTATGATGTTCCTTTTATACATTTGGAATGTTTAGAGGAGGTAGCAAGAGTGTTTGGATTGGTTATGATTATAAATTTAGGAATGAATGCGCAACCTAAAACATTTTGCTTTTTTCTGGGTTTATTTAATTAAACCTTAAATAATAAATTATGAATAAAAGAAATTCGATTATACTGGCTTCTTCAGCACTTATTTTAGTGAGCATGTTAAGTTCATGCGAGTTAATTGGCGGAATTTTTAAAGGGGGGATGTATTTCGGTATTGCTTTAGTCGTTATTGTTATTGCTTTAATAATTTGGCTAGTTAGCAAAATCGGAAGACGTTAGTCTTAATTCTCTTTAATTTTATTATCTTTCATCCATACTTTATCCAGTATTGAATATAGTATGGATGTCTTTTTATGTAATCTATTGATAATTAAATATATTTCTATATGACTTTTAAAATTTCAACTATTATCACATTGGTTGCTGTTATTGTTGGTAGTTCTAGCAATGATGTATCCGCTCAAGAAGGAGAATGGGTGTCACTATTTGATGGTAAAACTACCAATGGCTGGCATACTTATGGAAAATCAAAAGCAGGTGCTGCATGGGAAGTAAGTAACGGTACTCTACATTTGAATATTGATGGTAAAACTCAAGATGAGCGGGGTGATTTGGTGACAGATAAGGAATATGAGAATTATCATCTTAAATTAGAGTGGAAAATATCTGAAGGAGGTAATAGCGGCATTATTTTTAATATTCATGAGGATAAAGAAAAATATGAGAATACCTATAATTCGGGCCCGGAAATGCAGGTATTAGACAGCGATAATCATGCTGATGGGAAAATATTTAAGCATCGCACAGGTGATTTATATGATTTAATTCCATCGAGCTCTGAGCCTGTAAAGCCAGTAGGGGAATGGAATTTAGCAGAGATAATTAGCAATAATGGTAAACTTCAGTTTTTCTTAAATGGTGTAAATATTGTTACTACCACCATGTATAATGATGAATGGAAGAAATTAATTGCCGGAAGTAAGTTTGCGGAATGGCCAGGTTTTGGTACTTATAAAAAGGGTAAAATTGCTTTGCAAGATCATAATGATAAAGTGTGGTTCCGTAATATTCAGATAAAAGAATTATAGTTCAAAATAAATGCTTAACAAAGAAAGCCGCTTGTTAAAGCGGCTTTCTTTGTTAAGCATTTGGTTATAGACAATTATTACAGAGGAAATTACCCGCCTTTAACCCGGACAAAAACATGTTTAATATTTCTTTTTCCTGTTTCACGTTCATCTACCTCAAATTTATTGATACTTTTTATGAGTGAGAGCATCTTTGGAAAGCCGTAGTTCCGAGGGTCAAAGTCAGGATGTTTCTTCAAGATGAAATTGCCAAGGTCTCCTAAGAAAGTCCAACCGTCTTCATCACCTAAATCGGAGATGCTGTTGCTTAACACTCTAATTAAAGATTTATCTATTTTCCGAAGACTACTTTTTGCTTTATTTACTGGTTCCTTCTTGCTTATATTGGTGTCATTAGGCTCTTCTTGTTCATCTGCATGCTCGTCAATCCCTAATATCTCGATGTAAATAAATTTGTCGCAAGCAGTAATAAAAGGCGTGAGAGTCTTCTTTTCTCCAATACCTATGACATGCATACCGGCCTCTCTTAGTCGGGTTGCTAATCTTGTAAAATCGCTGTCGCTTGATACGATGCAGAAGCCATCTACTTTTCCGGAATAAAGAATATCCATCGCGTCAATAATCATGGCGCTGTCACTTGCATTTTTACCTACCGAGTAGCTATATTGTTGGATGGGTGTAATTGCGTTTTCTAATAAAACTGTTTTCCAGCCGGATACGGTTGGTTTTGTCCAGTCTGCATATATTCTTTTAAAAGTTGGTGTGCCATATTTCGCGATTTCTTCAAACATCAGCTTTACCTTTTTATAAGGAACGTTGTCTGCATCTATTAAAACTGCTAAACGTAAATCTTTGATAGAATCCATATTGTTGTTGTTTAATGTGTATTATTGAAACAAAGATAATGTAAATGCATCCTAATAATCTGTTGAGGTATTTTAAATATATCTTTATCTTAGGAGAATAATAGAAAATCCATTCATTTCGTTTTATGAGCGAGTTGTTAAAATTAGTAATAGACTTTACGAGAGAATGGTATTGGGTTCCTTTAGCCCTGATTTATACCGGCGTAATTATTACTATTCTTATTGAGAATAGAGATCCTACTAAAACGCTTGCCTGGATACTTGTTATTGTTTTTTTACCCGGCCTCGGCTTATTTATTTATTTTTTCTTTGGTCGTAGATTTAAGAAGAAGAAGGTTTTTCGACAAAAAAATCAGGGTGAGCATCAGGTGTTTTTTGATAGGTGGCAAAAGCAAAGACCACAGTTAGAAGAGAATTTAAAGAGATTAGATACCTCTTTGGGTGATTTGACGAATATCTATCGTTTTTTATATAATGAAAATGTTTCTGCACCTATTATGAATAATAGGGTAAAGCTGTTAACAAATGGCGATGAGATGTTCCCGGAGATGATTAAATCTATCAAGGATGCTAAACATCATATTCATTTTGAATACTATATATTCGAGACTGATGAATTAGGAAGATACATTATTGATCTCCTCATAGAAAAGGCCCGTGAAGGTGTTGAGGTTCGGTTTCTGGTGGATGATTTTGGTTCTCCTAAAATGAAGAAAGAAGAAAAGCTGATGGAAGAAGCCGGTATCGGATTTATCCGTTTTTTACCGGTAAGGTTTACCTCAATCTCGGATAGTAATTTTAGGAACCATCGTAAGGTTGCTATTATTGATGGTTCTACTGCATTTATTGGTGGTATTAATGTATCGGGCCGCTATGTTAATGATGGGAAAAATTTATTGTATTGGCGAGATACTGCTATTAAAATACAAGGCCAGTCAGTTTTTCTTCTTCAATTCCAATTCTGGCTTACCTGGCATTTTTCTATAGGTATTCCGTATGAATTAACTGAAAAGTATATGTACCTGGATGCTGGTTCAGAAGGGGAGGCTACGGTGAGTTTTGCTTTAAGCGATCCCGGTTCTCCATCACCATATAATATGGAGGCCATTTTAATAGCTATTTCGCGTGCAAGTAAATCGGTTCAGATTTGTACTCCCTATTTTATCCCCAGTGAGCAAATCAGTACTGCGCTTCAAGTTGCTGCTGCAAGTGGTATAAAAGTCGAATTGATTATGCCTATGCATCCCGACTCCTACATTGTGCGGCATGCTTCCTTTTCTTTTTTGAAACCTCTGCTAAAAAGAGGGGTAGATGTATATTTATACAAGAAAGGATTTATGCACGCTAAGACTATTTGTATTGATGGGAAATTAGCTTTTATAGGTACGGTAAATATGGATATCCGTAGTTTTTATATTAATTTCGAAATTGCAGCTGTGATTCACGATAGAAAACTTTGTGTAGAAATGCAGAAGCAATTTGAAATTGATAAAAAAGATAGCAGGCATATTGATATGAAATATTGGAAGAGTAGGCCTGTATTGAAAAGAGGATTAGATTCGGTATGCAGATTGTTGGCACCATTATTATAATTCTCGTAAAAAAGAGGATTTGAACTATAAAATATATAAATTAGAATTTCAAGCTATACGATACTATGAAAAGGTTCGACTTAATTAAACCTATTATTGGCAGTTTTTTATTGGCTTTATTGGTTTTTGCATTCTCATGCAGTCCCAAGGTTAAAAGTAATGCCGGCTCAAAATTTAATACCGTACAGAATATTCCGCCGAAGATTGAGCAATGGGAGAAATCAATTGCAGCTTTTGAACAGCAAGATAAAGAGAATCCGCCCAAGAAGGGATCTATTCTTTTTGTTGGAAGTTCTTCAATGGTTTTTTGGAAAGACCTGGACAGTTATTTCCCTGGTAAGTATATAATAAACCGAGGTTTTGGCGGTTCTCAGACAGATGAAGTGCATTACTATGCTTTCAGGATATTGTTTCCATATCAGCCTAAACAGGTAGTGGTATATGTAGGAGATAATGATGTTAATGCAGGTAAATCTCCTGAAAAGGTGTTTAATGATTTAAAGGATTTCTTTGAAGATATCAGAACCCAATTGCCCAAAACAAAGATTACCTACATTTCTATTAAACCAAGTCCGAGTCGTTGGGATAAGATGGATAAGTTTACAAAGACTAATACCTTGGTAGAAAACTATTTGAAAACGATTAATAATGCAAGTTATGTAGATATCGTTAAACCTATGTTGCTTGAAAATGGCAGGCCTAATCCGGCATACTTTCTATCAGACAGTTTGCATATGACTCCTGCAGGTTATGATGTTTGGGCTAAAGCTTTGGCTCCGCATTTGGAATAATTTGACACATTATCGAAAGAGTTGTCTTTGTAACAGGAGTTTTATATAACTCATTGAATCATTTTGTACCTTTGCTTTAATGAAAAGGCTAATTCTTGTATTTCTGGCTTTTATATATCTGGGTAATTCAACCGGCTTTGCTATGCATTTCCATTATTGCATGGACAAACTGACTTCTGCATCCATCCTATATGGAGTTGAGGAATTGCAAGATTGTGGTATGCCTGATTCTTCTGAAATGAAGAAAGATGATTGCTGTAAGGATGAAGTAAAGGTTTCTAAAGTTAATACAGATCAATTAAAGGCAGAGTCGTCTTTAAAATTAATGCAGGCTTGGGCAGTTTCATTGCCGTTAAATAGCTATGAGCAACCTGCTTTTTTAAGTCTGCCCACAGACGCAAGCGAATACCCGATTAATAATGCACCACCCAATGTGCAGTGTATTCCCGTCTATCTTCGTAATTGCACATTTATAATATAATACCCTCCTCCTGTAGGTCAAAAATCTTTTAGATTTTTCTGATCGGCATTTTTTAATGCCCTATTCACTTGCTGTTTTCTTTTAGAATTAAATGAATTCATTCTTCATTTTGAACGTTTATAACGATTTAAAATGAATGGATGACGAGTAAGATTATAATTAACTAAATACTAAGAACAACCATTCGATGAAAACTATTATTTTAAATTCAATTGCAATAATTGCTTTTGGCATTTCTGCCTGTAATAATATCCCGCAAAGTGCAACTTCCGAAACTACTATAACGACAGGAAATTCTGATCAATCTGAACATGTAGAACATGTTGCTGTTAATGATGCTGATCATAAAGCGATTACACCTTTGTTCTCTGATTTGTCGCCAGAAGTATCTTCTTCTATTAAGCAAATCGTTGATTATTATATTAATGTGAGCGCTGCTTTGGGAAATGATGATAATAAAGAAGCCGCATCTAGCGGAATGGCCCTCTCTGAGATCATAAATCATATAGATAAATCTGCTTTTAACGAAGAGCAAAGAAGCTTGTATGCGAAGAACGAAAATGCTCTTAAGGAACATGCAACTGTTATAGCAAGCAATGCGAATAATATTGAAGTGCAACGCGATTCATTTAAAAAGATGAGTGAGCAAGTTTATGCATTGGTAAGCGCTTTTGGTGGTGGAAGGAAGCTTTATAAAGCCCACTGTCCGATGGTTGATGCTAATTGGTTGACTGAGAAG
The DNA here is from genome assembly GCF_035514885.1 of Albibacterium sp. Lineage (NCBI taxonomy): Bacteria > Pseudomonadati > Bacteroidota > Sphingobacteriia > Sphingobacteriales > Sphingobacteriaceae > Albibacterium > Albibacterium sp. The sequence goes on along the minus strand of NZ_DATJCH010000013.1, from coordinate 97,642 downwards.
AACGAGGTCAGAAACCCCTATTATGGTGAGAGCATGCTTACTTGTGGTTCAATTGATGAGCTTGTAATGTAAATTATGGTACACCGTTTAATAGAATGGTCTTTACGGAATCGCTTTATTGTATTAAGCATTAGTATTGGAATTTTTATCTGGGGAGTATTTTCTATAAAGAATAACCCCATTGATGCTATTCCTGACTTATCAGAGAATCAGGTCATCGTTTTTACCGAGTGGATGGGCCGGTCTCCTCAATTAATTGAGGATCAGATAACCTATCCCTTAGTTACGAATCTTCAGGGGCTTCCTAAAGTCAACTATGTACGAGCTACTTCCATGTTTGGAATGAGTTTTATCTATGTAGTTTTTGAAGATGACGTTGATGTTTACTGGGCAAGAGAACGCGTATCGGAAAGGTTAGGGACAATAGCGAGCTCATTACCACAAAATGTAATACCTCAATTGGGTCCCGATGGGACTGGAGTAGGACATGTATTATGGTATACGTTGGATGCACCGGATTTGGATTTAGGAGAGCAAAGAGCGATACAGGACTGGTATGTAAAGTTCGCTTTGCAGAATGTTCCCGGCGTGAGTGAGATTGCGTCTTTTGGAGGTTTTCAAAAGCAGTATCAGGTAACGGTAGATCCGAATAAGCTTTTATACTATAAACTTTCGATTCCCGATGTTATTAGTGCGGTTCGTTCTAATAACAATGAAAGTGGTGGAAGAAAATATGAAGTGAGTGATATTGGTTATATCATTAAAACCAATGGCTATCTGGAATCAATAGAGGATATTCAAAAAATCCCTGTTGGAAATCAAAATGGAGTACCTATTTATGTTTCAGATGTTGGAACTGTGCAAATGACCGGCGAAGCCCGATTGGGCATATTCGATCAGGATGGCGAAGGTGAAAGAGTAGGAGGTATTGTGGTTATGCGCTATGGGGAAAATGCTGCTCAGGTGATTGATGATGTAAAAGCTAAAATGATTGAGGTCAGTAAAGGACTTCCTGAGAATGTAAAGTTTGATATAGTTTATGATCGGGGAGAGCTAATTAAAGAATCAATTTCATCCATTAGAAACACTTTGATTGAAGAAATGATAATCGTTTCATTGATAGTTATCATATTTCTTTTTCATTGGCGCAGTGCTCTCAGTATTATTATTCAGATACCGATTACGGTAGCTGCCAGTTTCATCTTATTGAATGCTTTTGGAATTTCTTCTAATATCATGTCTTTAACGGGCATTGCTTTAGCTATTGGGGTAATTGTAGACAATGGAATTATAATGAGTGAAAACTCTTATAAGCATTTGTCGGACCGATATCATGAGTGGGAATTAAGTCAAAAATCAAAATCTGAATAGCATGAATTGGTTTAAAAGATTGTTTAAAAAGACGCCTCAATGGATATCTGAAGAGGAGAGGCTTCAAATTATTGAAAAAAGCAGTAAGCAGGTAAGCCGTGGTGTTTTCTTCGCTACTGTGATTATTATTACTTCTTTTCTTCCCGTATTTATGCTGACAGGGCAAGAGGGAAAAATGTTTCACCCGATAGCTTATACCAAGACTTTTATTATGATTGTGGATGCGCTATTGGTATTAACATTAGCACCGGTATTGATTTCCTTTTTTATGAAAGGGAAGTTCAAGTCTGATCGTTCAAATCCGGTAAATCGTTTCTTAGAACGCATCTATGAGCCTATAATAGAATGGGTTCTGGAGTGGAGGAAGACTACGCTTGCGATTAATATTCTTGCATTGCTAATTACCATTCCTGTCTTAAAGAATATGGGTACTGAGTTTATGCCAACATTGGATGAACAAAGCATCTTGTTTATGCCGGTAACTTTGCCCGATGTAAGTAATGATGAGATAAGACGGATTTTGCAGGTTCAGGATAAGATTATTAAGCAAGTACCTGAAGTGGATAAAGTGCTAGGAAAAGCAGGAAGAGCTAGTACATCTACGGATAACTCTCCTTTAAGTATGATTGAGACAATGATTATGCTTAAGCCAAAAAGCCAATGGAGAGAAGGATTAACTAAGGATGATATTATTAAAGAGTTAGACACGAAACTTCAGATTCCAGGAGTTGTGAATGGATGGACGCAGCCGATTATCAATCGAATTAATATGCTTGCAACTGGTATTCGTACAGATGTTGGAATTAAAGTATATGGTCAGAATCTGGATACTATTGCTAGTGTTTCGGAAAGGGTAAGACATGCTTTAGAAGGCACAGCAGGAGTTCAGGATCTTTTTGTAGAACCAGTTACCGGTGGAAAGTATTTAAATGTGGATATCAATAGAGATGCTTTGGCACGCTATGGTTTGAATGTTGATGATGTAAACCAGACTGTTGAATCTGCTATTGGTGGTGCTCCTGTTGGACAGACCATTGAAGGTAGGCAGCGCTTTAGCATTAATGTTCGTTTATTACAAGATTATCGAAATAGTATTGATCAATTGAACCGGATACCCATAATGAGTCCGGTATTTGGTGAAGTTCCTTTAAGTGCTGTGGCATCCATTAAGTTTGAAGAGGGACCTCCGATGATTACTTCAGAAAATGCTTTATTACGCGGAGCGGTTATGTTTAATGTTCGCGGTAGAGATTTAGGAAGTACAGTTGAAGAGGCAATGGAGAAGCTTAATGCTGCAGATGGGATTTTACCACAAGGTTATTTCTTGGAATGGAGCGGGCAATATGAAAACTTGCTAAAGGGGCAGCAAACGTTGATTTGGATTGCACCGGTTGTATTGATTATTATTTTCTTCTCGCTTTATTTTGCCTTTCATTCCATTAGAGAAGCTTTTCTGAGCTTGATAACAATACCATTTGCATTGATTGGGGGGGTGTATATGGTTTATTTCTGGGGGGCTAATCTTTCTATCGGAGTTGCAGTTGGTTTTATCGCGCTCTTTGGAATTGCAGTTGAAACGGGCATTGTGATGGTAATATATCTGAACGATGCAATGCAGCAATTAATTAAAGAAAAAGGGAACAGCAGAGAAACGATTAGTAAAGCAGATTTAAGAAAATATGTCATTTGGGGAGGCAGTAAGCGTTTGCGACCTAAAATTATGACTGTTTGTGTATCGTTGTTTGGATTGATACCCATACTATGGGCAACAGGAGTTGGTACTGATATTATGAAACCGATTGTACTGCCTATGATTGGAGGTGTTTTTACATCTTCGATTCACATACTTTTGGTTACACCACTTATATTTTTAATGTCTAAAGAATATGAATTACGTAAATATGGGAAACTTGAAACACATGATGCTCCGCATTAGATATATTTATCTGTTTTTTCTATTGATGCCAATAAATTTATTTGCCCAGGATTCATTGTCGCTATCTCTTGAGGATATCCTGACAAGAATAGAGATGCAGAATGTTGCGCTTGAATCGTATGCGCTAAAGGTAGAGAGTTATAAGTATAAGTCAGAAGCTGCAAGCTCTTGGATGGCTCCTATGGTTGGTGCGGGAACTTATATGACACCCTATCCGGGGCAAGATCCGATGGAGGATGATAAAGGCTCTCTAATGTTTCAAGTAGAACAGGATATTCCTAATTTCTCAAAGCAGAAAGCAAATCAAAAAGCTATTATTTCTCTTGGAGATATAGAATATGCTAATCGGGATTTAAAGATGAACGATTTAAAAGCGCAGGCTAAAAGCCTGTACTTTGGTTGGTTGATTGCTTTGGATCGGATACAGGTTTTGCGTGAGAATGAAAAAATCATGCAGACAATGAGGGAGGTTGAAGAGATCAGGTATAAATACAATCAAAGTCAGTTAGGAAGTATTTTTAATATCGATGCTAAGATTGAAGAAAATCAGAATATGATCTTGATGCAGGAGGGGGAGATTGCTAAATCCAGGGCATGGCTTAATTCACTGATGAATCAAAGGGGAGATGTGCTTTTTTCTATTGATACATCAGAGAAGTTAGTATTTGTTCCGCAGGTGATATTGGATACTGCCACTTTAGCAAATCAGCGGGCCGATATAGTTAAAATGGAACGCGAGATTGCAAGCATGAAGCTTGGAGTGGAAGTAATGAAAAAGGAAAGCCGCCCCGGTCTTAAAATACGGTTTGATCATATGTCGCCTCTAGGAGCAGGTATGATGCCTAACTCTTATAGCATTATGGGAATGATATCTATACCGATTGCACCTTGGAGCAGTAAGATGTATAAAAATGAAATTTCAGCTATGAATCTGGAGGTTGATGCGATGCAAAAAGAGCGACAAGGTAAGCTTTTAGAGAGTCAGGGGGTAGTGTATGGAATGCAATATGAGATTTTGAATACTCAAAAACGCCTTGAAAATCTTGAATTAAAAATTATTCCCTCTTTAAAAAGGGCATTAGATGCAAACTTTCAATCGTATCAGGAAAATAAAATCCAATTGCCAGTTATCATTGATAATTGGGAGGCGTGGAATATGATGCAGAATAATTTATTAGACGAAAAGTTAATGTTCTATCAACTGATAATAGACTATGAAAAAGAACTATTTAGGTAGCTTGTTTGCCTTTCTGTGTATTGTTTTCTTGGTTTCTTCTTGTAAGCAGAAGACAGATGAGCAGGAGATGCTACATAAAGGGGAAGAGTTAAGCGATAGCCTGAAAAGGAGCATACAGCTTGTAAATGGGAGGATTATTTCTCGAGCACCTGTTATTTATGCAGATTCGGGGAGTAAAGTGTTAGAGTTAGATATACAAGGTCGTATTGCATATGATACACGTGAGAAAGCAACGATAAGTAGCCGGGTAGCTGGCAGGATTGAGAAGTTGAATATAAAGTACAATTATCAACCCGTTCGAAAAGGAGAGTTGATAATGGAGCTTTACTCACCTGATTTGGTAGCAGCTCAGAGAGAACTTCTTTTTCTTCAGAATGGAGACTCTGGAGATGTTAAAAGTTCGGCCATGAAGAAGCTTTTGTATTTGGGAATGGCTCAGACCCAAATTGATAAGATGTTGAAATCCGGGGTTCCCCAATATCGTGTTGGAATTTATAGTCCGGTTAATGGATTTGTTGTAGAGAAGGAACCGTCTTCAATGGATGAGACTTCCACTATTATGGTTCGAGAGGGACAATATTTAAATGCAGGAGAAAGTGTTTTTACTATTTATGGAAATTCTGGATTGGTGGCTGAGTTTTCTTTGGATCCTCAGAATGCTTCATTGATTAAGAAAGATCAACGAATCCTGTTCTCCTCTTTAAGAAACCCTGTCAATTCTTTTGTGGAGAAGGTTGATTTGGTTCAACCTATTCTCCGTGAAGGAGAAAACTTTGCATTGGTACGTATCTATGTACCTGCATCTGGGTTTGTTGTCGGTGAAATGCTGCAAGCCAAAGTGCCGGTTTTTATTAAGAATAGTTTGTGGCTTCCTCAATCGTCTGTAATTGATCTTGGTATGGAGTCAGTTGTGTTTATGAAAGAGGGAGATGTTTTTGTTCCTAAGAAGATTGAAGTGGGAGCTAAAGTAGGTGGAATGATTCAGGTTTTAACAGCTATCAATAAATGGGAAATCGCTGAAGATGCTTCTTATTTGGTTGATAGCGAAAGTTTTATTGCTCTTAAAGAATAAATAATGGAAAGAAAAGTATTTATACGCAGTTTAATCTTTTCAGTAGCAGCACCATCTTTATTGATTTCTGCATGTACGAACACTGAAATGGCAAAAACAGATATTGTACAGACTTATACTTGTCCGATGCACCCACAAGTAATGCAAACCTCTCAGGGAAAATGTCCCGTCTGTGGAATGGATTTGGTAGCATTTGACCGTGCGAATGCAGAGAAGTTTCTTACATTAAATGAAAATCAGCAACTCCTGGCTAATATTACGACAGTTGTTATTGGGACAGGTTCTTTGAACAGTAGTTCTTACTTGAATGGACATCTTGCTGTCAATCCTGATCGAACAAATTTTGTTAGCAGCAGGTTGTCGGGAAGGATTGAAACTTTATATGTAAAAGAAACGGGAATACAGGTTAAAAAAGGGCAACCTATCTATAAATTGTATTCGGAACAATTGCTTAGTCTTCAGCAAGATTATCTTTTAATGGAGGCGCAAGCAGAAAAACTGAGTGGTGATAAGAGATTTAGAGAGTTGGCTAATGCATCTCGTCAGAAATTGCTTTTATATGGTCAAACGACCGGACAGGTTAACCGACTAAAGAAAGATGGTGTGACTCCCTATGTAACGTATTTAGCACCATCTTCTGGATTTGTTTCTGAATTGATGGTTGTAGAGGGTCAGTATGTAGATGAGGGTGCTGCATTGATGCGACTTGAAGATTATAGTCAACTTTGGGTGGAGGCTGATGTTTATCCTAGTGAAGCAGATTCTATAAAGATTGGTAGTAACCTGAAAGTAATTGTTGCAGGTTGGGAGAATGAACCATTGGATATGCTTGTTCAATTTATTGCTCCGGCTATGGCAACCAGTGGGCAGGTTCTTCAATTAAGAGGGACTGTTGAGAATCTGAATAATTGGCAACCTGGATTACAAGCTAAAGTTTTATTGCCTTACAATTCAGAGACTGAGGAACTTACTTTGCCAGTTGATGCCATTATCAGGGATGGAAAGACTGAGCATGTTTGGATAGAGAGTAAGCAAAATGTATTTGAACCCAGGAAGGTTATAACCGGAAGGGAATCACCGGATAAAGTTGAAATAAAAGAGGGGCTTAAGAGTGGGGATAAGGTAGTAGTAACCGGGGCTTATTTATTGTACAGCGAATTTATACTGAAAAAGGGGGAACATCCTGTATTTATTTAATTAGAACATAGTTTTGTAATAAAATTATGATTTGAAATATTACAAATAATACTATTCATATTAATTTCTTAAATGAGTAACTTTACCATTCCTTAACTAACAAAGGTATTAATGGACTCAGATGAGGTGCTTAGAAGAGAATATAAATTTGTAATACAATAGATGGAAATACTTATTATTCTAATCTTAATATTATTAAATGGTTTTTTCGCTTTATCAGAGATTGCATTAGTAACCGTAAAAAAAAGTCGTTTAGAACATTTGGCCTCACAGGGAAATAAGAGAGCCGAAACGGTTTTGAACCTTCTCAGAAGCCCAGAAAATTTTCTTTCCTCTGTTCAAGTGGGTATTACATTGATTGGTATTGTTGCAGGTGCTTATGGAGGGGCAACTCTAACCGGCAATATGGAAGCCTACCTATCGCAGTTTTCTTATTTAGGAGAATATGTTCATACAATCTCCTTAATCATTGTGATTGGTGGTATTACCTATGTTTCTATTGTTATTGGAGAGTTGGTTCCTAAGACCCTGGCCATGAATAATGCAGAACCCATCGCATTATTTGCTATCCCCATTATTAAATATTTCACACTTGTAGCTTATCCTTTTGTTAAGCTCTTATCTTTTTCAACAAGTATAATTGTAAGGCTTTTTGGTATTAAACAGCGTGAAGGTGATAAGATTAGTGAAGATGAATTGCGATTTTTGCTTAAGACCGCCGGTAATCAAGGTGTATTGGAAAGAGAAGAGACTCAGGTTCACCAAAACCTTTTTATGTTTACCGATCAAACTGCTAAATCCATGTTGACACACCGATCAGATTTAGAATGGATAAATGTTGAAGAAAGTATAGATGAAATATTTGATCGTATAAAGGAGAGTTCGCACTCTAAGTTTATAGCCTCCGAAGGTTCGATTGATAATATGCGAGGGATAATTCATGTTAAAGATTTCCTTAGCAATTTTCGGAGGGATGATTTTAACATTTTAGAAATTATCCGTAAGCCTGTAATTATTTCACAGAATACTCCAGCTTTTAGGATTTTGAACACTTTTAAAGCTCAAAAGCAATACATGGCTATCGTGGTCGATGAATATGGAGGAATTGTTGGGATTACAACTTTGAATGATCTTTTTGAGGCTATTGTTGGCGATTTGCCAGAGGAAGATGAAGATATCAATATTTTAAAAAGAGAAGATGGCAGTTACCTGGTTAATGGTAAAACAACAATTATTGAGATTAATCAGTTCTTTGGTCGGGATGTTATAGAAAAGGACCACTCAAGGTATACAACCATCTCTGGTTTTGTACTTGATAAAATAAGACATATCCCTTTGACCGGAGAGAAATTAAATGTTGATGATCTTTTAATTGAGATTGTTGATATGGATGGTTTGCGTATAGATAAATTATTGCTTTTTGATAAACAGATTGACATTGAATAACAATCAATAATATTATAATGAACGAAGATTTTTATCGTCATATACTGGAAAAACAAGTGAATATTCAAGCTGTACCTTCCAATCAGGTGATTGGTGATTGGGTATTTGATCTTTTGAATTTAGTGTTTCCAGAGCGTTCTGTGTCTCATCAATACTCATTGGATGAGATTAAGAATTCCTTTTCTAATTTAGAAAAGGAATTGGTACAGCTATTAAATGCTACCAAAGCTTGCAGCGACTGTAATAATGAATTAGTTGCTCAAACATTTTTTAAAGAATTTCCAGCTCTTTACCGAAAGATGAATACCGATATTTCGGCTATTTTAAATGGTGATCCGGCTGCTAAAAGTGAATTCGAAATCATAAGAACCTATCCTGGGTTTTTAGCTATTTCTTTTTATAGAATAGCACATGCATTATTGAAACTTGACGTACCTTTGATTCCGCGTATTTTGACGGAACTGGCTCATTCTAAAACCGGTATTGATATCCATCCGGGAGCAGTAATTGGTGAATATCTTTATATTGACCATGGTACTGGTATTGTAATTGGCGAAACAACGATTATTGGTAAGCATGTTAAAATATATCAGGGTGTTACATTAGGGGGCTTAAGTGTGGAGAAATTGTTTGCGAATACAAAAAGACATCCTACCATAGAAGATCATGTTGTTTTATATGCAGGAGCTACTATTTTGGGTGGTGATACTACTGTTGGACATAATTGTATTATCGGTGGTAATGTATGGTTAACAAAGAGTGTTCCGCCAAATTCCACCGTATATCATCAATCAACTGTTAAAGTGATTGATACTAAAGACAGAATTCAATGAAGACAATTATAGATTGTATTGGCAATACTCCAATAGTGGAGATTCAGCATTTGAATCCCTATCCTAATGTAAATATATATGCAAAGCTTGAAGGTAATAATCCGGGTGGGAGTGTAAAAGATAGAGCTGCTTTAAATATGATCCAAAGCGCTATGGAGCGAGGTGATATTAAAAAGGGAACTAAACTTATTGAGGCTACAAGCGGGAATACAGGTATTGCATTAGCGATGATCGCCGGTTATTACGATTTGGATATAGAATTGGTTATGCCGGCAAATTCTACAAGAGAGAGAACGCTAACCATGGAGGCTTTGGGTGCTCAGGTAACTCTATTGGAATCTATTGAAGACTGTAGAGATTATGCTGAGCAAAAAGGTGCAGATACTGGGTATTTTTTGGTTGATCAGTTTTCGAATGAGGATAACTATAAATCGCATTATAAAAGTACAGGTCCGGAAATATGGCGTGATACAGATGGGAAGATCACTCATTTTGTAAGCTCTATGGGAACAACAGGAAGTATTATGGGCTGTTCAATGTTTTTGAAGGAACAAAACCCAAATGTTCAGATAATTGGATGTCAACCTACTGAAGAATCATCTATTCCAGGTATCAGGAGATGGCCTGAAGCGTATTTACCTAAAATCTATGATCCTAAAAGAGTTGATAGAATTATGGATGTCTCGCAGGAGGAGGCTACTGATAAGGCACGCCAGCTTGCTAAAAAAGAGGGTATTTTTGTAGGTATGAGCAGTGGTGGAGCATTTGCGGCTGCATTGAAATTGGCAAGTGAAGTAGAAAATGCGAATATCGTGTTTATTGCTTGTGATCGGGGCGATCGTTATTTAAGTAGCGATTTGTTTGGGTAGCAGTTTTAACGTGTAATGTTTGTGTTTTAAATAATCAAAAGCTGAAAAGTGTAAATAATTGCAAACAAAAATTTACATTTGCTTTAAATTAGGGTAATATTATGATCAAGGTACTCGACTTTGAGGCGTTGTAAATAAATTAATTTAAGTATGCGTAAGAAATTATCTGATAGGGTTGAGTCATTTCAAGATGCAATAGCCATCAAGAAGCGGGGGTTATATCCTTATTTTCGTTCAATAGAGTCTGCTCAAGATACAGAGGTTATTATTGATGGTAAAAAGGTGCTAATGTTTGGGTCAAATTCTTATTTGGGATTGACCAACCATCCTAAGATTAAGGAAGCTTCTAAGGCTGCCATTGATGTTTATGGAACAGGTTGTGCTGGTTCACGTTTTTTAAATGGTACCCTGGATATTCACCTTGAATTGGAAGAACGTTTAGCAAAGTATGTTAATAAAGAAGCCGCAGTACTCTTTAGTACGGGTTTTCAGGTTAACTTGGGTGTAATATCATGTTTATTGGATCGCAATGATTATCTTATTTTAGATGAGTCTAATCATGCTTCTATCATTGATGGAAGTCGTTTGTCTTTTGCACGTACTATTAAGTATGGACATAACGATATGGACGATTTGAGAAAGAAATTGAGCCGTTTACCAGAAGCTTCTGCTAAGCTCTTGGTGGTAGATGGTATATTTAGCATGGAGGGGGATTTGGTTAAGCTTCCCGAAATTGTTAAGATTGCTGAAGAGTTTGGTGTTAATATAATGGTTGACGACGCTCATAGTTTGGGTGTTATTGGTAATAAAGGTTCTGGAACTGCTTCTCATTTTAATTTGAATGACGATGTTGATCTTATTATGGGAACTTTTAGTAAATCACTTGCTTCTTTAGGTGGCTTTGTTGCTGGTACTAAAGAGACTATTGAATTTATAAAACATAGAGCAAGATCTTTGATGTTTAGTGCGAGTATGCCTCCTGCGTCTGTTGCGAGTGTGATTGCTGCTTTAGACATTATTGAATCTGAACCGGAACGTATTGAAACTTTGTGGAGAAATACGCACCATGCCACTAAACTATTGGTAGACGCAGGATTTGATATTGGACATTCAGAAAGCCCGATTCTCCCTATATATATTCGTGATAATGATAAAACATTTAAGGTTACGAATATTCTTCATAACAATGGGATATTTGTAAATCCTGTGGTATCTCCCGCTGTTGCTTCGACTGATTCTTTAATTCGGTTTTCGTTAATGGCTACTCACACATTTGCACAAATTGAAGAAGCTGTTGAGAAAATCTCTGCTGCATATAAGATGGTACAAGAAGAGACTGTTAATATTGCTTTATGAAAAAAGTTATAGCAGTTAAGGGATCAAAAGGACTTAAATCGTTTATAGATTTCCCTCATACGCTATTTAAGGATGACCCTAATTACGTTCCCGAGTTATTTATAGCTCAGCGTGATATGCTTACACCAAGGAAACATCCATTTCATGAGCATTCAAAAGTTCAACTATTTTTGGTTTATGACGATCAGGAGGTAGTAGGTAGAATTGCTGCTATTCGGAATAATAACCACAATGCACTTCATCATTCAACGGATGGTTTTTTTGGTTTCTTTGAATGTATTAATGACCAGGAGACTGCAGATTTATTATTTCATACTGCAGCACAATGGTTGAAAGATCAAGGCTTAAATACTGTTATTGGACCAGTTAATTTTTCAACAAATGAAACCTGTGGCCTCCTAATAGATGGTTTCGATGGGTCTCCAATGGTTATGATGCCTTATAACCCTCCTTATTATTTACAATTGCTGGAAAACTTTGGATTCAGTAAACGTATGGATCTGAGAGCTTATTATTATGAAACAGGTGCCTATGATGACCGTTCTGTAAAATTACTTGATATTATTCAGGAGCGTTTAAAAAGAGCTTCAATTACTGTCCGAAAGATCAATATGAAGAATTTTGCAGAAGAGGTGAGGGCAGTTAAAGAGGTGTATAATAAAGCATGGGATAGTAATTTAGGTTTTGTTCCAATGACGGATAAGGAATTTGACCACATGGCGAAGGATTTAAAATTAATCTTAGATCCTGATTTTTGCTTGGTTGCTGAGCAAAATGGGAAATTGATAGGTTTCGCATTAGCCATCCCGGATATTAATCCTATTCTTAAGACTATTAAAAAAGGACGCTTACTTCCTTTTGGAATCTTCAAGTTATTAGGAATGAAAAAGAAGATTAAAGGTATACGTATTATGACCTTAGGGGTTGTTGATGGTTATAGAAAGATGGGGATTGAAGCTTGCTTATATGGGTTAATTATCAAGGCTTTCCAAGAAAAAAACTATACCTATGCGGAAGCTTCATGGACTCTGGAGCACAATGATTTAGTAAATAAAGCAATCGAACGCATCAATGGTATTCCATATCGTAAATATAGGATACTGGAGAAATCATTATGAAAAAAAGAATCCTCATAACAGGTGCAAGCGGTTTTGTAGGGTATCATTTAATTGCAGAAGCGTTACGGAGTGGACTAGAGGTTTTTGCAGCTGTCAGGCCAAGTAGTAAGATTGACCATCTCAGTCAATTTAATATCAATTACACACATCTTAATTATAATTCTGTTGAGGACCTCAGAAATGAGATTGAGGAGAAGAGATATGACTTTATCATTCATGCTGCAGGAATTACTAAAGCTAAAACCTTGGCTGATTATAATCGCGTAAATGCTGAATATAGTAAGAACCTGGCACTTGCAGCTACTCAGGTTACTATTCCTGTTGAGAAGTTTGTATTGGTGAGCAGTTTGGCTGCCTTGGGGCCTATTCAAGATCTGCATGCTTTAATACAGGATGATTCTGTTCCTAATCCAGTTACCAGTTATGGTCGGAGTAAGTTAATAGCAGAACAATGCCTATTGAAGATACCGAATTTGCCTTTAGCTATTATTCGTCCTACCGCTGTATATGGTCCTCGAGAGCAGGATTTATTTGTATTATTCAAAGCAATCAATACAGGACTTGATCCATATATCGGCAGGATGGATCAACAACTTAGTTTTATTTATGTAAAAGATTTAGCTAAAGCTCTTGTGAAAGTACTGACGGTTAATTCTTCTCATGAAGTGTATAATATTACCGATGGTATTGTTTATAGTCGATATGCATTAGCAGACACAGCTAAATTAATTTTAGATAAAAAGGCATTCAGAATCCATTTGCCTGTTTTTATGGTGAATTATATGGCTATTCTAATGGATCGTTTGTATTCTTATAGAAAGGATACCCCTGTATTAAATAAGGAGAAGATGAGCGAGCTTACGGCAGTCAATTGGGCTTGCGATATTAGTAGAATTCAAAGAGATTTAAATTTTATACCCGAGTATAGTTTGAAGCAAGGGCTTTCTGAGACCTTAAATTGGTATAAAGAGAGCGAATGGCTTTAAGGGTTTAGCGGCTTTTTGCCTCTTTAAGCCGATGTTTTCTATAAAGAATAAAACTGATCATTATTAGAATTCCAGCAATCCCCTCAAGGGCAACAACTAAAACAGTACCAAAGAGATGTGCGAAATAGCCCATCATCAGTGCGCCAATTGGTAGAACTCCTTGAAATGCCATAATATAATAACTCATCGTCCTCCCTCTCATATTATCATCTGTATGTGTTTGTAAATAGGTATTGATAGAAGAGTTTTGAGCCATTAGTCCTAATGCGCCTGAGGCTGCGAAGAGCAGTCCTATGATTAAAGATGGAGATAAAGCTAACCCAAGCACGGATATTGACAAAATAAAGCTCGAGCGTATAATTATCTTTGTAAAATTACGATGCGATTTGAGTGTTGCCATATATATTGCACCGATTAATGCTCCTAAACCACCACAGCTTTCAAACCAACTAAAAGTTGTGGCATCGCCATTAAAGATATCTTTTGCGAACACTGGTAAAAAGGTAGTGTAAGGAATGACCAATAAACTCGACGAGGCCATTAGTAGGATTAATGAAGATATGTTGGGTGAAGCTTTAAGGTATCGGAAGCCTTCTTTTAGGTCGAACCAGATGTTTTCGGTTGATTTTTTTGGTACAGTTATTTTGATCTTCATAAGTAAGAGACAAACTAATACCGCAATATAGCTGAGGAAGTTAATCAGGAAGCAAATATTTTCTCCAAATGAACTTAGAATTACGCCAGCTATCGCAGGCCCTATTAAGCGAGCCCCGTTAAATACTGATGAGTTAAGCGCAATAGCATTGGGAATATCTTCTTTTAAATCGACCAGATTTACCACCAGAGATTGACGTGCGGTAACATCTAAAGATGTTACTAGACCTTGTATTAAACTTAATATTCCGATCCATAAAATGTTATAATAATTTAACCATACCATTAGAGCCAATGTTCCTGCCTGAAGCATGAGAATAATTTGTGTAAACCAAAATATTTTGAACTTATTGTGTCGGTCTACTAAACTACCTGCAAAAGGGGCTAATATGAGGGATGGGAAAAGACTTGCGAATGAGATTAATCCGAGAATAAAGGGCGATCCTGTTAAACGGTATACCAACCAGCTTATAGCCACTCTTTGCATCCAAGTTCCTATAAGAGAGATAGATTGGCCGGTAAAAAACAATCTGTAATTATAATATTTGAGAGATCGGAATAACAGCATAATACGTTAGAGAGGAGCTTATTTTAAATTAAATCTAAGCAATAAACGCCATAAAATGGTAATTTCGTATCCATGAAGAGTGTACATATCGTAGGAGCGGGTCCGGCAGGCTTAATGGCAGCACATCAGTTTGCATTAAAGGGATACTCTGTAAATGTGTATGATCATAAATCTGCACCAGCCCGTAAATTTTTAGTTGCAGGACAGGGTGGATTTAACCTCACTCACTCGGAGGAATTAGAATTGTTTCTTAGCCGCTATGATTCACAAGAGATTCAATCCATTGTCCGAGAGTTTACTAATCAAGATACAGTTCATTGGTTACATTCTATTGGTGTTCCAACCTATGTTGGATCTTCAGGAAAGATTTTTCCTGTAAAAGGGATTAAGCCCATTGAAGTATTGCAAAAGTGGCTTTCGACCTTGGAGGTGCTAAATGTTCGATTTCTATTTAATTATCGTTTAATTGATTTTGACTTAAAGAAGTTGATTTTTATGACCGACAATGGAATGGAGGAAGTGCTTTATCAGCGTGCTGTATTTGCATTTGGTGGTAAGTCTTGGGCAATAACAGGTTCGGACGGAAACTGGACATCTCTTTTTTTTAAGAAGGGTATAAAGCTTAAGCCTTTAGAAGCTGCTAATTCAGGTTTAGAAATGCTTGAGCCTTGGCAAGACTTAGCCGGTAAAGCTTTAAAGAATGTTTATGTATTTAATGAATTTGGTTCGAAATACGGAGAATTCATTATTACTGATTATGGTATTGAAGGTTCGGCAGTGTATTTTATGAATCGCTTCTTGAGAGAAAAATCCTTTCCTCAATATATATATGTAGACTTGAAGCCGAATCTTACTCACGAAAGAATTATAGATTTGTTGTCGTCTGGAAAGATTTCTGAAGTATTAAAGAATAAGCTACATCTCGAACCGGTGAAATTGGCACTCTTGAAAAAGTTAGATAAGGCAACTTATATAGATCCAGGTTTATTAGCCTATAAGATTAAGAAGTTTCCGATTGAACTGGCCGGCTTCAGACCCATTGATGAAGTGATTTCAACTTATGGTGGTGTTGATTGGGAGGAATTAAATCCTAAGTTATTTTTAAAGAGATATCCAGCTATACAATGTTGTGGAGAGATGCTCGATTGGGATGCTCCAACGGGAGGATATTTATTACAGGCTTGTTTTTCATCAGGTTATTATACGGCATTGGGTATTCCAGAATCTTAAGTCATTTTGCTGTAGGCTAGCCAAACCATTTTCTTCCAAAGGTGTTTTTTAATTAACTCTATTGATTATGCCAGAAGGACCGTCGATTGTTATATTAAAGGAACTTGTTGAAGAACTTCATTTAGAAGGTTCAACTATTTTAGATGTGGAGGGGAATACCAGTATCGAAAAAGAAAGAATGATAGATAAACGGATTATCGCTTTTAAAAGCTGGGGAAAACATTTCTTAATTTGCTTTGAAGGGTTTACTTTAAAGATTCACTTTTTAATGTTTGGTACTTATTTAATTAATGACAAGAAAGAAACTCCTTTACGTTTAGGACTTATATTTAAAAATGATGTGCTAAATTTCTATACCTGTTCTTTGAAGTTTATTGAAGGAGACATAAACGAGATCTATGACTGGGAAACGGATGTTTTATCTAATCAATGGAATCCATCGAAAGCCGAATCGAAATTGCAAGAAAAGGGAAGTGCTTTGGTATGTGATATATTACTAGATCAGAATGTATTTGCTGGTGTTGGAAATATCATTAAAAATGAAGTTTTATATCGAATTGGTGTTCATCCGCTTAGCACAGTAGAATCTCTCCCACCTATTAAGAAAGAAGAGCTTATTAAGGAGGCCAGACAATATAGTTTTGACTTTTTGAAATGGAAAAAAGAATATACCTTAAAAAAGCATTGGTTAATTAATACTAAAAGTATTTGTCCTTTGGGTCATCATGTACATAAAGCTCATTTGGGAAAAACTAATAGAAGAACTTTCTTTTGTGTTGAATGCCAAAAGCTATATGTTTAGTCTTTATTGAAATGCTATTAAACCGTGATAGTACATGATAGTCTAATCACTTTGGTTATTAATTTTGTATTAAATATAAAGATAAAAGGTATGAATAGAGTTTGTTTATATGTAGCAATGTTTACTGTTTCAATAAGTCTGATAGCCTTCAATATGTCATTTGCGTCCGGAATCTCAGGTGATAGGGTTGTAGCAGCTGAAGAGGTTATTACGATTAAAGTTGTTGTTGGAGAAATGAGGTTTGATAAGGCTAAGTTTTCTGTTAAGGCTAGTACTACTGTAAAGGTAGTGGTTGAGAATCCTGATTTTATGCAGCATAATTTCCTTATTGCCAAACCTGGAACATTAGAAAAAGTCGGAAGTGCTGCAGATGTCTTAGCCGGTATGGCCAATGGTGCTGAATTACAATATGTACCCAAAATCCCTGAAGTATTATATTCTACTCCTTTGTTAAATCAAGGTGATAAATTTGAATTAACAGTTAAAGTTCCTGCTATTCCTGGCGACTATCCTTTTGTCTGTACTTTTCCAGGTCATTGGAGAATCATGCACGGCATAATGACAGTTACTAAATAGCGATTAGGCTATCCTGCGTTAAGTTATTTCATTTTAGCTTTTTTGATCCCTGTTGCATACCTTATTAGGTAAGCAACAGGGATTTTTTAATTTATTCCTGTTAGATTTATTCAATTGAATCCTGAATTTACAGCTGCATCAGGATAGAGCAGGTTGCCGCTACCCACAGGCCTGGCTATATTTACTTTATAACCATCGTTATTTTATAACCTTTAAAACCAATACTTATGATGCGATTTTATCTATTCTTTAGCCAAAAGCTGCTCATGCTTTGTTGCAGCCTCTTATTTAGTCTTACTGTTTTTGCTCAACAGACCGTTCAAGTTACGGGAACTGTTAGGGACGAAGCTGGCCCAATTGGCGGGGTCTCCGTTCTAGTGAAAGGCTCACAACAGGGAACTGTGACTAGTGCGACGGGAACTTATTCAATTTCGGTTCCGTTGGGTTCTGTACTTGTTTTTCGAAACATCGGATATAACGAGCAGGAACGAACTGTTGGAAGTGCCGGAACAATTAATATAACACTTGCAAGCGGCTCGGAAGGGTTGGAAGAAGTTGTTATTGTTGGTTACGGAACTCAGCAGAGTAAAGATGTAACAGGATCTGTATCTACTGTTTCGATGGGAAATGTGAGAGATCAAGCATTAGCTTCTCCTGACCAAGCTCTTGCCGGACAGGTTGCTGGCGTGAATGTTAGTACTTCCAATGGTATACCTGGAGGGGGACCTCAAATACGAGTTCGTGGTGTTGGTGCCGTTGGGGCAGCTAGTGAGCCATTATATGTAATCGATGGTTTTCCCGTTCCTAGTTCTTCTAGTCAGCGATCCAATCCGATGAGTGAGATCAATCCTCAGGATATTGAATCAATGACTATCTTAAAGGATGCTTCTGCTACCGCTATTTACGGTTCGAGAGGTGCAAACGGAGTAGTGATTATTAATACCAAGAAAGGAAGAAGTGGTAAGCCTACGATAGCTTTAACTGCAAGTACCGGTTTGCAAGAAGTTCCTCAGAAGGGGAGGCCTGATTTAATGAACGGTCAGGAGTTTGCACAGTGGAGACAGGAAGCTGAAATGGATAAAATAAGATATGAGCAAGGAAGAGAGCCATCATTGGATGAGATCCCTGAGATATATCGTAATCCATCATTGATTGGTAAGGGAACTAACTGGTTTGATGAAGTAACTCGCGTTGCCCCAATGTCAGATATCAATCTAAGTTTTAGTGGTGGTAGCGATAATATTAAGGCCTATGTATCAGCAGGTTACTTTAACCAACAAGGTGTTATGCTCAATACAGGCTTTGAACGTTATTCATTGAGAAGTAATGTTGATGCAAATTTAACAGATAAGTTTAGAGTAGGAGTTAGTTTATCACCTTCTCTTACCTATACAAATGGTAGCGTTAGGGGCCAAGGCAGGGATGAGTTTTTCGACATTGCAAATCCAATTCCAGCAGTTTATAACGAGGATGGTTCATATAATGTATATATACAGACACCAGGAACTTTTGGAAACCCTAACCCAGTTATGGTTTTAAATGAAACTGTTAATAAAGCTAGTAGTGCAAGGGTATTATTTAATACCTATGGAGAATATGAGTTTATAAAAGATTTAAAATTAAAATCAACATTTAATGTTGATTACGGTAGTGGTGACTCAGAATATTTTAGACCATCAACAATAAGAGGTCAGAATAACCCAAATCCATCTATTCCAACGGGTAGATATACAAGTCGCTCTTCTATGAACTGGCTAAATGAAAACACCTTAAACTATGACCTTAGACAAGGAAATCATTCGCTTTCTGCATTGTTGGGATTTACTGTACAATCTAATAAGTTCCTAAATGGATCTTTTGATGGAAATGAGTTCGCGAATGATGACATTCAGACTTTGAATGCTGCAGCTCGTATTACAGGAAATACGAATAAACAAGAGTGGGGTCTAGTTTCCTATCTTGCCAGAGTTAACTATGCTTATCTTGATAAATACTTAGTGACTGCTACTGTAAGAAGTGATGGTTCATCTCGTTTTGGAGCGGACAATCGCTGGGGTACTTTCCCATCCTTAGCTTTAGGTTGGAGACTATCTGATGAGAACTTCTTGAAAGATGTATCATGGATGAATGAATTCAAGTTGAGAGCTTCTTATGGTTTCTCTGGTAACTTTAATATCGGGAATTATAGTTACATGAGTAATATTGGTACAAATGATTATGCGTTTAATAGTGGATTAGCCAATGGTCGCTGGAAAACTAACTTAGGAAATTCTTTCCTAGGATGGGAAAAAATGCGGGAATTAAACTTGGGGTATGATTTGACTATTTTAAATAATAGATTGACAATGACAGCGGACTTCTATATTAGAAACACGCAGGATCTATTATTGGAATCTGAAATTCCACAATCTTCAGGTTTTGGAACAGCTATGGAAAATCGTGGAGATATCCGTAACCAAGGTTTTGAATTGGGAATTAACTCACGTAATATCAATGGTGAGAATTTCAGATGGTCAACAAACTTTAATATTTCCTTCAATAAGAATAAAGTAGTTGCATTGGGTAGAAGTACTGATCCTTTATATTCTGGTAGCAGTAGTGAAGGTAACCCAACCAACGTTAGTGTGATTGGACAGCCACTAGGTATGCTTATCGGTTACCGTGTTGAAGGTATTTATCAAAATCAAGCTGATTTGGATAAATATCCCAAATTCCCTGGCGCGATTCCAGGAAATATGCGCTTTAAAGATGTTAATGGAGATGGGGAGATTACGCCATTCGCAGATTTTGAAGTAATTGGAAATCCATATCCTGATTTTACCTGGGGTCTTACCAATTCATTGAATTACAAGAACCTGGATCTTCGTGTTTTAGTAGTAGGAGCGATGGGTGCAGAAATGCTTCGTGCAACAAGCTATTATACCTGGAATATTGACGGAGTATTTAATGTAACCAGGGATGTTGCTGACAGATGGAAGTCTGAAGCAAATCCTGGAAAAGGGATTGTTCCAACAACTGCTGGTGAAGGTAGAGGCCGTGTAATGTTTAGAGATTCTCATTCCGGAATGATCCATAAAACAGATTATGCCTGGGTGAAGAATATTACATTAGGGTATACATTTAAGAATGGAATCGGAACTAATTTCTTAAAAACCGCACGTATATACGGTTCTGTACAAAATGTAGTAGCGATAACCAATTATCCTGGAAATCCGGAAGGAACAAACTATAATAGAGGTAGTCAAAGTTCATTGGTGCCAGGATTAGATTATTCGAACTATCCTGTACCTCGTATATTCACATTGGGAACCAATTTTACATTTTAATTAATTAAACCGAAATAGAGATGAAAATAAAAATATATGCGATAGCGCTCCTCCTTCTTAGTATGACATCCTGTAATAAACTACTAGATGTTGATCCTTATACTTTCTCAAGAGGTGAAGACTATTATAAGACAGAAGACCAGATACGTTTGGCAGTAAACGGAGTTTACGCTACAACACAGGCAACCTATACAGGAAACTTTCCTGCTATGACTGAAATGAGATCAGATAATACGAATTATCAATACGATGAAGGAAATCGTGGAGCTCAACAAAGAGAAGAGCTTGATGAGTTTTTGATTTCTCCAACCAATAATCAAGTACAAGATGTTTGGAGTCGACTTTATACAACTATTCAGCAAGCAAATGTTGTTTTGGGTAAAATAGATGCTGTCGAGTTTGCTGATGAAACCTTGAAAAACCAATACAAGGGTGAATTACAGTTCTTACGTGCTATGCAATACTTCCATCTGGTTAGGTTATTTGGAGAAGTACCCTTAATATTAGAGGAAATTTCAGGACCGGAAAATGCTTTTGGAGGAGAAAAGGCAAGTGTTCAAGCTATTTATGATCAGATTATTCTGGATGCGAAAGCTGCTGCTGGCAACCTACCACCTAAATTTACAGGAGCAAATCTTGGAAGAGCTACAAAGGCCGCTGCAATGACTCTGTTAGGAGAGGTTTATATAACAACAAAGCAGTATGACTTAGCCATCCCAGCATTGCAAGAAGTTACTACAATGGGCTATGGTTTATTGGACAATTATGCAGATAATTTTGATCCTGCTAAAAAGAATAACAATGAATCTATTTATGCTATTCAATTTAACTTTGGTTTAGAGTCAGAAGCTGCTAATTGGATATTCTCATTCGGACCTCGTGATGGAAGACAGATTCTTACAGGTTTTGGCGGACAATTAGGTGCTTGGAATATACCTACACCGAGTATGGTGAATGCTTACGAACCGGGTGATATTCGTAAAGATGCATCGATACAAATGTTTACTAATGCAGCTAATGAAAAGTATCAGGAAGCAGAGTATTTTGGTGGTAGCACAATTCCATTTATTAAAAAATACTATCATCCTCCATATCCTAGGAATTCAAGAGCTGATGAAAATATGCCGGTTTACCGTTATTCTTATGTGCTATTAATGCTATCTGAAGCGATGGCAGAATCAGGTTCTGGTGATCCTTACGGTCCACTTAACCAAGTTCGTGATCGTGCTGATTTAGGTCCTCTATCTGGATTAAGTACACCTGATTTGAAAGATGCTATTCTTCATGAACAAAGGGTTGAATTAGCTTTTGAAAATCATCGTTGGTTTCAACTGCTTCGAAGCGGTAAGGCTATCGAGATCATGACAGCACATGGTAATGAGCAAAAAGAATTATTGGATCGTTTAAGTGCTGCAACTTATAATATTCAACCATGGAAGTTGTTGTATCCAATTCCTGAAAGAGAAACCAGGCTTAATAATATTGAGCAAAATCCTGAATGGAAATAATAGAACATAATAAGAACGATAATGATTATATTGTTATCGTTCTTTTGCTGAAAGAAACAAAAACTAATTAACTTAAAATCTATGAAAAACTACCTAAAAAAGATCCCTATTCTGGTATTAGTGTTCCTCGCTCTAGTGATTGCTTCGTGGGATAGTGAACAGCCCGGGGATCCGAAGACAGAAAAGATTGTTGTACCTGAAGGTTTTGTAATCGAACACCTTTACAGTCCTTCAGAAAATGATCAGGGATCTTGGGTTGCAATGACCTTCGATGATAAAGGCCGAATGATTACAGCAGATCAGTATGGTTTCTTATACCGTCTGGAGGTTCCTGCAATTGGTTCTGGTACTGTAAAGCCTAAAGTTGAGAAACTTACCATGGGTACAGATACTTCCAAAGTAGCCATGGGTTATGCTCAAGGACTATTATATGCATTTAATAGTCTTTATGTGATGGTAAACAATACACCCAATAATGTAGCTAATGGAAATGGTCCTGAGAATGGATTCTATAGATTACAAGACACAGATAACGACGATAAATACGATAAAATTACTCAGTTACTCGCTTTGAGCGGTGAACCTGGCGAACATGGTCCGCATAGTATCAGGTTATCACCTGATGGCAAATCATTATATATAGTAGCTGGGAATCATACGGATCTTCCTGAAATGAGTCATTATCGTTTGCCTCATGACTGGCAAGAGGACAATTTGTTTCCTTTAATAAAGGATCCAAGAGGTCATGCCAATAATCGGATGGCACCAGGTGGTTGGATTGCAAAAACAGATCCTGAAGGCAAAAACTATGAATTAATTAGTGCTGGTTACAGAAATGCTTTTGATTTTGATTTCAATGATGCGGGTGATTTGTTCGTGTATGATGCAGATATGGAGTGGGATTTCGGGATGCCATGGTATCGTCCAACACGCGTAAGTTTCTCGCCTAGCGGAAGTGAATTCGGATGGCGTACAGGTAATAGCAAATGGTCTCCTGCTTATCCGGATAATTTGCCTGCTATCGTTAATATCGGTCAGGGGTCTCCAACAAACTTTATGTATGGAGGCAAAGCTAAATTTCCTGAAAAGTATAGAACAAGTATGTTCGCTTTTGATTGGAGTTTTGGTATCATATATGCAATTCATACAAGCCCTAAAGGAGCTGGTTATGAAGGTAATGCAGAAGAGTTTATATCTGGGTCACCGTTACCTTTAACAGATGGTAATATAGGGCCGGATGGTGCTATGTATTTCCTTACAGGCGGACGTAGATTAAGTTCTGATGTTTATCGTGTATACCATAAAGACTATAAAACCTTCAAAGCTCCAACTGTAAATGTGGTAGAAACTCCGGAAGCTAAAATCAGAAAGCAATTAGAGGTATTTCATGGTGCCGGAGCACACCCAAATGCTGTATCGGTATCTTGGCCTTATTTGAAACATGAAGACAGGTATATACGTTATGCTGCTCGTATCGCAATTGAACATCAACCAATAGGTTCTTGGAGGAACTTAGCCTTAAATGAAACAAATCCTCGTGCACTTACTCAAGCTATGATTGCAATGGTAAGAGTTGGAGATCAGGCTTCAAAAGCTCAAATCTTTAAAAAGTTGGTTTCTGCCAATATTGCAAGTCTTCCTGTAGATCAGAAATTGGATCTTACCAGAGCTATTGAGTTAGCAATTCTGAGATTAGGAATGCCAGATAATCAAGAAAAGGCTGCTGTTATTAATTATTTAAATCCACTTTACCCATCTGGGAATAATGAATTAGATAGAGAGTTAGCAAAAGTATTGGTCTACTTAGATTCTCCGGAAGCGATTAAAAAAACTGTTACGATGCTTGCTACAGCAAAAGATGATGCTTCCTATCAGCAAACTATTATGAGTTCTTCTGATTTGATTATGCGGAATCCTCAGTATGGATTGGATATTGCCGGAATGTTGGCAAAAACTCCACCTGCACAACAAGTATATTTAGCAACTGTTTTAAGTGGTGCCAATGCCAAATCAGGATGGACTCCGGAAATGCGTGAAAGTTACTTTAAATGGTTCTATGATGCATTCGGATACAAGGGTGGCAATAGCTATGTAGGATTTATTAATGCTGCTAGAAATATGGCGTTAGCAAATGTTCCTCAAGCCGATTCTGCTCGTTATAATGTAATGTCTGGAAGTGAACTTTTAAGTGGTACGGGACGTGGTGTTGCATTAGCCGCTACAGGTATCAGACCTCAAGGTCCGCGTGGCAACTGGACAGTAGAAACTGCATTGCCTGTTGTTGAAGCCGATTCCGGCAATCGTGATTTTGCCAGAGGGAAAGCGATGTTTGCAGCAGTTAATTGTATACAGTGTCATTCAGTCCAAGGAGAGGGTGGTTCGTCAGGACCTGATTTAACTCAATTGGGAACTAGATTTTCAGCTAAAGATATATTAACAGCAATTATTCTTCCAAGTCAGACCATTTCAGATCAATATGGTTCTACAGTTTTGACATTGAAAGATGGAACTTCAGTTCTTGGTAGAGTAGTGAACGAAACTACGAATTCATATTCTATTTCGCAAAATCCATATGCTCCACAAGTTCTTAGAGAGATACCAAAAGCAAATGTTGCTGAAGTAAAAGTATCAGAGGTTTCTATTATGCCTCCAGGAACAATCAGTCCGTTAAATAAAGATGAATTGAAAGATTTGATTGCTTATTTAACATCGGGTGGAAATGAAAACCATGAAGTATTTAAACCTAAAAATTAAAATTAAACAGTAAATGACATCAATGGATAAACCATGGCTCGATAAAATCTCTAATTCAAATCAATTGGGTGGAATTGAAACTTCCATTCTTGATAATGGTTTGGGTAAGGGCTCCAGAATTGCTTGGATCAATACCGGTAGTGGATTAAGATTTAAGGTTTTGATAGATCGAGCCATGGATATCTCTGATGCTTTTTTTAATGAAAATAGTTTAGCATGGCATAGTGCCTTAGGGGCAGTGAGTCCTCAGCCATTTTCAAATAAGGGTGCGGAATGGTTAAGAACTTTTGGTGGCGGATTATTAGTAACATGTGGTTTAACCCATGTTGGTGGACCAGAAAGTGACGATTTTGGAGACCGAGGTCTGCATGATCAAATTAGCAATACTTCTGCTCAAATCGAATCGATTATTCAACCTGATCCTGTGATGGGTAAATTTGATATGAACATTACAGGAATTATACAACAAGGGCATCCTTTGGGCCCAAACTTAGTAATGAGAAGAACAATCTCTGCTGTTTTAGGAGAGGCAGTAATAAATATTAAAGATGAAATAGTAAATAGGGGTAACACACCAACCCCACATATGCTATTATATCATTGCAATTTTGGATGGCCATTAGTAGATGAAGGAAGTGAGATTATATGGAGTGGGAAATGGACGCCTAGGGAATCAGGAAGCCAGAATCAAATCTTTAAAGATGGAAATGATTTTCACACTTGTTTGCCGCCTATTGATGCACATTTAGGCGGTGGTGAAGAAGCTGTTTTTATTGATGTTGATGCAGATAGTGCAGGCATGTGTAAATCTGGAATTCGTAATAAAAAACTAGGACTTGATTTAACTCTAGAGTTTAGAAAGGATCAGTTACCTTGGTTAACGAATTGGCAGCATTGGGGAAAAGGGGAGTATGTAATGGGTTTGGAGCCTGGAACCAATCCTCCGATAGGCCAAAAGAAAGCACGAGAAACGGGGACACTAATATTTATAAATCCCGGAGAGAAGAAGGAGTACGATCTTACCATACGCGTACTGAATACTAAAGAAACAACTAACAGTTCTAATTAATATAGAAACAATTAAATAAATTATAAAATCTGAATATGAGTATTACAACTAAAGCTCTTGAGCAAGGAAAAGGTATACTGAGGTTAGCACCTACATGGGTTCCCCGCTCATTTTGTGTGCCTGGGAGAAGAATTAAGCTTCATCCGGATGATTATTATATACTTGGTGGAGAACGAGGAGGAATAGATGAAAGATGGTTTTCTTCTACTACGCCAGCGGAGAATGGGCCTTTAACAGGAGAGCATGAAGGATTGAGTTTTATAGTATTTAATGATGGAGATAAGGTAGAAAAAGTATTATTAAAAGATGCTATTGATGAAGTGAAAGGGGAAATTATAGGAAATAGATTGTGGGATGAGTATCAATCTTGGCCTATGTATTCTAAATTTTTTGATAATATGGGACCTCTTCCACATCATATTCATCACAATGATGAGAAAGCTGCACTCGTTGGACAGAAGGGTAAACCTGAAGCTTACTATTTCCCTCCTCAACTTAATAACCATGGTGGAGATTTTCCATATACATTTATGGGCATTTCACCTGGCACTACAAGAGAGCAAATTAAGGAGTGTTTGATGAACTTCACTAAAGGAGATAATAAGATTACAAGTTTTTCACAAGCTTATCAACTAGATCCTGGTACAGGTTGGGATGTTCCTCCTGGATTGCTTCATGCACCAGGCAGTATGTGTACTTATGAACCTCAAAAAGCATCCGATGTTTTTGCAATGTACCAGTCACTGGTGAATGAAGCTATTATTCCGGAAGAGCTTTTGTGGAAGGGTACTCCTCCTGAAGATAAAGGCAACTATGAAGCTTTATTAGATGTAATCGATTGGGATCTTAACCTTGATCCGAATATGATGGAAAATAGGTTTATGGCGCCTAAGCCGGTAAAACCTTTGGATGAAATGAAAAGTGAAGGATATGTTGAAAACTGGATATGTTATAAATCTGATGCATTTAGTGCAAAGGAACTTACT
The DNA here is from genome assembly GCF_035514885.1 of Albibacterium sp. Lineage (NCBI taxonomy): Bacteria > Pseudomonadati > Bacteroidota > Sphingobacteriia > Sphingobacteriales > Sphingobacteriaceae > Albibacterium > Albibacterium sp. The sequence continues at coordinate 70,748 of NZ_DATJCH010000013.1, read as the reverse complement.
GTATTGCCTGGTAAAACGGTGACCATTAAGGACGGTGGGGCATACGGATTGATTATGATGCAAGGTCATGGCAAAATGGGAGTCTGGGATATTGAAACTCCTGCCTTGATTCGTTATGGTCAATTAACCAATGATGAGTTTTTTGTTTCAGAAAAAGCAGCTCTGGAAGGTGTAACAATTGTTAACCATTCAACAACTGACCCGATTGTTATGCTTAAACATTTCGGGCCAGGCAATCCGGATTTAGTACTATAAAGATTTTTAAACGACCAAATTATATATATTATGAATAAGAATAACTTTCCAAAGCTACACAATGCTACATGGCCAGGTATTGTAGGCAAAGGATCTGATTCAGAGCCCGTTATTTCCTTTGATACTATGTTAGAGAAAACCGCTGCCGCCGAGGTGGATGGGATGAAATTTGATGGGGTTGATATTGGATTGTTCGACCCTCATATTGATTTGGATATGAGTGATGATGGGATTAAAAGATTAGCTGATAAGGTTTCAGCATTAAACCTTGATATCGGAACCTTAGTTGCGCCTATTTGGGGTGGTCCGGCAATGGGAAATAAAGAACAAAGGGCTGAATTCGTGGAAATGGTTCGAAAGTCGTCAGTTTTTGGTAAAAAGTTAAGAGAATTGGGGGTTCGTCCATATAGTCTAATTCGCATTGATTCAGCTAGTAATTTAGATGAGTGGGCAAAAGATCCTGTAGCAAACTCTAAGCTGATTGTTCAAACTTTTCAGGAGGCTTGCGATGTTGCGGCCGAATATGGTGAAAGTTTAACTGCAGAAGGCGAAATTTGTTGGGGAGGTATGCATAGTTGGCGGGCCATGTTAGATACATTAGAAGGGGTAGATCGTTCTAATTTTGGTTTCCAAGCAGATATGTCACATACCTTTTTATATCTTTTGGGATACAATAGTCCGGAAGATAGGATTCTTCCGGCAGATTTTGAATGGAGTGACCGTGCAACTCTGGAAGAGGGTTTGAAAACTTTAACAAGTGCCCTTCGTCCGTGGACAAATGATTTTCACGTGGCTCAAAATGACGGAACAGTTTTCGGTTCAGGATCGCATGATAAAACCGGCCGCCACTGTTTAGCAACAGATCCAAATGGAAAATTAGACGTAGTGCATGATGCAGGTTATTGGTTACGGGATGAAAAAGGTGAATTAACAAAGGCGTTTAAACATATTTGCTGGGATGGGTGCATGTTTCCAAATTCCGTGATGATGGAACAGAAGACATGGAATGATATTTTGGCAACCATGATTAAGGTTCGACAAGCACATGGCTGGAATGAATAAGTAAAAGAGGACATCAATAAGAACGATTAGATATTATGGAAAAAAAAGAATTGAGAATAGGATTGATTGGTTGTGGTTTTATGGGTAGAACGCACTCTAATGCTTATAATAGAGTGAAGAACTTTTTCCCTGATCTGGAGTTTCAACCAAAATTACAGGCAGTCTGTTCTAGAAATGAAGAAAAAGTAAAAAGTTTTGCTGATCAATGGGGGTATGCATCATATGAAACTGATTGGAAAGCTCTGATCTTAAGAGATGACATAGATGCTGTAGATATTTGTACTCCAAATAATATGCATGCTGAAATTGCAATTGCTGCAGCCAAAGCTGGTAAAATGGTTCTTTGTGAGAAACCGCTTGCCCGCAATTTAGAAGAGGCTCAGTTGATGGTAGATGAAATAACTAAAGCAAAGGTTAGGAATACCGTATGGTATAATTATCGTCGCCTACCTGCTGTAACCCTTGCAAAGAAGATAGTAGATTCAGGAAAACTAGGTAAAATATTTCACTACCGATCTAATTTCTTACAAGATTGGACAATCAATGAAAATCTTCCTCAGGGAGGTAGAGCCTTTTGGCGTATGGATGCAGAAGCAGCAGGATCCGGTGTAACCGGTGATTTGTTAGCACATTGTATTGATACAGCCATGTGGTTAAATGGGGGTATTATGGACGTCTCCGCTATGACTGAAACTTTTGTTAAACAACGTGTTCATGAAGATACTGGTAAATTACAGGATGTTAAGATAGATGATGCTTGTATTTTTCATTGTCATTTTGATAATGGTTCTTTAGGGTTATTTGAATCATCACGTTATGCAAGAGGTCATAAAGCATTATTCACTTTTGAGATTAATGGTGAGAAAGGTTCTCTCAAATGGGATTTACACGATTTAAATAGACTGGAATATTTTGATAATTCAGATGAGTCTATTGTTAGAGGGTGGCGCTCTATACATGTAACCGATGGCGATCAGCCTTATATGGATAAGTGGTGGGTTCCTGGTTTATCAATAGGTTACGAGCATTCATTTGTTCACCAAGCAGCCGATTTTTTGAAAAGTTTGGAGTCAAATGAGGTTTGTGGCCCTACATTTAAAGACGCACTTGAAACACAAAAGGTGTGTGAATCAGTGATAGATTCGGCAGTCGATAAAGAATGGAAGAATACAAATGTCGAGTGGTAATAATATAATAATATAATTCTAATCAACAACATTATATGTTTTTAACATTTTCATTAGTAGCTTTATTGAGCTTTAGTAATGCTACTGGTCCTGTCCCTCAAAAAGGTACAGACAACGTTCAAACTACAATAACTCAGGACGGTTTTGTGGATATTTTTGATAAAAAGACATTAAAAGGATGGAGTGGAGACCCAGTATATTGGCACGTAGTTGATGGAGTTCTAACCGGAGAAACGAAAGAATCTCTTCCCCCTTTAAAAAGCAACACTTTTTTAATTTGGGAAGGAGGCCAACCCGGAGATTTTGAATTGAAAGTTGAGTATAAGATTTCTTCAGTTGGAAATAGTGGAATCCAGTATCGTAGCGAATATGTTGATGGTGTTCCATTTGCATTGAAGGGTTATCAGGCAGATATTGACGGTAGAAATAACTATACCGGTCAGAATTATGAAGAAAGAAAGAGAACTACACTGGCCTATCGTGGTCAGATTGTAGAGGTACCTACAGAGTTGGATACAGCTAAAGCAAAAGTAGCTAGAAATGCTTGGAGACCTGTAATCGTTAAGGATAGTTTAGGTACTGCTGCGAGTTTAAAAAGTGTAGTACGTGATAATGATTGGAATGAATGTCGTATAGTTGCAAAAGGTAACCGGATACAACACTATATCAATGGAGTTTTGATGAGCGATGTGTTAGATAATGATACGGTAAATCGTAAATTGTCGGGTTATCTTGGATTACAAATGCACGTAGGACCACCAATGAAAATAGAATTCAGAAGCATAAAGATCAAGCAATAGCCATTGTTTGATTCAGTAAACGTAAGACGGGGTAGAACTTATTTGTTCTACCCCGTCTTACGTTTATTTAGTTTCTCATATTGATAAATTGCAAAGGCTGACCGAAATCACCACCTCTACATAAAGCCATAACTTTTTGTAGATCATCAATATTCTTGCTTTGTACACGAACCTGTTCGTCCATAATGGAAGCCTGAACTTTAATTTTGCTTTCTTTGATCTTAGCTACAATTTTTTTGGCAGTTTCCTTATCGATTCCTTCTTTAACCTTTATTTCCTTTCGAATCATATTTCCTGCGGCATTATGTTCTTTGCCAAAATCAAGGCTTGATGCATCAAGATTTTGTTTAAACATTCGCGCAGTAATCGTATCAATGATAGCTTTTAACCGCATATCATCTTCTGTTACAATAGTAATTACATTGGTTTTCTTATCATGTTCAATCGTACTGTTTGAACTATGGAAATCGTATCGATTCAGAATTTCTTTTTTTGCGTTGTTAATGGCGTTGTCCAAAGTTTGAGCATCAACCTTGCTTACAATATCAAATGAAGGCATTTTAGTAGCTTTAGTTTAAATATTCTGTAAAGGTATAAATCATTTTTAACGAATGTTTATTTGATCTCCAATTTGTAAGCCATTAGACTGTTAGCATTAAATGTTGGAACTATCAATAAGCTTTCTTCAGGAATGAAGGTTATATCGGCCGCGTTTATATTTTGATCTTTTGTATCTAAGATCTTTTGAACCTTTGAATCATTACCAACAAAATGGATAAATCCAGACCAACTGGATACTAAGTAATTGTCGTTATCAAGCGCAATGATTCCATCGGCATTTTCCAAACCCTCGCCTAGAGTTTTTATTTCTTTACTTTCTAAATTAGCACATAATAGTTTTTGTGCATTAAACGAAGCAATAATCAAGTCGTTACCTTTAATTAAAACCCCATTGGGTCTATCAAGCTCTTCGCTTTCGATAGCTATGGAAACTTCACCAGCTTGATTTACTTTGAAGATTTTATTGCCCTCTATATCTGCAGAGTAAATATCCCCGTTCGGACCAACAGAAATACCATTAAGTCTTTTGGCTCCTTCAATTTCTATTTTTTCTACGATTTGGCCACTTTCTATATTGATTTTAACGATTTCCGTTCCATCATTTACATAGAGATGACCATCATAGATATCATTGCCTAATGGTGCTCCCAAGTCTTCTACCCAGTGAGCATTTTTTACGCTACCATCTGTATTAACGATAGCTATATAACCATCGTTGTCAATATCATTTGCCCGATTAAGATTAGAAACATACAGAACTTTGCTTGCCGGATCATAGGTGACACATTCCGGAGTAGCTAATTGAGTTGTGTCAGTAGACCAAACGTGACTAAGACTTACTTCAATAGAGTCATTAATGCCTTGGTTTGATTCTGTATTTGTTCCTCCACATGCATATAAGAGAAGGAAGGGAGCAATGAATGTAAGTTTGGATAAGTTTTTCATAAAGACAAAGATTTAGGTTGATAAGGACTGGTTCATTAGGCTATTTTAATTCAAGATAGTAAAAATTTCTAATATTGAAATATGGCCACATGATTATGGAATAATACATAGAACCGCTTTTACAGCACGTTTTTTATGAGTTTACCTGCAATTCTTTCAATTAAGAATTTTGGTAAGAGCCATGACAAAAAGCTTGTTGCTTTATTTTTTAGCCCTGGCACAACCTCTGTTTTTCCTGCTAATAGTGCTTTGATAGCAACTCTTGCTACCTGTTCCGATTGCATATGTACTTTATTAACTAGTTCTAAGCCTCGTTCACTTAAATTGGCCCGTTCCATAAAGGAAGTATTGGTAGGTCCGGGCGAAATACAAGTTACAGAGACTGTACTATTCATCAATTCAATTTTAAGGCTTCGGCTAAAAGAAAGCACAAAAGATTTTGTAGCGGCATATACACTTAATCCTGGTATTGCTTGATAAGCTGCTGTACTTGCAATGTTTAAAATAAACGATTTCTTTTGCTTCTTTAATTGAGGTAAAAAAGCATAAGTAATTGCTGTTAATGTAACCATATTTAAGTGCATCATGTTTTTTAAACTAGCTAAGTCTTGGTTCTCCAGATATCCACTTAGTCCATATCCTGCATTATTTATAAGAATTTCAATTTCAATATTTAAAGATTGTACCCATTGTAATATTTTATCTTCTATGCCTTCTATTGAAAGATCAGCTACGAAATAATGAGCTTTTACAGAATATGTTTTCTCTAATGTATTGCATACATCTATTAAGTCTTCCTCTGTTCGGGATATCAACAAAGTATTATAGCCTTTTGCTGATAACTCCATCGCAATAGCTTTTCCTATTCCTTTACCTCCTCCGGTTATTAATGCGTATGCCATATTTCTTATTCTCTTTAAATATTCTATAAGTTCTGTAAATTAATTGATATTTTGCATGTCATATCGATTTGTAATAATGAAAAAACCATTTGTACTTTCTGGTGGCGGCGCACGGGGATTCGCTCATTTGGGGGTAATAAAAGCCTTACAGGAACAAAAAATTTATCCTTCCGGAATATCCGGTACAAGTGCAGGAGCGATCGCTGGTGTATTTTTAGCGAATGGTTATACAGTCGATGAAGTAATAGAAATCTTAGTGGGAAAACTAAGCCGTCGGATGTTTACATGGAACTCCTTAAGAATGGGTCTTATCTCCTTTAACAAAGTCGGTGAATATATTAAGAAGAATTTGAGGTATCATAAATTTGAAGAGCTGGAGATTCCCCTTTATATAACTGCTACCTCTTTTATTGATGGTACACAAAAAATATTTGATAAAGGTGATATTATGGAAGCTTTAACAGCTTCTTGTGCTATCCCTGCAATTTTTCCGGCAGTTGAGATTAATGGTATTCCTTATGTTGATGGAGGATTATTTAACAACTTACCTGTTGAGCCTTTTTTTAATCAAAAGAAAGATATCATTTGTATTCACGTCAATCCAATTCGTGATTTAAGCGAAAAAAGAGGATTGTGGGAAATAGTAGATCGCTCTTTTCATTTAAGCTTTGTAGAAAAGGTTCGACGGTCTGCTCATGGGTGCTTTATATATATAGAACCGAAAGAACTTATTGATTATAATCTTTTTGAGCTTAGTAAGGCTAGTGAAATTATTGATATAGGTTATAATTATGGAGTGCAATATTTACTTGATCGCCCTAGTCTAATAAAAGAAACATCCTTTCTGAGAAAGTTAAAAACGAATTTAAGTCAATTGGTGAAACAATAAATTAAAGAGAGATTCTTATAAAATAGGATACAATATTTTCCATACAGTTTCTGCTACAATCTTTTGTCCTTCAACAGTCGGATGGATACCATCACCTTGGTTTAATTCAACCTCTCCGGCAACATTCTCTAATAAAAAGGGGACAAAAGCCATGTTATTTTCTTTCGCTAGATTTATGAAAACAGCTTTAAATTCTTCTGAATAACGCTGACCCATACTTGGTGGTACCAGCATACCTGTTAACACCATTTTACAATCCGGCCATGCAGCTTTTACCTTATCAATAATGGCTTGTAAACTTTTATATGTTTCATCGACAGGTAAGCCTCTTAAGCCGTCATTTGCCCCAAGTTCCAGTACAAAAACATCTATCCTTTGCTTTAATAGCCAGTCAATTCTTTCTTTTCCACCAGAAGAAGTCTCACCACTCAGTCCGGCATTAATAGTTTTATAGGGGAGGTTCAAAGAGTCAATCTTTAATTGAATGAGTCCGGGGAAAGCATCATTAGGATCATCAAGGCCATAGCCAGCTGTTAAGCTATTTCCAAAGAAAAGAATAGTTTTCATTTGTGTTGTTTCTACTGTAGTATCAGGAATTGCAGAACTGTCTTTCTCCTGATCTGATTGTTGATTGCTGGTGTTCGAGCAGGCTAATATAAAGAAGCAAATAAAGAATGAAAGCAGTATTCTAAAATTCATATCGTAACGTCAAAATTACTTTTTATAGATTATATTAATCGACAAAGTACTTAATTTATCCGTATATTTTTGCCATTATTGAAAATAACGAATCTAATATAATTATTTAAATAAAATATTTTGGGATCTATTCTAAGTGTAAAAAATCTGGCTAAAACTTATAAAAGTGGTACTAACACTCTAACCGTATTACAACATATTGATTTTGATATAGAGGAGAAGTCAACTGTCGCAATCGTAGGTCCCTCTGGAAGTGGAAAAACTACCTTATTGGGTTTATGTGCCGGACTTGATCGTGCCAGTAGTGGTGATGTGATCCTGAACAATATCAATTTAAACAAACTGAATGAAGATGAACGTGCATGGATACGAAACCAGCATGTAGGCTTTATCTTTCAAAACTTCCAGCTTCTATCCACACTTACAGCGCTTGAAAATGTGATGGTACCTCTTGAATTGCGAGGAGCTAATAATATTAAGAAAACAGCAATGGAACTATTAGAGAAAGTTGGTCTCCAGGACCGGGCATCTCATTATCCATCTCAATTGTCTGGAGGAGAGCAACAACGTATTTCTTTGGCAAGAGCCTTCTCTAATTCTCCTAAAATTCTATTTGCCGACGAGCCTACCGGTAATCTGGACACGGAAACAGGTGAACGAGTAGAAAGGTTATTGTTTGATCTAAACCGTGAAGCGGGAACTACGCTTGTTTTAGTGACCCATGACCTTGAATTAGCTGCAAAAACACAACGTGTTATTCGATTAAAGGGGGGTAAATTGTTGAGTAATGCAGAGTAACGATCAAACATCTTATGCCACTAAGACGAATTTCTGGTGGATATTGAAAATGGCCTTAAGAGATAGCCGGAAGAATAAGTCCAGACTCTTATTGTTTATTTCTTCCATCGTCCTCGGAATTGCATCGATGGTTGCCATATCATCTTTTAGCGATAATCTAAAAACGGATATTGATTTGCAGGCTGCGGAATTAATTGGTGCTGATCTGGTGGTGGATAGTCGAAAAGAATTATCGCAGGAAGCACAGCATTTAGTTGATTCTTTGAAAAGTATAAGCTCTGCTTTTGCCGAAGAAAAGAGTTTTGCTTCTATGGCTTTATTCGAAAAAAATGGCGGGAATAGGTTAGTAGATATTCGGGCTTTAGGTGGCAATTTTCCATTTTATGGAAAATTAGAAACTGTTCCTGAGTCGGCGGAAGGTTCTTTCAGATCTGGCAAAAATGCACTGGTTGATAAGACCTTGATGTTGCAGTTTAATGCTGAAGTAGGGGACCAGGTAGTTATCGGCAACCAGAAATTTACAATAGCAGGAGCACTTACAAATGCACCCGGACAAAGTGGTATATCAAGTTCAGTGGCTCCTGCCATTTTTATTCCACTAGCGTATTTAGAATCAACCGGATTATTGCAAAAAGGAAGTAGAGTAAGTTATAATTTTTACTATCAATTTCCGAAAACAACCGATGTCGATAATATATTAGAGAAATTAGATACACCTTTTGAACTGGAAGGTTTAGACGGAGAAACTATTCAGATGCGTAAAGAAAGTACTGGTAGGTCTTTCGAGGATCTTACAGGCTTCTTGTCTTTGGTTGGTTTTATTGCCTTGCTGTTAGGCTGTATAGGTGTATCCAGTGCTATTCAAATCTACATCCGTGAAAAATTAAACAGTATAGCGATTTTAAGGTGTTTGGGAGTAAGTTCTAGGCAGGCATTTCTTATCTTTCTGATTCAGGTCGCCGGAATTGGCTTGATAGGGTCAGTTCTAGGAGCTGCATTAGGTGTTATTATACAACAGCTTTTACCGGTAGTTCTGCAAGACTTGTTGCCTGTGGCAGTTAGTAATGATTTGTCAATACTTGCAATCGCTAAAGGAATAGCTCTTGGTGTATTCATTTCAATTCTATTTGCTCTATTGCCACTAATTGGTATTCATACCATATCCCCTTTAAATACTTTACGATTGTCTTATGAAGAAAATAACGGTCATAAAAACAAATATAGAACACTAGTTTATGGACTGATCATACTTTTTGTTTTACTTTTTGCGCGAATGCAATTAGATGGCTGGTTTCAAACACTGGCATTTACGGCAGGAGTTTTATTGGGCTTTTTAATTTTGTATGGCGTTTCTCTTCTCTTAGTAAAGCTTGTAAAGAAGTATTTTCCACATTCATGGAGCTATCTCTGGCGCCAAGGCTTATCTAATTTATACCGTCCGAATAATCAAACGGTTATTATGGTAATGGCCATTGGCTTAGGTACAGCGTTTATAGCGACTTTATTCTTTGTAAAGACATTATTAATTTCTCAGCTTTCTTTCTCAGCCGGGAGCAATCAGCCTAATATGGTTTTGTTTGATATTCAATCAAGCCAAAAACAAGAAGTGCTTAATTTGGTAAATAAAGAGAATTTACCAATTATCCAAGAGGTTCCTATTGTTACCGTTCAGCTAGAATCAATCAATGGATATAATGAAGCAGCTGTTAGAAAAGACAGCACGATAGGTCTGTCACCTCGATCATTTGGTCGTGAGCTACGTGTAACTTATCGGGACAGTATAATCTCTTCAGAGAAAATAACTGACGGTCTGTGGATTGGTGAAGTGGGGCAAGGAGATACTGCAAGAGTTTCACTGGAAAAGGAATACGCTGAAAGAGCAGGTCTGAAAATAGGAGATCATTTGGTGTACAATGTCCAGGGACTGATGGTTCCTGCCATTGTTGGAAGTTTTCGGGAAGTAGACTGGAATAGGGTACAGACGAATTTTAGGCTAGTTTTTCCTAAAGGTGTTATTGATGATGCTCCTCAGTTTCATGTTATTATGACGAGAACTCCGAATAGCGAAGCTTCTGCCTTTCAGCTAGCTGTTGTTCAACAATTTCCCACCGTTTCCATTATTGATCTGAATCTTATATTGACCATATTAGATGAAATATTGGATAAGATTGGTTTTGTAATCCAATTTATGGCAGCCTTAAGTATCTTAACAGGTATAATAGTCTTGATTGCTTCTGTTATGATCAGTAAATATCAACGTGTTCGGGAAAGTGTTTTGCTAAGAACCATGGGTGCCAGCAGAAAACAAATATTGACTATTGCGGCGATGGAGTATCTGTTTCTGGGAACCCTAGCTGCTTCTGCTGGAATATTAATAGCCCTGCTTTCGAGTTGGGCATTGGCTGTCTTTAGTTTTGAATTGCCATTTGTCCCTAATATCTTACTTATCCTGAGCCTCTTCGTTGGTGTTTCAGCTTTAACCGTTGTGATAGGTATATTTAATAGTACGGCTTTGTTAAATAGAACGCCACTAGAGGTGCTTAGAAAGGAAGATTAATTCTTTTAATAAGCAAGGTTAATTGATTTTTAAAAAAGACTTATACCATTTGCCCGAATCTTTTATGATTCTTTTTTGAGAATTATAGTCTATATGTACCAGTCCGAAGCGTGGAAGGAATCCTTCTGCCCATTCAAAATTATCGGTAAAGCTCCAAACAAAGTAGCCTTGTACATTTATGCCATCTTGTTTAGCCCTTAATACTTCAGTAATATATTTTTGAAGATATTCTTTGCGCTGGGTATCATGGATCTCACCATGCATAACCTCATCTTTAAAGGCAGCTCCATTTTCCGTTACAATTAATTTTTTAATACCCTCGTATAACGAGAACTTCTTAAGCATTTGATAAATAGATTCAGGGTATACCTCCCAATTCATTGATGTTCTTTCAACATTTCTTTCATTTGCTTTGATGATTTTAGCTTTAAGAAAAGGTGTGAAATAGGAATGTGAGACAATTTCTTGTGTGTAATTCTGGATACCGATAAAATCCATATCGAACTTTAACCTATTTTCATCATCAGCCTTCATGAAATTCTCAATTCTTCTTATTGCTTTGAGGTCTTGAGAAGGATAACCTAAACCTAAGAGTGGTTCAATAAAGGTTCTGTTTAAAAGAGTATCAATCCTTTTTGCTGCCTGTACATCTTTCTCTTTATTGCTACAGGGCTGAATGTAAGAACATGAAAAGGTAGTTCCAACAGAAAGGTCATTGCGTAAGGATTTAATAATGCGGCCTCCTTCAGCCTGACAGAGTGCCGCATGATGGGTTGCTGCCAGAAAATTTGAAAGACCCTTCTTTCCAGGTGCGTGTACACCCAGAAAATAACCGGCACCTGTAAATACCATGGGCTCATTCAATACCATCCAGTTTTTTACTCGATCTCCAAAAGCACTAATGCAAAAGCTTACATATTGACCAAACCAAAATACAATATCCCGGTTAGTCCAGCCACCTAAGTTCTCTAAAGCTAAGGGTAAATCCCAATGATAAAGAGTAATCCAAGGTTGTATATTCAGTTCCAGACATTGATCAATCAAGCGGTTATAGAAATCAACACCCATTTGGTTTGGGCGGCCTGTTCCATCTGGGAAAATCCTGCTCCAGGAGATTGAAAATCGGAAATTAGAAATATTCATTGCGCGCATTAAAGCAAGGTCTCCTTCAAAACGATTATAGAAATCGCAACTAATATTTCCTTTATCATTGTTGAGAATCCTTCCTCTTTTGTTTACAAAATGATCCCATATTGATTCCCCTTTTCCAAAAAGATTATGCGCACCTTCAATCTGGTAGGCGGCAGTAGATACACCCCAGATAAAATCATCACCAAAATCCGATCTATTCATATACTATTTGATTGTAAACTTTAAGAGTCAATTTTTCTGCCATGTTTAAGTATAATGGCATCAATAATATTCTCGGTAATATTTGGGTAATTTACATCAATTATAGTTGTAGAATTTAACCATGCTTCTATTTTTGAAACCTGCTTCTGCTTTAAGTTCTTAATAACGGAAACTCCCATAGCTTTTAACGCTTCGGCATTGCATTGTTGTTCGAACTGCTTCTTCATCGGAATAACCATTAATTTCTTTTTTAGGAATAAAGCTTCTGCTGGAGTTTCAAATCCTGCACCACATAAAACTCCGGTCGATCCTGCCATGCTGATAATGAACCTTTCATTGTTAATACAGGAAATTGCAATATTGTTTTTAATATAGGATTCTTTTGTGTGTTTCGAGAATACTTCCCAATTGATCTCAGGAAATTTCGAAAGTATTTTAATTATCTTTTCATCACTGAAAGCCGGTAGGTATACCGTATAATGGCCCTTGTTCTGACAGCTGAGTTTGCGAATCTCATCTCTTATAACCGGGGTGTAAATTGAATCCTCATATTGTTGGAAATGGAAACCATACTGTGTGGTAGATGGTGCATAGTTTTTTAGTGTTGCTTTCCCAATTAAAGTGAATTCTTTAGGTTGTGGTGATTTTTTATTGAGTATTACGGATTGATGGCTTAGTGAGATGCAATCCTTTCCCTTTAAGTGGCATGCCCAAGCAGAAATTGGCTCAAAGTCATTGATAATAAGGTCATATTTTTCAATAGGTAATTGCTTTATTTCCGAAATAAGCCTTCTTATATCACCTTTCTTAAATGTTTCGAAAATATCAACCCCGCCCTTTTTTCCAAAAATAAAGCTCAGCCCTGAAAATTTATATTTTATCGGATAAGGGAGTTCAACGTCGGCCTGTATGCCACTAATAAGAATGTCAAGATCACCTTTGCTCTGTAAAATTGGTATTATATCCCGAGCTCTACTTAAATGACCATTGCCAGTGCCTTGAATAGCATATAGAATTTTCAATTTTTCTTTCTTCATCCGAGCTTATTGTGTTTCCAAGGCGAGGAAAGACTGGCTAAGGTAAATAATAAGACACAAGATGCCAGGTTTGCAATATAATTACTAAAGCGCTTTCTTAAGACAGCAATCTGTTCAAAATATGTTTGATTGTTATTCATAGAGATATCTTTTGTTGATATAAAAGTACTTTTCTCGTATTAATTTATAGATAAGTTAATGTGGTTATTGTGTTAATTGGATTTATGGTGTTTAATAAGAGTATAATTGCTGATTTATTATATAAAATTTGGTTTTTGTGTCGTTTGTTGTGCTTTTTATATTGTTATATTGTAATAATTGGAGTTGTTGTGTATTTATATGTTAAAAATTACATTAATTTTTATATTTATTTATGATAATTAATATTATTTATGAATTTATTTATATTTTTGATTGAAATATATGATTGATTTGTCAATTTAGTTAAACTTTATAGATATAAGTTAGATATTGTTGATAGTATTTGATGTAATCACTGGAATATTGAAATAAAAAGTTGTTTAGTTACTTAATAAATCAAAAAATGAAAACAATTTCACTTAAACAGGCAGTACCATTTCTACTATTGTTAATTATTGCAGGAGCATCGCTCTTTATTAGTCCCGAAACCATGTTTGATGATGGTCAATATAATAGTTCAGATATTGCCTGGGTCTTAATCTCTGCTGCACTGGTTTTTCTAATGACCCCTGGGCTTGCTTTCTTTTATGGTGGTATGGTAAATAGCAAAAACGTTATATCCACCATGATTAAAAGTATTGTGTCTGCAGGAGTTGTTAGCGTTCTTTGGATAGTGGTTGTTTTCAGCCTGTGTTTTGGAGAATCAATAGGAGGTGTGATTGGAAATCCTACAACCTATTTCTTTTTCCAGCATGTTGTATCCGGACAGCCATGGGCTGGTGCTCCAACTATTCCTTTTGCCGAATTTGCAATCTTTCATTTAATGTTTGCAATTATAACTCCGGGAATAGTAGTTGGTGCAGTAGCGGAAAGGATAAAGTTCACATCTTATACACTATTCATAGTTCTTTTTAGTCTATTTGTTTACGCGCCATTAGCTCATTGGAGTTGGAATCCGGATGGTTTTCTTGCAAAATTAGGCGTACTCGATTTTGCTGGAGGTACTGTTGTGCATATTTCAGCTGGTTGTGCAGCTCTTGCCGGAGTATTAGTGTTGAAAAGAAGACGTTCACATCTGTTTCATATTAAAACGAGACCAGCTAATATTACCTATGTTTTAATAGGAACCGGACTGCTTTGGTTTGGATGGTTTGGTTTTAATGCCGGATCTGCATTGGCTGCTAACGGTCTCGCTGTTTCTGCCTTTGCGACTACCAATACAGCTGCTGCCGCAGCTGGGTTAGCCTGGATGTTTTTTGATGCGTTACGTGGTAAAAAGCCTTCCGTATTAGGTTTTTGTATTGGTGCAGTAGTTGGTTTAGTGGCTATTACGCCTGGTGCAGGTTTTGTTGCCATTCCCCAAAGTATATTTATTGGTGTTGTAGCTGCAATTATTTCAAACTTGGCTGTTGAATGGAAATCAAAATCTACACTTGATGATACGCTTGATGTAATTCCTTGTCATGGAATTGGAGGTGTTGTAGGAATGATCCTAACAGGGGTGTTTGCAAACACAGCTGTAAACGGAGCTGGTGCGGATGGTTTGTTTTATGGCGGTACAGCGTTTTTCTGGGCACAGATGATAGGAGTGGTGGTTGTGGTTACTTATAGTTTTGTTGTATCCTATGGCATCTTCAAAATAGTTGATTATATCGATCCTCTTCGCGTATCTGAAGAAGAAGAAGAACAAGGGTTGGATATTACCCAACATGATGAGGAACTCTATAGCTATTCTGAAATTGATAGAATAGTGATTGAGCAAAAGGTTAAGTTGAAAATGGATAGGGAAAAGGTTATTTAGTATCTTCTTAAGTCTGTCAATTGTTAAAAAAATAAAAAGATAGCCAGCTGCCGGTAATCCACCTTATTAAATTATTAAGTTTGTATAAAGGAAAATAGAATGGAACGCATTTGGATATATCAATCGAATCTTGAACTAACAACTCAGGAAAGTGAGCAAATCATCAAAAAGCTATCTGGGTTTACTGAACAATGGAAAGCACATGGAAAACAACTTGCTGCACATGCAGAGGTGAGATATAATCGATTCATTATTCTTTTTTTAGACGAAGAAGTAGCTGCAGCAACAGGCTGTTCAATCGATAAATCAGTAAGGCTTTTAAAAGAAATACAAAGTGAGCTGAATATTGAGTTGTTTGATAGAATGTTGATTGCCTATCGTCAAGCAGATGCAATCAAAGTTGCTCCCAGATCTGTATTTGAAAATCTGATTGAAAGGGGAGAAGTAAATGAAAATACCATTGTTTTTGATAATACAGTAAGCAATAGTGAAGAGCTAGCCGCCCGGTGGGAGGTGCCAATGAAAGAAAGCTGGCATGCTAAGGTTTTCCAGCTTCCGGCTTAATCTAGCTGCTCTCTATGTTGAATAAATCTTCTATTCAGGGATTTTGCTGTAAGGCATATATCGCAAGATCGTATTGGTCTTGCGATTAATAAATCTGGTCGGTCTATTTGGCGACCAAACCCGTGGATTAGGCAAGATTGCAGCTAATAGTGCTGCTTGACGTTTTGTTAAACTAACAGCAGGTTTACCATAGTAAAATTGAGTAGCTGATTCTGCACCATATATACCAGGGCCCATTTCGATAATGTTTAAATAAACTTCTAGTATACGTTCTTTACCCCACAAGGCTTCTATTAAGATTGTGAACCAGGTTTCAAATCCCTTTCTTAGCCAGGAACGATGCGGCCAAAGGAAAACATTTTTTGCAGTTTGCTGGCTGATGGTACTACCACCTCGAATAGAATTGCCTGACCGGTTTCTTTGGAAGGCTTGATTAATAGCTTTTGCATCAAAACCACTGTGTTGCATAAACCGGGCATCTTCACTTGCAACAACGGCTAATTTTAAATTAGTTGAAATATCTTCGTAATTGATCCATTTACGTTTTATGACCTTTTCAGGAACCTCACTGTTCTCTAAATTACGCTGTATCATTAACCAGGTTACCGGTGGATTGATAAAACGATATATTAAAACCCAAGCAATGCTAAATGCGATAAAATAAATTGCCAATCGAAAGAAAAAGTATAAAATCTTTTTCTTTTTACTCGCTGGCTTCTTTTTTTTAGATGTGCGCTTAATAGCCATAAAAGATTGTTTCAAAAAAAAGGCTACCCAGTTGGATAGCCTTTTTTTGTTTTTTACTGATTAAATTATTCAGCAATTACTTCAAAAGGAACCTGAACTTTAACCTCTTTGTGTAAGTTAAGGTTAGCTACAAATTCACCAACGAATTTTGGCTCTTCTTCAAAAGTAATACGACGACGATCAACTTCGAAGCCTTGTTTTTTAAGAGCATCTGCAATTTGGATGGTATTAACCGAACCGAAAATCTTACCACTCTCGCCAGCTTTAGCACCAATGGTTAATTTTACAGATTCAAGTTTGCCAGCTAATGCTTCAGCATCTTGTTTAATTTTATCTTGTTTAAACTGAGCTTGTTTAATATTCTCAGCCAAAACTTTCTTGGCAGAAGATGTTGCTAATGCAGCAAAACCTTGAGGTATCAGGTAGTTACGACCATATCCTGGTTTTACTGAAACAATATCATCTTTCTCACCGAGCTTTTTAATATCTTGTTTTAAAATAATTTCCATGTTTCTTTACCTCCGTTTATTTTAATGAATCTGCAACATAAGGTAATAAACCAATGTGACGTGCACGTTTAACAGCTTGAGCCACTTTACGTTGAAATTTCAAAGAAGTTCCAGTCAAACGTCTAGGTAAAAGTTTACCTTGTTCGTTAATAAACTTCAATAAAAAGTTAGCGTCTTTGTAATCGATGTATTTAATACCATTCTTTTTAAAACGGCAATACTTTTTACGGTTATCGTCCACCTTAGGAGCTGTAACGTATTGAATTTTTTGTTCTTTCGCCATTATTTTGCCTCCTCAGTTTTAGGTTTCTTGTTAAATGCACCACTACGTTTTTTCTCGTTGTAGGCAATTGCATGTTTATCTAAAGCAATAGTAAGGAAACGCATAATACGCTCGTCACGCTTATACTGAAGTTCCAGTTTGCTTATAATTTCACCTGGAGCCTTAAATTCAATTAGGTGATAGAATCCGGTTGATTTCTTCTCAATCGGATACGCTAATTTTTTCAAACCCCAATTATCGTTGTGGATAATTTCGGCTCCGTTTTCAGTTAAAAAGTTGCTAAATTTTTCAATAGTTTCTTTAGCTACTTCATCTGATAACAACGGGGTAAGAATGATCACGGTTTCGTACTGTTGCATTGTTCAGTTTAAATTAATAAATTTTTATTCCACTCTAAGTGGGATGCAAAAGTACAATGAAATTTTCTAAAATACAACAAGCTAGTAATTATTCTGTTGCGAGTTGTGATTTCCTGAAAGTTATTTCAATACGGTCGTTTAATTCGTTCGCCTGTGGATTAGGACTCCCATCAGTAAGTTGGTAAGAAACCATCGGAAATCTATCTCCAGCTCCTTGTGGACTTAATGAAATATCCTTTTTAAGACCTTTATCATTCATCCATTTAACTACAGCTATGGCACGTTCTGAAGATAGTTTGGTATTAGCAGCTACGTCTCCTTCTCTGCCGCTATTTCCGGTAATTAAAACTTTACCAACTCCGCGCTCATTGATAGTTTTATAGGCTTCCTCTAAAGTAGCTTGTTCGCCATCTTTGATGATGGCTGTCCCTTCTTCAAAAATATCATTATTAGGTAACTGCAGTTTCAACTGAGTATTGGTTTCTGTAAATGTTAGCTTGCTGTTTTCTAAATTAGTTTCAGGCACTTCCGTGCTCAAATCACGGGATGGCGGATTATTATTAGAATTCGCAATACTGTCATTCATTGAAGTATCAGAATCAGTGGTTTGCTGGTTATTGCATGCAACTACACTTAATACGATAAGAGCAAGAAAAGAAGTTCTTAAGATTTTCATTTTATATTTATTTAATACTCGTTTGGCGAATGTGGTTATTTATGTTTTAACTAAACGCTAAAATAAGGATTTTGTTTAATTTGCTATTCTCTTTCTTTTTTTCAAGCCCAGGCTTTCAAGTTTACACTATTATGCTGTATCTTCGTGGCAATGGATAGCTTTATTGTTTCAGCAAGAAAATACCGCCCGGCAACATTCGAAACCATTGTTGGACAACTACATATAACCGGTACGCTAAAAAATGCAATTAAGAATAATCAACTTGCACAAGCCTTTTTATTTTGTGGGCCAAGAGGGGTAGGGAAGACTACTTGTGCACGTATTTTAGCTAAAACAATTAATTGTCAGAACCTAACATCTGAGGTTGAAGCCTGTGGTGAATGTGATAGTTGCCTAGCTTTCCAGAATGGAAATTCCTTTAATGTTCATGAACTAGATGCGGCTTCTAATAATTCAGTCGAAGATATTCGAAGTCTGATAGAGCAGGTTCGTATCCCACCGCAAGCAGGGAAATACAAAGTATATATCATAGATGAGGTTCATATGCTTTCGGCTCAGGCTTTCAATGCATTCTTGAAAACATTGGAAGAACCGCCTTCTTATGCTAAATTTATCTTGGCAACAACTGAGAAGCATAAAATCTTGCCGACCATCCTATCACGTTGTCAGATTTTTGATTTTAATAGAATACGAGTAGAAGATATAGCCAACCATTTGCAATACATTGCAGAAAAGGAAGGGGTGGCTTTTGATCAGGATGGTCTTCACCTTATCGCGCAAAAATCAGACGGAGGTTTAAGGGATGCTCTATCTATGTTTGATCAACTGGTAAGTTTCTCCAATAAAAATCTAAGCTACCAAGCCGTAATCGATAACTTAAACGTTCTTGATTATGATTATTATTTCAAAATTACTCAAGCCATACAGGAAGAAGATAGCTCCAAGTGCCTGGTCCTGTTTGATGAAATACTGTCCAATGGTTTCGACGGAAGCCACTTTATCTCAGGTTTAGCGAGTCATTTCAGAAACCTGTTGGTAGCGAAAGATATTCAAACTATTAAGTTGCTTGAAGTTAGTAGATCCATTAAAGAACGCTATTTAAATCAAGCTGAAAAGATCAGTCAGGGCTTGCTACTCTCAGGATTGAATATTGCCAATCAATGCGAAATTCAATATAAAACAAGCCGCAATCAGCGACTACAGGTAGAGATAGCCCTGCTCAAGATGTGTCATATAGCTGCAGCTATCCAGCTCACTAAAATGCCCCTGCCAACTGAGCAATCTCAGGAGATTAAAAAAAAAACTAAAGACACCAAGCCATTAGTAAATAGAGAAACACCGAAGGTCAAAGAAGTTCAAAAGGAAGTCTCTAAAGAAGAGGTGCCTGTAAGTCCAAAGCCAAAACTGGTGTTACCCAAGTTTGGTGACATAGCCATTAATGCACATATTCCTAACCTCAATGCTGTTTTTGAAGAAAAGAAGGTAGATTATAAAAAAGATCCCGAATATATTCAAGGAAATACTGAAGAGCCATTTGAAGAACAGGACTTTTTGTTGTATTGGAAGAATTTTGCCGAGCAAGCAAAAGCTGAGAATAAGATCAATTTATATATCTTGATGACTGCCAACGCCCCTGCACTTCAGGACGACCATCAGGTAGCTGTCATAATTGAAAACCAATTGCAACAGCAACTTCTCATAGAATCTAAGATTGATTTGTTAAACTATTTGAGACAAAAGCTTAAAAACTTTAAAATTGATCTGATTCCTGTACTGCAAAAGACCGATATCATAAGAAAGCCTGTTACTGATACAGAGAAATACCAAGCGATGCTTTCTAAAAATCCTTTGTTAGACCAATTCAGAAAAGAATTTAATTTGGGTTTTGAATAAACCTAATAAGCGTATTTTTGTTATATGCTCTTATTAACATACTGATTATAAAATACTATGAAAAGGAGAAATTTTCTTACAACCTCAGGTTTGGCTCTGGGCTTATTAACTATGAACAGACAAAGCTCTTTTGCTTCTTTATTGCAAGAGCCTACTTATAAATTTAAAGCTTTAAGAAACAATGTTGGTGCTTTTACCGAAAGAGGCGGTACCATTGGATGGCTGAATTCTGCGGACGGATTTGTTGTTGTTGATGCACAATTTCCAGACACAGCACCCCATGTAATTAGTGAGTTAAAGAAATTAGGTGCGAAATCATTCACGCATTTAATCAATACTCATCATCACGGCGATCATACAGCAGGAAATATTGCTTTTAAAGGTATTGTTGGAAATGTTGTAGCACATAATAATTCGCTGATCAATCAGAAAGCCACTGCAACCGCTCAAGGTAGTGAGGCACAACAGCTATTTCCTGATACCGTTTTTACAGATAGTTGGGAATTAAAGACAAGTGACGAACTTATAAAAGCTCATTATTTTGGGCCCGGACATACCAATGGTGATGCCATGATCCATTTTCAAAATGCAAATATTGTGCATACAGGAGATTTGGTTTTTAACCGCCGCTTTCCGTTTATAGACCGCTCGGCAGGTGCAAATATTAAAAGTTGGATAACTGTTTTGCAGAAGGCAATGGACCAATTCGATAATGATACTCTATTTGTCTTTGGTCATAGTCTGGATCCTGAGAAATACACTGGCAGCAAAGCAGATATAAAAGCTTTCCAGAATTACTTAGAATCTTTGCTTGCCATGGTTGAAAGTAAAATTAAGGACGGTCAAAGTTTAGAAGAAATCCTGAAAATTCAGTCGGTTTCGGGTGCTCAGGAATGGAAAGGCGATGGTATTCAGCGAAGCCTTCAAGCTGCTTATGAGGAATTAACTAGCTAATGAGTTTTTATTTAACTTAATCAATAAACTAAGCATTACAAAGAAAGCCCTTGCTCTAAAAGAGTAAGGGCTTTCTTTGTAATGAACAAATATTAAAGGCGAATCAAACGCGAACCAAACAGGGTTCAATCAGGCATAATGTGCGAGTCTTGCCCCTGTTTGGTCCCTGTTTGACCCCTGTTTGACCCCTGTTTGGGCAGAACGGAATAAAACGATGCCTTCCTTATAGGTAGCTACGTGTCTTAGCCTATATTACTATACTATTTGTAAGAAGTATTGATTTTTTTTAGGTCATAACCTATAACAGAGCTTTCTTTACTGTATCATTAAATGGAGTTGTAGGATGTCCGATTAATTTGGAAAGTACTTTACTGTCATTGAATAAGTCTCCTTTTGAAGCACCGATATCCCAGCTGGCAATAGATTGCGCAAGGCCTTCTGGTAAGCCTGCTGATTTTAAGATTCCAGCATATTCTTCTTCAGGAAGATTGTTATAAGGAATATCTTTTCCTGTTTGGCGTGATATTTCGGCAGCCAAGTCTTTTAGTGTAAAAGACTCATCGCCTGCCAGTTCGTATGTTTTTCCTTGATGTCCTTCGCTTGTTAGAACTACTGCCGCAGCTTCAGCATAATCTTCCCTTGAAGCTGAAGATATCTTTCCTTCTCCAGCACTTCCAATAAATGCACCTGCGTCTATAGCTCCGGATATGGAGTTCTGGTAATTTTCTGTGTACCAACCATTCCTTAAAATAGTATAAGGAATTCCAGAAGCTTTCAATAGATCCTCTGTTGCCAGATGCTCTGGTGCGAGGCTTAAAGAAGAAGTATCGGCATATAGCATGCTAGTGTAAACGATCAATTTTATATTAGCTGCCAGTGCAGCTTTAATAACATTCTCGTGCTGTGTTTTACGTTTACCTAGTTCGGCACCAGAAATCAACAATAAATAATCAATTCCTTGTAAGGGGGCAGTTAATGTTTCTGGTTTTGAATAATCGAATGCCCGTGCTTCAATTCCTAGATCAGCAGCTTTTGCTGGTGAGCGCACTAGGGCTATTAAGTTTTCTGAATTAGTTTTTTGTTTTAATTTTTCTACTACCAAACGACCTAGTTGTCCTGTAGCTCCTGTGATACCTATTTTCATGAATTGTATTTGTAATAAATGTTGTTACATTTAATGTGAAAAAAATATTAAAATTGTTCTATAAAGCTTTTTAAAGTTTTTGTTTGAAGTGAAGCAAGTACTAGTTCATCTGTTTCATTGAATAAGGTGTCTAATTCCTTATTTATGTCTTTGCCAATGGGACATTTAGAATTTGGGTTCTGATTCTTTTTTCCAAGTATATCTGAATTTTTTACTACTTTGTAAAGTTCTGCTAGTGTAATGTTTTCGCTAGAAGTATTCAACATAAAGCCACCTTCTTTGCCTTTTCGACTAATTACCCAGCCTTGCTCCTGTAAGATGCTCAGTTCCTTTCTTACGATAACGGGGTTGATATTAATGCTGCCTGCAATCCATTCAGAGTTTAACCATTCTCCCATTTTTGTAGCCAAAATAGTTAGGATATGTATGATCGTTGCAAACCTTGTATTGTTCATATTAGAGACAAAGTTACTATTAATTTTAATTGTAACAATACGTATTACAATTAAGTTAGAGAGTTTTTTCTCAATGTTAATACTGGGATCGGGTTAGGTTAGGACAGTTGTAATGAGGAGCATGATCATAGGGACTGTTATTATACTCTTGTTCTTTCTGGGAAAGCGGGCTAATTGCAATCGATCATTCCTTCCGGATAAATTACGGGGCTGAGATAGGGGATATCCAGATTAGAGCCTCTCAATATAAACCATACTCCCATTATCAAAAATAGAGTAGGTAACCAAGAAGAAAGTTTAAAAGGGATGATCTTTTTGATGTAATTGCCTGAAATGCCGGTTAGGAGCATAAGGGGTAAAGTTCCTAAACCGAATAACATCATAAACCTTCCTCCTCCTAAAGTAGTTCCTGTATTTAGTGCGGTGGCTAAAGCTATGTAAACCATACCACATGGTAAGAAACCATTTAATATGCCTGCAATAAAATTACCACCAGGTTTATAGAGCCAGTAACCTATTTTTTTAAATAGGGGTGCGAAAAGTTTTTGTTGTAGTTTAATTAGTTTAGCATAGTTTGAGTGTCTACTGAAAAAAGTAAATAATCCGACCGTTAACAGAAAGCCACCGGTAACGATGCTCAACCCTTGTTGCCATCCTTTGTATTCCGCTCCTATGGATATGAATCCGATAAGCATTCCCAAAGCAGAATAGGTAAGTATTCTTCCAATCTGATAGATGATGCGATTGATGATAACCTGACTATGACTTTTTCCAGATGAAGGAAGTGCAAGTAAGAGCGGGCCGCACATTGCAACGCAATGTAAGCTGCCAAGAAGACCCATAAAGAATGCAAGATAGTTGATACTCATGGTATAAATATATTTTTTTCAAACAGGAATGGAGTGTCTTCATGTTCCCAATTTATTTGAATTTTCCATTCTCCATTTGAAATGTTATCCGTTGGTATTTTTAAAACCTTGTTGTCAATAGTGAACGGGATTTGTTGATCTAAAGATGAGTCGGATGTGCGCTGAAGATTAAGAATTCCATTGTTTCCGTTTTCAGTGAAAGTAATTTGCAAATAATTATCCTTTACATTGATTGAAGGTTCTGCTTTTAATTCCCGCACATTTGTTTTCTGATTATAAGTAGAATCGTAATTTATTCCTTTTTCATAATAGTTATCCTCAATCAATGTGTCGTGATCTTGAGATACCATATAGATTCCTGTTCCTACGGCTACCACCATAAAAATCAATAATGTTATAAAAATTTTTACTCCCCAGTTCATATTAATCTGTTGGTGGTGATATAAATGTAGTTTTTAAGGTTTCTAATGTTTTCTCTTCAGAAACTACGATAATTTTAAGGTTCGTTTTATAGTCTTTAATATTCTTTGAATCGGCAATCAGAAAGAAGCTAAACTGTGCTGTCTCGTCTTTAGCAAGAACCTCTCGCGAGTTTACGAGTTTAATTTTGAAGTTTTTATCGAGTGATTCAAGTTTAAAAGGAAGCTCATTGCCTGATTTATTGATAAGTTCTAAATTATAGAGATTACTTACCGTGCCATCTGCATTCATCTGATAGCTTGTGCCTTTAGCCCGTAAAAGAGTTCCGCCTACCGTAGTTCTTGAAAAGATAAGCCAGCCAAAAACGACTAAAAGTAAAGCTAATACAATTGAATAAGCAAGGATACGGGCGTTATTCTTTTCGTTGGTATTCTCTTCAATCTGCTTAGAAGAATAGAACCCAATTAACTTTGGAGGCCTGTTTATCTTTTCCATAACATCGTCGCAGGCATCAATACAAGCAGTACAGTTTACACATTCTAGCTGTAAGCCATCACGGATATCAATACCAGTTGGACAAACCTGCACGCATAGGTTGCAATCAATGCAGTCGCCTGTTTCGACAGGCTGTTCTTCTTTCTTTTTAATATGGCTGCGAGGTTCACCACGTTGGTAATTATAAGCAACTACTAAGCTTTGATCATCCAACAATACTCCTTGTAAGCGGCCGTATGGGCATATTGTTGTGCAAACTATTTCTCTGACGTATGCAAATACACCATAAAACATCAAGGTAAAAATGATTATAGAAACCAATCCTCCTAAATGCTGTGTTACCGGATCAGTTATAATTTTATAGAGCTGGTCGACTCCAATTACATAGGATAGAAAAAGGTTTGAAATCAGAAATGAGATGGACAGGAAAATGAAGTGCTTTAATGTCTTCTTAGCTATTTTATTGCTTGTATTAGGCCCGTTGTTTAGTTTACGCTGCTGGTTTGCATCCCCTTCAATCCAGTACTCAATCTTTCTGAAAATCAGTTCCATGAAAATGGTCTGCGGGCATGCCCATCCACACCATACCCGTCCATAGACCACTGTAAATAAGACAATAAAGACCATAAAGACAAGCATTCCGAAGACGAATATATGCATGTCTTGCGGCCAGAATACGGTGCCAAAAATGACGAACTTTCTATCTAGGATATTAAAGAGAAGAAATTGTTCTCCGTTTACTTTAATGAAAGGCATTGCTATAAAAATAGCTAACAAAGAATAACCAAACCAGTGTCGATATTTTAAAAGTTTTCCATGTGGCTTCTTTGCATAAATAGGCCTTGGTATTTTTGCTGATATGGTTGGTTTGTATTCTGTTGTTGCCATTTTTATTTAGATTTTAACCTCTTCAGTATTTGTTGGCTCTTCTGTAGCGGTGGTTTCTTTCTTATCTCCCTCCGGATCTTTTGGATTAGGCGGGTTGGTCCCTGCAAGGGATAGGATAAAGTTTGAAACCTGAGCAATTTGTACCGGAGTCAGGTTAGCTTCCCAAGGCACCATTCCTTTTTCAGGAACTCCATACTTGACTGTTCTGAATATTTCTCCAACTTCACCGCCGTGCAGCCAATATTCGTCAGCAAGATTAGGCCCTATTAATCCTTCTCCTTGGTTTCCATGGCACATTCCGCAGTTCTGTAAGAATATTTCTTGTCCCGCAGCCACAAACTCAGGGCTTAAATTCAATGTGACTGAATTTTCATCTATGTTACTGCCGGAGCTTTCCAGAAATTCTATTCGCTGCTTTTCACCTGCCTGCATCGCTGCCTGGTACTCTTCGTCCTGTGTCATTCCCCAGCCAAATACGTGATATACTAACAGGTATCCGATTGCAAAAACAATTGAAGAGTAGAACAATGCATTGAACCACATTGGGATGGGATTGTCAAGTTCACGGATACCATCATATTCATGATCTATCATGATCTCTTCTTCTTTATCTAGTGGATTTAAACCCCAGATTTTATTCCATCTTTCTTTACGTTGTACCTTCTTGTTAGTATTGGGGGTTATCAATGCTTTTTCTTCCTGTTCTAGATCTGGCATTGTTACTTTTATAATGGTTTTTAATGCCTTTAAAATAACGATTGCCGCAATTAATAAGGTGATAAAAAGAACAATTGTTACAATGATTAAATAGGTAGAAGGAATATTCTCAAGGCCAAAGCTTGTCGCGCTTTCAGCTGTTGCCGGATCTGTTATAACTGTTTCCATATTTTAGAGATTTTCAGTATCTATTTTGTTTATTTCGCTATCCTCTTCTAAAGGCATCTGGCTCATTTGCTCTGCATAATCTTTTTTCATTCGGAACAACATGATTGCTACTATAATGAAAAAGGCTAAAAACATTAATAATGAGAATATTAGATATCGTTCGTCACCGTTTAGGTTTGTGATTTGTTTAAACATAATTCTTTATTATTTCTTATCGATCGTTTCTGTTATTTCGTATCTGCGTTTACTTTTATATCAGTTCCTAAGCGTTGCAGATAGGCAATTAGCGCAATTATTTCTTTATCGCTATCAGTTTTAACCTGGTTGGCTTCTAAATCTTTTACAATCAGTTCAGCTTGTCTGCGTGCATCTTCAATAGATTTATCTGCATAATCGGTTGTATAGGGAACTCCAAGTATGGTTAATGCCCTGATTTTTCCCGGAGTGGAGGCATAGTCAAGGTCTTGTGTAAGTAACCATGGATAAGCTGGCATAATGCTTCCTGGAGAAGTAATTGTCGGATCCAGCATATGGTCATAATGCCACTTGTTTGGATACTTTTGTCCTATACGATGCAAATCAGGTCCAGTTCTTTTCGATCCCCACAGGTAAGTATAATCATAAACATATTCTCCAGCTTTGCTGTATTCTCCATAGCGAGCTGTTTCTGAGCGGAATGGCCGGATCATTTGAGTGTGACATCCCATACAGCCTTCGCGTATATAAATGTCTCGTCCTTGAATTTCAAGGGGAGTATAAGGCTTAACGCTTGCTATGGTTGGTACGTTGGAGGATATCATAAAAGTTGGCATCATCTCTACCATTCCGCCAATGAGTATGGCAATAAGTGCTAAAACCATAAATAATACCGGTTTGCGCTCTAAACGACGGTGTACTCCCTTTTCTTTAACAATGGTTGGTTCTAAAGGCATCGCCTCAGCATATTCATTAGCCACCAGTTGACCTTGTTTCATGGTCTTAACAAGGTTAAATGCCATCATGATAACACCGCTCAAATATAAGGCACCGCCAACGGCACGCATCATATACATTGGAAGGATTTGCAATACAGTAGTTAGGAAGTTACCATATTTTAAGGTTCCCTCAGGTGTGAATTCTTTCCACATTAAACCTTGTACAACAGCCGCCCAATAGAGAGGTATGGCATAAAACAGGATTCCTAAAGTTCCTAACCAAAAGTGAATTGATGATAGTTTTTTAGAGTAGAGTGTAGTATTGTAGATTCTTGGTATTAACCAATATAGGATACCGAAAACCATAAAGCCATTCCATCCTAAAGCTCCAACGTGTACGTGGGCTACAATCCAGTCTGTAAAGTGGGCAATGGCATTTACCTGTTTAAGAGAAAGCATTGGACCTTCGAAGGTTGCCATTCCATAGCAAGTTAGCGCTACTACCATGAACTTTAGCATGGGTTCGGATCTAACCTTATCCCAAGCTCCTCTTAAAGTCAATAATCCGTTAATCATTCCTCCCCAGCTAGGTGCAATCAGCATGATTGAAAATACAACACCTAAATTTTGAACCCATTCGGGTAAAGCTGTATAAAGTAAATGGTGTGGGCCTGCCCAGATATAAATAAATATTAAGGACCAGAAGTGCAAGATACTCAGTTTATAAGAGTATATTGGACGGTTAGCCATCTTTGGTAAGAAATAGTACATCATTCCCAAGAAAGGAGTTGTGAGGAAAAATGCTACTGCATTATGACCGTACCACCATTGTACTAATGCATCTTGAACTCCGGCATATATGTAATAACTTTTCCATCCACTAACCGGTAATTGAACTGAGTTGACAATGTAAAGAACCGCCACCGTAACAAAAGTTGCAATGTAGAACCAGATTGCAACATACATATGTCGTTCTCTTCGTTTGATGATGGTTCCAAACATATTAATTCCAAAAATTACCCATACGACTACTACTGCAATATCAATTGGCCACTCCATTTCTGCATATTCATGCGAGGAGGTGAACCCCATTGCCAAAGTTATTATGGAGGCTACAATGATTGACTGCCATCCCCAAAAATGAACCTTACTTAGAAAGTCACTATACATCCTTGCCTTTAAAAGACGCTGCATAGAATAGTACACACTCATGAAGATTGCATTTCCTACAAAGGCAAAAATGACCCCATTGGTATGTATTGGCCTGATTCTGCCAAAGGTTGTATACTGGGTTTCAAAATTCATAAATGGCCAGAATAGCTGTATGGCAGCCAATAAGCCGACAGTCATACCTGTGATACCCCAGACAAGAGTGGCTATGCCAAAATTTCTTACAATCTTGTTGTCGTAGGAGAATTTTTCGATCTGCATAATTTTCAATTAATAGTTTTCGGATGATTAATGATTCGGTAAAAATATTGCTATTAGTTAAATGACAATGTGATGATAATTGAGTATAAAAGTGATTGATATCACTTATTAATCATTTAACTGTGTAGAAGATTCTGTGTCAGATGATTTTGGTTCTTCGTCATCAAACAGGATTCTGATGGCAGGTGTGTGAGTGTCATCGTGTTGTCCGGTTTTATTAGCCCAGATGAACGCACCTAAGAAAACTAATGCGATAAAGACACTGCAACCGATGAGAAAGTAGATCATTTCCATATTAACTGCTTTTTAATTTATTTTTTCTAGCGTAGATATGTGTAGTAATGCTGGTAAACGATATAATGGTAATGGTGCTGAGAGGCATTAAAATAGCTGCAAATAGAGGCGACATGGTGCCTTGTATTGCGAAGAATAATCCGATTACATTATAGGAGAGTGAAATAATGAAACTAAAATAGATTACTTTCATGGCATCCTGAGCGAATGTCAGAAATTGGGGCAGCTTGTTTAACGAACTTCCTTCCAGTATTGCGTCACATCCGGGTGAAAAGCTATTGATATCATCACTTATTGCGATTCCAAAATCAGCTTGTTTTAAAGCACCGGCATCGTTTAATCCGTCCCCAATCATGCAAACCATTTTATCGGATGATTGCATGTTTTGTATGTAGCTAAGTTTTTCTTGCGGCAATTGATTGAAGTGCATGTTGTTTGCTGGAAAAACCTCTTGCAGTACTTCTCTATCCTTGTCTTGATCGCCGGAGATCAGGTGCAAGTCATAGGTAGTTGCAAGATCTGAGATGAGCGTGCTTAAATCCTCTCTCCAAGGTTGGAGAATAGAAAAATAACCTTTTATTTCATTGTCTATTGCTATATAGACGCTGCTTCCTGCGTCTGCTTCGGTTTTAGCTTTTGTAAAATTAGCACTGCCTATTTTTATAGAATTCCCATTAACATTTGCTTGTATTCCCTTTCCGGCGATTTCCTGATAGTCTTGTATGCTTTCGAGGGTGTCAATTTTAAGCCAATTGACAATTTGGATACTTAGTGGATGGCTGGAATTTCTGCAAACAGATGCGACTGCTCGTAGTTCTGATTCTTTTAGGTGACCTGCAAATTGTATATGTTGTGATTTCGGAGAAGTTATGGTACCTGTTTTATCAAAAACGAGAGAATTTATTTTTGCTAACTGTTCTATTGCTCCTGTATTTTTAATGAAGAAACAATTCTTATCAAAAATACTAAGAGCTGCAGAAAGTGTGAACGGTGAGCTAAGTGCCAATGCACAAGGACATGCTATGATTAAAACTGCTGTAAATGCTGCCCATGCCTTATCTGTATTGCTATTAAAAAGCCAGAAGATAGCAGCTGATGTTGCGATAGCGAGTAATATTATTGTGAAGTATTTACTAATACTATTGCTGAATGTTTGAAATTTGCGATTGTACTGTTTGTAGTTTTCGTTATTCCATAAGTTGGTAAGATAGCTTTGTGAGACGGATTTAACTATTTCCAATTCAATGGCTTCACCCAACTGGCGGCCGCCGGCATAGATGATTTCTCCCAATGTTTTTTTTACCGGGTTTGATTCTCCGGTAACGAAGCTAAAATCTATTGCAGCCTTTCCTTTAAGGAGGATTGCGTCTGCAGGGATAATTTCATTATTTCTGATGAGTATTCTTTCCCCGACTTCGAGATCAGCGATGGCTTTAGGCTGTTTTTGTTTGTTTTGAATTGAGGTGACAGCAACAGGAAAATAGGATCGATAATCTCTTTCAAATGATAGGTGATAGAAGGTACGGTTCTGTATCCATTTTCCGATTAATATAAAGAATACCAATCCGCATAGGGTGTCGGAGAACCCAGGTCCGCTTTGAGCTATTATTTCAACTGCTGATCTGAAAAATAAGATGAAGATCCCGAGTGCAAGGGGTACATCTAGGTTGACTTGTTTTAATTTTAAACTGTTGTAGGCTGATATAAAATAATCTCTTGCACTATATAATAATACCGGTATTGCGAAACTTAAGTTCAGCCAATTGAACAACGTAGCGTACTCTTTGTCGATTGCTCCGAATCCAAAATATTCAGGTAAACTGAACAGCATGACATTCCCAAAACAGAATCCCGCTACTGCGATTTTTCTAACTAATGAGTTTTGATTGACCGTTTTCTGCTTTTTTACAACATCTTGTAAGGTAATTATTGGTTCATAACCGATGGCTATTAATAATTCAATTAGTTTTTTTAGGCTTATCTCTGAATGTTTGAATTTGATTGCTGCCTGTTTCTTGGTAAAATCAATTCTGGATTGTACGATGGAGGTATTTAATTTATAAAGATTTTCTAATAACCAGATACATGAGCTGCAATGAATGGCAGGAATGTATAAAGTTATATGTGTGTATTCATTGTCTTGAAAGTCAATAAGTTTTTGAGCTATTTTAGGCTCATTCAGGTATTCAAGATGCTCTGCTTTTTTATCTTGAGCTTTACCAGGGTGATCATTGTATTTATAATAATTCTTTAAATTATTGGTACTTAAGATGGAGTAAACACTTTGGCAGCCTAAGCAGCAAAATTCATGACTGTCTTCTTGAAATAGATCAGAATAAACGGGATCTCCACAATGGAAACAATAAATTTTTTCGTTGATTGCTTTGTTCTGCATTTCTTAAATAGCGTTACTGAAGATGTTCGTACCTGGTTGTTTGGCTCGTAGCCGCTGGTCAAATGGCATGCAGATATTTCTTAGGAAGGATTTTCCTAAGGGAGTTATCTCAAGTCCATTGGCTTTTAAAATTATGAGTCCATCATCGGATAGAGATCTTAATTCATTGATAATATCAGGTGTGTTGGAGGCTTCCCAACTGGTTCTTCCTTCACACATAATATTAAGAATATGTTTTCTGAATACTAGATCTTCAGTGTTATGAATATGTCCTTTAAGGAGCGGTAGTTTATTTTGTGCTAACAGAGAACGATATTCTTCTACACTTTTAACGTTTTGTGCAAATGCATTCCATGAGTCGCTGATAGATGAGACTCCTAAACCAATCATTAGAGGAGAGAACCGATCTGTATATCCCATAAAGTTTCGGTGTAGAGTTTCATTTTCGAAAGCCTTAAACAAAGCATCTCCGGGCAGAGCAAAATGATCCATTCCAATATCTTCATAGCCAGCTTCTAGGATCATCTGCTTTCCAAGTTCATATAACTGAAGTTTCTCTTCATCTTTGGGTAAATCTTTTTCGTCGTAATGTCTTTGCCCTGGTTGTAACCAAGGGACATGTGCATAACTGTAAAAAGATATTCGATCAGGTTTAAGAGCGATGACTTTATTGACGGTGTTTTCTACGGTTGCTAGAGTTTGTTTAGGTAAACCATAAATTAAGTCGAAATTTATGGAAGAGTAACCGAGTTGTTGGGCCTGATTCATTACTCTGAAAATATCCTCTTCGCTTTGCTTCCTATTGATGATAAATTGTACTAACGGATCAAAATCCTGAACACCTAAGCTTAATCTTCTAAATCCTAATGAATAGAGCGTTTCTAAGTGTTCTATTGTAGTGTTTGCAGGATGAGCTTCAAAAGAGAATTCAGCTCTCGGACTTATCTTTAGGTCAGCTAATAATGTTGTTATAAGGAACTTTAAGTTTTCCGGAGTGAAAAAAGTTGGTGTTCCTCCTCCTAAATGAATATCACCGATCGTTATATCCTTACCCAGATATTGTTTATAAAGATCCCACTCTTTTAAAACATCTTGAATATAAGGTAACTCGACATCGTGGTTTTTAGTTATTCGTTTATTGCAACCACAGTAAGTACATAAGCTTTCGCAGAAGGGTAGATGTATGTAAATGCTGATACCATCTGATGACTCTTGATGTGTAATTTTTACTTTTTCAATCCATTGGTTTTCGTTCCATTGATCAGTATCCCAAAATGGAACAGTTGGATAGCTGGTATACCTTGGGGCGGGAACGTTGTATTTTCGAATTAATTCTTTTTGTGTTAATGACATGGAAGAGAAGTTTGAATAATGAATCTTCGCAATAAATTTATTGTGTAAAGAGAACCATTATTAAATACTTAAATTATGACGGTCGTCACAATAAAAGGTAATAATTAGGCTTTTGGCTTTCTCTTAGGTTTTTTCCTTATTAAGATTTGATTTAAAGTTCTTTTACATATGGTGATATATCATTTTAATAATACATTTGTAAAAAGGGTTAGACGCTGTTATTGCATCTTTACATCTTATATGAAATATTATATTCCAATTTTTGATCAACCGTTCTGGTTCTATGGAAAGTGCAAAATTACTTAAGGCTGTTATTGAGAATTCTAATGAAGGTATCATCACAATTGATGATTCAGGAATTGTAGAAACAATTAACCCGAGTGCATTAAGATTATTCAATTATACTGCTGAAGAAGTAATAGGCAATAATATTAGTATGTTGATGCCTGAACCTTATAAAAGTCAACACGATGAGTATATTAATAAATATCTAAGTACCGGTAAAAAGAAAATTATTGGTATAGGGAGGGAGGTGCTTGGACAGAAGAAGAATGGTTCTACTTTTCCTTTCTGGCTTTCTATAAGTGAGGTCAATTATGAAAACCGAAAAATATTTACCGGTTTTGTTCAGGATTTAAGTAAACAAAAGGAAGCTGAAGAAATGCTTCGTTTATATACAGAAGAACTGGAAGAGGTTATTCGCGAAAGAACAGCAGATTTGCACACGATGGTTAAGAGGTTGGAAGATGCCAAAGATAATGTAACTAAGTCACTCCAAAAGGAAAAGGATTTAAACCGCCTTAAATCGCAATTTGTATCGATGGCTTCTCATGAGTTTAGAACCCCACTTGGTTCTGTACAACTTTCTGCATCATTGATAAATAAATATGCTGAGAAGAATGATATTGAGGGAGTGCATAAACATACTTTGAAAATTAGAAACTCGGTTGATCTTCTTACTAATATTTTAAATGATTTCTTATCCCTTGATCGTTTAGAAGGAGGAGTTATTGAACCACATCCGAAGAGTTTCAATATTGTTAAATTTTCTGAAGAGATAATTGAAGAGATGCAGTCGATGACTAAGCAAAATCAGAACATTGTTTATCAGCATACAGGAAATATTGGAACTGTTTATCTTGACCCTCATTTGCTAAAGAATGCTATAATCAATTTGATTTCGAACGCCATCAAATATTCAGGTGAGAATACATTTATAGAATTTAATACGTATATATCGAGTGATAAGTGTATTATAGAGGTAAAAGATGATGGGATTGGTATTCCTGAAGCGGACCAAAAACATTTGCTAGAACCATTTTTTAGAGCCAATAATACAGGTAAAATTCCCGGAACAGGTTTGGGATTAAATATCGTTAAACAGTACGCTCATTTAATGAACGGTGAAATTACTTGGATAAGTAAACTTGATGAGGGTACAACTTTTATTTTAATTTTTAAGCAATAAACTTCTTGTGATGCAGAATAGTAATAGTAATAAAACGGTTTTAGTTATTGAAGATCATGACGATATACGGGAAAGTATTGTTGAGATCTTAGAAATGGCAGATTATCATGTTTTGAGTGCATCTGAAGGAAAGTCGGGCTTTGAATTAGCTTTGAAACACTTACCTAATATTATACTATGTGATATTATGATGCCGGTATTGGATGGTTATGGAGTTTTATATCTTTTAGGAAAACACGAAGAAACGGCAAATATACCATTGATATTTTTAACTGCTAAAGCTGAACGTGCAGATATACGAAAAGCGATGGAAATGGGAGCTGATGATTATCTTATTAAGCCATTTAATGATATGGAGCTTTTAAATGCAATTGAATCGCGCCTTCGGAAGCATAGTAATAAGAGAAATATATCGATTTTATCTTCGTCTTTACCAGAGGACCTTGAATCTTTGCTTGAAGAGCTTATTAGTTTGGGAAGGAAGAAGACTTATAAAAAGAAACAGAACATTTATCAGGAGCTGGATGTACCGCTCTATTTATATAGAGTTAATTCGGGTAAGGTAAGAAGTTTTTTATTTTATGAGGATGGCCGGGAATTGACAACAGGAATTTATTCAGAGGGGGAGTTTTTCGGTTATGAAGCGATTCTATTGGACAAGAAGCGATTCGACAATATTGAAACATTGGAAGAAACAGAACTGACATTGGTTAATAAAGCAGATCTTGAGAATTTAATGCATAAACGCCATGCATTAAATATGAAGTTTATTCAGTTATTAACGTACAAAAATCAATTAAAAAATGAGAGGCTTTTAAGCTTTGCGTATAATTCGGTTAGAAAGAGAATTGCTGAAGCCATTGTAAGTTATGCAGAGAAGTTTAAAAAAGACGCCCAGGATAATACATGTATAATTCGAATATCGCGCGATGATCTTGCTTCTATGGCTGGTACAGCAAATGAAACTGTTAGCAGGACACTTGCTGATTTTAAGGAAGAAAAATTATTGACTAAGGAGGGTAATTCAATACATATTATGGATATAGAAGCATTAAAGGCCATTACCTAATAAATATGATTTAAATCATATTTTAGCTTGAGAAATTTCATTCTAATTGTATTTGTTTGGCGTATTATTGGTTGAATGAAAGCTATCGCCTATAATATAAGGAAACAAGAAAAGGAGTATTTGGTTAAGGCAAATGCTAAAAAGCATGAACTGACATTTATTTCTAATGAATTGAATAATGACACTGTTATTTATTCTTTCGACAAAGAAGCTGTACTCCTGTACACTGTAAATTCTCTTAGTCCTGAACTTTTTCTTAAGCTGCAGGAATTTGGAGTTAAGCAAATTATTAGTCGGACAGATAAACCTAGTAATGCAATAGTGCATCTAGCTCGTGAATATGGAATTTTCATTAGTTATGTACATAATAGCCTGACTGACGAGAAGAAGGCTCTTCGAATTATTAAGCAACTTGATCGATTGTTAGACGCTAGCTTTTAGAGATCCTATTCAAGTCTGTTTTGAACTGATCGTTTATTTGCTCCAATATTAATAATACTAACTCCCAGTAGCATCAGCAAAGTAATTCCTAGAAGGATTTCATTGATATAAGGAACTCTATAATACCCCATAGCTGCAAGACCTTGCATCATTAGCATAAGTTCATTCAGAATAATTCCTATCAGAAATAAAACGATTCCTGCACATGTTAATTTTAGCGCCTTTAGATAGCCTTTATAAAATAAATATCCTAAGAGGAAAAGTGTAACTATTCCTAAAAAGACCAAATGCAGATAGCCAATTACTATGGGTCTGTATCCAAAAGCCATATTATTTAAAGAAGGAATTGTAGAGCCAGCCTGAAGAATTACTTTGATTGAGAATGCTAGAGCCGAACATCCTAAAAGCAATTTTACGATTTTTTGCATATTCTGAGTGAATACTTGAAGTTGTTTTTGAATTTGCAAGAAAAACCAAATCCATCCAGTTATGAGAATTGCTGCAGATATGACTACAATTATGTAGATCCAGAGTGGTAATGACAACCATAGAACGGATAGAAAATATGCTGGAATGCATGCGATTGCATAGATCCAGAAAAATTTCTGAAGCCCTTTTATTTGAATATTTTTGTTTGTCAATACTTCGATTAATAATCCTAAACAGGCAAATGTGAACCATCCATTGTATTGAAAATGGAGATAGAAATAGGTTGTTGCCTGTTGTAGTTTAATATTAATCGTATGAGTAGCCATTATATAGGCCAGCATGGCTATTCCGAGGGAAGATAATATAGAAAAAACAATAGCAGCCTTAAACCAGATAAAGCTTGGGCTTTGTAAAGGAGCTTTCCTCATATCTTTCCAGAGTTGTATTCCAAAATAATAAATTATCAAAATGGAGAGCGTGGAAAAGATTATTGATACGACACCATAGCCTTGCAGTAGGAAAGAAATTAACATTCCGTATGAAACAACCAGGTTGGCAAAAAGGATAAAGTTGTATTTTTTGAAATGGGTTTTTCCTATTATAGAAGAAACAAAAGATGCAAGCAAAACCATCAGGAGTTGTGTTAGCCAGCCACTTAATGCAAAGTGTGAATGACTATGTTGTAGATGTTTTTGGTTGATGATTGGTAGAGAAAAACTGATTTTATAGCGTAATAATACGCCTAATATTGCAACGAGTAGTAAACTGCATAAGGTAATTGTAACCCATTTTTTTATATTCATAATCTTTGCATTTATTTCTAAAATAGAAATTTTATAATTCAAGTATTTCTTTTTTGTAAATATAGTCTATATGAGAATTGATTTTATGATAAAATAATTGCTTTTTAATGACAATTGTCATATTTTTAAAACATAAGAATTCTACTTTTGTTCATACATAAATCATACTTAACAATAATCTTATGAAAAAACTACTTTATTTAAGCGCAGCAGCCTTGTTTGTTATTGGTTGCACAAATAGTTCTACCGAAGAGGGGAATACCGATACTACTGCAACTACTAATGATGTTGTTCAAACTGAAACTTTACAGGAGGAATATGATGAAACTGTCGGCACGGGAAAATATAATGAAACTAACTTTACGGTTTCGCCTACTGTGGATGCTGAACTAGCGAAAAAAGGGGATGCTATTTACGGAGCGAAATGTCAAAGTTGTCATAAAACTACCGACGAAAGATTGGTAGGTCCAGGCTTTAAAGGTGTTTCAGAACGTAGAACTCCGGTTTGGATTATGAATTTCTTAACCAATACAGATGAAATGATTGACGTAGATCCGGCGATGCAAGAGGAACTTGAAATATGTATGGTTAGAATGCCTGATCAAGCATTGGCAGAAGTTGATGCACATGCTATGGTTGAATTCTTTCGTGAAAACGACGGTGTAAAATAGGTTAAATATAAATGATGTATGTTTGAATCGGCTGGTTCTTAAACAATTTATTTAGTGACATTCGTCATAATTTATATAGTCAAATGAAGATACTTTTGATGTACAGTAGGAAAAGAATACTGTATATTAGTAATATAAATAAATAGCTATGAAGACTATGAAAGTTAATCGACTGTTTGTAATGGTAAAAAGAATTAGACCATTGATGTATTTAGCACTTTTAGGTATATTGATGTCTTGTGGCCAGAGTGGAGGTTCAAGAACATCTGTTATAGACGCAACCTATGAAGGTGAGGGAGACGATCTTGAGCGTGTTAAACAAGAGATGGTTATGCCTCCATTGGTACCTGTACATGATCAAGTTGCTAAAGGAGGTCCAAAGATTGTTGAAGTAACCCTTGAAATACAGGAAAAAAAATGGGAAGTTGCTCCTGGTGACTCAGTTTGGGCACTAACTTTTAATGGCTCAGTTCCTGGACCTTTAATTGTTGTTCATCAAGATGACTATGTTGAATTGACATTGAAGAATCCGGCAACAAATTCCATGATGCATAATATAGATTTCCATGCGGCTACAGGTCATATGGGAGGAGGAGATATTTCAGAGGTTAATCCTGGAGAAGAAGTGGTTTTCCGCTTTAAGGCTACCAGAGCAGGTGTTTTCGTATATCACTGTGCACCGGGTGGAATGATGACTCCAATGCACGTTACTTCAGGAATGAATGGAGCAATTATGGTATTGCCAAGAGAAGGATTGAAGGATGAAAACGGAAACTTGGTAGAGTATGATAAAGCACTTTATATTGTAGAGCAAGACTTCTACCTTCCTAAAAATGCAGACGGTTCATTTATGAATCTTGCTACTGCTAATGAAAGTATGAATGAAATGGCTAATTCTATTAAAACATTAATACCAACGCATATAGTATTCAATGGTAAGAAAAATTCCTTGACCGGAAAGAACTCTCCCGTTGTAAATGTAGGTGATAAGGTTCTATTAATTAGCGCTCAAGCAAATCGAGATACCAGGTTGCATTTAATTGGAGGACACTCTGATCTGTTCTGGCCAGGAGGGAAATTTAATAATACTCCTTATACAGATTTAGAAACCTGGCATATTCCAGGTGGATCAGCAGCAGCTGCACTATATCGGTTCAGAGAACCAGGAACATATGCATTTGTAAATCACAACCTGATTGAAGCAATTGCTTTCGGAGCTATTGCAACTATTAAGGCCGAAGGTGAATGGGATAATTCTTTAATGAAAGAAATAGAAAAAGCTGGCCCTATTAAATAAATCAGAATGAATTTTATAACTGCTGAAGAAGCTGTTAAGTTAATCCAATCTAATCATCGTGTTTTTATCCATTCAGCTGCCGCAACGCCTAAAGAATTGGTGAACGCAATGGCAAAGAGAAGTGGAGAACTTAATAACGTTAGAATTTATAGTATGCATACGGAGTGGGATGCTCCGTATGCTAATAAAGAACACGCATCGGCATTTGAAATAAATGCCTTTTTTGTAGGTTCTAATATCCGAAAGGCTGTTAACGAAGGAAGAGCGAGCTATGTTCCAATGTTCTTAAGCGAGATACCAAAAGCGTTTCGCAGTGGATTGGTTCCTCTGGATGTAGCATTGATAAGCGTTTCTCCTCCGGATAATAATGGTTATTGTACTCTTGGGGTATCATGCGATATTTCAAGAGCCGCTGTAGAGAAAGCTTCAATTATTATTGCAGAGATAAACCCAAATATGCCACGTGCTATAGGCGATGGAGTTTTACATATTTCTAATTTTACTGCAACAGTTGAGGTAGATTATCCAATATTTGCTCAAAAACTTAAAGAACCTTCGCCTACAGAATTAGCTATTGGTGAGAATGTAGCTTCATTGGTTGAAGATGGAGCAACTCTTCAGATGGGCATTGGCGGTATTCCGAATGCTGTTCTTAGATGTTTAACTAACCATAAAGATTTAGGAATACATACTGAAATGTTTTCTGATGGAGTAATTGATCTGGTTGAGAAAGGTGTTATTAACAATAAACTAAAAAAAATCCATCCGGGAGCGATTGTGTCGAGCTTTGTTATTGGATCAAAGAGGCTTTATGATTTTGTTGATAATAATCTTCTTGTAAGAATGCTGGATATTGAATATGTAAACGATCCGGTAACAATTTCAAAGAACCCGAAGGTTACTGCTATTAACAGTGCAATAGAAGTGGATATCTTTGGACAGGTATGTGCGGATTCTATAGGAACTAGGCAATATAGCGGAGTGGGAGGTCAAGTAGATTTTATGCGTGGCGCGGCACTTTCTAAAGGTGGAAAGCCCATTATTGCAATTCCTTCAGTTACTAATAAAGGAATTTCAAGGATTGTTTCGCTCCTGAAGCCAGGTGCATCTGTTGTCACGACTCGGGCGCACGTGCATTATGTTGTTACTGAACATGGTATTGCATATTTACATGGGAAGAACTTGAGAGCGCGTGCTGAAGAGTTAATTAAAATTGCTCATCCGGATCATCAAGAACATTTAGAAAGAGAAGCATTTTCTATTTTCAAGCCGATTTAAGAAAACTATAATTATTATAATATCCCTAAGTTATACGTTGCAGCGTGTGGCTTAGGGATTACTTTTTTTTATGATATCCATCATATTTTAACTCTATAATATTAGGTCAATTTACATTTGTGAATTTAAACATAATATTATGAATCATACATTCCATATTCCTGTACTAGGTCTCGCTTTCTCGATTGATACTCCAGTGAAAGTTGCTCGTTATGGTATCTCATCTGTTGTTTCAATTGTAGATGATATTTTAATTGAACGGATGCGTCAATTCTATGCTAAAAAAATCAATGAGGATTTTGTGCCAATTTCCCCCAAGGTGCCCGATTTTCGTGCAAAGCGAATTACAGCTTATTTGAATTTGCTTAAACAGATAGTTGAAAAGCAATTTGACTCGTTAAAAAATTCTGAATTTAGTCCTGGTTCAGAGATTTCTAAATATTTTGAACTCCTACCTGATCGTTCTTTATTAAAGAAATTATACAATGAAATGTTGCAGCTTTCTGATGTTGATACAAAGGAGAAGGTGCAGACTGAATTGAGAAAGCAGCTTTATTGTGGATCTATTGATGTAAATATTATGTCTAAGGTCGATAAAATGAACTTTAGTTCAGAGGGAGATAATCTGGGTGATCAATTTACGGATGCTATAGCTGCACTTCGTGGGTTTGCAAAAAGTGATCTTAATTCTTCGCTTATTCTTTCGGCAGGGATGAATCCAAGATTATATAGTTCATTAGAAGACTTTCCTGATTTTTATCCAACTTATAATAAGAGTTTTAAAAAGCAGATTATTCTTAAAGTGAGTGATTTTAGGTCAGCTTTTATTCAGGCAAAGTTTTTGGCAAAAAAAGGTTTATGGATATCTGAATTCCGCATAGAATCTGGCTTAAACTGTGGAGGACATGCTTTTGCTACAGAGGGATATCTTTTGGGTCCGATTTTGGAAGAGTTTAAGCAAAGACGGGAAGAGATGGTTGATTCTCTTTTTGAAATATACCAGAATGCATTGAAGACAAAGGAGCTGGTTGTAGATAAAATACCAACTCAAAGGTTAACGGTTCAAGGCGGAATAGGTACTGCGGAAGAAGATAGATTTTTAGTTGACTATTATAAGTTGGATGGAACGGGTTGGGGTAGTCCGTTTCTTTTAGTCCCCGAAGCAACAAACGTTGATGATGGAACACTGGAGTCTTTAGAATTTGCTACGCA
Organism: Albibacterium sp.; assembly: GCF_035514885.1. Taxonomy (NCBI): domain Bacteria; kingdom Pseudomonadati; phylum Bacteroidota; class Sphingobacteriia; order Sphingobacteriales; family Sphingobacteriaceae; genus Albibacterium; species Albibacterium sp. The sequence continues at coordinate 29,565 of NZ_DATJCH010000013.1, read as the reverse complement.
GGATGATTTTTATATCAGCGGTTCTTCTCCTTTAGGAATCCCTTTTAATAATTTCAGGAAGAGTTCTGCAGAAGAGTTGAGGTTGGAGCGCATTAAAAGGGGGAGACCAGGAAGCCCTTGTAAAAAGAAATTCCTTGTTTCTAATACTGAATTTACTGAACAACCAATTTGTACTGCTTCTAGAGAATTTCAGAACCTAAAGATAAAGCAATTGGAAAGTGCAGATTTATCTGAGTCAGAGTTCAAGAAACAATTTGATTTAATTACAGAAAAGGTTTGTTTGTGCGAAGGATTAGCCACTTCTGCTTATATTAAAAATAATATTTTAGAACCGAAAGAGAGAACAGCTGTAGCCATTTGCCCAGGTCCTAATCTTGCATATTTTTCTGGCAAATTTACTTTAGAACAGATGATTAAGCATATCTATGGTAAAGTGAATTTATTAAATGAGATTGAGCGTCCAAATCTATTCATTAATGAATTGAAGCTTTATGTGGAGTATCTGAATAAAGAGATTGATATGCAGGTAGAGCAGTTGAATGAAAAGAAGCGAAAATACTTACTTAAGTTTAAGGAGCAATTGCAGAATGGGATAAACTATTATAAGGAACTGATTCCTAATTTATATAATGAAACGGATATTTATCGCAATAAAATGTTGAATGACTTGCTAAAGTTTGAACATACTTTAGCTACAGAAAAATTCATTTAACACATAGGTAATCTGTTGTTTAGCTCTAATTTTCTATCACTTAAAAATATGATTTAGCGCATATATTGGATATGAACCTCTGATTAGATTTGATTAATAATTCTTTGAACTATATATAAGTACAATTAGAAAATTTAATCCTAATCCTATGTTTAATTCAACAAAAAAGATGTTTGCCTTAGCATTTACTCTGGCAATTCTGACAGGACTAAATTCCTGTAAACCCAAAACGGCGGGGACGGCCGTAAGTGCAGGTGCCGCAGAAAAGGTCTACGTGGCTCCTGGAGAATATGATGAATATTATGGCTTTGTTTCCGGAGGATTTAGTGGCCAGTTAGCGGTATATGGATATCCTTCGGCCCGCTTGTTAAAAGTCCTTCCGGTTTTTTCGGTAGATCCTGAAAAAGGTTATGGATATTCCGAAGAAACGATACCATTGTTAAATACTTCACATGGATTTGTTCCATGGGATGATTTGCATCACCTTCAAATCTCTCAAACGGATGGTATCATGGATGGAAGATGGGTTTTTGTGAATGCGAACAATACTCCTCGTGTTGCCAGGATTGATCTTACAACTTTTAAAACGGTAGAGGTTATTGAAATTCCTAATAGTGCAGGTAATCACTCCTCACCTTTTATAACAGAAAATACAGAATATGTTGTAGCTGGTACCCGTTTTAGTGTTCCTGATGATGGTGTGGAATATCCCATCCATACCTATAAAGAGAACTTTAAAGGTTCGATCAGTTTTATAAGTGTAGATAAAACAACTGGAAATATGGATATCGCTTTTCAATTGGAAGTTCCTGCACTTAATTTTGATCTTAGTCATTCAGGAAAAGGCCCAAGTAGCGGTTGGTTCTTCTTCTCTACTTACAATACCGAAAAGGCTTATACTCAGCTTGAAGTCAATGCTTCTCAAAATGACAAAGATTTTATTATGGCGGTAAACTGGAAAAAGGCAGAGGAGTTGATCAAGGCTGGAAAGGGAATAAAGAAAACAGTGAAATATGCGCATAATAAGTATAATGAAGAAACACATACAGCTTCATCTGAAATTAAAACTGAAATCTTAACATTGACACCAGATATGTTAAGAGAGATATGCTACTTTATCCCTTGTCCAAAGTCTCCTCATGGAACCGATGTTGATCCTTCAGGTGAGTACATTGTAGGTAGTGGTAAATTGGCTGCTTTACTACCGGTCTTCGCTTTCTCAAAAATTCAAAAAGCCATTGAGAATAAAGACTTCGATGGTCAATACGATGGTTTTAATGTGCTTAAATACGAATCTGTATTATACGGCGAAGTTGAAAAACCAGGTTTAGGACCTTTACATACTGAGTTTGATGACAAGGGGAACGCATATACTTCATTCTTTCTTTCATCAGAGATTGTGAAATGGAACTTAAAAGACCTTAAGATCATTGATCGTTCTCCTACCTTTTATTCTGTTGGTCACTTAACAATACCTGGTGGAGATACTCGGAAACCAAGTGGGAAATATGCAGTTGCATACAATAAAATCACCAAGGACCGCTATCTACCTACAGGTCCAGAATTGACACAAAGTGCACAACTCTATGATATTTCAGGCGATAAAATGCAACTGTTGCTTGATTTCCCAACAATTGGAGAACCTCATTATAGTCAGATCATTCCTGCAGAAACGATTATGAAGAATTCAAAGAAGATTTATAATCTTGAGGAAAACAAACATCCCTATGTGACAAAGAATGAAGGTGATGCTCGTGTGGTACGAGAGGGAAAAACAGTTCATGTATATATGGCAGCCATCCGTAGTCATTTAGCCCCTGATAACATTGAGGGAATTCATGTTGGTGATGAGGTTTATTTCCATTTTACTAATAGAGAACAGGATTGGGATATCCCACACGGATTTGCTATAAAAGGAGCGAATACGGCTGAGCTTTTGGTTATGCCAGGAGAGACGCAAACATTGAAGTGGACTCCTAAACAAGCGGGCATCTGGCCAATGTATTGTACTGATTTCTGTAGTGCATTACACCAAGAGATGTCTGGTTATATCCGTGTTTCACCAGCTGGTTCGAATACACCGATTCGTTATGGTTTAGGTGATACAGCACCAGGACCCGGTACAAAGTAAAATTAAATCCGTTTATGTAATAAACCTCTTTGTTTTAGGAGAGGTTTATTACTTCCAAAAATAAAGCCCAATATCATGAAAGATGAAAGTGGCCAAACACAAATTTCAATGATTACCCAGATCATTTCTATCTTATGTGGGATAGCTTTAATCATTGTGATTTTTGTGCCAATCTGGAGAATACAACTTGATGCTCCACAATATCCTGAAGGCTTAGAAATGCAAATACATGCTAATAAACTGGCAGGTGATGTCGAAATTATTAATGGTCTGAACCATTATATAGGTATGCGTACCTTGCATAAAGATGATTTTGTAGAATTCACAGTTCTTCCCTATATCTTTGGTTTTTTTGCCATTTTTGGATTCATAACTGCTAAAGCAAGAAAAAAGAAATTGTTCTATATATGGGCTCTTGCTTTCTTTCTATTTGCAATCCTGGCAATGGTTGATTTTTATAATTGGGAATATGAGTATGGTCACAATCTGGACCCTACAGCTGCTATAAAGGTTCCGGGACAAGCCTATCAGCCACCATTGATTGGGTTTAAGCAATTGCTGAACTTTGGCGCCTATTCTTTTCCTGCTATCGGTGGATGGGTTATGCTTTTAATAGGTTTAGCGCTCTTAGGTTGTCTAATCTTCGAATTAAGAAATCAGAAACCATTTTTTAAGTGCATGTTGTGCGCTAAGAGAACAGCAGCTTTAATTTTGATGATACAGATTGTTTTTATTGGCTGCAGCTCTGGTCCTAAACCCATACACTTTGAAAGTGACAATTGTGATTTTTGTAAAATGACGATTAGTGATAGTCGTTTCGGGGCAGAAATTGTAACTAAAAAAGGGAAGGTTTTTAAGTTTGATGACCTCCATTGCATTAAAGCTTTTTTAAAGGATGGTGAAATAGATACAAATGAAATTGGTGCTATTTATTTCGTCGATTTTTCTATTGAGGAAAATTTAATCGAAGCGTCCAAAAGTTATCTTTTCCAAGCCGATCGAGTAAATAGTCCGATGGGTTCAAATACAGTTGCATTTGGTTCAAAAGACAGTCTGGAGACTTACCAAACGCAATTTTCTGGAAAGGAGGTAACATGGGAAGAATATCTAAAAAATTAGGCAGATACATACTGTTACTGCTTTTTACTTTTTCAGCATCAGGTCTTTTAGCTAAAACATGGGTGGTGAATCCGGAAGGGAAGATTAAAACAATTAAAGAAGCTGTTAATCTCGCTCGATCGGGTGATACGGTGATGATAAAGCCTGGTATTTATAAGGAACATGATATCACCATTACAAAAGCTATTTTTTTGAAGGGTCAAAATTTCCCGGTAATAGATGGACAGAGTGCTCATCAGATTGTTACGGTCGAAAGTGATAATGTAGTGATAGAGGGTATTGAATTTAGAAACTCCGGAAGCTCAAGCTATCTCGATATCTCAGCTTTAAAGATTTCAAAATCAAGAAACGTTACAGTAAAGAGTAATCGGTTCAAGGATAATTTTTTTGCTATTCACAGCATGGAATCTCCAAATGGAACATTGATTGGCAACGAGATACTATCCGGTGGTAGGAAAGGAATGAAATTTGCCAACGGCATCCATTGTTGGAAAACTTCTAATATGCGGATTGTCAATAACACGATTTCTGGTCATCGGGATGGAATCTATTTGGAATTCGTAACCCATTCCATTATTAAGGATAATAAAAGCATCGGTAATAAACGTTACGGTCTTCATTTTATGTTTTCTCACGATAATACCTACACACATAATCGGCTTTCAAAAAATGGTGCAGGAGTCGCGGTTATGTATTCGAATAGGGTTGTTATGCGACAAAATATATTTTCTGAGAATTGGGGGAATGCGGCTTATGGCATTTTATTGAAGGAAATAAATGATAGTATAATTGAAGATAACCGTTTTGAACGAAACACAACAGCGATTTTTGCAGAAAGCACAAACAGGATTCAAATGGCAAACAATCAATTCATTAAAAATGGTTGGGCAATACAGTTGCAATCAAGTGCAAGCGATATGAACATTGTTGGGAATAACTTTATGGGAAACACATTTGATGTTTCAACGAATGGAAGGCTCGCAAGCAATAAGTTTGATTCTAACTATTGGGACAAATATGAAGGTTATGATCTGAACAGGGATGGATCTGGTGATATTCCATATCATCCGGTAAGTTTTTATTCCATTATTATACAGAGAAATCCAGGTGCACTTATGCTATTCCGTAGCTTTCTTGTTAAATTGATGGATAAGGCAGAAAGCGTTCTTCCTTCATTAACACCAGTAGATGTCTTGGATGGGAATCCACAAATAAAGAAAATTAATCATGCACATAAATAAGTGTTTATTATGATACAAATTTCAAATCTGAAAAAGCGCTTTGGAAAATTTAATGTTTTAAAGAATATCAGTCTAGATCTAAAGTCTGGACAGGTTATCGCTTTAATCGGCCCAAATGGTTGTGGTAAAACAACCTTGATAAAGAGTATATTAGGGATGGTTATTCCAGATGATGGAGAAATTTTAGTACAAGGGAAGTCTATTAGTGGTCAATGGATGTATCGTGATAGTATCGGTTATATGCCTCAGCTCGGCAGGTATCCTGAAAACCTTTCTGTGGGTCAAATATTCAATATGATAAAGGATATTAGGTTTAAACATGTACAAATTTATGACGAAGATCTTTACAATTCATTTCGATTGGATGAGATATTGGATAAGAAAATGGGAGATCTTTCTGGTGGAACAAGACAAAAAGTAAGTGCACAATTAGCTTTTCTTTTTAATCCGCATACACTCATTTTGGATGAGCCAACAGCCGGATTAGATCCTTTATCATCAGAAATATTAAAAGACAAAATTCTTAAGGAAAAGGAGAATGGAAAGCTAATTCTAATAACTTCCCATAATCTAAATGAACTAGATGAAATTGTGAATCAGATTATATATATGCAAGAAGGTAAGATTGTTTTGAATAAATCTCTGAAACAGTTGAAGATAGATACCGGAAAACTAAGACTGACAGATGCCATTGCACAAATAATGAGAGAGGAGTTGGAATATGAATAAGGTTATAAAACATGTCGTTCTGGATATTTTAAGAAATAAAATAGTTGTGGCCTATACGATCTTCCTGTTTGTTTTTTCTATGGGATTGTTTCTAATGGAAGATAGTCCTGAAAAAAGTATGGCAAGTATACTTACAGTTAATCTCATCGTTATTCCGTTAATAAGCATGGTTTTTTCTGCTATATACATTTACAATTCTGCTGAATTTATTGAGTTTTTAGCTGCTCAGCCAATTAAAAGGAAAACGCTCTGGATAAGTATTTTTTCCGGACTTTCACTTTCTCTAGTATTGGCTTTCCTTTTAGGATGCGGTATACCCATCTTGATTTTTTCGAATACCGCTACAGGATGGACCATGTTGTTAATGGGTACGCTTTTATCCATAATATTTGTTGCAATTGCATTACTGGCCTGTGTTTATACCAAAGACAAAGCTAGAGGTATCGGAACTTCTATTCTACTCTGGTTCTATTTTACAGTGGTATTTGATGGGATTGTTCTGTTTCTATTATTTCAGCTTATGGACTATCCACTAGAAAATATCCTTGTTGGTTTTAGTGTACTAAACCCGATCGATTTGGCTCGTATTCTTATTCTTTTAAAAATGGATATTTCTGCATTAATGGGAGCCTCCAGTGCTGTTTTTAAATTAATATTTGGTGGTAGTTGGGGAATGTTGGTAGCTACGTTTGTTATGCTATTATGGATTGCTGTGCCACTTTTTTTATCCTTGAACAAGTTTTACCGGAAGGATTTGTAATGCTAGAGCCACAATCCTGAAAATAAATAAAGATTTAATGAAATGTCAGATCACGATTTTAATATAAGACGAGAATTAATAAATAGTATTATTCATGGGTTCGGAATCATTTTTGGAATTGTAGCAATCCCTATACTAATAGGTTTAGCTATAAAAAGTGAAAGTATGACTCACATTATTGGAGCTGCTATTTATGGCTTTTGCTTTTTACAACTCTTTACATTTTCAACCCTTTATCATGGATTTCAAAATCATCAGGTAAAGCGGGCATTAGAAATTATGGATCATATTAGTATTTACTTCCTGATAGCCGGCACCTATACTCCATTCTTGCTGATCTTTTTAAATAATAGCTTTGGTATTACATTATTGTCGGTTTTGTGGGGATTAACGGCATTTGGAATTGTTTTTAAGATTTTCTTTACTGGGCGCTGGAATTTGATATCTACCATGATTTATATAGCGATGGGCTTGATTTTATTTGTTGGTGGACGTCTTTTCTTTATTAATATTCCTTTGCCAATCCTTATTATGATTTTCATAGGAGGCGGACTATATTTAATAGGCACGATCTTTTATTTATGGGAGAAATATCCTTATAATCACGCAATATGGCATTTTTTTGTACTTAGTGCCGCTATCTGTCATTATGTTGCAATCCTCTTAACATTTTAATGTAAGCATAGCTAATATTAAAATGTTAAGAGTCATTTTTAGGATAACCTTCTTCGTCTAAATCGCTGCGTTTATCTTCTGGCGTTTCTGCTAATTTTTCGTCAAGAGGATCGAGTTCTACAATCTGCCCTTTATCTATATGCATTCCTAATTTTTCTACTTCCTCTTCTTCATTTAACTCCTCATACTCATCGCCAACGTTTAGATTAGCTTCATCCCAATCAGAATCCATATCATCGCCATCTTCTGCTGCAGTATCGTAAGGATTGTCGTGAATATATTCATCATCGTCATCACCTTCCACGTCAAGTTCATAACTATCCTCCTCTGCATTGTATTTTAAATCTTGTGCAGAATCCTCTTTTCCTTCATTGAATCTGTTTTCATTATCAATGTTATTGCTCTGTTTTCTTTGCTTTGTCATGGTAGTTTCTTTTTTCTAAATAACAGGCATACACATCAATTGTTTCTGTATATATTCAAATAATCAGGTAGATATCTTATATTGAATTGGTTTAAAATCGTATATTTGGGACTTTTGAAAAACAAGTCAATAATTTTAAAATATGTCGATACAAAAAATCAAAGTAGCAAACCCAGTTGTGGAGCTTGATGGTGACGAGATGACTCGTATCATTTGGAAATTCATTAAAGACAAACTTATTTTATCGTACCTGGATATAGATATCAAATATTTCGATCTGGGAATGGAACACCGTGATGCTACGGATGACCAAGTAACGATAGATGCTGCTAATGCAATTAAAGAACATGGTGTAGGAATTAAATGTGCTACCATTACTCCTGATGAAGCTCGTGTTGAGGAGTTTGGTTTAAAGCAAATGTGGCGTTCTCCCAATGGCACAATCCGTAATATCTTGGATGGAACTGTTTTCCGCGAACCAATTGTTATAAATAATATTCCTCGTCTGGTACCTAACTGGACTGCTCCAATTTGTATTGGACGTCATGCATTCGGAGATCAATACCGCGCTACTGATTTTGTAACCAAAGGCAAGGGTAAATTAACAATGAAATTTGAAGGCGAAGATGGCAATGTTCAAGAATTTGAAGTGTTTAACTTTAAAGGAGATGGAGTTGCTTTGGCTATGTATAATACGGATGAGAGTATATTTGGTTTTGCTCGTGCTTGCTTTAATCAAGCATTGAATAAGAAATGGCCTTTATACCTTTCAACAAAAAATACGATCTTAAAGAAATATGACGGACGTTTTAAAGATATTTTCCAGGAGGTTTATGAAAATGAATTTAAAACGGAGTTTGATGCTGCTGGAATTACCTATGAGCACCGTTTGATTGATGATATGGTTGCTTCTGCCTTGAAATGGCATGGTAATTTTGTTTGGGCTTGTAAGAACTATGATGGTGATGTGCAGTCTGATACTGTTGCTCAAGGTTTTGGATCACTAGGATTAATGACTTCGACTTTAATTACTCCAGATGGTAAAACAATGGAGGCTGAAGCAGCACATGGCACAGTTACACGTCATTACCGCGAACATCAAAAAGGTAATCCTACTTCTACAAATCCAATTGCTTCAATCTTTGCATGGACACGTGGTTTGGCTTTCCGTGGTAAATTAGATGATAATCAAGCGTTGATTGATTTTGCTGATACATTAGAAGCAGTTTGTATTGAAACTGTTGAAAGTGGCAAAATGACAAAAGATTTAGCTGTTTGTATTCATGGAAACAAGGTTTCTAAAGATCAGTATTTAAATACTGAAGATTTCTTAGCAGCAATTGATGAAAACTTAAGAGCCAAATTAAGTAAGTAATTTTATAGCTATATTAAATATAAAAAAGCTTCGGTGTTTTACCGAAGCTTTTTTATTTGACACTAAATTCTATTCTGTTTTTAAAAAAATTGGCTAACTTAAAACCGGATATATTAAAACTAAATTCAAATGAATAAATCTACCTTATTTATTGCCTGTATTGCAAGTTCTTTATTCTTGTTTTCTTGTAAGATGAAGAAAATGGATATTAAGAACCCAGCTGTTATTTCTTATACAGGGCAAACAGGAAATACTACCAAACCGAGTAATGTTACGGAAACCGATCGTGGACTAATGATGACTTTTGCATCGGATGTATTGTTTCCCATTAATTCTTCCTATTTAACTGATGAAGCTAAAACAGCTTTATTAGAATTTGTAGAAGTGGTTAAAGATCATCCAGCTGCTAATATCCAAGTAGACGGACATACGGATGCAACAGGAACTGCTGAATATAATAAATGGTTGTCGGATAAGCGCGCAACCTCTGTAAAGGTATTCTTGGTGTCTGCTGGTATTTCCGAAAGCCGTATAGCTACGCAAGGCTACGGACTAGAGAAACCGGTTGATACGAATAGTACGCCAGAGGGACGTCAGAAAAACCGCAGGGTAGAAATCACTATTTTAAATTAAACATCATTATGTGAATAATTGCATGTGCAAAGATCTATAGACCATTTGCACGTGCAGTTATTTCAGCAATATCTAATACGTCAATTTCTTGTTCTTTATCGAAGTGCTTAACTCCATCGCGTAACATCGTCATGCAGAATGGACAAGAAGAAGCTACTACTTTAGCACCGGTCTCTATTACCTCCTCCATTCTGGCGACATTAATATCTTTCTTACCTCTTTCAGGCTCTTTAAACATTTGTCCACCGCCAGCTCCGCAACATAATCCATTGCTTTTGCAATGTCTCATCTCAGTTAAATCAGCATCTAGGGCTTCCAAAGCTTTTCGAGGAGCTTCATAAACGCCGTTTGCTCTGCCCAAATAGCAAGGGTCGTGATAGGTGATTTTCTTTCCTTTGAAGGATTCTCCACCTTCTCCTTTTAATTTTCCTTCGTCAATTAGGTCTTGTATTAGCTGAGTATGATGGATGATAGTATAGTTGCCGCCTAATGCTGGGTATTCGTTTTTTATAGTGTTGAAGCAATGCGGACATGCGGTAACTATCTTTTTGATTTGATAGCTATCTAGTGTCATAATATTGGTCATTGCCTGCATTTGGAATAGGAATTCGTTGCCAGCACGTTTTGCGGGATCGCCTGTGCAGCTCTCTTCTTTACCCAATATGGCATATTTTAGTCCAACATGATGTAAAATTTTACATAGATCTTTTGTAATTCGCTGCGCACGTTCATCATAACTTCCCATGCAGCCTACCCAGAATAGAATATCTGGAGCTTCACCTTTAGCTGCTAGCTCTGCCATTGTCGGTACGTGAATATCTGTCATTTTTCTTTTGTTTAAGGTAAATTGTTTGGTTCGGGTTATTTACTCCAATTGGCCCGATCTTCTTGAGAGTACTTCCATGGAGCACCGTTGTTTTCAGTATTTGAAAACATAGCATTAATAGGAGCAGGTGCTTGAGATTCTTCCATAACTGCAAATTGTCTAAGTTCCATAATGATCTTTAGTGGATCAATGGTAACCGGACAAGCTTCTACACAAGCATTGCAAGTGGTACAAGCCCAAATCTCTTCTCGGGTAATGTATGTATCAAGGAGAGACTTGTTATCGGGTTCGAATTTTCCATTCTTATCAATATTCTTTCCAACTTCAGCGATGCGATCTCTTGTATCCATCATGATTTTCCGTGGTGAAAGAAGTTTCCCGGTCATGTTTGCCGGACAAACTGATGTGCAGCGACCGCATTCTGTACAAGTATAGGCATCAAGTAAGCTTTTCCAACTTAAATCAACCACATCCTTTGATCCGAAGCGTATAATTTCTTCGCTTGGTTCTGGAGGAGTAAAGCTTGGGTCGAGCATAGCTCTTACTTCAGTTGTTACGCTTTCCATTACTGGGAACTTGCCTTTAGGATCCAGATTTGAAAAATAAGTATTTGGAAAAGCAAGGATGATATGCAGATGTTTTGATACAACTAGATAGTTTAAAAAGACCAAGACTCCAATTATATGGAACCACCAGGCGCTACGTTCTAAAATGATCAATGAATTTATATTATCGGGTAAAATACCTATTAGGGTAGAGCTTACCGGAAAGCTTCCAGCAAGAACATAATGTTCTGAGCCGGATAGCTGTAATTTGTAATCGGCGGCATTCATAAGTAAGAATGCGCTCATCAATAGGATTTCCATGATAAGAATCAGGTTGGCATCTGTTTTTGGCCAAGAGGTCATTTCGACACCGAAGAATCGACGAACATGAATTATGTTTCTACGGATAAGAAATATAATACAACCTAGTAGAACGGATAGAGCGAGCCACTCAAAGGAAGCTATCAAGAAATTGTAAAAGGAACCCAATATGCTAAAAAGTCGGTGAGAACCGAAAAGTCCGTCAATAACGATTTCAAGCATTTCAATATTGATGATTACAAAACCCAGGTAAACGAATAAATGCAGGAGAGCCGGAATAGGTCTTTTAAACATTTTCCTTTGTCCGAATGCTACTAAGAGCATTGTTCTCAAACGTTCAGCTGGTTGGTCGTTGCGACTTTCTTTTCTACCTAGCTTAATGTTGCGAATTATTTTTCGGGCATTGATTGTAAATAAGACGATCGCTCCAATAAATAAAATTGCAAATATGAGTTGACTAATCATATTTCAAATATATGGATTAATGATATATTTGCGTACATATGCAAGAACAATTATCAGAATTACGCCGGAACATTATTTTATTATTTATCCTCTGTGTCGTATTTTTTTCTGCCTGTACCGGTCCTACAAAAGGGAATAGAGACGGCAAAAGACCTCCTTTTTTACCTATTGCCGGGATTGATTTTTATGAGGCACGTCGTTCTTTTGACAATGGTTTGTCATTTGATACCATTGGATTTCAGCAAGAGCCAATTTGGATGCTTCGCTTTATTAATAATGATACGGTTTCAATTTATAGTCCTACACTAAATATGATGGGCGAGTATCCAATCTATTATGATCATGATTCCATCTTTAACTTTGGTACAGAATGGTTTCGGGTAAAAAGCCTGGATAAGGATAGTATGCTTTTTCAACGGCTGAGTGTGAAAGGCTTACGAGTTAAGGAGAGTTTATCAAATGTTTATATGAAGTTCTATTCGGAGAGTTTTATCCGGGATAGTCTGAAAACTACGGTAGAGGAATTAAGAAAGCCTAATCGTGCCGATTCAGTATTTATTCGAAGCAGAGTTGAACGAGCTAATCGAAATCCTTTAATAATAGACAGTGTTTTTTCTGCAAGAGATGGTGTTCAGTTGCGAAGTATTAATCAGAATCTGAGTGTTAGCAGATATGAATATGATCCGGGAGAAGCGATTGGTAAAAGTTTGGCTTACAGGTATCTATATCCGGAATTTGATATTGAAATTAATAAAGCGTATAAGGATTTCTACTATTCGTTTTCAGTATTGGTAGATCAGTATGGGAAAATGAGTGTCGGAAAATTCATTACCAGTCCGGAGTTTGAAGAATCACGAGAGAGAGTTTTACAAGGTATTATTGATGTTTATTTGCAAAATTGGATGGAAATAAAACCTGGTACAACATTAGGTATGCCACATAGTACATTGATTATGTTGCATGTTAAAGGTGTTCAATAATAGTTATAATAAAATCAAAAAGTATGAAAAAGATTATTTACTCTGTTTTATTTTTTCTTCTGTCCACATATGCAGCATTTGCCGCAAAGGTGGATACCGTATCTGTTTTTAGCCCCTCAATGAATCGGGATATAAAGGCTGTAACTATTTTGCCTGCTGATTATGACTCGAAAAAGGAGTTTCCAACAATCTATTTATTGCATGGTTATAGTGGCAACTACAGTGATTGGGTAAACAAAGCTTCGGTAGTTAAAGAATTAGCTGATCAGTATTCACTTATTATTATTTGTCCCGACGGTGGATTTGGTAGTTGGTATTGGGATAGTCCATTAGACCCTGCTTTTAAGTTTGAAACATTTGTCTCAAAAGAATTGGTTAATTGGGCCGATCAAAGTCTTAAGACGCGTAAAGACAGAAAGGGTAGAGCAATTATTGGTTTAAGTATGGGTGGACATGGCGCCTTATACCTTGCTTTTAAACATCAGGATGTTTATGGAGCTGCAGGAAGTACATCAGGTGGTGTTGATATTCGTCCGTTTCCATTAAATTGGGATATGGCAAAACGTTTAGGAAGCTATGCTGAGAATTCCAGCCTTTGGGAAGAAAATACAGTAATTAATTTGACTCACCTGCTTACACCTGGTTCTCTGGAAATCATGATAGATTGTGGTACTTCTGATTTCTTTTACGCAGTAAATGAAGAATTACATGATAAATTGCTATTGAGGAATATTCCTCATACCTATCTTACCAAACCTGGTGCGCATAATTGGGACTACTGGAGAAATTCCATTCTTTATCAGATAGTATTTATGAATGAATACTTTAAAAAAGCTGAAAGCGGTAACTAAATTATCTAATGTAGTCTTCATCTGAATAACCGTCTTCAGATGAAAGGTCCGGGTAATCATTCTTTGCTAGAGTATCCGGGCTTATTTTCTCAATTGTGAATTCCTGTTCCAGTCGTTTTCTTTTTCCTCTTGCTACAAATCCTACAAGAAAGCCCAGTGCAAATAAAACGCCCAGCATGGCTAACTTCGGTATTTGGACGTCGCCGAAGATCCAAAAGGTAACCGTATCTGTATTGTTCATTAGAATAATAGTCACTAAGACCGTTATGATGACAATGAAGATGATTTTAGCACGCATACGGGTTTATTTTAAGCTAAAATAGATATTCTAATACGAATATCGTAAGCTGTATTGAAAAATAAATCGTTTGGGATTATTCTCATTGATGTAAATGGCTTTCACTCCCAGATCAAAATTAGGATAGAGGAATCGGAAAAGATTCATATCAGCCCTGATTTCTGCACCGAAGGTCCTTGGTTGTAGCGAGTTTTTGATTCCAATATCTTCATAATCGGCAAATAGAATTGCTTTTAATCGTTTTATATATGCTATAGAACCTATTTCGAAATCCGGATAGGCAAATGGAAATTTATAATTTAAAAAAAAAGTATTTGTTGGCTGTGTTAGCTGAAGCTGATCGTAGCCACTTACCATTTGTATTACATTGCTGTTAGCCAGAACACCTTCACCATGCTGATAGTTGAAACGAAGCTGACTGGAATGGTTTGATAAAATACCTGGAAAGTAAAGTGCGGATTGTAAAAAGAAGCGAGCTCCGTTAATATTAGAGAAAGGAAAGTTAGTGTATCCAATGGAGATATTTTGTCCCCACCTTGGGGCCAGGTCTAATGCACTGGAGCGTGAATTCTTGCCCAATGAAAGTTGATAGCGCATTGGAAATTCAACCTGTTTAATAAGGATCTTATTAAAAAGTGTATTGTCTAATTGATAGCGATTAGTGTAAGAAGTTGCCACTTGGAATTTGAGAGAGTAGTTTTGATTGAGACGGTTGTAAGAAAACGGTAGTTCGACCTGAAGCTGCGTATAATTTTCTCGCCAGCGAACTGCATATAACTGAGAATCTTCCGGACGACGGATGTTACTTAATTGAGATCTGTTGCTGTAGGCGATTGTAATTTTAGGAAAGTAACGGTTGTATTGTATTTCTGCATGATAGTTTAAGCCATGCTGATCAGGATCGTAATTGGCTCCAATTTTGGCTGCCATTGTATTCATTAAATTATTTGACAATAAAAATAATCCTGGTTTATAATTCTCAAGATCATCATAATTTCCATCATTTATTGATAAACTATGGAAGTTGAACAGATTATTGACCTCTTTATAGGGCGTCTGCGGAATTATCTCTTGATAGGTGCTATCATTTGTTACTTTAAAATGTTTGGCCTCTTGCAGCGGCTTAAAATAGCTAATGAAGGTGTCGTCAATTTCTGAAAGTGATGTTTTGGTTGTTTTTTCTATAGATGTATAGCTGATGATATAATTCCGACCATCATAATTTGAAAAATAAATTTGATTTGTTTTCGGATCGAAGAAAGGGTCATAGGCTCCGTACTTTACATTTGTTAGCTGTGTAATTTCTTTGCTTAGTAGGTTGAGCGAATAAATATTATCTATCCCGTTATAGTGAGCCTGAAATATAATTCTATTATCGATATAAGTAGGTGCAGCGATTTCTTGAATTTGCTTATCGATTAACATTTTGCTGCTTTTGTCTGTCAATGAGAATTCAATAATACCCGTACCTTCTGCTGTTCTGGTAACTGCTAATATCTTATTGTTTTCTTCAAATGATATCGATGATAACATTCTGTTTTGTGGTGAAGCGATACGCAAAGTTTCTTTCCCTGTATTAGCATCCAGAATAACCAAAGAGTTTTTATTGCTTAAATCGATTTCTACTGCTGCAATTTTAGTTGCATCACTATTTAAATCCGGACTAAAAAGCCGGCTCTTTTTGGTTAGCTGAGTATGGGTTTTTGTATTGATGTTATATATATGAATTACAGAGTAGCTTCTGAGTTTAAAACGGCCATCCATTTGCACTTCATCCCAAGTTATTTTATCAAATGCATAGGAGAAATGAGGGTTGCTTTGTTTCCCTGTTTTTATGAGTTCTTTGACGTCTCCATTGGCGTTGATTTTTACAATTGTACTGACCTGTTCAGAGCTTTGTTTTAAGGTCAAAATATTGCCCTGATTATCTATTTGGGGTTTGCTGAAAACTACCGGAAATCTGTTCTTAATTGGCTCAATAGTCGGATAGGTTTTAGGATGTAAATCGGCTTGCTGTTGTTGCCATAAACTGCTTAATTCAGATAAAGTTTGTGCATGCCATTCTTTACTTGTAAAACCAGTTAGTTTTTTTAAAGATTGTGAGAAATTGTATAGACGTAAGGGATTGTCGGCAATTCTGGAAAGCAGATCTTCGGTTATGTTTTCTCCAAAATCTCTTTTTAATTTTGTTGTCAGAAAGTAACCAAGTTGATAATAACCGGGAGTAATATCTTTCATAGAACCCAAGTAGTTTTTTTGATAGCTATACGCTTTCCCTTGAAGAATGTTCGCACGTAAGTTTATTGTCCAAGAAGGAATTCTTCCACGTCCACCATTGCTATAAAGAGTTTCGGTCAGCACTGCATCTCCTTCATAAAACCAGGTAGGTAAAGCAATTCCAAAAAATGCAAAGCCTAGTTCTTCGAAGGGAAAATGAATGTTTCCTGTCAATTTGTCAATCTGTACAACATGACGGTATTCATGTATAGCAAGGTTTTCAACCCAATCTGATGGATCAGATTTTTGGGGAGAGGTTGTATAAAACACAGATTTTCGAGGTGCAAGCTGGACGTATCCATTTCCTTCCACATTCCTGTTCTGTAAAATGATATCTATTTTTCTTGGTTTAATACCAAGTTCAGAGCTTAGGTATTGGATCTTGCTTTTAAGGATATTTGCAGTGTGCTGAGCTTCTTCGTATAGTTCGGTAGGGTAGATCAGGTTAAAATCATGCTCATTGATTTGGTTCCATTTTACACTAGGTGGTGCTTGGTCTGTGTTAATAAGTTGGGCAAAAGTAATATGATAACTAATGCTTAATATAAATGTATATAAAAAGCTGATTAATAATTTGTAATGTAATATTTTCTTAGCTATAAACATCATATGCTAATATATGTAGTATTTGTTAATTTATTTTATTAAGTAATTATATATATGGATTATATAATTAACTGATTATTATATTTTTATAAAATTTAGTATTCTTTGAATTTTAAATATATCAGTAAAGAGTATGGACATATTTATAGCATTTTCTTGATTTTGGTCGCGGTTATTATGTCCGTTCAAAATTGAATCGAATGTACACTAAGTTTTTGTAATCTTCTGAAAGTAGAAGTAATTAAATGCAGGTCTATTAAATTGTTTTTATCCGGAATGGTGATGGTCATCTGCCGAATTAAATGAGTTGAAGTATGAAATCTGTGAAAAGTACTATTGGGTTTTTTGTTCTATGCAATGGATATATAGCAAATGCTTTATAATTTTTTCGTTTGGCTAACCAAAGAAAATTAATACGGTATCTATTTCTGACATTGTTTATTGATATCAAAGAATAGTAGTGAATAACTTGTCTTGCTAAGAATCTGCTATAATGGCAGTGATTTGAATTTCCTTTTCTCGTAAGCTTTTTTGAAATATGGATACAATAAGACAGTCCCTAGAACAATACTAGCACCTACATAAAACCCGATACTCATTTTTTCTTCAGAACCAAAAAATATCAAAGCCAATATGATTCCATAGATGGGCTCTAAATTGGTTGCGAGCGCAACTGTAAAAGCACTCAATTCTTTCATGATAACGATGGCTAATACATAGGCTGTAGCTGTACAAATTGTTCCTAAAATGATTAAATATAATAGGTCGGATTGATGAAGAACAAGACCTCTATCGAAGCGATTGGTGATGAGCATAAATAATGAAATCCAAAAAAAAGCGCCAAGCATTTCATAGAATCCGATCAATGTAGCACTGCCTTTGCTGACCAGATTGGAATTGATAATTGAAAAAATACTTGCGATAAATGCTGCAAGAATTCCCAAAATAATACCGAGAAGATACTTGGTTTCGAAGGCAAATATGAGGTAAATTCCAAAGATGATAGTGAGCCCAGTAATGATGTCTATTTTGGCAATTTTTCGTCTTTTAATGATCGGTTCTAAGAAGGCAGTAAAGAGTGTTACAGAAGATAAGCAGACTAGAGTTACCGACACGGTTGAAACTTTGATAGAGCCAAAGAAAAGAACCCAGTGTAGACCTACTGCGCCACCGGTAAGAGTGTATTGAATGAGCTGTTTTTTAGTTACCCGGATAGGTCTTTTTTTAATCAGGAGATAGGCCAGTAAAGACAGAGCGGCGATTAAAACACGATACCATACAAGATGAAGTGCTGTCGTGTTAATCAATACTCCTAGAATTCCGGTAAACCCCCAAATAAGCACAGTTACATGAAGTAACCATGTGTTTTTGGATATGCCTTTAAACATGTTGGTGTTGTTATTTTGGTGCCTTTATTATTAAATATATTGCTAGAATACCGAAAAGAACGTTTGGTATTAAAACAGCTATTAAAGGGGGGAGTCCACCCTTTAGGGAGAACATATTCGCAAATTGGATAAAAAGAATGTAGGTGAAGCTGAGGGCTATACCGACACCTAGACTTAGACCAATGCCTCCCCGAACTTTTCTGGAGGAAAGCGCAACCCCCATAAGTGTTAATACAAATGCTGAAAAAGGGTATATAAAACGTTTAAACTTTTCTAATTTTAGATTGACCATGTAGCCGGTCCCTCTCATTTTCTCCTTCTCGATGCGTGTATTTAATTCATGTATGTCCATCGCATCAAAGATGTTGTCATAAACTTCAAAGTCTTTCGGACTCATGTCTAAAGTTGTATCCTTTGAGGTCCCTTTAATCATCTCCTCTTTTAGGCTGTCTATATTTCTTATGCTGTAATTGAGGATTGTCCAGTTGTTCTTCACTGAATCCCATGTAATCTGATCTGCAATCAATTTGCTTTTCAGCTCCTGTCCATCAAATATTTCTAAAACAAAGTTATAACCCGTCTTTCGATCATTATCAAAGCTTTCTATAAAAACAAAGCTATTGGGATCGATTTGCATGTGGGTTGAATTCTTGGTGTTGCTATCTTTAGGTTTTACATAGATGTTTTCGAACTCTATTTTCAGCTTATTTGTCTTAGGTATAATATACAGGTTGAAAGCAAAAGTTACGATAAAGATCAGACAGGCTGAAATAAAATAGGGACGTAGAAAGCGGTTAAAACTCATTCCTCCACTTAGGATAGGAACAATTTCTGTTTGATCGGCCATTTTAGCTGTGAAGAATATTACAGCAATAAAATTGATTAAGGGCGATAGAAAATTTAAGTAAAAGGGAATAAAGCCAGCATAATACTCAAAGACGATTTTTGAAAGCGGAGCTTTGTGCTCCAGGAAATCATCTAAACGTTCTGATACGTCAAAAATTACCATAACCACCGTGAAAATAGCCATCGTGAACAGAAAAGTTCCTAGGTATTTCTTAATGATATACTTATCAATTATGGTTAATTTCATGAGGTATCTTTCGCTTTTATATCTTTTGATCTAATACTTTAGTCATTTGGTTCTTCCAGTTATAAAAGGTTCCGGCAGCAATATGATTTCTAGCTTCTTCCATTAACCAAAGGTAGAAATGTAAATTATGTAGACTGGCAATTTGCGCACCAAGTATTTCTTTTGAACGTATTAAGTGTCTTAAATAAGCTTTAGTATATAAACGATCTGAAAATAGGTCGCTACTTTCGTCAATTGGTGAAAAGTCATCTTCCCATTTCTTGTTTTTAATATTAATGATCCCTTCTTTTGTAAAGAGCATTCCATTTCTTGCATTTCTGGTTGGCATTACACAGTCAAACATATCGATTCCCAATGCAATATTCTCAAGCAAATTAACTGGTGTTCCAACACCCATTAAATAACGTGGTTTAGCTTCGGGCAATATATTGCAGACTATCTCTGTCATCGCGTACATTTCTTCGGCTGGCTCTCCTACAGATAGTCCACCAATTGCATTTCCTTCACGGTTAAATGAAGCAATCTTTTCTGCTGACCTCTCTCTTAAATCTTTATAAACTGATCCTTGAACAATGGGAAAGAGACTTTGGTTATAACCATACAAAGGCTCAGTTGCATCGAAACGCTCGCAGCAACGCTTAAGCCAACGATGGGTCATATCCATTGATTTACGGGCATAAGAATAATCGCAGGGGTATGGAGTGCATTCATCAAACGCCATAATGATATCCGCACCAATAATACGCTGGATATCCATTACACGCTCGGGCGTAAAGAGATGCCTTGAGCCATCAATATGAGATTGAAAGGTTACGCCTTCTTCTTTTATTTTTCGTACTTCCGTTAGTGAATAAACCTGAAAGCCTCCACTATCTGTCAATAACGGTTTATTCCAGCTATTAAACTTATGTAAACCTCCCGCCTTTTGAAGGATATCTAAACCCGGTCGGAGGTATAAATGGTATGTATTACCCAAAATTATTTGGGCTTTGACATCGTTTAAAAGTTCACTTTGATGCACCGCCTTCACAGAACCTGCAGTACCAACAGGCATAAATACTGGAGTTTGAATATTGCCGTGGGCAGTTTCTATTTCACCTAAACGAGCTTTGCTATTGGGATCTTTTGCTTTAAGAGTAAACTTCATGAATTAACGATGTCTTATAAGCTTGCAAAAATAACAAAAATTAAAAGGCTTTGCTCATTAATGGTAATACTTACAAGTATTTGTGTTTACATGTTTATCTTTGAGCTTTCTTATTAATTTATCTGATTTTGGATTCATATTTTATTTATATACCTCTTATTGTTTTTGGACTTGCATGGATCCTGCAATTCTGGTATTTGATAATCGTATATAGAAAACTTGCTGTATATAAAATTAAAGAATTGCCCGAAGATGCTTCATATCCTCCTTTGTCGGTTGTTATTTGTGCTAAAAATGAAGAAGAAAATCTTAAACAAAATCTAGAGAGCATACTGAATCAAGACTATCCTGATTTTGAGGTTGTTTTAGTGAATGATTGTTCCTCAGATGATAGCGAATGGGTATTAAAAGACCTAAGTAAGCGATATTCTCATTTAAATGTGGTAACATTAAAGGAAGATGCCCGCTTTAAACATGGTAAGAAATTCGCAGTAACCATCGGTATAAAAGGCGCCAAAAATCAATTAATGGTTTTTACAGATGCAGACTGCAAGCCTCAATCCGATCAATGGCTTAAGCATATGGGGAATTCGTTTGCATCCAATAAGGAGATTGTTTTAGGATATTCACCTTATAATAGATTGCCTGGATTCTTAAATATGTTTATTCGTTTTGAGACTTTTCATACAGCTATAAGTTATCTTTCCTATGCATTAAAACATAATGCATATATGGGAGTTGGAAGAAATATGGCTTATTCTGAAGATCTTTTTTTTAAAGGAAAAGGCTTTGCTTCTCATATGCATATCCCATCAGGCGATGATGATTTGTTTGTAAATCAAAATGCGACTAAACAGAATACTGCTATTTGTATTCATCCGGATGCCCAGGTTTGGAGCGAGCCAAAAACAAGTTATTCTTCTTATTCCTTACAGAAAGCCCGTCACCATGGAGCTTCAAAAGCATATAAAAGTAAGCATAAGTGGATGCTGTCAATGCAAGTATCAAGTGCTGTTATGTTTTATATTGCTTTTATTGCAGGTATGTTCCTGTATCCGGAATTCAGGATCCATTTAGCGGCAGCGTATTTTGTTCGTTTGGCTGTTCAAATGCTGATCTATCGGTCTGCTATGAAAAAACTACAAGTTTTAGATTTATTATTATTCATACCTCTGCTGGATATATTTTTCTACTTTTATACTGCTTTCAACGGCTTCTTCTCACTTTTTAGACGTGAAGTACGTTGGAAATAATCAATTAATATTTTTTATTTTGAAAAAACCTTCTGAATTGATTCATGGATATTTTCCAGATTTAACAGATCTGCAAAAACAACAGTTTGATGCTCTTGATGACTGTTATAGAGATTGGAATTCCCAAATAAATGTGATCTCGAGAAAAGACATCGACAGTTTATATCTTAAACATGTTCTCCATTCTTTAGCAATTGCTAAATACATTGAGTTTAAAGCAGGAGAGCGCGTTTTAGATGTAGGGACGGGAGGTGGATTTCCAGGTATACCTCTTGCTATTTTATTCCCAGAAACTGAATTTGTTCTTGTTGATTCTATTGGTAAGAAAATCAAGGTAGTGAATGAAATCGCAAACTCTATTGGATTGAAGAATGTGAAAGGAATACATGCCCGAGCTGAATCTATAGAGGGAAAATTTAACTTTATTGTTTCCAGGGCAGTAACTCAGTTGAAGGATTTTTATCCATGGGTAAGGAATAAAGTTAAAAAGACATCATTTAATGCTGTTCCTAATGGAATCCTTTATTTAAAAGGAGGAGATTTGGCTCAGGAAATAAAGGAATCGGGTTTGAGACCCGAACTGATACCCATTGCTACTTATTTTTCTGAAGACTTTTTCGAAACTAAATATATTCTTCATATTCCTATCCCTTAAATTATGGCTGTTGATTCCTCGTTGGTTGATGCACTCGCACTTAATTTTATCCCCGGAGTAGGTATTATTACACAGAGGAACCTGGTGAATCACTTCGGATCTCCTAAAGCAGTTATCGAGGCATCTTCCGGAGAATTACAATCAATTAGCGGCGTTGGTAAAAAAATATCAGCAAAGATACTGGCTGAAAAATCAACTGCTTACGAGCGTGCCGAAAGAGAAATTGAATTTGCAGATAAGCATCAGATTAAGATATTGCTGTTTTCCGATGATCAATATCCTCGTCGATTGAAACAATGTGCAGATGCTCCTATGTTAATTTATTATCGGGGTAATGCTAATTTAGATTCAGCACGGATTGTGAGTATTGTTGGTACCAGAAATGCGACTCATTATGGAAGAGACCGTTGTAAAGAATTGGTGGAAACATTAAGCGATATCGATGATGTATTGGTTGTAAGTGGTTTAGCTTATGGTATTGATAGCTACGCTCATAAAATAAGTGTAGAAAACAATCTGCCTACTGTTGGCGTATTAGGGCATGGGCTTGATCAAATTTATCCTTATGCAAACCGAAACCTGGCTGTTAAGATGTTAGAGAACGGAGGTTTGCTATCTGAGTATCCTTCTAATACACGACCAGATCGTCAGAATTTTCCACAACGCAATCGCATCATTGCAGGTATGGCAGATGTAGTTGTTGTTGTCGAGGCTGCCGTTCGTGGGGGAGCGTTAATAACTGCAGAAATTGCCAATAACTATAACCGCGATGTTTGTGCATTTCCTGGGAATGTTGATTTAGAATATTCTGCAGGCTGTAATTTTTTAATAAAAAGCCACCGCGCACATCTTATAACGCGAGCCGAAGATTTAGGCTATTTGATGGATTGGCAAATAAACAGCGAGAAGAAAAGTGCTTCACAATTGCAATTAGCCATTTCTTTATCTAATACTGAGAAGACCATCTATAATCTTATTCGCGAAAAGGAGTCTTTAAGTATTGATGAAATAGCTCAATTAGCAGGGGAAAAGCAGAGTAAGTTGGCAATTATTCTTTTAGAACTTGAAATGAAAGGGTTGATTATCACCATGCCCGGAAAAATCTATCGGCCTTTCAGTATCGGAAGCTCGTTATAATAGCTGCGATTAGGTGCTTGCTTCCCACTTTATTTCTCCTGACCCGGCACTTATCATATTCCACTCTGTTGCAAATCTAATATGGATGATTCCAGCAGTAGGAATATTCGCAATATAAGTGTCACTTAAGTATATTGCAAATTCAGTGATTCCTGGATTATGGCCGAAGAGAGCTACCTGATTATATTGTTCGGGAAGATAGTTGATGATAGAAAGTAACATCGGGATACTGGCCTCATAAATCATATTTTCAGGTTGAATTTGATGGGCAGGTATTTGAAGGCCATCAGCGAAAATGGTAGCAGTACTTAAGGCTCGTTTCGCGGGACTACTGATTAATAATTCAGGTTGTAATGAGTAATGTGCTAGTTTACCACTCATTTTTTCAGCCTCCATATAGCCTTTTTCATTTAAAGGGCGGTCAAAATCTTTTACTCCTGAAGGGTGGCTCGATTCTGCGTGTCGTATTAAAAAAAGATCTTTGATCATTGTATTTCCTTTAGCTATATCCTGCTTCCAAAACCATGCCTGAATTGTTTATAAAATTGTGTTTTGTATATTTGATCTGTTAATTTAAAGAATGATTGTATCCGACTTAGTAAGTGTAGTTATACCTTGTTATAATCAAGCTGTATTTATTGAAGAGACTGTTAATTCTGTATTGGATTCAAGCTACCCTAATATAGAGATTATATTAGTTAATGACGGTTCTATTGATAATACAGAAGAAGTGTGTAAGCGCTTATCCCGTCAATATGAGAATGTGTTTTACTATTCTCAAGCTAATCAGGGACCATCAATAGCAAGGAATCATGGTATAAGAAAAGCAAAGGGAGTTTTTATTCTTCCTTTAGATTCAGATGATATTATTTCCAGTGATTATATTTCTGAAGCAATTAAGGCCTTTAAGTCTGATCCTGAGGTGAAGGTTGTCTATTGTGAAGCAGAGAAGTTTGGTGAAAAGGAAGGGAAGTGGAAGTTGAAACCCTTTAGTTTAAAAAGATTGGCACTTGATAACATGATATTTGTAAGTGCTTTATACAAGAAAAAGGACTGGGAAGCATGCGGCGGTTACTCTGAAGATATGGTGTGGGGGAGGGAAGATTGGGAGTTTTGGATAACAATGTTGAAGAACGGGGGAAAGGTGGTTAAGCTACCAATCACCGGATTTTATTATCGGATCAGAACAAATTCGAGACGTAAAGGAATGACAAAAGAGAGAAAAGAGAAGATTATTGAGTATATTAACAGAAAGCACAGAGAATTTATTTATGGGCAATTAAATGGCCCATTAAGATTTCAGCGAACTCATTCCAGAAAGTATAATACTCTTTTAAAGATGCTAGGATTATTGAAATAGCATCATTCTATTGACTTATCTTCTTTTACATTAATGAATACCGATAGAAAGCTTTATGCACTATATTTGTGCTAAAACAGGCTAAAAAGCACAGACATAGCACATGAATAGTTCTTTAACAGCTCTGATTGTTAAAGCAAGGTTATATTTTATCCCGGCCTTTTATAAGTTTTAAAAAATAGTATTTTATTGGATTGGTGTATTTAAGCTTTTTCCATGGTCGGCTACCATGCGGTAAATGGAGCACTGGTGTATCCAATAAGATATAGTTTTTAAAATCCAATTCTAAAGCTTTTGTAGAAAGAAAGGTATCATACCAATCTTTGGATTCATCTAAGCTTGAGAAGCTATAGGACTTAAGAAAATCAAGTGTTAATAATGTGCAACAGAAACTTAGGCTTCTTTTGGTTTCAATAATTGCTCTTTTTTCACCTTTGAATTTTAAATAGGGGAAATTAATATCACCCGATTCATCCGTTGTTATTGCTCCGATTAATCCGGATTGTAGGTGAATTTTTTCGAAATCGAGCATTTTTTCGAACGTGTCTTCGTTGATTTTTACGTCAGATTCTACTACAATGAATGGAACATTATGTTCGAGAGCTTTTGCTTGGGCATCTTGTAATACCAACTTATAATTTGGGGACGGGTTGTTTGTGATATCTTCCAAATTAATTAACTCGAAGTTATATTCTTTTTTGCTCTCTTCTAATGTTCTTTTAGTTTCTTCATTGCTGAAATCATTGTAGACGATGTGGCGTATTGTTGATCGGCAATGAGCAATAGTTTTAATTGTATCAAGCGTAGTGTTAATTGAGTTTTTAACAGGCGTTACAATAATGGCTTCGAGCTTATTTTCTGTCATAAATACAAATTTAGTATTTATATTTATTAATACGGGTGTAGGATTTTGCTAGTACAGAAGGTTAAGAGCTGAGTTTTTTAATGCCATTTAAACAGATGTACGTTTTAGCGTTTTGTTTCTGTTTTAATGTACGTAGATTTTCTTCTTGAGAAGACCAATTCTCTTTATGATATAGATGATACTGAACTGCAAAATGTTTGATTGAGATTATTTTATATCCTAAGCCTTCAAAACGCCAAACCAAATCATGATCCTCTCCAATTGCAGGTTTAACATAGTCTTCGTCGAAACCATTAATGGCCATGATCGTAGTTTTATAACATGAAAAATTACAACCTTTAATACTACTGATGCCGAGAGTTTGAATAAGAATTTTTGTAAGAAAATTGAGAGGAACATATATAGCCTCCTCGTAAAATGTTGCATCTTTTATGCATTCCTTAGCTTCCGATATAATCTTTTTTTGAAATTCTGGCAAACTAGTATTTAATATTTTTTCGCTATAACAAGGTCCTAATTTTACTCTTTTACCTGCTAATATATGTCTGGTATTGGAGAGTAACAAGTGGTTTTGGATAAATTTAGAGTGAAGCACGCAGTCCCCGTCAATGAAGATTAGGTATTCGTGTTTTGCTTTCATAATAGCATTATTCAATGCTTTATTCTTTTGCCAGCCGATGTCTTCCTGGCTAAGGTGTACCAGAGGGATATCAATGGAATAATTATCTAAGAAAAGTTTCATTTCCGAACTGTTTCCATCTTCGGAAATAATAATTTCATCAGGGAGATGTGACTGATACTGAAGGTTATCTAAAATTGCTTTTAAATCTCTTGTATTTTTGTAAACGGAAATGATCAAGCTTGTTTTAAGTTGTTCCATGGGTTTAGAACCTTAATTTCTTCTTCTTTGTTTAAGCTGCTTTTCAAGTTCTTCCAGGGAAAGGCAGTTTAAGCAGTTCTCCGCAGAGAGGCCACCTTTTCTTGCTACTAACTGTCCGTATTTTAAATAATCAAGTTCTGAGCTATGGTGAGCATCGGGATTGATTGATAACGTAATTCCTTTTTCAAGGCAATAGGGTACCCAGCGCCAGTCAATGTCAAGACGCAAAGGGTTAGCATTAATTTCAATGATAACGTTGTTTGCTGCGCAGGCATCAATCACTTTCTTATGATCTATCGGATAGCCTCTCCGAACCAAAAGCTGCCGACCAGTGGGATGACCGAGAATAGTAGTATATGGATTTTCGATTGCTTTAATTAATCGGTTAGTAGCTTTTTTCTCATCCATGGAAAGTTGTGAATGGATGGATGCAACAACGAAATCAAACTCTGCGAGAATCTCATCCGGATAATCTAAAGAGCCATTCGAAAGTATGTCTGATTCAATACCCTTAAGTATTTTGAAAGGCGCAAGCTTTTGGTTTAAGGAGTCAATCTCTTTCCACTGTGCCTTAATCCGATCAATACTTAGTCCGTTGGCATATACAGCTGTTTTGGAATGATCTGATATGCCAAAGTATTCTAATTTGAGGACATCTCTACAATAAAGAGCCATATCTTCAATAGAAAATACGCCGTCGCTCCATAAGCTATGATTATGTATGCTACCTTTAAAATCACTGTATTCAATCAGCTTAGGAATATTGTTTTTAGAAGCTAGTTCTATTTCATTAAATCCTTCACGTAATTCTGGTGGAATGAAGCTTAGGCCTGCTCTTTTATAGATAGCTTCTTCACTTCCCAATGCTGGTATTTCAGCATCTAGTCTATCCTTTAATTCCTTTAAATGAGTCGCGTTACCAGTCGTTTCAATTAAGCGTGCGTAAAAATTGTCTTTATTACAGAAATGAAAGATAGCGCTGATCCCACTTTGGTGTGTGCCATGTAGTTGGCCGTCAATTTCTTTTATATTCGAAATAATATTTGATTGATTAGCCCACTCAACTAATTCATTTTTGGTGGTAACCGTAAGAATGTCAATAGTTTCAAGTATTTCACAACACCGGCGGAAAGGACCTGTAAATGAAATTAGATTTTCCTCATTAAAGTGTTTTATCAAACTATTTAAAATATCGTTCGCAAAGAGCTCGACATCGGCATAGCGGAATTTACCTTGGTTCTCCATTGAGAATTCAATGATGGATTTTAATTCATCTTGGGTTTTCTGTCCGAAACCTTTAAGTTTTGAAATTTTATCATCTTTGCAGGCGTACCATAACTCGCCCAGGTTATCAATTCCTAATTCCTGCCAAATAACAGCTAGTTTTTTTGGACCAATTCCCTTTATTTTCAATAGGCTTATAATTCCCGGAGGGGTTTGCTGAATGATGTCGTCAAGTTCTTTGATGCTTCCATTATCTAATAGCTCTTTTATTTTTACGGCCGAACTTTTACCAATTCCTGGTACATTGCTTAATTCCTCATGCGTTTTTGATTTAATTTCAAAAGGGAGCTTTCTGATTTTATCGGCCACGGTAGCAATGGCTCTTATTTTAAAGTTATTTTCACCATGAAATTCCAGTAATTGTGAAAGTAGTTTGAATTCACGAGCAATTGCTTTGTTCTTCATAGTAAATTATTTAATGTCGATAGTATAAGGGATCCTTGCCTGGATACCACTTTGTTGCATAGTTTCCTTAACCTGTTGGTAAACTGGAAATGCAAGACCCATTTCTTGTTTTGTGAACCAAAGGCTTATTTGGCGACTGGATGTATTAAATAGGGCCTTCAATGGGTCATTTTGAGAAGGGTAGCTCACTAAGCTATAGTCTTGTATATTGGCCTTTTTAGCTGCAGACTTAATAGCATCGTTTATACCACCAATACGATCAACCAATCCTAATTCGATAGCTTGCGTTCCTGTCCATACCCGACCTTGTCCGATACTGTCGATGTAGCTTCTTTCTTTCTTGCGTCCATCGGCAACATTCTGTGTAAATGTATAATAGATTTTATTTACATTTTGTTGAATGATTGATTCTTCCTGAGCTGTTAAAGGGCGATCGAATGCTCCCAAATCTGCAAATTCTGCTGTTTTAACCATATCAAAAGTAATTCCTAGTTTATCATTAAAGAATCGTTGAAAGTTTGGTATTATTCCAAATACTCCGATGGAACCTGTAATTGTATTGGGTTGGGCAAAAATAGAATCAGCAGCAGCAGAGATATAGTATCCGCCCGATGCAGCCAAGTCTCCCATGGAAACAATGATTGGCTTTACAGCTTTGGTTAACACTACTTCGCGCCAAATGACATCAGATGCAAGAGCACTTCCTCCAGGCGAGTTAACACGTAATACAACGGCTTTCACCTTTTCGTCTTCTCTTGCAGTACGTATTGCTTTAGAGATTCTCTCAGAACCGATTTGCTCATCGCTACCCTCTCCTGAAACGATTTCACCAACAGCATATACTACAGCAATTCTGTCCTTTGAGTTTTTTGGTATGCTTTGATCTTCTACCTTGTAATCTTCAATAGAAACTGACTTAATTTTAGCATCCTCTCCGATTTTTAGTCTTGATTTTAATTCCGCTAATACTTCATCTTTGTATTTGGTCGCATCTATCAATCCGTAGGTTACTGCATCTTTAGCATCCTGTATCTTTAACTTATCTGCAATAGTAAATAATGAGTCGGCAGGTATTTTGCGACTTAGAGAAATTTCGTCTAAATAATGTGAGTAGATGGAGCCTAAGAAGG
>NZ_DATJCH010000012.1:0-859413 GCF_035514885.1 Albibacterium sp. | reverse complement strand
CCGGTACGGGATATTCCTCGGCCCAGGTCTCAAGCGACTTTAACCAACAGCTGAGCGACAACCTGAACCAGTATATCGGCTTTTCATTGAGCATCCCGATCTTCAATAACTTCAGGACCAAGATTGCTGTACGAAAGGCCAAGATCTCTTACGAGAATGCTTTGGTGAACGAACGGCAGTCGGAGAACAACCTGAGCAAGATCATCAATCAGGCGGTACTGGACCTTCGTGCAGCCGAGAAGAGCTATAACTCGACCCGGCAGGCATTCCAGGCCAACCAGGAAGCTTTTGATGTATTGAAGCAGCGTTATGATGTAGGACTGGCCAACTCGATCGAGTTGAGCACCTCGCAAACAAATATGAACAAGGCAGAATTTGATTTTATACAGGCAAGATACAACCTGATATTCAGAACCAAGGTAATCGACTACTATTTAGGAAAGCCTATTACTTTTAACTAATAAAATACTCAGCTAACCAGATATGAACTTCTATAACCTTAAAATAGCTTGGCGGTTTCTACTTCGAACAAAAGTCTTTACAATCGTAAATATTTTAGGCTTAGCCTTAGGTTTTGCAAGTTTCGTTCTGGCATCCTTATATATTGATCATGAGCAAAGCTATGACTCATGGAACCCGAATTATAAAGATATTTACTTAGTTGGATTGACCAATGAGGGAAAGGCGTCAGATTTAACATCAATATCATTAGGACCTGCAATAAAAGCACAATTGCCAGAAATTGTAGAAGTAGCTAGAGTTAACAGTTTTCCTTATGACGTTCCCTTTAACTCAGATGAAGATGTCTTTTTTATTAAACATTGGTTAGGTGCTGATGTCGCTCTTGCGAAAATGTTTGATATTAAAACGCCGGGAATTGATTTAGACATTATAAGCGGGCAAGCTGTTTTCATTAGACCAGATATTGCTCAAAAGTTGTTTCCAAACATCAGTAATATTCAAAAAGAATGGGTTGTTATGGGGAATAAGGAAGATGGTTTGCCATTACAGCTTAATGGAGTTACGAGTGTTCTACCCGGCTTGTCCAATATTGAATTTGATTGCATTGGTTTTGTAAAAGAACTAGGTGCTGATTTACCAGATAATCAAACGGTGCAAACATTTATTCAGGTTAAGTCAGGAACGAATATAGATGAGTTAACGACACAAATCAATGATATTTTTAAAAAATCAATTTCCAAGCAAAGTGAAAACATCAATTCATCGTTTGCGAAGAGCAGTGTTTATCTTGACCCGCTAAAGAATTTACATTTAAGACCTATACACGGGTCCTCTACTGGCTATAAAATAGTAATCGCATTAGGGAGTTTATCAATAATTGTTTTACTACTGGCCGGAATCAACTTCGCTAATTTAATGCTTGTTCTTGCTCAGAAGCGGGCAAAGGAAATTGGAATGAAGAAAATATTTGGGGTAACCCGTGCTAAGCTTATATTTCAATTCTTTAGTGAGGTCTTTTTCCAATGCTTAATTGCAGGCTGTATTGCACTGTTTTTAGTTAGTATTACAATTAATGTTCTGGTCAAAAACTTTCAATACTATCTGTCCGCATTTGGGTTTAATGGGACTGTCCTTTTCCAATTATTAGTAGCAGTTATACTGACTTCCATCGTTTCAGGTTTATATCCAGCCTTCATTTTGTCCCGAGGCGAGACCATAACTATTATAAAGGGCAGGTATCAGAATGCTCCTCGAACTCAATATTTTCGTAGTCTATTGTTAGTGTTTCAGTTTGTGATAGCCTTTGGCTTTATAAGTGTAATGATTGTGATTCATAAACAAATGAGTTTTATTGAAACCTCAGATCGTGGCTTTAATGCAGATCAAGTAGTTTACATTAAAAACTTGGCAACATTAAATAAGACTATTGATTTTACTGCGTTTAGAAATAGAATAAAGGCCATTCCTGGTATTGAAAGTGTTACGGTTTCTACAACTGTTCCTGGTGGAGCAAATCCGATAGCCCAAGAATTCCAACACATAGACCAGAAACTTAAATTGGATCATATTGGCGTTGATTTCGAATACTTCGAGACACTTGACATGGAAATAATGGCAGGTAGAGTTTTCTCGTTAAATTTTCCTGCAGATACCGCTAATGCGGCAGTTCTTAATGAAACAGCCGTAAGGGAATTGAAATTACAGAATCCTATAGGTGCTATAATACGTGGATGTAATACTGAATTTAAGATTATCGGTGTGGTTAAGGATAGTAAGATGCAGGGTTTTGAAGAATTAATAAGCCCAACGATATACAGTATTAATAACAGCTGTCTGATTCCAAGAGTTGAGATCTTAGCTAAAATATCTCCAACAAATATGCAGGCCACTTTGGGTGCGCTGGCCACTCAATGGAAATCCATTAATAAGAGGGATGGAGATCATTTCATATATGAGTTTGTGAATCAAAAATACGCCACTTTATATGCGAAACAAGAGAAGTTACAACAGGCTTTTACCGGTTTTACAATTTTAATAATTCTTGTAGCCCTGATGGGCTTGTTTAACATGGCTGCTTATAGTATAAGTGTAAGGCAGAAAGAAATAGGGGTAAGAAAGGTTTTAGGTGCATCTGCTCAGGAAATTTTGTTTTTGTTAAACAGACCATTTTTGAAAATCGTCTGTTTGTCGATATTAATTTCAACTCCCATAGCCTGGTGGTTAGCCAATAAATGGCTTCAAGACTTTGCTTATCGGATCGAAATTCAATGGTGGTTTTTTGCGTTGGGAGCAATTCTATCATTGCTAATTGCTTTTATGACGGTAAGTGTGCAGGCTGTTAAAGCTACCTACCTTAACCCGGTAGAGGTTTTACGTGAAGAGTAAATAAATAATAATAATAGAAGGCAATTGACTACATTTAAGAAGGTTTATTGCTTTTAACTTGTAGTTAATTGAACCTAATAATCAGTGATATATGATGATTGAACTAAATAATATATTTAAGTGGTATAATGTTGGCGGTAGCCGTTCGTTTGTATTGAAAGACATTAATCTTTCTATTCAAAATGGAGATTTTGTGTCAATAATGGGACCGTCTGGTTCTGGTAAATCTACCTTGTTACATATCATCGGATTATTGGATGAGCCAAACGAAGGAGCTTACAACTTTCAAAATGAAAATGTCTTAAAGCTTAAGGAGAAGAAACGCTCCGAAATTTATAAACAACATATGGGCTTCGTGTTTCAGGCCTATCATTTAATTGATGAATTAACGGTTGCTGAAAATATTGAAACTCCGTTGATTTATAAAAATCTGAAAGCAAATGAGCGTAAAGCGATAGTTGCTGATATGCTTGATCGATTTGGTATTGTTGGTAAAAAGGACTTATTCCCAAATCAGCTGTCGGGCGGACAGCAGCAAATTGTCGGTATAGCCAGAGCTTTAGCAGGAAAGCCTAAGGTTTTATTGGCTGATGAACCTACAGGTAACTTAAATTCAAAACAAGGTGACGAAATTATGCAGCTTTTTAAGAAGCTAAATAAAGAGGAAGGGGTAACGATTATTCAAGTAACACATTCTGAAAAGAATGCAGCCTATGGAGATCGGCTTATTGAACTATTAGATGGTCAAATCCAAGTCTAATTATACATTATATGAGGAGCATCTAAAACTGTAAAGTAAAAGTACTGCCTTTTCCTTCTTCTGAATTGGCAAGAATGTTTCCCTTATGTAAGAGCATAATCTGTTTGCTGAGTGTTAAACCAACGCCGCTTCCTGTTTTACGCGTTGTAAAGAATGGAGTAAAGATATTTTCCATTATATGTGATGACATACCCTTGCCATTGTCGCTTACTTTAATTTGGACTCTACCGTTTACAAGAAGCGCTTGTAAGCGGATGTAAGGATCCTTGGTATCCTTTACTGCCTCAATTGAATTAAGTAATAAATTGATCAACACCTGTTCTATTAAATTTATATCAACTAATAATTCAATAGATGGATCCTTTAGGATAATGTCTAATTCTATTTCCTTTTTGATTAAAGTTGGTTCTAAAAGAAGGTATAGGTTCTCAAATAAAACAGCTGCCTTCATAGGGGTGAGATCTAATTGAGTAATCTTATTCAAGGTACGATAGGTGCCTGCAAACTTTAACAATCCTTCACTACGGCGTTTTATAGTTTCAGTTCCTAGACGAATATCATCCAGCTCTTCCATGTACGGCAATCCTTCAAGTCGATTTTTAATGGTATCAGCCAAAGACGAGATGGGTGCAATAGAGTTCATGATCTCATGCGTTAATACACTTAATAATTTCTGCCATGCTTTTGATTCCGTTTCATCCAATGCAGCATTGATGTTTTGCAAAGCAATTAATCGATATTTTCCTTCTGCAGTCTGAAAATTACTGATATGAAGCTGGAGTTTCATAGAGCCTTGTTCTGTTTCAAATACAAACAAGCCATTGTCGCCAGGTACAGATCTGACAATTTGCTCATAGAGTCCTTTGTTTTTCTTCTTAAGTGCGTTAATAGTTGAGAAATAGGGTATATCGAACAATATCTTAAAGGATTCATTGATCCACATAACCTTCCCGCTTTCTTCTTCATAGGAGATAATCGCAGTATCTACCAGCTCCAGTATTTTATGAAGATATTGGTATTGAACCTCACGTTCACTACTTATTTTTTTAAAGACCTCATTAATATTATTAAAAGCAACTCGTAGAGGTTGAACCTCAATACTTGCACGATCTAATGGAAATCGTCTTGTAAAGTCGCGATATTTAGCAGCTTCTGCAAATTCTTGTAATTCCTGATATGTTCTTATTTGAGAACGAATGGTAAACCATAGTAACCAAATGCAGAAAGGAAACAGCAAAAGGGCATAAAAGTAATTTCCGCTGAAAAGGAAATAGGATAAAAGGGTAAGCCCAAGAAATAGCATCAATGCTCTAAAGAAAATTAGCCGACGAAATTTCCTCATCAGATATTGTATTTGCTAAGACGTCTATAAAGAGCGGTACGTGTAATGCCTAATTCTTTGGAAGCCTTCGAGATATTACCATTATGCTTCTCAATTACTTTAACAATGGTGTTTCTTTCTAATTCAATTAGGTTGTGCGCATCTTTGTCAGAACTGGATTGAAATTGTGCATTTTCAATTGGAGAAAAGACGATATCTTCACTCGAAAGAACCGAGTTCTCCGACATAATTACTGCACGTTCAATGCTGTATTGAAGTTCGCGAACATTGCCCGGATAGTGATATTCTAATAGTTTTTTTCTTGCTTTTTTGTCGATGTCTGAAATGACTTTCATGTATTTCTCAGCATATCTCTTGATAAAATGTTCAGCAAGTAATAAGATGTCATCCCCGCGCTCACGCAAAGGAGGGACTTGGATTTCCACGGTATTAATCCGGTAAATCAAATCTTTCCGAAAACGATTCTCATCCGCAAGTTCACGTAAAGGAATGTTGGTTGCGCATACTAAGCGGATATCAATATTGATGGCCTGGTTACTTCCCAATCGTGTAACTTGTCGGTTTTGTAATACAGTCAACAGCTTTGCTTGTTGCTGTAATGATATATTACCGATCTCATCCAAAAACAAGGTACCCTTATCAGCCGACTCAAATCTCCCTTCCCGACCTTCTCTTGCATCCGTAAATGCCCCTTTTTTATGTCCAAAGAGTTCGCTTTCAAATAAGCTATCTGTCAGTGCACCCACGTCAACTTTTACAAAAGCTTGTTTAGCGCGGTTCGACTGTTTATGAATAGCCGTAGCAATCAAGTCTTTCCCAGTTCCGTTTTCTCCCAATATTAGAATGTTAGCATCTGTAGGGGCTATTTTACCTAACTTGTAAAACACCGTTTTCATACTTTCAGATTCACCAATTACATCCGCCAAAGCAATTTGAGTATCTTTAGGCTTATGGTTTTTGCTTTCTTTACGTGAAAGTAATTCTTTAATTGTGTCAATTAACTGCTCATTAATCCAGGGCTTTACAATGAAATCTGCGGCTCCTTGTTTTAAACTTTGCACAGCAAGATCGATAGCTCCATATGCTGTTATCATAACAACTAAGATATCTTTCTTTTGCTCTTTAATTCTGCTAAGCCAGTATAAACCTTCATTTCCACTATTGATGGCACTCTTGAAATTCATGTCCAGCATAATCATATCTATATGCTCAGAACTAAGAATAGCAGGTATCCTTTCCGGATTTTTTTCAACGATTATTTCGGCAATCTCCTTCTTTAGCAGAAGACGAAGTGCAGTAAGTACATCTGGGTCATCATCAATTATAAGAATACGTGCTTGGATCATTGGTTAAGATTAACCACAAATATACCATTCTTGTTAATCACTTATAAACCAATTGTCTGAATATTTAAAAGCGAAAGCACTGTTCGATATCGAACAGTAAACTGTTCGTTTTTGCACCATACATACCAGCTGTTATCATAATCAGGTAGCTTGATAATAAATAGTTTACCGATAAAATATACGCGTTTACCGACTATACAGGTATATCTAACTATTAGTGTTTTAATCTATTATACCGGACAGGTATATTTGGTATGTTATATGAATATTATATTAATTAAAAAATAAACCTATGAGACTGATTTCTAAATTCTCACTTCTGGCAGGAGCTTGTGTGCTTCTTACTAGTTCCTGCGTAATTGGATCTGTTGCTGATCGTGTTGCTGAAGCATCTACCGGTGTTGCCAATCGTATTGTTGAGGCATCGGATATTATTACCGATCGTATTTCTGAAGCCACCGACGGAGATATAAATAGTGGTGGTGCAATCCTGTTAACGAAAAAAACTTACCCCATATCGTCTGTTCAAGGCTTGAAAGTATCAACTTCCGGTGGTTCAATTGATGTATCAGGTGATGCAACTCAAGATGCTGTTATTGAGATGTATGTTAAGCCCAATAATGGCCGCGATTTATCAAAAATCGAAATACAAGAGATTCTTGATCGCGATTATGAAATAAGAATAGAGCAAAGAGGTAGCACATTAGAGGCTTATGCTAAACAAAGAAATAATTTAAATTGGAGAAACGGACTTAGTATTTCATTTAAGGTTCGTACAGGGAATAAAGTTACAACTGACCTGTCAACAAGTGGAGGAGGTATTAAATTAGCGAACCTATCCGGACAGCAGAATTTCAAAACCAGTGGCGGTAGCATCGAAGTTGAGAATATGGATGGAAATATTACCGGTAAAACCAGTGGTGGAGGCATTCGGGCTTATAATAGCAGCGGAACCATCAATTTAAGTACTTCTGGTGGATCTATTAAACTAGAGGGATTAAATGGTGATATCGATGTATCCACCAGCGGAGGGAGTATTGAAGGTCGCTCCTTAAACGGATCATTAAGCGCTAGAACTTCGGGCGGAAGCATCGATTTAGAGAATCTTACCTGCTCTCTGAATGCATCTACATCAGGCGGAAGTGTATCGGCTATGTTGAAAGAATTGCCTGGAGATGTACGTTTATCAACCTCAGCAGGAAATGTAAACCTAACTTTGCCATCAAATACAGGTGCAAATTTGGATTTGAAAGGATTTAATGTAAATGTTGATGGCTTATCTAACTTTAGAGGAAGCAATAGCAAAGGAAAATTAAATGGCAATATTAATGGTGGAGGAGCCAATGTTCAGGCATCAACCAGTGCAGGAAATGTAAATCTAACAATCAGGTAATGAGTTGGTAACAAAAATGCGATTTATATCCATCCCATATGAATTGCATTTTTTACCAAATTAGCTACTGAATTTGTTTTCGTTTTTGAATGGATGTTTCTGCGATGCGTCATTACGGTATGTTTGCTTATAAACAAATGGGTGGCAATCATATCACTGCTTTTCCCTTCTACAATCAGTCGCAAAATCTCTTTTTCGCGTTTAGTAAGTAATGATTTCTCGTTGAGAAATACTTGGTTTGGTTTAACATCATGATAAGAAGTTTCACCTTCCAGTCCGATAAAACTTAGCTTGGGTATTCCTTCACTTTTTAAATCAGTAATGTCAGTATGTACACCTAATGTCCTTATAACCGCTCCGTTATCATCACTGTGAATTGTAGTGACCTGTTGCAATAGACGTATATAGTGACCATCTGCATGCTTTACCCTATAATCATATGACATCTTATATTTCATTATTTTCTCCGGAGGTAGTTTACTAAGGAATTCAGTTACGGCATGCTCAAAATTAAGGAAATAGGGCGCATCTTCCGGATGAATGTTGCTTAAAAATAATGTTGTGCAGAATTCCTCTTCACGATAGCCTAAAACCTTGGTCATTTTACTATCTACAAATTCAAACGAAACGGTATTAAGATTGAAGATATAATAATAATGCGGTCCGATATGAAATATATCCAAAAGCTTTTTATGTACTTCCAGCTCGAAGTAAAGCGATTGGTTCTCTGAGGTCTTCGCAATTTTGTTCCAAATTTCTTTGGCTTTATCGTAGGTTATAATCTCCATAAATGTAATACGAGGTAGATTCTGACTCGATAAAAATAGGGATTAAAGACTAGGATGAGTTAAAATAAGTTAAAAATAATTTTATCGTATTTTCTTTATTGCATATTTGTTCTCTTCATCATCTACAGCCCAGTCTTTAACTATTAATGAATAGATTTTTTAGATAAGGATAAGAATTAATAAGCCTTATTAAGGACTTGTAAAGGACATGAATGTACCTTGTAATACATGCGAGAAGTGTTAGTAAGAAATTCCTGTGGTATGTCTACGCTTTTTTTGATCAATTAGCGTAGACGTACCACAGGAATCTTTGTTAGAGTTCACGCGTATGTATTACAAGATACGGAGCAGGGTTATAGATGGTCTATTAAATTATCTCTTGATATGATTCCTTTAATAATCTGATGGTCTCTTCCATATCTTGTTGATTGAGGTGTGCAAAGCTCAGTCTTAAGGCAGTTAATGTCCGATTTTGATAAAGACAGATACTCGGAATTAGCAATCCTTTTTCCCTTGCTGCTTTCTGTAACTGAGTTAGTGACAACGGATCGTTAAACTGTATCCAAAAAGCCAATCCGGAAGCGGGTGTATTAAAAGTGATTTTATTTTTAAAGTAGGTGTTCAACAGTTGTGCAAACATTCCCTTTCTTTCATTAATCATCTTTTGCGACTTTCTTTGATATCGGAAGATATCTCCCTGATGAATCATATCTCCCAATGCTTTTTCCAGCATGTAATTAGGTTTACCAAATATATTCAGGTATTTTCTTCCTTCTTCCAACAGATCTTTGGGTGCAATCAGGAAATTCATTTGAAATCCGGGGTTCAGAAACCTTCCGAAAGCTCCGATATAGATTACTCGACTTCCACCATTTTTTCTAAATAACGACTCTCCTTTATCCTTTACCATTGAAAATTCAAAATCTACATCATCTTCAATCACGATGAAATTGTACTGCTCAGCTAATTGCAATAATTGAGTTTTACGTTTTTCAGAAAGAGCGACCGTGGTGGGATAGTGGCATTTGGTATTGATGTAAACACATCTTATTTCACCAGGTTTATAGTGGCGCTGGATATAATCAACATTCATTCCTTCCTCATCTACGGGGACAGTCTTAAGTTTAGCGCCTGCTTGACTAAAGATCATATTTGGTAAAAAATAGCTTAAGTTTTCTACCAACATGATATCTCCTGTATTGATTAGTAGTCGTGATAAGATGGAGAGAATCTGCTCGCGCCCGCTTATGGGCAATAGGAAATTTCTGGAAAGGTGGAAACCCCGAGTTAAATTCAAATAATAGCTCAATTGATCTCTAAAGAATAAATTTCCTTCAGCAGCTTGGGGTAAGTCGCTGGTTTTCTTTTTTCTCTTCAGTGCCGATGCGTAAAAACGGACCAGTTCTTCAGCTTCAATGATTCTATAATCCGGTGTTCCATCAGTAAAATAGAACTTTTCGGGAATTTCTGATGTAGAAGTATCAAGAATTACCTCT
The DNA here is from genome assembly GCF_035514885.1 of Albibacterium sp. NCBI lineage: Bacteria > Pseudomonadati > Bacteroidota > Sphingobacteriia > Sphingobacteriales > Sphingobacteriaceae > Albibacterium > Albibacterium sp. Next base: position 849,441 of record NZ_DATJCH010000012.1, on the reverse strand, counting down.
TTCCTGAATTGAAATGGCGCTTTTTCTGGAGGCTGTTGAAAGGTTTTGATGCCTGTAGCCGTAGCTGATGAAAGTTCCGGATTTTTTACAATGGTACCGATGTTCGGAAAGATATGTACCCATCCTTGTTCTTGTAGCTCCATGAAAGTGGCTACGACTGTTTTTCTGTGAACTTTTAGATCCGCTGCAATCTTTCTACTTCCCGGAAGAAGATCTCCGTCCTCTAAGAGGCTCTTCTTTACAGCATTGATAAACTGATATACAATCTGCATATAGATTGCGTCACCTCCGCTACGATCTATTTTAATAAAGGACTGGAAATTAATATTAACCGGACTACTCATTATGTTTATATCGGACTAGCAAAATTAGTATTTAAACTTCAATATTTGCACCGCATTTTAATTTTGATAGATACTCATGAAAAAGATAATAGCCGCTTTAGGAATTATAATAACACTCCCTGCTTTTGCACAACAGAATGATTTGCCTTCTAATCTGGAAAATCGAAGCAATGAATTGGAGGATGTGATTATTCAGGGAAATCGGATACAGGTTCCGTTTAGCCAAACAACTCGGGATATTCAGGTTATTACACAAGAACAGATTGAGCAGCTACCTGCCAAATCTCTCAATGAAGTTTTATCTTATATCAGCGGAGTCGATATTCGTCAGTTAGGTCCTTTTGGAACGCAGACGGATGTTTCTATTGACGGCGGAACATCTGAACAGGTTTTGATTTTGATCAATGGTATAAAGATGATCGATTCCCAAACTGCTCATAATATGATGAATATACCCATCTCTTTGAATGCGATAGACCATATTGAAGTACTAAGAGGCGCAGCAGCCCGGGTTTATGGGATCAATGCCCTTAGTGGCGCTATCAATATCGTTACTAAAAAGGAAAATAGCTCTTTTCTTATTGCAGATGTTCAGGGAGGAAGTTCTTTTAAAAACAAAGACGAAGGTGACGGTTCTGGTATTTACGGTGGTGGAAGTGCAGAAATTACAGGGAATTTTGGAACTGAGCAACAAAGCCATCTTTTATCGCTTGCTCAAAGCAATTATAATGGCCAGCGTTATAATTCGGGATCCGGAAATACGCGTCTCTTTTATAATGGTAGCTATAACTTTGATGTAAACAACAGCGTTCAGGTAATGGCAGGATATGTCCGAAGCCGCTTTGGCGCCAATGGTTTCTATGCAGCTCCCGGAGATATCAATTCGGAGGAGCTTGTAAAGTCATCTATATTCAGTCTTTCTTCTAAACACCAATGGGGTGATTTTACACTTTCTCCAAGAATTAGCGATCGTTATGGTGAGGATGACTACCGTTATTATAAAGATGATTTAAGTAAGGGACGTTCCTTACATTATACCAATGCGCTGATGCTTGAATTGAACAGTACTTATGAGACGGGTATAGGTACTGTTGGTTTAGGATGGGAATCTCGTTTGGAAAAAATCAACAGCTCTAATATAGGAGAACATAAAAGAGATAATCATGGTGCATACGCAGAGTTGGCAAGTGGTCTGGGAGAGAAAATAAAAGGGACTGTGGGAGTTTATGCTAATTACAATACGGATTATGGATGGCAGTTATATCCGGGTATAGATTTAGCCTACCTTATCAATGACTATTGGAGAATCTCTACCAGCATCGGTTCTGGCCAGCGAATTCCTTCTTTTACAGACTTGTATTTAAACCAACTTCCCGGAAATGTAGGGAATGAATTTCTTGAATCAGAAAATACCTGGAATTACGAAGGAAATATTCGTTACAGTAAAGAGAAATTGAGCTTTCAGAGTGGGTATTTCTTCCGTAATATATCAGACTTTATTGATTGGGTGAGGGAAGATGCTTCTCAGCCTTATTCTCCTGTTAATTTTGGAAATAATAAAATGCAAGGTGTTTATGCTAGGATCCGCCAGGATTTTGATTTAAACAAGCAACGATCTATAGGCTATCATTTAAGCTATAATTACTTACATCCTACACTTAAAGTTTCTGAAGGTATCCAATCTAAATATGCTTTGGAATCTCTAAGGCATCAGTTTATAGCCGGAGTGAACTATAAAATCAATAAACTTGCTTTTCAAATAGAAAATCGATTATTAAAGCGCGAACATGGCAAGGCATACGATATTTCAGACCTTAGGGTAAACTATCAGTTGAAAAAAGCTCTTGTCTATACGCAAGTGACCAATCTTTTCAATGCTGAGTATAAGGAAGCAGGAGCGGTGCCAATGCCTTCACGTTGGTTCAGTTTAGGTGTGAAATATCAATGGAATAATAGGTGAGCAAGCTATCACTAGAAATAAAAATATTAGTAAGTATCGCTTCATTATTTCTGCTTTATTTCAATGCTTTAATTCTTTCTTGGGCATATTCTATGTAGGTTTTTTCTTGGTTAGGAGGTTGTTTATTAACATATAGCGTATAATACTTAAGAGCATTAGCTTTGTTTTGTAAATTGAAATCATAAAGAACTGCCAGGTTAAAGTAATTGATTGTTGATTCTTCATACTGAAAGCTTCTTATATAATCGGCTGCTGCTGCACTGGGTTTATTTAAATCTACTAGCAGGTCGGCTTTTCTAGCGAAATAAAAGCCTGTATTTGGTGATATAGCTTCCTTTAGAGTCTTTTCTATAAATTCTAAACCTTCATCGAAACGTTTTAAAGCTTTGCAAGACATAGCCATGTAGTAATAATCCATTTCTCCCCAGCTATCGTATGTAAGCATCGCGTCTGTATAGGTTAGCATTGCTGATTCAAAATCATCTAATCTGAAATATGCTCTAGCCAGCAGGGACCAGATTTCTTGTGAATCTTCTCCCAGATCGATTAGTTTTTTAGAAAGCTCTATTACTTCTTTGTATTTCTTTTGTTCGTCAGATACTTTTGCTTTCGAATACAAAAGGTTGGCATTCTCAGGATCATCTTCTAATGCAATTGTTAAAACACTATCAGCCTTATCAATTTCATTAAGGCTTAAACATAATTGAACAAAATCGTAAGCAATATTACTATTGGTAGGTTGCAGTGTATTTGCTTTACCTAAATAACTAAAGGCAGTAATAATATCCTTTTCTCGCGTATACAGACTTGCTAAAGCAGTATAAGTGTTAACATTTGTGCTATCGATAGCTAATAGCTTTTTGTATAAATCCATAGATGATTTAAACATTCCCCGTTGATTATTAATGTATGCCAGGTTGGTTAAAGCAGAAATATTTAGTGTGTCAAGTGTATAGAGTTTATTGTAGTAATTAGATGCCTGTTGATAGTCTCCGGACATCCTGTAAGAATAAGCAATGCTATTAATTAATTTTATATCTGCGCTGGAGTCGGTATAAAACTGACTTAGATATTTTGAAGCTTCAGAGAACTGTTGGGTCTCATATAGGTGTAATATCCTGGTATTATCAGGAGTGAGGCTTTGCGCATTGATATTAAAATGAACTGTTAGAATTAATATCAATATCAGAGATAAAATTTTCATAAAGATCGTATCTTTTTACAAGCAAATATAACTATTTAGTTAGTTTATTAACTATTTAATTAGTTTATTTATTGTGTGGATATTGATTAACGAAGAGGGTGGGTTAATTGAGTTTAAAAAAATATTGTGAATTTAAAATTATTTTCTACTTTTGGTTTTCTAAACCTAGAAATTATGAAGTTAATTGCAGCCAAAATATTTATAGACTAAGGATTCACATATTCTTTGTCTTTAATAGTTATTAGGCTACCTCCATTTAATTTAACTTTTTGCTAAAGTTCTTGCTTTAGTTTTCTCAATCTTTATTAGCTTTTAATTTATATGTCTCGTACGATTATTATACGTCATCGGATTACTGACTTTATTTCTTTGGTTAAACAGTCTTTGCGAGGAGAGGAATTGGATTTTACACAGGGCAGTATTCGTCGGGCTATTGTTTTACTAGCAATACCCATGATGCTGGAAATGTTGATGGAGTCCGTTTTTGCTTTGGTGGATCTCTATTTTGTGGGTCATCTTGAAGAAAGTAGTTATGCTATTCAAGCAGTTGGATTAACAGAATCTATGCTAACGATCGTTTATTCTTTAGCGATAGGGATTAGTATGGCTGCTACTGCGATTGTTGCCAGAAGAATTGGTGAGAAGAAGCCAGAAGCAGCAGCTCGGGCAGGAATGCAGTCTGTTTTGATAGCTTTTGCTTTTAATGCGATTATTGGTACCATAGGATTTGTATATGCTACAGATCTTTTGATACTTATGGGCGCTACTGAAAGTGCTGCTATTTATGGAACTCCTTTTATGAAAATCATGATGGGTGGGAGTTTTATCATCATGTTACTGTTTTTAATTAATGGTATTTTTAGAGGTGCAGGTAATGCGGCTATTGCTATGAAAAGTCTGTGGATAGCTAATATCATTAATATAATTTGCTGTCCGATTTTAATCAATGGCTTCGGTCCGATACCTGCATTTGGTTTAACGGGTGCCGCAATAGCTACAACCATTGGTAGATCCACTGGTGTTATCTATCAAATTTATCATTTAACAAATGGGAAAGGAGTGTTAAAAGTTAAATTGTCCTATTTGATTCCTCATTTTGATCAGATAAGAGACATTATAAAGGTGGCAGCTCCTGCAGTATTGCAGTTTGTAATTGCTTCTTGCAGTTGGATATTTTTAGCTGAACTGGTCGCTACGACCGGTGGGGATGAAGGTTCGGCAGGTTATCAGACTGCTTTACGCTTAATGATGTTCTTTATGCTTCCTGCATGGGGATTAAGTAATTCTGCTGCTACGTTGGTTGGTCAGAATATGGGAGCTGGCAGATTGGATCGGGCAGAGGAATCAGTACTTAAAACTGCGAAATATAATATGATCTATATGTTCATAATTATGTTGATTTCATTTGTGTTTGCTCCAACTTTTGCTTCATTCTTTACGAATGATTTGGAAGTAAGAAGGATAGCCATTCAAGCCATTTACATTATGAGCACTGGTTATATTTTCTATGGTATGGGGATGGTGCTTATTAATTCATTTAATGGGGCAGGCGATACCTGGACACCAACATGGATAAATTTGGGTGGATTCTGGTTGTTTCAAATACCCTTAGCCTATTTCCTGGCAAAGCATCTAGGGATGGACTACACAGGTGTTTTCTGGGCTATACCTATTGCAGAAATAGCAATTACTATTGCTGGTTTTATCCTCTTTAGAAAAGGAAGGTGGAAAACCATTAAGGTATAATTTAAACAATCAAGGTTAGTGTGGTAAGCTGTCTCGGTATTTGCCATACACCCAAGTTCCTGCAATCGCGCTTAATAGAACGACGATTACGACGAAGGCACCCATTCCTATTTGTGCAAATAACGGACCTGGACAAGCACCGGTGATTCCCCATCCTACACCAAATATCAGTCCTCCATAAATTTGTCCTTTATTGAATTTCTTAGTGCTGAATGTAATGGGATCGCCGGAAATGGTTTTGATTTTATATCTTTTTATTAGCCATACTGAAAGAGCACCTACAATGACTGCCGAACCAATAACGCCATACATATGGAAAGATTGAAAGCGAAACATCTCCTGGATCCGAAACCAGCTAACTACTTCTGATTTTACGAATACTATACCAAACAAGATTCCAACAACTAAATATTTTATATTCGAATACCACTGATGTTTTACTTGAGATTCATTGCTATATGTTGCATCTAACGAGTGCATTTCAAAATCGATATTGTCTATTTCTGTTTTCATTATTTTTGAAATTATTAAATATAAAAACCTGATTTATAAAGATAAAATAAGAGGAAGGAGTAAGTTTGACATAATGATTCCTCCAATCATAAAGCATACAGTAGCTACTAGAGATGGCCACTGTAAGGTGCTGAGTCCCATAATGGAATGACCGCTGGTACAACCTCCTGCGTAGCGTGTGCCGAATCCAACAAGAAAACCACCGCCTATCATCATAATTAAACCTCGAAGGCTAAATAGGAATTCCCAGTTGTATATATCCGGCGGGAGCATGCTTGAATAATCAGTAATTCCGTAAACTGCTAAGCTGTTTACGAGTCTCTGATCTACCTGTATCGGACTGTTATTGATTAGAAAGGTTACTGAAATAATTCCGCCTATAAAGATTCCCAATACAAAGAATAAGTTCCATAATTCTTTTTTATAATCGTAATTAAAGAATGGAATTTTTGCAGGAAAACAAATGGCACAGACGTGACGCAGGTTGGAGGATATACCGAATCGCTTATTGCCTAATAGTAAAAGTGCCGGAACAGTTAACCCAATTAAAGGGCCGCCAATGTACCAAGGCCAAGGCTGTTTTATTAATTCTATCATAATACATTGTATTTAATGAGCCCTATGGATTGAAGAGAATTCATTATTAAGCTATTTATACGAGAGTATAAAGATAGGAAACAAAAGACTATGGATGTTATAATTCTATGTATTCCTTTTTTGCTTTTTCGATGCCGCTGTGTACCCGAATCGGGTGAACTTCGTCAATTATTTCTATTTCGGCATCGCGATGCTTGGTTGCTCGATGTATATGTACAGATTGTGCATTTTGTGTATCAATGTCATAAGCATCGCGAGCACTCATCAATTTTACAAATACCGGTAGGCACTCAAAAAAGATAAATAGGAGCATAATGAATGTTATCGCCCAATAGTTTGTTGTGTTTTCACTTCCATCCGTATTGTATTTCAAATCTCCTAGGGCTTCATTGCGATTAGCGAAACCAGCTACATTAACAACACTGTCAAGCTGTGCACCTGTTAGTAGTTTTTCGTCTAGTAGCCCGTCAAATTGCTTGCGCTGTTGAATAAAGGCTTCTTGTTGTTGGATGGTGCCACGGAGATTTTCGAGGTATTGCTCTTGTTTTTCAAGGTTAGCCTGCCTTTGCTTGGCATAGTGGCCATAGCCTACAATTCCGGAGGTTTCGGGAGTTTTATCACCAAAAGTTTCTAAGCTTAATTTTAATCGGTCGCTTTTAAGAGTCGACTCTACTGAGTCTTTTTCGGTTTTTAGTTCGTTTAGCTTTCCAAGTTCAATGCTGTATTTATTTTCAAAGGCCTTGTTTAAGGTGTCAATATTTGCACGTTGCCTATCAAGGTAGGTAATCTTTAATTGTTCGCGGATCTCTTTATCGAATATTTTAAGTTCCAGGGGTCGTGAAATGACGATACCGATTAGGATAGCTAATAATATCCGCGGAGTAGCTTGTAGGAATTGCTTCCACCCTGAATTGTTTTTATTGATGCTGGAGACAATATAACGATCCATATTGAAGATGGCTAGTCCCCAGATCAAACCAAATAGAAGGGAATATAATATCGCGAAGTCTCCTCCACTAAAAACGAAGTACATAGCGTATCCCCCTGATAGAGCAGCGAAGAGTGCTGTAAAGAAGATTGTTGCACCAATACCAACGTATTTGTTGTGTTCAGCAGGATATTTCTCCAAAGTTTCTTGGTGTACAGCACTGCAAAACCAAAAGAAATTGTTAATCTGTTTCATCGTTTCCCGTTAATATATATAGGATGGATTGAATGATAGTTTGTTACAGTGGAGATGGGAAATATTTTTAGGCTAACATTAACAATAATTAACAATCTGGGTGTATGCGCACTTTTATTTTTTATTGACCTTAGTAGTGTCCAATTAAACCCATTGAATGAAACGAATTTTACTACTTTCCCTTCTTATTCTATTTTGCTATTCGCTAAAAGCTCAGAGTGGGAACTATCAGCTTAAGGGTGTGATCAAGAATATGCACGGTCAACCCATTCCTTTTGCGAGTATATTTAAATCGAATTCTACTATCGGAACATCTGCAAATAGCGATGGAGTCTTTAAATTAACCTTAGCGGCCGGTGAGCATCAGATTGTTGCAACGGCAGTAGGCTTTAGGCCAAACAGGGTTCAGGTGCTGTTAAATCAGAACGATTCACTTACTATTCAGCTTGAAGAAGAGGTTTATACATTGCAAGAAGTGATAATTGGTAACGATAGGGAGGATCCGGCTTATGCAATTATTCGTAAAGCTATTAAAAAGCGACCTGTCTATCTGGAGGAATCAGGACCTTATACTGCCAATGTTTATATTAAGGGTTTGCAACGATTAACCAAAGCTCCTAAGAAGTTTTTTGGAGTTAACATAGACGATGTTGCTGAAGAGATGGGTCTGGATTCGAATCGGACCGGGATAATATACTTATCTGAATCTGAATCAAAGATAACGGTTAATCCTCCACAGGATTTTAAGGAGGAGATGATCAGCTCGAAAGTTTCAGGAGATAACAGAGCCTTCAGTTTTAACCGGGCTTCTGATTTGCAATTGAATTTTTATGAGAATTACCAACCCGTTTTTGATGGCTTAAGCAGCAGACCCTTTGTTTCGCCGATTGCTGATAATGCACTGGCTTATTATAATTATAAATATTTAGGAACCTCAGAAGAAAATGGCATTACTATTAATAAAATCAGGGTAATTCCTAAACGGAAGTCTGAGCCGCTCTATAAAGGTGATATTTATATTGTTGAAGATGATTGGAGAATTCATAGCGTAAACTTATTGTTGGACAAGGAGGCAGGGGTTAATTTTATTGATTCACTCAATATCAAGCAATTGTTTACGCCGGTTGGTCAAGATAGTTGGATGCCATCTAACGTTCAGCTGGATTTTAAAGTTTCGATGCTGGGTTTTGGTGTTGGTGGGTACTTTACGGCTATTTATCAGGACTATGTATTAACCGATAAGATTGATAAAAAGCTGTTTAAAGAAGTGCTGCGTATTGGAAAGGATGTAAATAGTAAGGATGCAGATTATTGGCTTAACAATAGACCTATTCCTTTAACGGAAGAAGAAAGTATTGATTATATCTTTAAAGACAGCATTCGAAGGCGAAATGAATCAAAATCTTATCTTGATTCATTGGATAGAAAGGCGAATACGTTTAAGCCTGCCAACTTTCTTTTAGGGGGTTATAGTTATAGAAATCGATATAAAAAGGAACGTTTTTATTTAGGATCTCCACTTAGGTCTCTTTTGTTTAATAGTGTAGAGGGTTTAGCAAGCAATTATAGTTTGGGATATTCTAAACAAATTGATAGTACGTTTAATAGGTATTTAGATTTATATGGGCATGTTCGATATGGGTTTAAGAATAAACATCTCAATGGAAATATAAATGCGGTTATACCAATTAAGAATCATACGCTGTATTTATCGGGTGGTTCTGATTTGGTTGATTTGAATGATCAGGGTTCATTGCCTGTTCTTTTTAATACCATTGCGACATTGGCTGTTGGAGGGAATCATCAAAAACTCTATGAGAAGACATTTGTTTCTGCGCGGTGGAGGTATACTTTACCGGGAAATATAAATCTGGATGCGAGTTTTGAATGGTCGCGTAGACATTGGTTGCCCAACTCTACAAATTTCACACTATGGGATAGTAATAGTTATAAGATAACGTCTAATAACCCTTTTAACCCAAATGAAGATATTCCACTCTTCGAGGATCATAATGCATCTAAATTGAGTTTGGGACTGAGCTATAACTTTTCAAATAGGTATGAAAGTTATCCATCCGGAAAGAGATATCTCCCATCAGAATATCCAACACTTAGTTTGAATTATACAAAAGGAGTTAATAAAGTGTTTGGTTCTGATGCAGATTACGATCTTCTTAAGGTTGGTGTTTATAAAAGTGGAATGGGCTTGGGAATGTATGGCACACTTTCTTATGCTTTTAATGCTGGTAAGTTTATCAATAATAATAAGGTGTACTATCCTGATTTTAAACATTTTAATGGGAATGAAATTCTATTCGTTGATCAGCAATTGAGTTCTTTCTTGAATTTAGATTACTACCAATTCAGTACAAAAACCAACTTTGTTGAAATGCATACAGAGTACAATATGTCAGGTATATTGACAAGTAAAATCCCTTTATTAAGAAAGTTAAAACTTGAAGAGATTGTCGGTTTGCATTATCTGCACACTCCTGAACTAAAACAGTACGGGGAAGTGCATTTAGGATTTCAGTGGAAATTACTAAGAGTTATCTATGCGCATTCCATGAGCGACCAGCCTTTATTGGATAAAAAGAATACAATAAGGGTTGGAATAAAATTATTTTAATTCTGAAAAGGTTGGGACAGAGGTAAATCCCCTCTAAGATTGAGCTAAAATAGATCTTCTGTTGTAAGTTTAAATAATTGTTTTAAACAGTTGTTTAATAAATTTGCTTTATTTATTTTTGATGAGAATTGATCCTTAAGAATGATTAGATATGGCAAAAGGTAATGAGAAACAGAGCATAGATGCTTCTACTGAAGAGAAGATTAAGGAAGCCGCTCGTGTGGTTTTCACCCGTAAGGGTTTTGTCTCAACAAAGGTTAGGGATATCGCTGCTGAAGCTGATATTAATCTGGCCTTGGTTAATTATTATTTCAGAAGTAAGCAGAAGCTTTTTGATCTTATCATGATTGAAACAATTGAGAAATTGTTCTCTGAGATTAAAGTTATTATAACGGATGAGAGTACCAGCTTAAATACCAAGATTGAATTAATAGTAGATCATTACATTGACCAATTGTTAAATAATCCGGATTTTCCGTTGTTTATCGTCAATGAAATTCTTTCCGGATCTAATAAGTTTCCAGCATTTCTAAAAAATGCAGAGATGATTAAAGGTTCATTTTTCTTTAAACAATTAAATCAGTTAAATTCAGACAAGAAGTTGGAAGTTAATCCGATACATATTCTGGTAAACATCATTGGCTTAATTATATTTCCATTTTTAGGAAGACGGGTGCTTGAAAAGGCAGCGGGATTAGAAGAAGAAGCTTTTAGAAGCTTAATGGAAGAAAGAAAAAAACTTATTCCTATCTGGATTGGTAAAATAATAGAAAGTTAAGGCTATGTATAAGATAAAGGTAGGTTTTAGAATAAATTTAATCTGTATCGGACTTTGCTTCTTTGCTTTCCCTGTGTTGGCACAAAATCGGGTATTTAAACTGGAGGAATGCTATCAATTGGCAGAAGAGAACTATCCTTTAATTAAAAAACAAGATCTGATTGAAGCTACTCGCGACTATAGCATTTCCAATGTATCAAAACTTTATTTGCCTCAAGTAAATATCATGGGACAGGCAAGTTATCAGTCGGAAACAATTAGTTTTCCGGATGCTTTATCAGCTATGCCGGGAGTAAATATCCCGGAGCTAAGTAAGGATCAATATAAGGTTCAGGGAGAAGTTAATCAACTTGTGTTTGATGGTGGACAATTAAGAAATCAAAAAGGCTTAGCAAGGGTAAATGCCGAAACGCAAAGACAACAGTTGAACGTTGATCTGTATGCTTTAAGAGGTAGGATAAATCAGCTGTATTTCTCTGTTCTTTTAATGAAGGAGCAGTTAAAACAGAACGAATTGCGCAAAGAAGATCTTCAACTTGCTGTAGATAAAATGATTGCTGCTTTGGAGAATGGGGTGGCATATAGAAGTAATGTGGATGAATTGAAAGCTGAATTATCAGTCGTAGAATCTGCAACAATTGAATTTACGGGGAACATAAATTCTTATTTACAGATGTTGTCTTTATTCACAGGAGTTAGTTTTACTGAAGCCGATCAGCTTATTATGCCTGCTGAATCTGAAATCTCTTCTGAAATTGACAGACCAGAATTGATGCTATTTGCTAGCAGGAAGAAATCTTATGATATTCAGGAGAAGCAACTTCACTCAGACTATCTGCCTAAGATTAATGCATTTTTTCAGGGTGCGTATGGCAGGCCGACATTAAACATTATTGAAGATAGGGCGGATTTCTGGTACATAGGTGGTCTGCGTTTAAATTGGGCATTCGGAAGTCTTTACACTTTATCGAATAATAAAAAAATATTGAATTTTAACCGTCAGTCGCTGGAAGCAGAAAAAGAGACTTTTTTGTTTAATACGAATCTTGAGCTAAAGCAGCAAGAAGCCCAGCTTCTAAAATATAAGAAACTCATTATTGAGGATGAAAAAGCAATAACCTTCAGAGCATCTGTAAAGGAATCATCCAAAGCTCAGCTGGATAATGGAGTAATTACTGTTCGTGATTTTATAGCTCAATTGAATGCTGAGAATTTAGCTCGGCAAACTCAGATACTGCATAGAATTCAATTATTACAGACGATATATAACCTAAAGTACACTTCTGGTAAAAAATAATCTTAAAATGAAAGCACTTAAATCCATATTACTTGTACCGGTTATCCTGCTTAGTTTTTGTGGGCAGAATAATAAGGATTATGATGCGTCCGGTAACTTTGAAGCAGATGAAGTAATTGTATCAGCACAGCAGAATGGTGAATTGCTTGCTTTTAAGCTAAGTGAGGGTGAGCAATTAGCTGCCGGGGCGGAGGTTGGACAAATAGATGTAACCTTGGTACAGCTTCAGAAAGATCAGACGGAGGCTACTATAAAAACGCTTCAGGAAAAAACAAGTGATGCCAGTGAGCAAACAGCTCTGGTTCAAAAGCAACTGACTGTTCAGGAATCTCAATTAAATCATTTAGTGAATGAGCGGGAACGTACGCGTAATTTAGTAAAAGCAGATGCTGCTACGCAAAAGCAATTGGATGATATCAATGCACAAATTGATCAATTGGAAAAACAAATTGGTGTTACACGCCAGCAAATTAAACTTAATAACTCCAATACAGCGACTCAAAATCGTTCCATACTTAGTGAAAGAGCACCATTGGAGAAGGTAGCTGAACAATATCAGGAGCAGATTAATAGAGGTAAAATCATTAATCCGATTGCGGGCACTGTATTAATGACCTATGCTTTAAAAGGGGAGATGGCTATTGTTGGTAAGCCACTTTATAAAATTGCTAATACCGACACACTTAATTTACGGGCCTATATTACCGGAGATCAATTGTCTCAGATCAAGGTTGGTCAGCAGGTTAAAGTTAGGATTGATAGTGGGGCGTCAGACTTTAAATCTTATATAGGTTCGATTATTTGGATAGCAAGTAAATCTGAGTTTACTCCTAAGACGATACAGACTAAGAATGAACGAGCAAATCAGGTATATGCTATTAAGGTCAGCGTCGTAAATGATGGTTATTTAAAAATAGGGATGTACGGAGAAGTGATCTTTAAGTAAGGGAAAAATGGATGCTGTAACACTCGAAAATATTCACAAGACATACGATAAGGGGAATGTTATAGCAGTGGATGATGTGTCGTTCAGTGTGAAGGAAGGGGAGTTATTTGGACTAATTGGTCCGGATGGAGCTGGAAAGACATCTATTTTTCGAATCTTAACCACGGTTTTACTTGCAGATAAAGGGTCGGCTCGCGTAGCCGGTTTTGATGTTGTAAAAGATTATCAGGCCATTCGTAATAGGGTTGGTTATATGCCAGGGAAATTTAGCTTATACCAGGATTTGACTATCAAAGAGAACCTTGAATTCTTTGCTACAGTATTTGGTACAACTATCGAAGAGAATTATGATTTGATAAAAGATATCTATGATCAGATTAGTCCGTTTAAGGACCGTAGAGCAGGCAAGCTTTCTGGAGGAATGAAACAGAAGTTGGCTTTATGTTGTGCATTAATTCATAAACCCGATGTTCTTTTATTGGATGAACCAACAACAGGCGTAGATGCTGTTTCGAGAAAGGAGTTCTGGGATATGTTAAAGAAGTTGAAGCAGCAGGGAATAACTATTCTGGTTTCTACTCCATATATGGATGAAGCAACCTTGTGCGAACGCATCGCATTGATTCAAAATGGTAAGATCCTTTCTGTAGAAACTCCGGAAAATATTGTAAAAGCATTTCCAAAAACATTATACGCTGCAAAATCTGATAATATTTATAAACTTCTGACAGATTTCAGGAATTCTGATGTTGTTGCTACAGCTTATGCTTCTGGAGAGTATTTACGATTAATTGTAAAGGACGATAAGGTAGACAACATTGCTTTGTTAAAGAATTACGCTGAAAAACACGGGCATAAGTATGTGGATATAAAAACTATCGCACCAACTATTGAGGATAATTTTATCTGGTTATCACAAAAGTAAATTAAGCATAAATGGAGGAGAAGGTAATTGTTTGTGAAGATTTAACGAAGCAGTTTGGTGACTTCTATGCAGTCAACAAAATCAGCTTTGATGTGTACAGAGGTGAGGTGTTTGGTTTTCTCGGAGCAAATGGTGCAGGAAAAACAACAGCTATGCGCATTTTATGTGGCTTGTCTTATCCAAGTTCGGGAAAAGCGACTGTTGCAGGTTTTGATGTATATAAGCAGCAGGAGTCTATCAAAAAGAATATCGGTTATATGAGTCAGAAATTTTCACTCTATGAGAATTTAACTGTTTCTGAAAATATTGAATTTTTTGGTGGAATATATGGGGTAGAGCGTTCTGAAATTCGTGTACGGCGTGCTGATTTAATTCAGAGACTTGGATTAGAAAAAGAGGTGAATAAAATGGTAGGAGAACTTCCTCTGGGATGGAAGCAGAAGCTTGCTTTTTCTGTAGCTATTTTTCATCAACCTAAAATTGTATTCCTGGATGAACCTACCGGAGGAGTTGATCCGGTTACCAGAAGACAGTTTTGGGATATGATCTATGAAGCAACAGCAGCAGGTATAACCGTTTTTGTAACTACACATTATATGGATGAAGCAGAATATTGCAATCGCATATCCATTATGGTGGATGGTAGAATCGAAGCACTTGATACACCAGAAAATCTGAGGAAAAACTATTCTGCCAGTTCAATGGATGAGGTTTTCTATCAGCTTGCCAGGAGTGCAACAAGATCGGACAATTAACGATGCAGATATGAAACAGTTATTTGTATTTATTAGAAAGGAGTTCTACCATGTTTTTCGTGATAAACGTACTTTGTTAATCATGTTTGGTTTACCGATTGCTCAAATACTTCTATTCGGATATGCAATAACCAGTGAAGTTAAGAACTCTCATATTAGTATTTCGGATAATTCACGGGATGCAAATACGGAACAGCTGATTAACAAGATTAAATCTTCTTCGTATTTTATTGTAGACGAAACATCCTTGAGTGAACAGGAAATAGAAAGTACATTGAAGAAAGGTGATGTGAAATGCATACTTGTTTTTCCTCCTGATTTTGGTAAAGATTTATTGCATTCAGGAAAGGCGCAGGTTCAAATTATTGCAGATGGTTCGGATCCCAATACCGCTAAAACCTTAATAAATTATTTAACAGCGATTATCGCGAACTATCAACAGGAGATTTCACCAACTGCAGCTTTGCCTTATAGGATTGTTCCTGAAACAAGGATGCTTTATAATGAGGAAGGTAATGGGTCTTTAAATTTCATTCCGGGAGTTATGGCTTTGATATTAATGATTGTATGTACGGCATTAACAGCAGTGGCTGTTGTGAAAGAGAAGGAACTTGGAACCATGGAGGTATTATTGGTATCCCCGTTCAAGCCTATTTTTGTTCTGATTTCCAAGGCTGTACCGTATTTAGTATTATCCTTAGCCAATTTCACTCTCATTATACTGTTGGCAGTTTTTGTATTAAATGTTGAAATCAAGGGTAGTATAGTATTGTTGTTTTTGGTCAGCACACTGTTCATTATAACTTGTCTTTCTTTTGGTTTATTAATTTCAAATGTTACTTCATCTCAACAGGCAGCTTTGCTTTTATCGATTATGGGTATGATGATACCGACGCTTATTTTTACAGGCTTTATGTTTCCGATAGAGAATATGCCTCGGGTATTCCAGGTTATTTCTCATATCGTTCCATCCAGATGGTATTTTCTGATTATTAAATCCGTGATGCTTAAGGGACTGGGCTTTGCCTATATATGGAAAGAAACTCTGGTATTGGTTGTTATGACGCTTGCTTTGCTTGGAATTGCTTTAAAGAACTTTAAAATCAGGCTGGAATGAAAATATTAAGGTTTCTTTTACAGAAAGAATTCAGACAGATTTTTCGTGATAAAATCATCCTTGTAATGATGTTTATGATGCCTACTGTACAGCTAATTATTCTTCCTTTGGCAATGGATTTAGAGGTAAAGAATATTAATCTGTCTATTGTAGATCATGACCATAGTAATTATTCGCAACAACTTATTAGTAAGATTGGTTCTTCGGGATATTTTAAAATAGTGAGCATGGAGGCATCCTTTACTGATGCCTTGAATTATGTTGAAAAGAATGAGGCCGATGTGGTGTTGGAAATACCTGCAGGTTTTGAGAGAAATCTGGTTCGGGAAGGAAAGCAGGAAATAGGGTTATCTGTTGATGCTATTGAGGGGACAAAGGCTTCTTTGGGTGGTAGCTATTTGAATGCTATTATCGCAGACTTTAATGCTGATCTGGAAATTAATAGACAAGATGTAGATACTTCGAACGGTATAATTAATGTGACCTTTTCAACCTGGTTTAATCCCTTAGCGGAATTTAAGTATTATTTGGTTCCGGGAATTCTGGTTTTGCTATTAACTATGATTGGTGGATTTCTTTCGTCTTTGAATATTGTAAGAGAGAAGGAGGCAGGGACTATTGAGCAGATCAATGTGAGTCCAATTAAGAAGTGGCAATTTATTTTAGGGAAACTTATTCCTTTTTGGATTATGGGAATAGTCGTTTTTACACTCGGACTTATAGTCTGCTGGTTGTTTTACGGCATTGTTTCCGAAGGTAATTACTTGTTGCTTTACCTATTTGCTGCATTCTATTTAATAGCAATTTTAGGCTTTGGTTTGTTGATTTCAACTTTTAGCGATAATCAGATTCAGGCCATGTTTTTAGCCTTTTTCTTTATGATGATTTTTACATTAATGGGAGGTTTATTTACTTCGGTAGAAAGTATGCCGGACTGGGCTAGGGGTATTTCGAATTTAATGCCAATAACACATTTTATTCGTGTAGTACGTATGATTATGCTGAAAGGAAGTGAGTTTGCAGATGTGCAGTTGGAGTTTGTTTATATCATTGGTTTTGGAATTGTATTAAATGGATGGGCTATTTGGAATTATAGGAAAACAGCTTAGCTCACCGCGGTTTATTTTTCGTTTTGCAATAAAGGATAAAATAGTCTTTTATATTAATATATTTTATTTAGTTTTGTCATATCGTATTATAATAGATTTAAAGATGATTTCAACGACTTTTCAATTGGCAATTTCAAGCCTATGGATTAATGGTTTTATTGTTCTGTTGGCCGTGATAAGTATTATTGTATTATTATTTGCAATATCTGTTTTATTAAATATGAAGCAGATTAGAGGAGATACGGATCATATGGGTTTTAAAAATGATGAGGAACGGTTTAAGCATTATATAAATACATTAAATAAAAAGCAAATAGAGGAGTTTCGTAAAGTAAGAGAGAAAGCTGCATCTTTTAAAGCTGCTTCTAAAAATATGATAAGCGGTCTGGCCATTGCAGGTTTATGTTTGATTGGCCATTTGAGTTATGGACAAGAAGGTGTAGATGCTGAACGAGAAGTAATGTCGAGCGGAGGTATTATAATTACTTTAATTTTAGTTGCGATTCCCATTATAGTAGGTGTTTTATTATTAGCCGGACGGGTTAGAAAATCTATCAATAGAATTAGTGATAAAAACAAGCATAGAGAGGCTAAGAAATTAGCTGAATACTTAGAATCATTACCTGAAGATGAATTAGAAGAAACGATTAAAAGCAGACAAGAGGCAGTTGATTTTCAACTTTCACAACAGGAACTGTCAGGAAACCAGCCTGTAGCAGATAGAAAAGGTTTGATAACTGAAAATCCGGATACCTCATTACCATTTGTTGCGGTTAAAAAGAAAGCTACAAAAAGACCCTCAGTTGATCCGAAGCTAGCAAAATTGGTATTATGGTTTGCAGCTACTGCTACATTTTGGTTGATTTTTGGTACATCTGTAGGAGAGTATGTAGGTATTAAATTTGTAGCACCCGATATTGATCACACCAGCTGGCTGAGTTTTGGAAGGCTGAGGCCTGTTCATACCAATTCAGTGTTTTGGGGATGGGCATCTTTGGGGATGTTAGGTTTGGGATACTACTCTGTACCTAGGGTAGGGAATAATGTACTTTTTAGTTATAAGTTAGGATGGATCACGCTGATTTTAATTAATGCGGCAGTATTATTCGGGACCATTGCTCTAATGGCAGGTATCAATAATGGTGGTGGTGAATTTCGCGAGTACATTTGGCCTATCATGTTATTATTTGCAATTGCATTGATCATTACGCTTTATAACTTTTTGAAGACCATAGCTTCACGTAAAACAAAAGAGATATACATATCAAATTGGTATATGGTTGCGGCACTGATCTTTGCTATCGTGATTACTTTGGTTGCCTATTTGCCTTTCTGGCAAACAGGTCTTGGTGAAACGATTGTACAAGGATATTACATGCACCAGGGTGTTGGAATGTGGTTTATGATGTTTACGCTGGGTATTGTATATTACTATCTTCCTCAGCAATTGAATCAACCGATTTATTCATATAGTTTGGGGATACTTGCCTATTGGACTCAAATACTTTTTTACACACTGATAGGATCTCATCACTTTGTGTTTAGCTCTATCCCTTGGTGGTTACAAACAGTGGCTATTGTAGGAAGTGTGGGAATGGTTATTCCGGTAGTGGCTGGTACGACCAATTTTGTGATGACTTTTAAGGGTGGATGGCATAAGATTACAGATAGTTATACTTTGCCTTTCTTTATTGTAGGAATCGTATTCTATTTTACAGGATCGTTGCAGGGTACGGCAGAAGCTTTTAGGGAAACCAATTTATATTGGCACTTTACGGACTTTACGGTTGCTCACTCTCATTTAACGATGTACGGAATTATTACCTTCTTCATCTGGGCAGGTATGTATGTTATTATTCCTCGTTTAACTGGTAAAGAACCTCCACAAATAACCGTTGGTGCTCATTTTTGGATGGCTCTAATTGGCTTGATGTTTTATTCTGTGCCTTTAATGATTGGAGGAACCTTGCGTGGTTTATCGTGGATGGAAGGAAAGCCGTTTTTAGATAGTGTGATTCTGATGGCACCACATTGGTTATGGCGCGCAATAGGGGGTAGCTTAATGTGGCTTTCTCATTTAGTGTTTGCTTATAATCTTTATAAAATGTGGGATTCTAAACCCGTTTTGGATGTTAAGGATTTAGCAATACAAAAATTGGATAAGGATCTTAATCAACAAACTGAAAAATAGTTTAAAATGGAATTCTTTAATAATCATAAAAGTCTCTTTATTACAACGGCTGCATTGTTTCTGATTTTAACATTCTTTGTGGCTATTATGCCTGCATTGAATAATCAGAAAGATAATGCTCCTTTGCCGAATGCAGTACCTTTAAGTGAGGCTGCTCAAAAAGGGAAAGCTCTTTATATCGCGAATGGTTGTGTGGCTTGTCATACGCAACAGGTCAGAAATATCGATATGGATAAGATGTTTGGCTCAAGACCAAGTGTGTCAGCAGACTATGCAGATATTAAAAGACAGGATATTTGGCGTAATACAGCTACATTAATGGGTACTGAGCGTACAGGCCCGGATTTAATCAATATAGGAAACCGCCAACCTAGCCAGGATTGGAATTTGGTTCATCTTTATAATCCAAGAACGGTAGTGAGTGAGTCTATCATGCCAGCTTATCCTTGGTTATTTATCTTAAAAGAAAATCCAACAATGGACGATGTGGTTGTCGCAGTGCCGGAAGAGTTTTTAAAGGATAAAACCAAAAAGGTTGTAGCAACAGAGGATGCTCTTAATTTGATAGCTTATTTACAATCTTTAAAGCAAACAGAAATGCCAACTGGTGACAATTTCCCAGAGTTTTTATACAAACGAAATGCTAAAAGTGCTGCAGTTGCTAGCAGTGCCGGAGGAGGGGAAACGCCGGAAGTTATAGCTGCTGATGGTGTTGCATTATATGCTACAAATTGTCAAGCTTGTCATCAACAGAATGGAAAAGGATTGCCTGGAGCATTTCCTTCACTTGCAGGAAGTAAGATTGTGTTAGATGAAAACCCTGAAATATTTGTAGATATTATTATGAACGGTTATAATGCTCGTGCTAATGAGGGATATGGTCCCATGCCTAATGTTGGAACCATGGCTAATTTAACAGCAGAAGAGATTACAGCTATCATGAATCATGAGAAAACAAGTTGGGGAAATGATGCAAAAACTGTAACTGTGGATGAGATACAGAAGGTAATTGATAAGGTGAAGAAATAGGTAAATAGAGAGTGAAATGAAAAAGATAGCGATTTTATTACCGCTTTTATTAGTTGCTTTGGGTGGCTTTGCCTGTCCGGCCTGCGAGAAACAGCAGCCAGCACTCTTAAAGGGTATTTCTCATGGAAGTGGACCTGAGAGTAACTGGGATATGGTGATTGTTTGGGTTATAGCCATTATCGTGGTTTTGACTTTGTTTTTCTCTATTAAATTTCTAGTAAAACCAGGAGAGAAATCAAAATCACATATTAAACGTTTTATATTAAGTAACGATTAAATATTACTTTAAGAATGAAAACAAAAAGCAGTATTTTGCTTTTCATTGACGATGAATCAACTCCAATAGCATCTTTTCAGGCGCCAGTAAAGTTTGAATTGGATACTACAAAACTAGTCGATGGAAAACATACACTAAGGATAGTAAGTAAAGACCCGAATGGTAAAGAGGGTGTTCGTATTGTTCCATTTGAAGTTCGTAATGGACCGGCTATAAGCATTGAAGGTTTACGCAATGATGCAGTTGTTGATGGTGTAATTCCTTTAATGATTAATGCGTATGGAAAAGGTAATTCAAGCCAATTTTATATTGAGGGAAGTGAAACTCCACAAAGTATTCCTTATTGGGTTTGGATATTATTAATTGGCTTTGTAGGTTGGGCACTCTATTATTTATTTACCTATATAAATGTAGTTCCCAATTAATAAGTAGAAATCATGGATATATCAGAAAATACCCGCATATCTGATTTGTTAAAAGAGAACAAGGATAGCATTGATGCAATTGCCTCTTTGGCTAAACCTCTTGAAAAACTTAAGAATCCAATTTTAAGAAAATTAATGGCTTCGCGGGTAACCATTGCTGAAGCTGCGAAAATGGGTGGCTGCTCTATTCAAGATTTTGAAAGGGTATTAAAGCCATTAGGGTTTAGATTTTTGGTGGATTCTAAGAAGGAGGATTCTTCGGATGAAGAACTGCCTGATTGGTTAAAAACTCTTTCTGAAGATAGTATTGAAATATTTGACGTAAGAGAAATCCTGTCGGGTGGTCAAGACCCATTAAAACAAATTGTGCAACGATTTAAACGTGTTACAGTTGGCAATGCACTTTGCATCGTAAATAGCTTTGTTCCGGTTCCACTGGTTCGTCTGCTAGAAAAAGAAGGTGTAAAAAGCTTTACAAAAACGATTGGTGCCCAGGAGTTCCATACTTACTTTTATAAGGTTCCTGCTGGTAAAGAAGTTAAGAAGGCTGTTAAGCCTGATAAAAATGATAATATCCGGATGCTTGATCAGGCATCCTTTCAGTTAGAATACGATCGATTTACAAAAGCCAATATCCGAGAGATCGATGTTCGTGCTTTAGAGATGCCGGGTCCTATGCAAACTATCTTACAGATATTACCTGAATTAGGTGATGATGAGGCTTTGTATGTAAATCATAAACGGGTTCCATTGTATTTGTTAGAAGAAATAGCCGGTGAAAATTATTGTGTAAATATTCTTACCTTATCTGAAATAGATGTTAAATTACTGATCTATAAAATAAGATAATGGAATGGAAGAAAGCGTTGCAATATGGACAATAGGTCATTCAACCCGTAGCTTCTCTGAGTTTTTAGAATTGCTTAAACATAATTCGATTGAATTATTAGTAGATGTAAGGAGTCTCCCCGGCTCACGAAAATTTCCACAATTTAATAAAGAAAATCTGGAGGTTGAATTGCCAGCTAATGGTATTAAGTATCTTCACATGCTCGCTTTGGGTGGAAGAAGGAAAGTCCATAAAGATTCTAAGAATACAGCTTGGCGCAATTCTTCTTTTCAAGGATATGCCGATTATATGGAAACTGAAGAGTTTCGAGTGGCGTTAAATCAGTTAGAAGAAACCAGTAAAAATCAGAATACTTGTATTATGTGCTCTGAAGCCGTTTGGTGGCGGTGCCATCGAAGTATGGTTTCAGATGCTCTTAAGTTGGATGGATGGAAGGTGTTGCACATTTTATCACTGACTAAAGTTGAAGAACATCCTTATACTTCTCCTGCAACGATTAAAAATGGCAAGCTATTTTATTCTTAGTTCAAAATAAATAACTGTTTTTGTTATTTTTATGCTATTTTATTGTGTTTTTTAATGCGAAGACAATACTTTTGTCGAAAATATAATTAAATGCAGAAAAGTAAAGGCACGAGGGAGCCCATCCCAATAGCTCCTTCTCTAAGCTTTAATGATAAAGAGTTTATTGATACACCACCTTCAGTTTCTAAAAGGGTTCTTTATTTAAGTGTACAGGCAATATTTAATGCTATTATCATTGGCTTCATTGCGAAATTGCTTGTAGAGTTGATTCATTTGATCACTAACCTGTTTTTCTATGGGAATTTCTCATTCGAAGAAACCACTCCAGCGGGTAATACTTTGGGATTGTGGGTTATTGCAATTCCGGTTATTGGTGGATTGATTGTTGGTGTCATGGCTAGATTGGGATCTACGGCAATTCGCGGTCATGGAATTCCTGAAGCTATGGAACAGGTATTGACCAATGAGAGTAAGATTAAACCTATTATAACTATTTTGAAGCCCTTGTCTGCTGCTATTTCCATTGGATCGGGTGGACCATTTGGTTCTGAAGGCCCAATTATCTCCACCGGTGGAGCTTTAGGTTCTTTTGCCGGGCAAATCATGAAGATTACGCCAAATGAGCGTAAAATTATGCTTACAGCTGGTGCTACTGCTGGTATGGCAGCAATCTTTGGGACACCGGTAGCTGCAGTTTTGTTGGCTGTTGAACTATTGCTATTTGAATTTTCACCGCGGTCTATTATTCCGGTTGCATTGGCTTGTGCTACAGGTGCGGCCATGCATTTGTTAATGTTCGGACAAGAACCGATGTTTGGAATGCCTGATATTCCTCCACCAACATACCAAGCTTTAATGTGGTATGTAACTTTGGGAGGGATTATCGGAGTACTGGCAGCTCTTATTTCTAAGAGTATCTATTTAATTGAAGACTGGTTTGAAAAACTTCCCATTCATTGGATGTGGTGGCCTGCGATTGGTGCCATAGCTATTGGTGTTGTAGGTTATTTCGCACCATATACCATGGGTGTAGGATATTCTAATATTTCTGACTTACTAACCGGAAACCTGCCTGTGCAAATGATATTTGGACTAGGGGTATTGAAATTTATTTCTTGGTCTATTTCCTTAGGTAGTGGTACTTCCGGCGGTACTTTGGCTCCTTTATTTACGATAGGTGGTGCTATAGGATTAGCTTTAGGAATGGTCATTCTTTATATCTTTCCGGAGAGTGATATCAATTTACCGACCTGTGCCTTAATAGGTATGGCAAGTATGTTTGCCGGCTCTGCCCGTGCATTGTTAACATCCATTGTTTTTGCTTTTGAAGTTACCATGCAGCCACATGGTTTGCTTCCTTTATTAGGAGCTTGTACTTCAGCTTATTTTGTGTCTTTCTTCTTAATGAAAGGAACAATCATGACAGAAAAGATTCAACGAAGAGGTATATTAACTCCCGATGCTTATGAACCTGATGTTTTGCAACAGATGCATGTAGGAGAAGTTATGGAATATATGGATCCTCAGATATCGCTGAATCAAAGTATTGCTGATGTTAAGAAATGGGTTGCTTTAAAGCGCCCTGATCGACATGTATTGATTGTAAAAGATAATGAAGGAAAGCTGGCGGGTACTTTAAAATTGAAGGATTTAAGAGAAAATGAATTGGATGAAAGTGCCAGTATTGAAGCGTTGATTGATAAAAAGATTATTTATATTTATCCTGAGAGCCAATTAAGTTTTGCAGTTGAAATGATGGATCGCTATCGTACTGACTTGATTCCTGTGGTTAACCGGGATAATAAAACAAAATCAATAGGTTTGCTGACTCCTACTTTGGTATTTGCAGCTTATCGTAAAGCTCGCTATGCAGATCAACAACTTCAACGTCCTATCAGTCTGAAAAGAAGTGGTTATAAAATGTTGGTGAAAAGTAAAAAGGGGTTTAAGAGGTAAAGTCCTATGGAAAATAATAAGGGAGTTGTCTTTTTAATTATCGTAGCTTCTTTAGGCTATTTTGTCGACATCTACGACCTTGTTATTTTTTCTATTGTTCGAATTCAGAGTTTCCATGATATAGGTATTCCTGAAGCCTCTATGCGCAAGTACGGTGAATATGTACTTAATATGCAGATGGGAGGCTTGCTTTTAGGTGGAGTTTTATGGGGTGTTATCGGTGATAAATTCGGGCGTGTAAAAGTTCTTTTTGGATCTATTCTATTATACTCATTAGCAAATATCGCTAATGGCTTTGTTAATGAAATTCATAGTTATGCCATTATTAGATTTATTGCCGGCGTAGGTTTAGCAGGGGAGTTAGGTGCAGGTATTACCTTGGTCAGCGAGAGTATGCATAAAGATAAACGTGGTTACGGGACAATGATTATAGCTGGAGTAGGAGTTTTAGGAGCAATCTTGGCATTTTATGTTGCTGAATACTTTAGCTGGCGAAATGCCTATTTTGTGGGAGGAGGGATTGGTCTAATATTGCTTATCCTCCGAGTAGGCACCTTTGAGTCCGGATTATACAATAATACTGTCGATAAGAAGGTAGAAAAAGGAAAGCTTAGTATGCTTTTTAATTCCAGAGAACGTTTCTTAAGATACTTGTATTGTTTGCTTATAGGTTTGCCTATTTGGTTTGTGGTAGGGATCTTTGTAACCCAAGCTCCAGAATTTGGTAAAGCGTTGGGTGCGACAGATATGCTGAGTGCAGGTAAAGGTATAATGTTTACTTATATTGGTATTTCTTTGGGTGATATATTTGCTGGTTTGTTAGCTCAAATAACGAAATCGAGGAGGTTGGTGGTTTTTATTTTTCAATTAGGAATTATTGCTACATCGGTTTGGTTTTTAAGTAGTAAAGGATTAACTGAACAGCAGTTTCATTGGATTGCTTTCTTTATGGGCTTAGCGGTAGGCTATTGGGCTACCTTTGTGACAATTGCTTCCGAACAATTTGGTATTAATCTGCGGGCTACTGTTGCTACTACAGCTCCTAATTTTGTGCGTGGAGCTTTAATTCCAAGTACATTCCTGTTTGAAGTTTTTGTATCACGGTATGGAATTATAACTTCTGGGTATATTATGATATTTTTATTGACATTCATTGCGATTTTTGCATTGAGTAAGCTCAAAGAAAGCTTTAATAGGGATCTGAATTATTTAGAATATTAATTAAAACTTTTCTTACACAATCTTTTCTTCTGTAACATTTAAATATGGTATGTTGAAATAAATGGTTTTTAAGCATCTTTATAACTATTTTTGAGATAGCTTGAAAGCTATAAATAGAAAAGAATAAAATTAACCATCTTATTAACATTAAATTCTAAAAAATGAAAAGTTTCACATTAAAACAGTCATTGATGAGCATGTTGTTCTTATTAATGAGTACAACATTTCTTTTTGCTCAAAACAATCAACCTCCGGCAAGCCCTGCTGCTACAGCTTCAGGTAAAATTGGTGATGCAACTGTAACTATTACTTATAGCAGTCCTGCAGTGAAAGGTAGGGAAGTATGGGGTGGTTTAGTTCCTTATGATAAAGTGTGGAGAGCTGGAGCCAATCAGGCTACAATATTGGAAACAACTCAGGCAATTCAGGTTGAAGGTAAAAATCTTCCTGCAGGAAAATACAGCCTTTTTATGCTTCCAACCGAAAATAATAGCTGGACAGTTATTTTGAATTCTCAGACAGGACAATGGGGAATCCTTAGAACAGGTGAAGCGAATTTGGATAGAAGCAATGATGTTCTTACAGCTTCAGTAAAGCCGGTTAAAAGTAGCAGTATGCATGAAAGATTAGTTTATGAAGTTAATGCTAATGGTTTTTCTTTATCATGGGATAACCTTACAATACCGGTT
Organism: Albibacterium sp.; assembly: GCF_035514885.1. Classification (NCBI taxonomy): domain Bacteria; kingdom Pseudomonadati; phylum Bacteroidota; class Sphingobacteriia; order Sphingobacteriales; family Sphingobacteriaceae; genus Albibacterium; species Albibacterium sp. The sequence continues at coordinate 823,175 of NZ_DATJCH010000012.1, read as the reverse complement.
TCGGTTAAATAATAACCAAAATTACTAGTCACTATATGGCTAGAGTTCTGAATAAACAAGAATCGCCGTGTTATTTATCATAAATAACACGGCGATTCTTGTTTATAGAAATGGCTTTAATCCCTATCTTCGTAGAAAAGTATTGAATGTTAGAAATTGTCTATCAGGATGAGTATTTAATTGCCATTAATAAACCACATGGTTTATTGGTACATCGTTCTTCTATTGCCAGAAATGCTAAAGAATTTGCACTGCAGCTTTTAAAAGCACAGATAGGTAAATACGTTAGTCCGGTTCATCGCTTAGATCGTAAAACCAGCGGAGTATTATTATTTGCTTTAGAAAAAGATGTAGAAATAGCAATGCATCAAAAGTTTATGAAAGGAGAAGTGGAGAAGAAATACCTTGCTATTGTTAGAGGTTACTCACCTGATCAGATGGAGATTGATTACCCACTCTTAAAGGAGAATGGCATGATGCAGGAGGCTTTTACTGAATTTAAAACCTTAGAACGAGCCGAATTAGAAATTCCTTTGGGTAAGCATGCAACTTCAAGATATTCGTTAATAGAAGCGAAGCCAAAAACCGGGCGAATGCATCAGTTAAGAAAACATTTTGCACATATATTCCATCCCATTATTGGTGATCGCAAACATGGTTGTAATAAACAGAATCGATTTTTTAAGGAACAATGGGATATGACGACCATGCTTTTACATGCATCTTCCTTACGATTCAAACATCCAATAACTGAAGAAGATATTTATATATCGGCACCTGTGCAAGATGAATTTAAAAGAGTTATGAAACTGATGAAATGGAATTAAGGATAATATGAAAGATTATAAGAAATATTACATCGTTCCGGCGAGTCCGGAAGAGGTATACAAAGCTTTAACACTTGAACCAACTATTGAGCTTTGGACAGGAGCTAAGGCAAGCATGATCGCAGAACCTAATACTGAATTTTCTCTTTGGGATGAAAGTATTGTAGGGAAGAATATAGCTTTTGAGGAAAATAAAAAGATCATACAACAGTGGTATTTCGGTGATGAGAATGAGGAGTCAATAGTTACTATTAAATTGCATCCGCATAAACAAGGAACATCTGTTGAATTAAGTCATATCAACATTCCTGATGAAGATTATGATAATATCACAGATGGCTGGAATTCTGATTATTTTGGTTCTATAATAGACTTTTATTCAGAATAAACTGTTATAGGTTGTTGTGCGTCCTTCTTATAGATTTTATTTATAATTAAAGCAATTGCGCCATCACCTGTTACGTTACAGGCTGTGCCAAAACTGTCCATTGCAATATAAAGTGCAATCATTAAGCCTAGTGCTTCTTCGTTAAAACCTAGAATTGAAGATAACACACCCAGTGCAGCCATAATAGCACCTCCCGGTACTCCGGGTGCAGCAACCATGGTTATTGCCAACATAAATATAAAACCTATAAAGACTTCTGGAACAATAGGCATTCCGGTCATCATCATAATTGCCATAGCGCAGGCTGTTATTTTTAACATACTTCCTGAAAGATGAATGGTTGCACAAAGTGGGATTACAAAGCTGGCAACATCCTCATCTACTCCGTTTTTTAAAGTTTGCTGATAGGTTACTGGAATGGTGGCGGCCGATGATTGTGTTCCTAAAGCTGTCAGATAGGCAGTCATCATATTCTTTAATGCTTTTAGTGGATTTACTTTAGCAACAATACCTGCAATGCTAAATTGAATAAGCAATAGGATTACGGTAAGGATGAAAATTAAAACGATGATTTTTATGAAAACGCTTAAGATACTTTCGATTTGCCCCGAAATTGTAATGTTTAAGAATATTCCAAAGATATAGAGAGGTAAAATAGGAATAATTACATGGTTTATAACGTTCATGATGATATTCTTAAACTCTCCCATTGCATTTTTAAGTGTCTCACCTTTTATAAAAGCCATTCCTAATCCGAGTGTAAAGGAAAGAATAAGAGCACTCATAACATCGAATAAAGGCGGCATTTCAAGAGTAAAGTAAGTTTCTAAAGTTTTCGCTGTATGATCTATTTTAGGAATAGAATCAATGGATCCTAATAAGGTAGGATAGAAGATATTGCAAGAGAAATAAGCAAAGAAGCCCGTAAAAATCGTAAATCCATAAGCCAATACAGATGTTATAATCAGGAGTTTGCCTGCACTTTTGCCTAAATCAGCGATGCCGGGCGCAATTAATCCTAAAATAATTAAAGGGACTATAAAACCTAAGAAATTACTAAATAAGCTGTTGAAAGTTATAAATATTCTGGATATCCAATCTGGGAAAATTATTCCTGCTGTGATTCCTAATGCGATTGCAAGTATTACCTTTCCTAATAGACCAATTTTTATATTTCTCATAGATTTTTATGGCGAGTACAGATACGTTAGTTCTTCTATTTATTTCCAAAGATAGAGAAGGCAAAGAAGGTTGCCGTTAAGCCTAAAATGATACTTAATGCGATGTAAGAGAGCGCATAACCGATTTGGCCGTCACGTAAAAGTTGAATTGATTCCATTGAGAAGGCAGAAAAAGTTGTAAATCCCCCTAACAATCCGGTTACTAATAGGAAACGCCATTCTACTCCAAGGTTTTCTTTGTCTATATAGCCTACGATTAATCCGATGAAAAAGCAACCGATTATATTCACTCCCAACGTTCCTATAGGAAAGGAAGAATCTGCTTTAATTTGTATAAGTTGCGAAAGTAAATAGCGCAGCACTCCTCCAATAAAACTTCCGGAACCTATTAGTAAGAGTATTTTCATCGATATTTATTTCAATTAATTAAAATAACCATCATGTTTGCTGCTATTTCTACAAAATACAAGTAGACGCTCATGATGGTTACAGGTTTATATGTTATTTCTCTATTGACTTTGACCAGATATTAATGGATCCATCAATAGCATATTTATTAATTTCATTTAATTCACTTTCAGAAAATTCGATGTTTTCAATTGCTTTCGCACAATCTATTACTTGTTCTGGACGACTGGCACCAATCAGTGCTGATGTAACTCTTCCTTTTCTTAAAACCCAGGCAATGGCCATCTGAGCTAAAGTCTGCCCGCGGCCCTTTGCAATTTCATTTAATGCGCGGATGTTCGCAATGTTTTTCTCATTTAAGAAATCAGGATTAAGAGATTTATGTTGACTGGCACGACTATTTTCAGGAATGTCTTTTAAATATTTGGTAGTTAGCATTCCTTGTGCTAAAGGAGAAAACACGATGCTTCCGATCCCTAATTCTTCTAAAGTATCCAATAATCCATCATCTTCAACCCATCTGTTTAACATTGAATAGCTAGGTTGATGAATTAAGCAAGGCGTTCCAAGTTCTTTTAAAATTTGGTAAGCTTCGCGAGTACGGTGTGAATTATAAGATGAAATCCCTACATATAGTGCTCTTCCTGAGCGCACAATATGATCTAATGCCATCATCGTTTCCTCTAAAGGTGTATTTGGGTCAAAACGATGCGAGTAAAAAATATCGACATAATCTACACCCATACGTTTTAAACTTTGGTCACAACTGGCAATCAAGTATTTTCTACTTCCCCATTCTCCATAAGGGCCTGGCCACATATCGTAGCCTGCTTTTGATGAAATAATAAGCTCGTCGCGGTGATTAGCAAAGTCATCTTTTAAAATTCGTCCGAAGGCAGTTTCTGCACTTCCTGCAGGTGGTCCATAATTATTTGCTAAGTCAAAATGAGTTATGCCCAGATCGAATGCTGTGTGGCAAATGGCTCTTTTATTTGTATGAGAAGAATCATCGCCGAAATTGTGCCACAGGCCTAATGAAATAGCGGGTAATTTTAAACCGCTTTTTCCGCAGGTATTGTATAACATTTTTTCGTAACGTTCCTTCTTAGGTTGATAGGTCATGTTCTTAAACTTTGATTGGCATAAAAGTAACAAATTATTTTTTCTATTTTGTGCAGCAATACAATCGCATGGAATTATACTACACTTTTTCAATTTTAATTGTTTTGGCTTCATTCTTTGCCTATATAAATCATAGGTTTATGAAGCTTCCCTTTACTATTGGCATTATGCTGATAGCGATTATTGTTTCCATTGTAATCCGGGTAGTAGGTATTAGCGTTTTCCCTAAGACAACTTTGAGTTTCTTTAACATGATTTCGGAATTCGATTTCACCGAGGTACTTATGGGTGCTATGTTGAATTTTTTGCTCTTTGCCGGAGCATTGCATGTAAACTTTACAGAGCTTAAACAATATCAAAAACCCATCATTACCTCTGCAACTGTTGGTGTTGTGATTTCCACATTCGTAATAGGAGGTATTATGTATTACATTGCCCCTTTGTTAAATATTGAGGTTCCTTTTATCTACTGCTTATTGTTTGGAGCTCTGATTTCTCCTACTGATCCGATTGCCGTATTGGGAATATTGAAACAAGCAAACGTTCCGAAATCTTTGGAGATAAAAATTGGTGGAGAGTCACTTTTTAATGACGGTGTAGCTGTTGTATTGTTTGCAGTTATTTTACAGTTGGCACAGACCGAAGAGCTGGCCATCTCTTTTTCTTCTATATCGTGGTTACTATTAAAAGAAGCTGGAGGCGGTTTGCTTTTAGGATCTTTATTAGGTGTTACGGCATCCATGGCATTAAGAAAAACAAATGATTACATAGTCTCGGTACTAATCACTTTGTCTGTAGTTATGGGGGGGTATCTTGTTGCAGCTGCATTGCATCTGTCCAGCCCGTTAACAATGGTTGCGGCAGGTCTATTTATTGGAAATGTAGGTAAACGCGCCATTAGTTCTGTTGTAATCCGCGATTATGTGGGGAAATTCTGGGAATTGATAGATGCGGTATTAAATGCCATTTTGTTTTTGTTTATCGGATTTGAATTATTGTTAATACCTGATTTGTTTGGACACTGGCTATTAGGTATTGCATCAATCTTTATCGTTTTGTTTGCACGATTTATTTCTATTTGGTTGCCTTCTTTTGCTCTTCCTTTCTTGAGTACCTTTAATCGGAATACAATGAGGATGTTAGTTTGGGGAGGTTTGAGAGGAGGGGTATCCATTGCTTTGGTACTTTCAATGGCTAATGGAGAATACAAGAATCTTCTTTTGGAAATAACATATTTTGTGGTTGTATTCTCCATTGTAGTTCAGGGTTTAACTGTGGGAAGAGTTGCTCGTAGATCGGTGGTTGTTGATAATCAATAGTGTTCGCGATAAAGAGACATGATACACATAGCTTTACATTTTTTGGTACCGGCAATGATTGCCTGGTTTTTCTATAAGGATTTTAGGATAAAAGCTTTTCTTATTATGATGGCTACTATGTTAGTAGACTTGGATCATCTACTGGCTGTACCTATTTATGATCCAATGCGTTGTAGCATTGGTTTTCATCCTCTGCATTCTTATTATATCATCCCATTTTATTTTATTCTGTTGTTTTTTCCTAAATTTAGGCTTGTCGGAATTGGTTTAGTTATTCATATGCTTCTAGATTTTCTGGATTGCTTTATATAATGCTGTTCATTAATAGAAGGTATTAGCTATTTTTTGTGAGTTTTATTTAAAGAAATATGGCAAAAAACTTTTACGCAGATTTTATTAAGCAGTTGTTGTCGAAAGCTGGGGTCAAAGTAAATGGGTCTCAGCCTTGGGATATATCGATTCAAGATGATGTGTTTTATGAGCGGGTTTTTAGAGACGGCTCCATTGGCCTCGGTGAAACATATATGGATGGAATGTGGGATTGTGAGCAACTGGATGAATTTATGTACCGAATTATCTCCACAAATCTATCGACTTATATAAAGTGGGATCTTAAAAAAGCTCTTTTGCTATTAAAAGCCCGGGTGTTTAACCTTCAATCTATTTCCAGAGCAAAAGATGTAGCATATAAACATTATGATATCGGTAATGTGCTTTATGAAAGCATGCTGGATTCAAGAATGATTTACTCTTGTGCTTATTGGAAAGATGCTTTAACATTAGATGAGGCACAAGAGGCAAAGCTTAATCTTGTATGTAGGAAGTTAAAATTGAAACCGGGTGAGACGGTTGTTGATATTGGCTGCGGCTGGGGAGGCTTTGCTCGTTTTGCTGCTGAAAGATATCAGGTCAATGTGTTGGGAATAACCATTTCTGAGGAGCAAGCTAAAAAAGCAATTAGCGTCTGTGCTGGTTTACCTGTAGAAATCAGGGTACAAGACTATAGGACATTGAAAGGGGAGTTCGATAAAGTTGTTTCGATTGGAATGTTTGAGCATGTTGGGTATAAAAATTATCAAAGTTATATGGACACTGTTCAGCGGATTTTAAAGAAAGATGGCCTTTTCTTGTTACACTGTATCGGAGGTAATCGGTCCGCAATTGTAGCTGATCCCTGGATCGATAAGTATATATTTCCAAATGGAATGATTCCTTCTATCTTTCAAATCGATCAAGCTACACAAGGAAAGTTTATTTTAGAAGACTGGCATAACATAGGTTTGCACTATGATCGTACATTGATGGAATGGGAAAAGAGGTTTAAGAATTCATGGCCTCAATTGAAAGAGAAATACGATCAGCGGTTTTATAAGATGTGGGTTTATTATTTATCCTGTTCTGCAGCCTCCTTTAGAGCAAAATCTAATAATGTATGGCAGATTGTTTTTTCTCAACCAGGCAGCAGGATTGCTTACGAATCTGTACGATAATGCAATATTTTCCTTATTTTGCGATTGATGAATAAATTAGATTTAGCATTTGAAAAATACGATGCTTACAACAGGATGGATCCTGTAAGCTATACCTATAAAGGAGAGGTTTTTCCTGAAGAGTATTTCTTAGCCAATCGACTATATGAATGGGTCTTAAAGCTTGATCCGCAACCAAGTGAGGAATTGTTATTAGCGTCTCGAAGTCAACATATTGGTCGTTGGGAGATTCCTCGTAGTCAATATCCTGATGGCAAAGCCGGTTACTTAGACTGGCGACGTAATTTAGCAGTTTTTCATGCTGATAAGTCGACGGCAATTATGAAAGAAGTAGGATATGGGCAAGATCAGATTGATCGGGTAAGACAATTCCTTCTGAAAAAGAAGATTAAGGTCGATAAAGAGGTTCAGACACTTGAGAATGCGTTGTGTTTAGTTTTCTTAGAGTTTCAGTATGAAGATTTTTTTCCAAAGTATGAGCCAGAAAAGATTGTTAATATTCTAAGAAAGTCACTTTTAAAGATGGATGAAAAAGGTCGCCAACAAGCTTTGACGCTTCATTACTCCGATGAAGGGTTGAATTATATTAAGCAAGCTTTAGAACAGATATCTTAACACTTTTATCTATGAAGAATGATTAATCAACCTCAACTTAGAACTGTTCAGGTAATCCGTTATGTTACGCCTTTACGCGAAGGAGGCTCAATGCCTGCTATTGCTGAAGCTGATGATGAATTTCTGTATGTGCTGAAGTTTCAAGGAGCCGGACAAGGTGTTAAGGCTTTAATCGCCGAATTAATTGGAGGTGAGATAGCAAGAGCATTGGGGTTGAAGATGCCTGAAATTGTATTTGCGAATCTTGATGAAGCTTTTGGACGCACAGAAGGGGATGAGGAGATACAAGACTTGTTAAAAGCAAGTATTGGTTTGAATCTGGCTCTTCATTATCTTTCAGGAGCCATTACTTTTGATCCTCTTGTAGCCAAGGTTGATTCTTTACTAGCATCAAAAATTGTATGGTTGGATGCACTTATAACTAATGTAGATCGTACAGCCCGAAATACCAATATGCTTTTCTGGAAAAATGAACTCTGGTTAATAGACCATGGTGCTGCGCTTTACTTTCATCATTCCTGGCAGAATTGGGAGGAGCAGGCGTTGCGGCCCTTTGTTAAAATAAAAGAACATGTTCTGCTTCCGTATGCTACTGAACTTGATGCTGTTAATGAAGAGTTTAAGTCTATTTTGACGGATGAATTAATAGATTCGATTGTTAGTTTGATTCCCGATAAATGGCTAATTAAAGATAGTCCTTTTACCACAGCAGAAGAGCATCGTCAGGTATATGCTCAGTTTTTAAAGACTAGAATTGCTCATTCAGAAATTTTTGTAAATGAAGCCCGAAATGCAAGAGAAGCATATTTATGAGTATGCGGTTATCCGTTTTGTTCCACGGGTAGAGCGAGAAGAGTTTTTGAATATAGGAGTTATCCTATTTTGTAAGAAGAAACGTTTCTTAGAAGCCGCTTTTACACTGGATGAGAAACGACTTCATTCATTCTCCAGGTCTTTTGACTTTCAGGAAATCGAGAATAATTTGCGATCTATTGAAAAAATATGTTTGGGAGGGAGAGATGGAGGACCTATAGGAAAGTTAGATATTGCTGACCGTTTTCGATGGCTTACTGCAACAAGGAGTACAATTATACAATGCTCAAAGGTTCATCCGGGCTTTTGTGTTGAACCCGGAAAAACCTTATTAAAACTTCACAAGCAATTAGTACTGGAATATTAGTTTAAATTTTAGGTGGCATTAGCTTGTAAACTACCGGAGTTACAATTCTGGATAAAAGTGTAGAGCTGATTAATCCGCCAATAATTACAATTGCTAAAGGTGAAATCAATGGATTGCTTGACCATGCAATGGGTAATAATCCGCCAATAGCTGTTAGGGTTGTTAGTATTATTGGTAAGAACCTGATTTCTCCTGCCTTCTCTATTGCTTCATTTAATTCCATTCCTTCTCTTCGTAATTGATTAGTAAAATCGACTAATAAAATGGTATTCTTGACTTCTATTCCCGCGAGAGCTACCATTCCTATTGTTGCTACAAATGACAATGTGTTTCCTGTTAACAGAAGAGCGATAACTGCGCCTACAATTCCTAGCGGGATCACTGATAAAACTATGAGAGTGCTTTTGAAAGTTTTGAACTCTAGAACCAAGACTGCTATAAACAGAAATACTGTTGTCAGGATAATCGTTCCGAAGCCTCCAAATGATTGCTCTCTTGCTTCCACTTCGCCACCCATTATGTAGCTATAACCATCCGGAAGAGGCATTTCGTTCATTTCATCAATAACCTGCTGAATTACCTGATCATTTTGATACCCACTTTGAACAAAAGAGTTTACTGAAACTGTACGTATTTTATTGAGGTGGCTGATTTGAGACGATGAAGATTCAAGCTCCAGGCTAGCCAGTTGGCTTAAAGGAATGGAGGTTCCCTGAACATTATTCACATATATATTATTAAAGACAGTGAGGTCTGGATGCGAACTTCGAGGCACACTCAGACGAATGCGATAGTCATTGTTATCATTTAAAGGATCGTTAAAATTGGCAACATCGATTCCTGCTAAAGCCATCCGGATCGTTTGGTCAATAGTAGAACTCGGCACTCCCAAGGCTAAAGCTTTTGCTTTATCGACCTTGACACGAATATCAGTTTTTTTATTTTGAACCGGATTATTTACATAAAGTGTTCCTTCTGTATTATGAAGAAGCGTTTCAACCTTGGCCGCTAATGATTGCAATGTATCCAGATTATTGCCTAAAATCTTCACTTCTACCGGTGAAATGGTAGGGACCCCTTGTTCAAAATCCTTTACCTCTATCTTTGCACCTGGATAAGGAGTCCATAATTGTCGTAATTCATTAATGAGCCTTACTTTATCCTTTGCTTTCGTATCTTCCTTTAACTGAACGAATATCTCTGAAAAATCGCTGCGTTCATTTGCCTGCATTACATTGTAGTAGATCTGGGGGTTACCCTTTCCAACGTTTGATGAATAGTATTTTACCTCAGTAATGCTATCTAGTTTTTTCTCAATTTGACGCGTAATAGAATCTGTATAATAGATGTTTGACTGAAGGGGTGCGGTAATATTGATTAAGAATTGTGGCTTCTCAGAAGCAGGGAATAGGCTAAAGCCTACCACAGGTATTAGAGATAATGAGCCAATAAATATTATGATAGCTATTATAACAGCTTGCCAAGGTTTTTTTAAGGCTTTATCCAATAAAACGGCATAGGTACTGTGTATTACTTTTTGAAAAACACGAAGTACTTTATTTCCTTCCGGATGTTCATGTGGCTTTAGAATTCTACTTGCTAAAAACGGAACTACCGTTAATGCTACTATCATAGAGGCCAAAACTGAACAGATAATTGCTACAGGCATACTGCGGATAAAATCTCCGGCAGCTTCCGGCATAAAAAGAAGAGGCATAAATGCGATAACCAATGTTGCAGTACAACCAATAACCGCTAATGTAATCTGTTCTGTACCTTTTAACGCCGCGTCCACACGAGAATATCCTTCCCGCATCCATCGCTCAATATTCTCTACAACAACGATACTGTCATCAACCAGTAAACCTAATGCTACAACGAAACCCACAATACTTAATTGATTGAGGCTATAGCCCAATAAATTGAGAGCAACGATCCCCATGGATAACGACAAGGGAATTGCAATCATTACAACTGCAGAAGCCCGGTTTCCGAGAGGAAGCAACGTAAATATTACCAAGGTAACTGCAATTAAGAAGTCTATTCCTAATCCACCCAGACGATTGTTTACATTATTAGCCTGATCAAAGTTCATTACCAGATCCATATTGCTAGGTAATTCTTCTTTGTATTTATTGATAATTGGTAAATATTCTTTCTGGACCTCTGTAATATTCTGACCTTTTTTCATTGCCGCATTAATGAACAAAGAACGATAGCCATTCAAGCGTGTAATGTGATTGTCTGGTGCATAATCAGTATATACTTGAGCGATATCTTTTAATAGAATATTTTTTCCTTCGCTGCTATTGACGATCGTGTTCTTGATGTCATCAATATTCTGATAATTGCCGGTAGTTTTGATACTAAAGGTTTTTCCACCTGCTATAACACTACCTCCAGGTATATTTACCGACCCGTTTTCAATCGCTTGCATAACCTGCGTTAATGATATATTCATCTTCGCTAATTGGTCGGGTTGCACATCTACGCGAATAAGCTGGTCTGATAATCCACTAATATCCACCTCTTTTAAGGCTGTAACCTTTTCAAGATCGGTTTTTAAATCTTCTGCTTTTTGCTTTAAAGCATCACGAGAAGCATTCTCAGAAATAAGGGCTAGTTGCATGACATTGACATTCGATGGGTCTACCCGTTGAACGTCAATAGAATAAATATTTTCAGGTAAGGTGGGACGCAGGGCAGAAATCTCACGAATAAGTTCCTGATATTTATCATTTACATCAGACTCGAACGTATATTCTACAAAAATGAGTGCTAAGCCATTAACGATACTGGTTTTAATTTGTTTTATATCATCCAGTCCATAAAATACGCTTTCCATTGGATCAACCACCAGCTCTTCCATATCTTTCGGGCTGGTTCCTGGATATACAACCACAATTGGAAACATCGTAGTTTTCATTTCCGGATCCTCTGATCGTGGCATACTAAAAATGGTACTGAGCCCTAACACAATAATCAGCAAAACCATAATTAAGGTGAATTGGCTGTTCTTTAGAGCATATTTAGCAATATTCATCTTTAATTATTTAAGCTGTCTTGATTAGAAAAAGTATTGATTTTAGACCCATCACTCAGGTATGCACTTCCAGAAATAATTAAATAAGAAGAACCTTCTAAGCCGGATAATACCATCACTCCATCTTTTGATATGGCACCGAGTGTCACTTCCACTTTTTTAGCTGTTTTCTTATCGTTGGTTACAAATACAAATCCATGATTAGCATTGCCATCCAATAATGCATCGTAGGGTATCTTCCATCCTGTACTTTTTTTAGAAGGATAAATAGTAGCTCTTGCGAATGCACCGGATGCTAAGTTTAGATTCTGACCTGCATTTATCTTTAATGTAATTGTGAAGGTTCCGGAACTTGGATCTATTCCTTCTGATTTTCTTAAAACCTGTCCTTTGATTTTTTCTTTAGCTAAATTGCTTTCAATTAATGCCTCATCGCCGATGTTTAACAATGCCCACTGTTGATCGCTTACTCCAACTTTTAATTTCCAATCTGTATTTCCTGCACCATTGACTTGTAAAATCGGAGTTCCCGGTCCAACAGTCTGTCCTGCATTTACAAAACGCTTTAAGATATATCCGTTAGTATTGGCTCTTATTTCAGAGAAATTTTGATTGAATTGTGCTGCTTTATTTTGTTGGATGGCGATATCCCGAGCTGTTTTTGCATTTTCCAGTTGCTCTCTAGTTGCAACAGAATCTCTGAATAGTTGCTGTGCCCGTTTATAATCACGTTCTGCTTTTTCAAGAGCCAGATCAGTTTGTTGCACACCGGTATTGATTTCTGTCATATTTAATCTCGCTAGTAACTGACCTTTTTTTACATGATCTCCTTCGTTCACCGTTATTTGCTGAACAATTCCACCATTTTTAAAAGATAAAACAGCTTCATCTTCTGTTGTAAAAGTTCCAGAAGTTTGAATAGCATTTGCACTTTCACCCTCCTGTAGAGGAAGTAGTTTTACAGGAATGATATCTTCTCTATTTAATCCATCATTAGTTTCTGCTCCTCCACATGCTATAAAAAGGCTGATTAAGAAAAAAAGACTGAGTTGAGTAGGGACGTTTTTCATAATTAAGGATTAATGTTTAATTCTCTTTCCAATTCTGCTGCAGAAATTAATACGTTATACTTGTTTATCTGAGAAGCTAATTGAGCTGCTGTTAGTTGATTTCGGGCATCGATAGTTTCAATAAATGTATTGACACCTGCCTGGTAACCACGATCAATCAGTCGCTGATAGGAGTTGGCAGCCTTTAATTGTTCCATTGAGGCTTGATATACTTCAAATGCTGATTTTAATTTATTCTTTGCAACCTCAGCACTTAAGTTTAAATTCTGCTTTGCATTTTCTAATTCAAGCTTAGCATACTGAAGGTTCAATCGGGTTTCTTTGATTTTGTACTTATTTCTCATTCCTGAGAAGATAGGGATGTCTAGTTGAAGTCCAATCATATAATATCTGCTGTCCTTGTTAAAGTGAAGGCCTTCAGCTTGAGATCCTAAATCAAGGAAGCCACTTAATTTTGGAATAAAGTACTGCTCATCCTTATTTAATAGTGTTTCATTGATTGTTAGTGCCTGATTTAAGGACTGTATTTCGCTTCTCTTATTAATATTTATTTCCTGTAGAAGTAGTTTCTCAGCAACCCTTAATGTCGTATCGCTTTCAAGAGAGCTATCAATGTCTGACTCAGGCGACCGATTCAATAAAGAATTAAAGTATAGTTTGGCATTCTCAGCTTGCTGCTTGGCTTTAGAAAAATCCGCATTAATCTGTGCAATCTCACTTTCAGACCGCATAATATAAACAGGAAGCCCTTTACCACTTTCATAGAGTTTTTCATTTACACGTTTTCCTTCTTGGGCTAGAACTTGAGAAGATTTATAGATGTCAACCACCTGCAGAGCAGATAAATAATTATAATAAGCAATCTTTATATTCTTTATTAATTCTTGTTTATATATTTCTAACTCATATTCTTTTAGAACAATTTGCTGCTCGCTTAATTTAACTCCATAGCGAATGTCTGAATTCAGAATAGGAACCGTGGTTCGTATCTTGGCATCGTAATAATTCTTGGGAAGAAAGCCGATTTCTGTGTTTTCAAGCTCAGTAAATCTTTGTGATTGAGTCAGGTCATTTAAAGTAGAATAAACACCGTTTAGAAGATCGCCTAGAGGTAAAGGAATATTCCTTCCACCGTCTGCTGTTGAATAGGTAGTTTGGAAACCAACTGTAGGAAGATAGAAGCTCTTGGCCGATTGAAGGCCGATCATTGCTTTCTCCCATGAAATGTTTTTTTGATTAAGAACCAGGTTATTTTTCAACCCTTCTTCAATATAGCTTTCCAAACTATTTGTTTGTGCAGAGACAAGAGAACTATAACCTAAAAGAATGAGGCTCGGTATAATTATATTTATAATTTGTTTCTTCATAATTAATAATGCAAACTCCTATATTACAACAGCCTGATCTATTTAAGTTTATCAATAAGGTTTAAAAAGTTTTCAAAAGAATCTTCTAGTATTTTGTCTGGATGAATGTCAAGTTTATTTCCTTTAACCACTTGCTCAAAATGTCCATGTAAAGACAAGGAGCAGAGTCCATGAACAGTAGACCATACAAATAGAGAAAATAACTTAGGATCTTGATCTTCGAAATAGCCTTTTTTCTGACAATCGATAATTGTTTTGTGTAAGGGCTCAAAGGCATTAATACCCTCTTGCCATTTATCAGAAGAGCATTCATCCTCATCAAGCCATTGCAGAGGTTCTTTCATAATAAACATCAACTCGTAGAAATCGCTATGGTCAAGAGCAAACTGTAAATATGTCCATCCCATTTTTTTTAAGCGTTCAAAGGGATCTTCAATTTTTCCTAAATCATGGAAACTTGTGCCCAGCATCTTAAAACCCTCCCGATGAAGAGCATAGAGAATATCATTCTTGTCGCGATAATACAGATAGATGGTTGTAGGACTAAATTCAATTACCTTCGCAATTTTACGAATAGAAGTGGATTCATAACCGTATTTAGTAAAAAGCAATTTAGCAGCGTCTAAAATGCGCTGTTTTAAATCTTCTTTATCTCTTTTTTTGCGTTCTGTAATTCCCATATATTAACGGTGTAAAGCTACTTAACACTGTTAATATATCCAAATGTTTTTTTTAAAATTATCACATAAGCTATTGTGGCATTCAGATAGTTAAGAGAATTAATGTGCAGAAACCACCTTTAAACCAATAATGGACGCTATTAAAGTAATAAGGAAGAAGACCCGCCAAAAGGTTGCCGGTTCGTGAAAGAATAAAATTCCTATCAATACAGTTCCAACAGCCCCAATACCTGTCCATACAGCATAAGCTGTTCCAATGGGTAAGGTTTTAGTAGCAACTATCAATAAATACATGCTAATTGAGAGGCAGACCAGAAAGCCAATAAACCACCAAGTAGCTGATAATCCTACAGATTCACGAGCTTTACCCAAACAAGTGGCAAAGCCAACTTCGAATAAGCCTGCAATTATTAGTATTATCCAATTCATTTGATCTTTATTTCTAAGAAAGCGACAAAACTACTATTTTTTGTTAGCTTTTGTGAAGATTTCAATTACTCCATCTGTAGCTTCTTTACCAAATCTTTCAATAGCTGATTCTTCTTTGTAAACATTTATAGATTCAATGTCTTTCGGATTTATCTTTTTGAAATCTTCTTCGTTAACTTTTACACCATTTACTAGAATTAAAAGATTTTCAGGAAGACGTCCTTTTGCAGGCTCTGTATTTGGCAATAAACTATTTTGTTCCTCTGCCATCCTTTCGTTTGTTATTATGCTGGTAGATAAGGGAGATGAATCAAGGCTTTCCTTTGCATTTGAAATGCTAAAAATCAGCGAGCCAATGATAACTATGGGCAAAATAAATACATATTTACTTAGATGACTATTCGACGTTTGATTCTTGTTCATCATCTTTATCCTCTTCTTGAGGTTTTTAATGTTAAAGTGGTTACCTAATGCTGGTTCTGTAGGTAAGCTGCTGATGTTTAGTAAGCTATATTGATAACTTTGTTTATTTATTCCGGTAGATAATACTTTTTGGTCCGTAATAAATTCTATGTTTTCATGAATGGACTGTCTTATAAACCAGCAAATAGGATTATACCAAAAAAATACAAATACAAGCTCAGCAGTTAAGGTATCCAGACTGTGAAGCTGACGTACATGGATATATTCATGTTTGAAAATTTTGTCAAATTCTTCTTTGTTGTGTTTGTCAGGGTTAAGGTAAATTGATTTCCAAAATGAAAATGGAGTAATGTCTTCCTGTGATTTTCTATAGGGGTAAATGTTCCAATGAGCTGGTATTGAGTTTACATGAACCTTTAATACTCCCCGAAGTTTAATTAATAAATTAAAAAAGACTACTGCAAAGCTGAACCATAGGAAATATTCAATAATTTCACTGAATTCCATTCCTTGTTGCGAAAAATGAAGGTTATTCAAATCAGGAAGTGCTGTTATTATTTCGGCGGGAATATCCAGTTTGCTACTAAACAAGCTTTTTAGATTAATCAAAGGGTATGTTACTGAGAAAGTCAGAGCTAGGAGTAGATAATATCGATTTAATCTATAAAAAGTCAGGTTACGCAACCCAAAGTAATAGCCCAAATAAAATAATGTTAAAGCAATATTAGCTTTTAGAAGATATATCATTAATTCCGACATAATCTAAGGTTTTGGTTTTTGAATCATCTCTAAAATTTCCTTTAATTCCTTTGGGGATATTTTTTCTTCCTTTGCAAAGAAGCTCACCAAATCCTTATAAGAATTTTTGAAATAGTCACTTACGAAATCTCCCATAAAGGCTTTTTTATATTCGTTTTCTTTGATAAGAGGTTTATAATGGTAAGAGTTTCCTAGTTTGGTTGACTTTACATATTCCTTCTTCTCTAGGTTTTTTAGAGTTGATGCCAAAGTAGTATAAGGTATCTTAGGTTCTGGAGATAAGTTCAATATATCTTTTATAAAACCACCTTTATTTTTCCACACAAGTTGCATGGCTTCTTCCTCTTGTTGACTAAGTTTTTCCATTTTATTATCTTATTAAGTGAATCTACGAACATTCCGTAATTAAACAAATATATTTAACATTTCTTTTAATACGTTGAATATATGATCGAATGGGTATCTTTGTCGCAGTTTTTCAATGATATAGAATATTCATGAAAGAAGACGAAAAAGGAAGTGCCCCCCTCATTAAAAATTTATCCTCAAAAAAAAGATTTGATTTTATAATAATGGCAATAGGTGTAATTGTCGTGGGATCGACACTACGTGCACCCATTACTGCTGTTGGGCCGGTAATATTAGAAATTACAGAACAATTGCGACTTACACCTATGCTTGTAGGGTTAATAACTACAATTCCCTTAATGTCTTTTGCATTATTGTCGGTTCTTGCTCCTAAGGCAGCAAAGCGAACCGGATTGGAAAAGCTATTGCTTTACTCCATGTTAGTTCTTGCTTTTGGATTATTTGTTCGCTCTGTTGGGAATGTTTCTTTACTATTTATTGGTGCTGCTTTAATCGGCGCAGCTATTACAGTAGGAAATGTTTTGATGCCTGCTTTTATCAAGAAAGAATTTCCAAACAAGGCAGGTCTTATTACCGGATTTTATCTTGTATCTATGAATCTAACCTCAGCCTTGGCAGTTGGATTCAGCATTCGCATCGGGCAATCTACTGGCTTAGGATGGAAAGCTTCTATCGGTATTTGGGGCTTTCTTGCACTCGTAGCTTTTCTTCTTTGGTTGCCACAGATTAAAAAAAGGTCGGTATCATCAGCAGCAGATACTTCCAGGCTAAGTAATAAATCACTCTGGAAATCACGTCTTGCATGGCAGATATCCATTTTGATGGGTTTACAGTCATTCTTTTTTTACACATTAGCTGCCTGGCTTCCCACAGTTTTACAAAGCTGGGGTATGTCTGCTGAAAGATCTGGCTGGATGCTTTCCTACATACAAATGGGTCAGTTGCCTATTATGCTTATCGGGCCGATTGTTGCCGGAAAGATGAAAGATCAAACCTCTTTGATATGGGTTACTTTTATTCTCTTATTATTAGGTTTGCTGGGAATAATTGTTTGGAAGACTGAATTCATTATGATCTCAGTAATTATAGTAGGAATATCCCTTGGCTTGGCTTATACATTGGTAACCATGTTCTTTATTCTTAGAACAAAACATCCATCTGAATCTGCAAATTTATCAGGTATGGCACAGTCTGTAGGTTATTTGATAGCGGCTAGCGGTCCTCCATTATTCGGGGCGCTCTATAGCTTAACTCATAATTGGTATGTTCCGCTTGCTTTATTATTGGTAGCGGCTATATTCTTACTTACATCTGGTTTGGCATCATCAAAAGACAGATACGTTTCTTAAAAAAGGGGAGAGGTATCCATCAAAAGAAGATACCTCATCCCTAAGTTTATTAAGCAACAAATTCTTTCTCCGTTACCCGAAGTTCTTTTGCCGCTGCTACCATTTCTAATAGCGCTTTTTTAGTTTCATCCCAGTGACGTGTTTTTAGTCCGCAGTCTGGGTTAACCCATAGCTGATCAGCTGGAATTACAGCTTTTGCTTTCTTTAAAAGGTCGACCATTTCTTCTTTTGAAGGAACTCTCGGAGAATGAATATCATATACTCCCGGACCAATTTCATGCGGATATCTGAATTTAGCAAAAGCATCCAGTAACTCCATCTTTGAACGAGAACATTCGATCGTTATAACATCAGCATCCATATCTGCAATGTTTTGGATAATATCATTAAATTCAGAGTAACACATATGAGTATGAATCTGTGTTTCATCGGCAACGCTTGATGAGGCGATACGAAAAGCAGTTATGGCCCATTGTAAATAATTCTGCCAATCAGCTCTTCTTAAAGGTAAACCTTCACGAATTGCAGGTTCATCAATCTGGATAATTTTAATGCCTGCCTTTTCTAAGTCGCTTACTTCGTCACGAATGGCTAAAGCAATTTGATTGCATGTTTCTGAGCGTGACTGGTCATTTCTAACAAAAGACCATTGAAGAATGGTAACCGGACCAGTCAACATACCCTTTACTAAACGTGACGTTAAGCTTTGAGCATATTCAGTCCACTGAACAGTCATTGCTTTTGGACGAGAAATATCTCCGTAAATAATCGGAGGCTTTACACAACGTGACCCATAGCTCTGAACCCAACCGTTTTTAGTAAATACAAATCCGGCTAATTGTTCTCCAAAATACTCAACCATGTCGTTGCGTTCAAATTCCCCATGAACGAGTACATCTATATCAATATCTTCTTGCCAGCGTATGGTTTTTTCAGTCTCCTGCTTCAGCAAATCTTCGTATTGTTGTTTATTGATTTCTGCCTTTTTAAATTGCGACCTCCAATTTCTTACCTCTGATGTTTGTGGAAACGAACCGATCGTTGTAGTAGGGAATAAAGGTAGGTTTAATGCTTCATGTTGTTTCTGTTTACGTATTATAAAAGGATTTCGTCTTTTTGAATCTTCACCTCTGATTGATCTTACTCGTTCTTTTACTAATGGATTATGAATCAATAAAGACACCTTTCGTGCTTCAATGGAAATTTGATTCTGCTTTAATTCTTCAGCAATATCACTGTTCTGGTTCCCATCTGCCAGCTCCTTAAGTATTTTTACTTCATTGATTTTTTGTCTTGCAAACGAGAGCCATTGTTTAATTTCCGGGGTTAATGTTAGCTCATTCGTTTCACTGGTTAAATCACAAGGAGAGTGAAGCAATGAACAAGATGGTGCAATCAATACACGTTCAGTTCCTATTTTATGAACAACTTTATCTATCAATCCTAAGGAATTATTAAAATCGTTCTTCCAGACATTTCTTCCATCAACTATACCTAGGGATAGCTGAAGATGAGGAGGAAGTATATTTAACACTTCATCCAATTGTTCCGGACAGCGTATTAAGTCGATATGCAAAGCTGTTATCGGTAAAGAAGCAGCTAAGTGAGTATTGTCTCGCAGACCTTCGAAATAGGTAGCAACCAATATATTGATCGCTGGAAATTTTTTATGGATTTCTGTATAAACAGAAGTAAATGCAGCCTTCTCCTTTTCATTTAAGTCCATTGCCAAGAATGGCTCATCAAATTGTACCCATTCTACTCCATTTTCCTTTAATTTATTTAGGATTTCAAAGTATACAGGTAAAAGATTTTTTAACAGTTCGATCCGTTCAAAGCCTTCTTCCTTTTCCTTTCCCAAAAGCAAGTAGGAAACTGGGCCTATAATAACCGGTTTAGTTAGTATACCCAATTGTTTCGCTTCATGAAACTCATCTAGAATTTTTGTAGAAAAGAGTTTGAACTGCTGATTTTTTTGGAACTCAGGAACGATGTAATGATAATTGGTATCAAACCACTTAGTCATTTCCATTGCAGTTATATCCACTTCTTCTTTTTGAAATCCTCTCGCCATAGCAAAATAGAGATCAATCTCTGAGTTATTGCGGTTTAGTATAACTTCATAATATTTATTAGGTATTGCACCAACTGTTAATGTCATGTCTAATACCTGATCATAAAATGAAAAATCGTTGGAAGGAATTAAATCAATACCAGCTTCTTGCTGTAATTGCCAGTTTCGCTGGCGGATATCCTTACCCACCTGAAGAAGTTCGTGTTGAGATGTTTTGCCCGACCAATAGTGCTCGCAGGCTTTTTTGAGTTCTCGATTGCTACCAATACGCGGGTAGCCAAGATTGTTAGTTAGCATTGTTGTTTTTTTAAAAGATTAATAAATCTGTTAAAGTTCTTTGCTAAGTCACAATGCTTTGAGAAATGAATGGTATGAAAGGGAGATACAAAGAGAATTCATAAGTGGAGAAGGACCTGAATTAAAATGTATCATACCTGACTGTAGCTTCATATCGCGAAAGCATTGTCAATTCGAATGAGGCAGGTCTCCTGACTTGTAACATTTTTACCATCCTTCCCGTTCTGATTGCTCAGACAGTGGATTCTTGTATTGGTAAAAACTTTATGTTACTTACAGTTGCGCGACAGTTCGTGATTTACACACGATTCCCTATTAATTTGCAGCTAAGCAAAGCCTTCTTCGGTTGATTAAGAATGTATAAAGAACTAAAGAAACAAAGGTACAATAAATGCTATAATTTTCATAGACATTAAGAAGGTGTATCTTTTGGTTTCGCTAAGTTCGTATATGCTGGCCCTTCAATAACTTCTCCATCAATGGTAAAACGACTTCCGTGGCATGGACAATCCCAGCTTTTTTCGGCATTATTGAAGTGAACGATACAACCTAAATGTGTACAAACAGATGAAACGATGTGCAGTTCATTATTTTCATCGCGATATGCCGCTACTTTTTCATCATCTAACTTCAAGGTTTTCCCTTCACCGGCTTTGATTTCCTTTAATTGATCAACCTCTCCATAAAATAAATAGTCTTTAACTAAAGAAGTAATGACATTTACATTCTCCTTTATAAACTGCCCGGCTGAAGCAAGAGGAGTAAAGCGTTTAGGATCATATAATTTAGACCAGTCGTTCTCTACTCCAAAAATAGTGTCTGTTATTATTGATGCTGCCAATGTTCCGTAAACAAGTCCATCAGCTTTAAATCCCGTTGCAATGAAAACATTCGATTGTAATGGACTTGTCCCTATATAAGGTAATCCGTCTGCAGATTTATAGTTTTGTGCCGCCCAGCGGTAAATAATATCTTCAACATCAAAATGCTTATGTAGATATTGCTCAACCTTTTGCAAACATTCTTCTGTATTATTGATTGTTCCAACCAAATAGGGCTCTCCGACTATTATCAAAAAGTTTCCTTCTTCATTTGAATAAGGACGGATTGAATATTGATAGGAATCATTAATATGCCAGTATATTCCCTCTAAAGGTAAACTTCCTTTTATTTTTGCTGCCAGAGCAAACTCACGATAAGTCTCCATTTCTGTATGTACTTCGTAAATTCCTTTCGGCGAGTGAGTAGCCATAATAACCTGCTTTGCCTTTACGATTCCGTTGTTAGTATGAACAAGGCAAGGTGTTCCATCTTCAACTTTTAAAACTTTGGTGTTCTCAAAGATCTGGCACCTTGTTGGATCTATGCTACCCGCTAGTCCCAATACATATTTATAGGGGTTTATTTGCGCCTGATGATCAATAGTAGCTATGGTAGAAATATCGGGAAAAGGAAATATATAAGGAACTGAATTAATGGCTTCCAAGTTAGCTTTATGAGCTGCATCAAACTCTTTTTCTACTTCTTCGTCTTTGTCTTTTGAAGAATCTGTAGTGAATAAATGCCAGGGTACACGTTGGAATTCACAATCTATATGATGCTTCTTAACCTGTTCTTCAATGAAATTAATAGCAAATGTTCTGGAGTTAACGACCTGGAGCATCGTTTCTTCCCCATGTTTTGAATCGATTGTACTGAGCCTTTCACCTACAGTTGCGTATAAATTGCCAGTTGAATAACCTGTGGACCCTTTGCCAATTGAGTGTGCTTCCAAAACAACTGCCTTTTTTCCTTTAGCTGTTAGCATGGCAGCAGCACTAATACCTGTTATTCCACCACCTATAATAGCTACGTCTACCTCTAAATCATTTGCTAACGCTGGATATCTCGAGGAATTAATATTTGCAGTCCATACTGATTCTGTAAAATCATGCTCTTTTTTCATTTCTTTTGATTTATTATTATTGACTATATATAATAAACCCTTAAAAATGAATTTTGTTGAAGGCTATGAAAGTATTTTCTAATTCTGGCTGGTTTTCTCTAATATCCCGCTTGTAATTCTATTCGGTCATCTATTCTTTCATTTCTTATAAACTGATAGAAATTAGATATAAATCTTTCAACTCTACCTATAACTTCCTCTTTCCCGCTACCGCCCGTATGTTGAGTGAGAATAACATTTTTCATTCCCCAAAGCGGATTATCTGCAGGCAATGGTTCTTTTTCAGTAACATCAAGCACAGCTCCTGCCAATTTTCCACTCTCAAGTCCGGCTATTAAAGCATCTTCGTCGGTTGTATTACCTCTTCCAATGTTTGCATACACGCTCCCTTGGCGCATGGCATCTATAAATATTTTTGAAACATAATGGTCTGCTGCTCCTGGAAGTGTATTAATAACAAGGTCTGTTTCTGGCAACGCCTTTATAGTCTCTTTAAAAGAGTGGAAATCTGCTATGGGATTGTTACGTGCTGTTGTCTTTATTTGACATCCAAAACCGGCAAGTGCTCTTCTAACGGCCAGGCCAATAGTTCCACTACCAAGAATTAGAACTCTTTTATCACCTAAACTTTCCATGGAAGGCCTGATCATTGGTGCTTTCCATTCTTTATCAATTTGAAAACGGATCAAATGATTAATCCCTCTATAGAAGGCAAGTATGCCACCAATAATGGTTTCAGCACAGTCTTGAGAAAACAGATCTCCCATATTTGCTATGAGACTATCAAGTTTAATATGTTGATATTGATTAAAACCAGCAGAATCTATCTGCCAGAACTTAAGTGAAGGTAAAGGTTCCTTGAACCAGGAAGGAGGGGGGTTGCCCAGTATTACTTCCGCAGATTTAAATGCATGGTGTATCTCAGATTCAGACAAGTTACTTTTAAAAGTCAGGTCTGATTCTACAGGTAGTTTTGCTCGTAATTCATCCTGAAGACTTTGGTCAAGATCTGTATAAATAAATACTCTCATTGATCATGATTTTCCTTAAAGTTATCAATATTATTAAGGATATATATAAGACTTTTATAAAAATGTATAAGCTATACAGAGCTTTACACTTTATCTTTGTCGATCATTAAACGAGTTTATATGAAAATCAAAATTATATTAGCCGCTTTTTTAAGTACCTATATATTCAGTGTTTATGCTCAGGATGAGCACGCTATGCACCATTCTGCTGATACAACGGCTATGCAAGATATGATGCATGATATGGCTGTTCCTATGGGACATTCTTATTCGTTGAATTTACCGATGGCGCGAAATGGATCAGGAACAACATGGCTTCCTGATGAATCGCCAATGTATGGGATTATGCTTCATTCAAAAAAATGGATGTATATGCTGCATGGAAATATTGCTTTGCGGTATACAAAGTCAGACTTAGGAAACAAAGGCACTCGGGGGAGAGATATGTTTGATGCTCCCAACTGGTTTATGGCAATGGGCCAACGTAAAGTTGGTCAAAAAGGACTGTTTAACTTCAATGTCATGCTTTCCTTAGATCGGCTTACAGAAGGAGGTGATGGTTATCCATTATTGTTTCAAACCGGAGAATCGTGGAAAGGAATCCCATTAGTCGATCAGCAACATCCGCATGATCTATTTTCAGCACTATCTATTGGCTACACACAATCCCTATCTGAAAAGTCAGACTTGTCTATTTATTTAGGCTATCCAGGAGAACCTGCGCTTGGTTCTGTTGCATTTATGCATCGTCCCTCTGCATTTTCTAATCCGGATGCTCCCATTAGTCACCATTGGAATGATGGAACTCATATTACTTTCGGAGTTGCAACTTTGGGTTTCCGCTATGATAAATTTAAAATTGAAGCGTCTTCTTTTACCGGACGAGAGCCAGATGAAAATCGATTTGATTTTGATAAGCCACGATTTGATTCATATAGTGGCCGCTTATCTTATAATCCAACAAAGAATTGGGCTTTCCAATTTTCCCAAGGGTGGATTAAGAGTCCCGAGCTTACACATCCGGGAGTAGATATTAATCGTAGCATCGCTTCTGCAATTTATAGTAAATCTTTAGGCGAAGAGAAGTTTTTGAACGCAACTTTGCTTTGGGGACTTAATAAAGCTAAAGGACATGACGGCGAGAATGCAGCTTTGTTTGAAGCTTCCTACCGATTGAGAAAACTCGAGCTGTACACTCGTTATGAATGGGTTCAGAAATCTGTGGAAGAATTAAATTTGGATGAGAGTGTCTATGGAGAACATGTTCTTTTTCCGGTTAATGCGCTAACATTGGGATTAAATTATGATGTATTTACTGTTGGAAAGATTCGTATGGCTGCTGGCGGACAAGTGTCATTATATCACACAGACTCCCAACTGAATACATTATATGGAAAAAACCCTTCTTCCGGACAAGTATTTTTAAGGATCTATCCTGCCTTCATGAAGATGTAGAATTGTTGGTTATCTGTTGTTCTTCTAATAATGTATTTAGCGACTTTTTTTGTACAAAACTTGCGCTAAAATACATTATCAGAAAATGTTAGATGCAAATTAGAATAGAGTGTTAATCCAATTCTTTTTGCGAGGTAATCGCTAACCTATTCCAACTATTGATTGTTACGATGGCCATGATAATCTCGGACAAATAGGTGCTATCAAATAGCTCTGCAGCTTTTTGATAGGTTTCATCCGATACACTGTTTTTTATATTGGTAACCTCTTCAGTTAAAGCTAAAATAGCTCTTTCTTCCTCAGTATATAAGTCAGTTTCCCGCCAGGCATTCAGAAGGTAGATGCGCTGTTCTGTTTCTCCTAATTTTCGTGCGTCTCTGGTGTGCATATTTATACAATAAGCACAACCGTTTATTTGCGATGCTCTGATTTTAATTAACTCTTTATGAATAGGGTTAAGGCTGGAAACTTTTAAGTATCCTTCTAAAGCCGACATTGCTTTGTAAGCACCAGGTTGGCTGGCAATAATATCAATACGTTTTTTCATGAAAGTAATTTTATAAGAATAGTACTAAAGGTAGATAAAAACCAATATTTAATAGGTTAATTCTATGTAATATTGTGAGTTTTATCATTAAAATATATGTTTTTTTTCACCTCATTTAAAGCTTTATCTACGTCTTTTGTAGATAGGGATTGAGAGGAGAGCCTTTAATTGCAAAAAATATTTAACAGTATGTTTTTATTCTATATATCTTTGAGCGATATTGACAAAAAAGAGAGCTACCAATTCAGTTTAAAATAAAAAAATAGAAAGTAAAAAGATAGTATTACTATGGACGACCTGACACACAGTGAATATTCTAAATTCTTAAAAGACTTTGAAGACACATTACGCCACTTATTTCACGAGAAAGAAGACATAAATAAGCTAAGCTTAGAAAGAGGTCTTCCGCCTGCAGTAATGAGTGAAATCATGTCTAAAGTACCACTGTCGGTTGCTATCCCTAAACAATATGGTGGACGAGGAAGTATAGTAAAAGAGTGTTTAGGAGTTTTGTCAGCTGCTTCATACGAATCATTATCGCTCTCTTTAACTTTTGGAATTAATATCGCATTGTTCCTGGAACCTGTTTCAAAATATGCCAACGAAAGTATCAGACAGGAAATATTCAATCGTTTTTTAAAGAACCAGAATATGGGAGGGCTTATGATTACCGAGCCTGATTATGGAAGTGATGCTCTAAACATGAAGACTTTCAATAAAGAAGTTGAAGACGGTTATAAAATTAAAGGTACGAAGCACTGGCAAGGATTAACCGGACTGGCTAATTATTGGATAATTGCCTCCAGAAAAGAACTTGATAACGGTGAGCTTGCAAGAGATATCGATTTCTTTATATCAGATGAGTCTGTTCCTAAACAAAAAATAGTAGTAGAAGAACTGTATGATAATGCAGGTCTTTATATGATTCCATACGGACTAAACAAGTTGGATATTGAAGTACCTAAGAGTCACAAACTAGAACCAGAAACCACAGGTATCAAGATGATGCTTGATATTTTACATAGAAGTAGGTTGCAGTTTCCAGGAATGGGAATGGGCTTTATAAAACGCATGTTGGACGAAGCGATTTCTCAATGTAAAAATAGAATGGTTGGGACCAGTAATTTACTTGCGATTGATCAGGTACAATATCAATTAAGCCGAATTCAATCTGCATTTACCATTTGCTCGGCTATGTGTGCACATAGCAGTAATATGAGTGGGATTGAGCATAATCTGGCTTCAGAAGGTATTGAAGCCAACAGCATGAAGGCTGTAGTAACTGATTTGATGCAAGAATCGGCTCAGCTGCTGGTTCAGCTATCAGGAGCTCAGGGCTATAGAACAACTCATATCGGAGGTAGGGGTATTATGGATAGCAGGCCTTTCCAGATTTTCGAAGGGTCAAACGAAATGCTCTATTCTCAAATCGCCGATATGATTACCCGTGCAATGAAGAAGCAAAAGCAATTGCATCTATTTGATTTCTTAAAGGACTTTAAATTAACTTCAGAAGCTTGTTTACACTTTAAGAAAGATTTAAGCTTTACATTAAACAGCGTTCTCTCACAACGCAAACTTGTTGATTTAGGTAAAATACTTTCAAGAATAGTATGTATCGGCTATGTTCTTGAACTTAAAGCAAAGGGTTTCAGAGCAGATTTAGTTGATAATTGCATAACGTCGGTTCAGCAGGAAGTTTCAGCGCTGTTTAGTTCATTCCATTTCGATAGTGTAACTACCGTTGTAGAAGATTATTCAGAGAATAGCTTGTGGCTTAAATTTGTTTAAACGCTGTTGTTTGTCATATGAAAGAAGGGAATACAATTTAATTGTATTCCCTTCTTTCGTTTCAGCGGTATGATGGTTACCTTTGGGTAAAGTGCTTCCTGATAATATAAACATGAAATTTATTGATAATAGAGGTATTACAGATCCAACGATTAATTTGGCTATGGAAGAGTATGTACTCCACCATATTCCGGTTAACGATAACTATTTTCTTTTTTATGTTAATTCCCCATCCATCATTATTGGTAAAAATCAAGAAGCTTTAGATGAGTTTAATGATGAATATATAGTTGAAAAGAATATTCAGGTAATAAGACGGCTTTCTGGTGGTGGGACAGTATATCAGGATTTAGGAAATCTTAATTTTAGCTTTATTTCCAGCTATGAGGGTTATAACTTAAAGAGTTACAAAGAATTTGTACAGCCTATTGTTAATGTCCTAAATACAATAGGTATAGCGGCTGAGTTAAATAGCCGAAATGATATTTATGTAAATGGCAGAAAGATTTCAGGAAATGCACAGTATGCTAAAAAGGGAAGGATGCTATCACATGGAACTCTGCTTTTAAATTCAGACTTAAGCAGTTTGGTTAATGCCCTTCGAGTAAAAGAAATAAATGTTAATTCAAAGGCTATTAAATCTGTCCGTTCTGCCGTTGCAAATATTAATGAATTCTTACCTTCTCCGCTTTCTATGGATCAATTTAAAGGAATAATTTTAAAAGCTGTTTTTGAAGCCAATCAAAAAGAAATAAATGAGTATTTGTTAAGTGAGGAAGACTGGAAAAAAATTTATAAGATCAGTGAAGAAAGGTATAAACAAAGAGAATGGAATTATATATTATCTTCTAAAAAATTTATTAAATATTAAATTTAAAATGAAAGCAATTATTATACGAAATTATGGCGATGCCAGCCAATTTGAAGAGGCAGAAGTACCAGTTCCATTATTAAAAAGTCAGGATGTGCTTGTTGAGTTCACGCAGCATCGGTAAATGCAGTCGATTGGAAGATTCGCTCAGGCTATATGAAGGCTATTCTGACTTATAAATTTCCTCTGATCTTAGGTTTGGATATAGCAGGTATAGTAACGAAGGTTGGAGATGGTGTTACCCGTTTTAAGGTAGGAGATGCGGTGTTGGCTAAATCTAATTTGACAGATAATGGAGGATATGCTGAATTCATTGCCATTGACGAGCAATTGTTGGTCCTGAAGCCTTCTAATATTAGCTTTGGTGAAGCAGCAGCACTTCCTTTGGCTGGTGTTACTGCATGGCAGGCTCTAACTCATTTTGCCAAACTGAAGGCAGGAGAGAGGATCTTAATCCAAGGTGGAGCAGGAAGTGTAGGTAGTTTGGCTATCCAATTTGCTAAAGCATTGGGGGCTACTGTTATTGCAACAGCTAGTACCAACAACATAGAGCTTCTGCAAAGTCTGGGTGTCGATCAAGCCATTGCATATGACAAAGAAGACTTTGTTGAAGCTTTAAAGGATCCTGTGGATGTAGTATTTGATATGATTGGTGGAGATGTATTAGCTCGAAGCTATGGCGTATTGGTGAAAGGTGGCAGGTTAGTCAGTATTTCGGAAGCACCTAACCCGGAGCTAGAAGCTAAATACGGAATAAAGGCCAGTTTCTTTGTGACCTTAGAAGGTGGAAACTATTTGGAAGAGATTGTTAAATTAGCTGAGGAAGGCAAAGTACGACCAATTATCCGTACTAGTTTTTCATTAACAGCAGACGGTTTGGAAAGTGCTCATAGATTAATTGAGGATGGTCATACCTACGGTAAGGTTATTATAAAAGTAAAGGGTTGATTTCAGGAATCTATAACCTGCAATCAACCCTTTCTCTGTTCAACAAAATGGTCTTTAATTTATTGCAATAAGAAGGCAACGCTAACACGTGCTGTTACTTCGATATCTCCATTAGCAATAGGCTCCTGTCCGCTTTCAGCCATATCTGCTGACTTATAAGCCATCATCATTGGTTGTCTTGGAGTACTGTTTGATGATGTATTATCATTAATACTGTAAGCCGCACCTATGTTTTGTCCGATTGCCTTTGCTAAAATAACTGCTTTTGACTTAGCATCAAGCATAGCTTGTGCCCGTGCCTCATTTTGAATGTCTTCAATCTTAGATGATTTGAATTGTACATTTTGGATATTATTAACCCCAAGATCAACTAAACCGCTTAACAAAGTTGCGGTTTTATCTAAATCCTTTAAGTCGAAAGTGATAGATTGTTGTGCCCTAAACATCGGGATTGGTTTTCCATCTTTTACATACTCATTGTAAGGATTTACATTTACACGTGTAGTACGAATATCTTTTTCCGGTATCCCTTGTGCTTTTAGGTATGAAATTGCCTTGGATACAATAGCATCATTTTCCTTTTTAGCTTCCTGTAAATCTTTATGATTAGTAGATACCATAAAATTAACATCTGCTTCATCTGGCTTTACCATTATAATATACTCCCCGTTTACATTTACAAGTGATTTCTCTTGCGCAAATGCAAAATTAGCGGTTACCAACATGCTAAGTATTAAGATTGCTTTCTTCATTTCTGTTGTCTTTTTGTTCTGTATTTTATTTTATGACTATGTGATTTAATACAAGAACTGTGCCCATGAGAGATTCGCTACACCTACAAGCTATATTTAAGACAAAAAACGTTCAAGCAAGAATCAGACAAGGATCAAGCAGGGATCAAACAGGGGTAATATGCGAGTTTTGCCCCTGTTTGGTCCCTGTTTGATCCCTGTTTAAACCCTGTTTGGGTAAAACGAAATAATAACGAGATTTGAGTAAGATTTGAGCGAAATCTGTCTATGTTAGGTGGAATATTCTAATTAGTAAGCAAGATATTGGCGATATACTTCTTGTAAATAAGCTTGTCCGATGGTTTTTAATTGTTGGTTTACGGAGTCTTTGATGTTCTGATCTTTTAAGTAGATAATATCTTTGCCAACATTATCGAATGTTAAGCTTTGTTCGGGAGTAATCACACCGAAACCATTATCGTAGCTAAAAAAGGCAAAGGGAGCTGTGTTCGGATCTAATAAGTCTTTGCTCCAGTAATAGGGTTTAGAGCTGATATTAAGCTGATGTAATAAGGTGCTGACTAAGTCAGTTTGGTTACCGATCTTATCAATTTTTTCTCCCCTAAATTCTTCTTTAATAACATTACCGTATAACAAGAAGGGTATCCTGTATCTATTAGGATGAAAACTATCCCATTTATCGAGCGGTAAACGATGGCCATGATCAGCAATAATTACAAAAAGAGTATTCTTATACCAGTTGGTTTGTTTGGCTTTATTAATGAAACTGTAAAGAGCTGAATCGGTATAAAAAGCTGTGCTTCTGAATAAGTTAGCCTGACTATCAGATCCATATTTTGGTGGGCCGGGCAAATCAAATGGTTCGTGGTTACTGAGTGTTAAAAGCGTTGAGAAAAATGGCTGGGGACTTTCGTTCAGGTATTCAATTTGCTTTTGAAAAGTAAGGTGGTCAAAGGCTCCCCATTTTGATTGAACATCCTTTAATGGAAAATCGTATTGATCGATGACCTTTTCAATTCCATGGCTCAGCATATAGGATTTGAAATTATAGAATTCGCTTTCGCCGCCGTGGACAAAGGAAGTGCTATATCCATTTTCAAGAAACTCTTGTCCGATGCCAGGTAATTTTTCCAGTTTGTTTACATTTTTAATGATGCTTTGCGTTGCTTGTGAAGGAAATCCGCTCATTGTTGCAATAATCCCTTTATCTGTTCGGTCGCTTGCAGAGTAGATATTTGTAAAGAGTACTCCGTCTTGTATCAGTTTTTCGAAACCAGGTGCGATTCCTGCTTCTCCACCCAAGCTTTCGATCAGATCGGATGTAAAGCTTTCTAATACAATAAGAACTACATTGGGTTTGGGCTGATTCAAGATTTTTACCGGATTCGATGGTAAACTGGTATTGATATAAGGTTGGATCTTTACTTGCGCTGTGCTATCATCCATGTATAAATATGGATTTTTATAATCGCCCTTGCTATGAAGAAAGTCACTTAATAAGTTCCATTCTGTATTTACCGCAGCATGATTTAATATCGGCCTGGTAGAGAAATAAGCCATGCTTGGGTTTAGCGGTGTGGTTTGCCATCCACTTCGGATTAATAAGAACAAAACTCCAATTAATAGTAAGCTGACCGGAGCTTTAATATACCATTTTATTGACTGGAGTTTTATGGGGTGTTTTAATACCTGGTTTACCAGATATCTCCCGATAAAAAATAGTGCTAATAATAAAAGAAAAGGTATTAAAAGGGGAGAGGAAGAGGAGGATATAAGAGCCTGGTATGGATATTCGAGAAATGTTGAGATAGCTCTATAGGGCAGCTTTGTTCCCCATTCCTGATAGATGTTGAGGTTAACTGCCATTAAAAGCCCGCATATAATCAGGAGAATAAACGAATATATTTTGAGTACTTTACTTGATATCTTTAGGTTAGGAATAAGCCACTGGATGATAAAAAACAATAATGGCAAAGCGCAGATATAGGCAGCCATGGAGGCATCCATTCGCAACCCAAATAAGAATGTAAGTAAAAACTCTCTCGGACTTATAGGAAATATCTTTGCATAAAAATATCCGATGAAAATTAGCCGTTCAATGATGAAGATGGCAATCCAGATAAGATAAAACTTAACTAAAGGGTAAAGTGTTTTTAACATTGAGGCAAATATAAAGCTAAAAACGTAAATAAAAAGAGGCTCTGATTTTAACAATCAGAGCCTCTTTTATAGCTTAACTTTTTATAATTTATTGTTGTTTTCCTATTCTGTATAGTCTTCCTTGATCGGTGACTGCATAAAGAGCGCCATCTTTCCCTTGAGTTATATCTCTGAAGCGTTGGCCTTGATCTGCCAATAGTCTTTCTTCTCCGACAATTTTGTCATCTTCAATCACTAACCTTGCTATATGCATGCCGCTTAGTGACGAAATAAATAGGTTGTTCTTCCATTCAGGAATTTGATCGCCTGTATAGAAGGTAATTCCACTTGGTGATATTACCGGATCATAGTAATAAACTGGCTGTTGGAGGCCTTCTTTTTGTTGAATGCTATCTCCGATTGCGGCGCCACTATATTCACGTCCGTAGGTGATAGTTGGCCAACCGTAGTTGATTCCTGGTTTAATGATGTTTACTTCATCACCTCCCAAAGGTCCGAATTCTGTTTCCCAAAGATCGCCTGTAACCGGATTGAAGGCTAAGCCCTGTACGTTTCTATGTCCGTACGAATAAAGTTCTGGTTTTGCATCAGCTTGATCTGCGAAAGGATTCCCTTCTGCTGCTTTTCCATCTGTTGTAATGCGAATTACTTTACCCAATGAAGAGTTTAAAAATTGTGCTTGAGGTCTTGATTCTAAGTCTGAACGCTCACCGGTACTGAAAATGATATTACCTGTTTTATCGAATAGAATTCTACCTCCATAGTGCAAATTGCTAGGAAATGCAGGAGTTGCCTGATAGATAACCTGAGCATTTTCGATTGTTTTTTCATCTGCTGCTAACTTTCCTTTCGCAACCGCTGTCAGGTTTCCACCGTTTACAGCTTCCGAGAATGTCCAATAGATCATTCGGTTATTAGCAAAGTCAGGATCAATAGTTACACCTAACAATCCACCCTGTCCTGCGTCATTTACCTTTGGCAAACCGGTAATAGCATCACTTAGTGTTCCATCAGTAGTAGCGATGCGCATGGTTCCACCTTTTTCAGTAATTAACAGTCGGCCATCAGGAAGACTAGTGATTCCCCATGGTCTCTCTAATCCTTCGCTTAGTACTTTTCCTTCGAAAGGAGTAGTTGTTTTAACTCCGGCAATTCTAGTTTGCCCTTCAAAAGCTGGTTTGTAAGTAGTGTTTGGATCTTTAGTTTCAACGGGTGCCAACTTGATGGTATCTGCAGCCGATGTTGATGTCTGCGAATCAGCTCCTGAAGAACTGCAAGAAGTAGCCGCTACTACTAAACTTGTTGCTATTCCGAGTACTTTAAAGGTATTATTCATAATAATTTTAATTGATAGATTTTGTTTGATAAATGGAACATTAGTTAAAACTAACTATTTTTCCTTAAAAGACAACAATATATGTTAGTTGTTGTTTTAAGAAGCTTTGGTTAAATCTACCTTAAAGTAAAAGATTAATTGTTCCGAAAGGAGTGAGGTTAAGCTCATTTTTACTGACTTGCTTATTATCCAGATAATCTATTTTCTTAATATCCTTTAATGCTAATCTTTGAAATAATTGTTTCTTTTCTTCGTGAGAAAGAAGTTTGTTATTAACCGAGATGGGAAGTTGTATGCTTAATGGAAAGGCATAATTTGAAATGAATTCCGGCCGATTATAGAGAACACTGTCTATTTGAGACTCTAAATCATTGACTTCAAATTCTATTAACATTACAGGTTTATTTGTACGAATGCCTAATTGATCTGCATCTTCTCTGGTGATTTTACTGATTTTTTCGAAATCATTTATCTTATAATCATTGCTAACTATGGCACCATTGTAAATACGAAGGTAGGAACTGTCATTGACTATTGCGTTAGGGTTTAAAACGACTAGGGAGTGTGGGTTTTGTGCCTGACAATATAGACCCGTTAAGCAGAGGATTAATGCGATGATATTTTTCATATAGCTGGAGTTAGATGCGTAGTTAGTTAAGAACTCAATTATCAATTTATATAGGTAAGTGTTTGATTGCTAATATAAATATAAGTAGAAATATTAGTTTACAATTCAGGGTGCTATTGTATATTCTCCCCAAAAATCAGTGGTACTTTGACTATATAAAATATTTGGATCTGATATGTCGATGAAAGTTGGCATTGGCATTTCACCGGGTGAAAGTAACGAATTGTGATCACTGATTTTTATATTGTAACTCAAGTTTGGATCCTGTATGGAAGCCTTTAGATATTTTAGAGGAATAGCCAATTCATACGTAAAGGCCATTTTATGATCGAAAGATGATGCTGCTTGGATCCCTAAAAGGTTATAGATGGATAGAGGATTTTCTGTATTTTCTGGAATACCTGTTACCTGTATCATCTTATATTTAAGAAGAATTTCATTATTAGCCATGTTCATTGAGGAGTCGATCTCCTTTTTATAAAACGATGTATCGAGTTTGTATGTTGAATACGACTTCCAGATAGCATCATCGATTCCTTCCATAGCCAAATCTCCCGGCTGTCTTTTAACTTTTATAGGATATAGAACAGCTATGTTATTAATATCCTTTGCTTTTTCATTATTGTTCTTTTGGTTAGATTGGTTGATGGTCAAAGTAATACCTCCACTGGTTATTTTATTTACAGCCTGATGATCATTTGTATGTACAGTTAAATAAAGTTTTTGATCATCATTGGATATCGTATAAAAAATACGGTTAGTAGGATTGTAGGCTTGAAGAACGCCGCCCCATTCCGTTAGTTTTCCATCAACTTTGATATCTGAAGGAGCACGAACACTTGCCTCTTGTACCTTAGAGAGGTTCTGTGCATTTGCTACTTCTAATGATAAGAATACCAACGTAGAAATTAACATTAGCATTTTGGTGGTTTTATCTTTTCTCATAATTGAATAATTTATTGGTTATAAAGTTTGTGCTATCTTATAAAACTTCCATCACCTCGGCGTGGGAGAGGATGTCCGTTTTGTTGTGGTGTACCACTCCATTTTTGTAAATTCATTCTGAAAGTTATCATGAAATATCTGCTTAGGGGGTTTGTTTGAGTATCAATAATGGTATTTTCAGTAATGATTCGATTAATAAAGTTGTTTTGGTTAAAAATATCAAAGGCTTCAATGCGTAAAGTTGCTCCAATCTTATTTGAGAACCGTTTCTCCAAATAAGTATTTACGATAAATGGATTTTTCGTTATGTTTTTGCTGATACCGCTTTGGTAGTTTTTACTGGCATAATAGCCGATATAGAATCCTTTTGGAAAATATACATTTCCATCAATAGCAAAAGCGAGGGTCTGGGTGTTAATATTTACAGACGAAGGGATAGTGTTGGTTGACCTTATGACATCGTATGAAATAAAAGGATTTATCTCTAACCATTCTTTTGGTTGCATCCGTGGTCCGAAACGTTCAATAAATCTCCATGTTGATGTTGTATTTTTAATATTGTTGCTCATTGATATGGAATGCGTGTTATTGACAGTGCCATCCAAAGCAAAATAGTATTTTCGGGAAGTAAATTGCTTAGATAAGTTGTAGTTTGCATTAAGTGCAAAGTTTCCATCGGTGTTTAAGAAATGGGTCTCATATTTTAAATTATCATTAGCGTCTCTGATTAATAAAAGGTTTCTTGACACTTGATCATTAATGAATTTAGAGGTCAGTTTAACTGAATAGTTAAACTGAGAATTAGCTATATATCGGTTGTAGTTTGCGTTAATGGTGTGAACGAAAGAGGTTTTTAGATCGGGATTTCCTATGATTGAATTTTGAGGATCAGACACATCCCTGACTGGTTGTAACTGATTGAAATTAGGCTCTATAGGGTTACCAGAGTAGTTGATCTGAAATTGATGTTGATTTGACCAACTGTATTGAAATCTTGCGATGGGAATTAAGTTGAAGTTACTTCTATTAGTACTATAGTCAATTCTGCTGCCTTTTAAGATTGTAGGAATGGCATTAACCCCGAGGGAAAAATTATATCTTTTATCAGTATATAAATAATTAAGCCCTAATCTAGTTTCAGTAAAAGAGTAATTATAGCTATTGCTTAATGAATCTATAGGAACCAGTGCATCGCTTGAAGTGATGTCATTTGTGGTTTTACTGTTATCATAAGACCGATAGTTTACCTGAGCATTGAATTGCAGTTTCGCTTTCGTAGTTAAAGGTTCTGAAAAGGTAGTAACAGTATGATAATTATGCATTAAGTTTTTATTGTAGATTCGCCGATGAATTAATGAGTCTTCTAAAAGAAGGTCTGTGCCGTTCTCAAAATAGGTAATCCTTGTGTTTTGTTCTGTGTCATTACTTTCACTAAAGATATCGCTGCTTAACTGTATGGTAAAGTTTCTGCCGGTTTTATTAAAGATATGTTGGTAAAAAATTGTTCCACCCAGGTTTGGGACAATACTTTTGTTATTATCCACACCATTGTAAGCCTGATGGGTAAGTCCGGAAAGCATATTGGATAGATTATTGGCAGATGAAGTAGTATAATAGCTTAATTGAGGGTTGATGCGTAAGAAATTTGCAGAGTTAATTTTATATTCGAATAGGGAAGTAAGCGTATGGTTGTTATTCTTAGTATTATGATTTTCCTCATTCTTGGTGAAAGTTGTTCCTAATGAGCTAAATTGCTGTACATTATTTTTGGTAATTGAATTGGTTTGGGTATCATTATAGGTATAGCTCAGATTTACATATATCTTTTCATTTAATGTGTTGCTATAGCTAAAACTAGGTTGGAGGTTTTGACTTGTTCCTCCACTATTCGATTGTAAATTTGAGATATCACCGGAAATGGGTGTATTGGATTTGAATTGCGGGTTAGCAATTCCATTAACTGTATTTGATAGGTTTGCATTCAAGCCAATGGTTTCATTAGCATTAATTCGTGTGCCAAAAAGTTGACCTTG
The DNA here is from genome assembly GCF_035514885.1 of Albibacterium sp. NCBI lineage: Bacteria > Pseudomonadati > Bacteroidota > Sphingobacteriia > Sphingobacteriales > Sphingobacteriaceae > Albibacterium > Albibacterium sp. Next base: position 786,343 of record NZ_DATJCH010000012.1, on the reverse strand, counting down.
ATATCGCTCATCATTACCTGCACCTGTATTAAGACGTGCCATATTACCAATGGATCTATCTGCCTTCGTAGTAATGTTCACTATTTTTTTAGGATTACCTTCTTTAATTCCTGTCCGAGCAGCTTGATCTCCGTAATCATTTACAATCTGAATTTTCTCAACAATTTCTGCAGGCAGGTTTTGAATAGTTGTAGCGACATTCCCGCCCAAGAAATCCCTTCCATTGAGCCTTGCCGTGGTTATCTTCTCTCCTTGATGCGTTAAGGTGCCGTCTCTATTGACTTGCATTCCTTCCATTTTTTTTAGAAGCTCGTCGACTGTTGCATGTTCTCTGACTTGATAGCCGGCAGCACGATACTCGATTGTATCAGTTTTGTAAGTGATATTGGGTGTTCCGTCAATGATTACTTGTGAAAGCATTCTACTATCAGGTACGATCATCACGGGATCTAAGATGATTTTGGATGCTTTGTCATCGTTTAATAAATGATAGGTAATGGGTTTGTACCCTAAACTATTAACGGTGAGATAGAAATTCGCTGACTTAACCTCTTTAAACACAAATATCCCATCCTCATTGGCACTGGTAGAAAGAGAGTCTGTATCGTATTTTAAAATTAATGTTGCCCCAGGCACGGGATTCCGAGTTGAATCCAATACAATCCCACTTACTTCCCATGATTTTATAGGAGGATCGGAGCTTAGCGCTTGAGTTGTTTGGGCGATTAATCCATCAACGCTGATAACAAGAAGTAATAGGAGTACCCATCTCATTGCTTATGGTTTGGTAATTGATGCTTCAATCGCTTACTCCCCATCCAGGCCAGTATTCGCCAATTATTGTATTAAGGTAATCTTATTCAGCCGTACGACCAATGTTTTTGTCAGCCCATTTTAAGAACCATTTCATATTTGCTTGGTCTTGATGACCTTGATCATGCTGGCGCCAGGCTAGATGACCGTCAAGCATAGATGTGTTTACAGGCGGCATTTTTTCTGTTTTGTAATCATTCGACACCCCCAGATCTTTCACTCCTAAAAGTTTAAATACTGGTCCGGCAGCTACTGCAGCCATATAAGAACCTTGATGGTCTAACCACTTTGCATCGCCCTTTTCAGGGATACCATAACTTATAAAAACAAGTCTTGGTGCACACATTGCAATAAGTTGATGAGTATCAACAGGTATGTCACCGGCGTTTTTACTTCCAAATGCTGCTTCAGATGCACCATATTTCATGAAATTACCAGCCATCCAGTAGTATTCTCCACCTGTTAAGCTTTCTACAGCTTCTCCCCAGTTACGCCGATGCAATGTAGTGCCGCCCTTACCGGAAGATCCAATGAGTCCCATGGCAAATCTTTCATCATAAGCCATGGTAACCAAAGCTGCTTTACCATAACGGGAAACACCTTCAATGCCAACATGCTTTGCATCGACAGCCGGTTCGGAGGCTATAAGATAGTTTAAGGCCTCGCTTGCTCCCCATGCCCAAGCACGTAATGCGCCCCAGTCATCTGGTTTACGTGCTTGTCCTTTATTTACTAAACCGATAATGCCACGGGTTATTCCGGCTCCATTGTCGGCTTGAATGCTTGAAGGGTTTATCATAACATATCCCCAGCCATTGGCAATAAGCTGTTCGTTAGAAGGAGGGTCGTTATTTACTCTGGTACACCTGGAATATCAGGTGTAGGAACTTTTGGTGGAGGAGGAGGTCCAAACATATTGGTGTTTGGTAAGGTTACAAGCGGTTGATAAGCTGGATATTGTTCCAGTGCTGCTTTTACGGCAGGGTCACTATCGGCTAATAGCTTTCTCAGAGCTGTATTGATGGTTTCCAGAGCTGCAGGGTTAGGTTGTGCTGGTGCGGGAAGGCGCGCCGGACCAAACATCATTAGAACGGGAACTGGTCCTTTCGCATTCGCAGGGACAACCAATACCATATCTATGTTTACATCTATAAGTGGGTAGGATGAGTTATCGACCTTCCCTTTAATACGCTTTGCAATAACAGGAATGCGGTTTATCATTTCCCTATCAGTAACTTCAACTGTCCAGGTAACTTTCGGGATGTTAGCTGGTACACGGCCATAAACTTCCCGATCCATATCTTCCACAATTTCTGGCCTGCGTTGATTCCACCATATGGATGGTGTTGTTACTTTTTTGCCGTTTTTTAAGGTCAAAACCTCTGGTAAATTGGGGTACGGATTAGCTATTGACTCATCATAATTAGCATGATTAGGTGCATTTTCATCGCCACTAGGACCAGGACGAAGTGCTTTTATTCCTAATTGATCCATCATGTTTTGATGGTCTTCTTGCGCGGTAAAATTTATTAATGGCGGATAGTTATTTTGGGCAACAGCGCTTGCTGAAATAAATAATAAGAGCAGACTTGAAATTCTTTTCATTCCTGTTTATGATTAAAAATCAATTGAAATTATTAGTTATCTGTCTCAAATGGTGAAGCTGGTAAACCTTCTTTGTTATATAGATTAGCACCTTCAGGATTGTCTGCCCATGCATAACGTACATACATTGGATTAGTAATATCATCGTTCCAAACAATAACTTTATCTCCATTTATTTTAGCTTTTGCCCAGACATATTGCTTGTCAGCTCCGGCAATAGCGAAATAATATAAATCGCCACCTCCTTTAACCATAAGACCGCTGCCGGTGTTATTAAAGGAAAGGATGATTTTATTACCCTCAATTGTATGTGATTGATATATTGGTCCGGAATGAACTAAATCTTTGGCTCCATAAGCGAGGTATTCTGCCCAAAGTGCAAGTCGCTCACCGATATCTTTTTTATTTAGTGGATGAATATCGTTCCATTCTCCCGCATCGATGCCTACAGACATACCAGTGTTAGGTATCGATAATGCTTGTAATTGGCTTTGTCTTAATTGCGCCCAATCACTTTCTGAAGGTGAATAGTTTACCTCCATGAAATTAGGTAATTGTGCATATATGAAAGGTAAATCTCCTTGGCCCCACTTGCTTCTCCAATCAGCTATTAATGCAGGAAGTAATTTTCCATATTCTTTAGGTCTGCCGCTGTTTGTTTCTCCCTGATACCATAGAAAGCCTTTTATTCTGTAATTAATAGCTGGAGCTGTCATTGTATTATAAAGACCTGTTGGCTCATCTTGTGCAATCAGAGGACGATAGCTTCGCGTACTATTATTGCGGTTAAATGGTTTTTGTACCTGTCCAACCTGATAGATCCACTCGCCACGTAAATCAATTTGCTGACCATTAGCATTTAACGAATAATTTTTGTCAGGAACAAATCCACCCTTACCTGCTGTGTTTGTTACCTTAACCACGATGATATTTTTTCCGGGTTTTAATAAACCAGCCCGTACATTGTATCTGCGCGGTGGATATTGATAGGTGATATTGCCTACAAATTCACCGTTTACAAAAGCTGAATCAGCATCAATGATTCGTCCTAAAAATAGTTTAGCAGGTACGCCCGTCATAGACGCGGGTACTTCAATTTCTTTGCGGAAATATAAAGTTCCATGAAGGTCTTTTACACCCTGATCTGCCCAATAACCTGGCATCCAGAATTTATGCCAATTCTGTGGAACATAATTCGGATCTGTCCATTTGATTGGGCCGCTGATTCCTTTATCAGGTTCTGGTTGTACAACTTTTGGAGGTACATAACTTGCTGCATCCTTCTTAAGGTTATTCATATAGGCTGTATCCCTGACATTCTTTATCTTTTCTAAATATGATGGAAACTCTTTAAAGGCTTCAGCGCTCATCCATGCTTCGATAGGTGTGCCACCTACGCTGGAGTTGATGATGCCGATTGGTACATGATATTTCTGATAGAGCATTTTAGCGAAAAAATAGGTTGTTCCGCCAAATTTTAATATGTTTTCATCAACGGCTGGTGCCCATTGTCCGGGAGGAAGATCTTCGGCTATGGTGCTAACGTTGGCACTGGTTGGTACGAAAAAATTTCTTATTTCGGGAAAGTTATCATGGGCTACTTCGTCAGGATATCTCTCTTTTAAGCGTTCCATGGGTAATACCATGTTAGACTGTCCGGATGCAAACCATACGTCGCCTATGTAAATATCACTTAATGTTATTTGATTATTACCCTTAAGAATCATGGTATATGGTCCGCCAGCTTTCATGGCAGGAAGTTCTAACGACCAATTTCCATCGGCATCCGTGACTGCCTTTCCTTTTTTGCCGTTAAAGTCCACGCTTATTTTCTCTTTTGGTGATGCCCAGCCCCAGATTTTTAATTTAATGTCTCGCTGCAAAACCATATGGTCACTAATCAGTTGTGGTAATTTAATATCAGCAAAAGCAGAGGAGGTAGAAAAAATTAAAATAAGGCATAATAACCTTAACGAAAGTTTGATATTATTTTTTGATAACATAGGTTGTTGATTGGATTGGTTTAGCCAAAGTAATAATTTATTTTCTTTCAAACAACAAGCGTCTCCCGCTAAACCCTTCGATTAGCTTACCGTTTTCAAATACTAAATTACCAGAAACAATGGTATGAGTAATGGATGATTGAAAAGTATGTTCTTCGAAAGGCGACCATTGGCATTTCGATAAGATATTGGATTTGTTTACTTTGTAAGGTTTATTTAGATCCACTAAAACGAGATCTGCCCAATAGCCTTCTCTGATAAAACCGCGTCTTTCTACTTGAAAGCATAGAGCAGTATTATGTGCTGTTTTCTGAACGATTTGTTCTAGAGTTATTTTTCCTTGATGGTAGAAATCGAGTAAGGCTTGTAAAGCATGTTGAACTAATGGACCACCGGAAGGAGCTTGTGAGTATGGTCTTGATTTTTCTTCAAGGGTATGGGGTGCATGATCTGTAGCAATAACGTCAATTGTTCCATTTAATACAGCTTGAAAGATGGCATCACGATCATTGGCTGTTTTAATGGCTGGATTCCATTTAATGAAATTTCCCTTTTCTGCATAGTCCTCATCTGAAAACCAGAGATGGTGAATACATGCTTCTGCAGTAATTTTCTTTTCTATAAGTGGAATATCATTTCGAAATAGACTTAGTTCTTTTGCAGTTGAAATATGAAGGATATGTAGTCGTGTTCCATGCTTTTTAGCTAAGGTTGCAGCGGAGGAAGAAGATATGTAACATGCTTCTGCCGAACGTATTAGCGGGTGCATTTCTATCGTTAGTTCATCATACTCTTTTTGATATCTTGCAAGATTCGTTTTGATGGTTTCTTCATCTTCACAGTGAGTAGCAATTAGCAATGGAACCTGTGAAAATATTCCTTCCAGAGTTTTTTCATCATCAACTAGCATATTACCGGTAGAGGAGCCCATAAAAACTTTGACACCACAAACGGTCTTTGGGTTTGTACGTAAAACCTGTTCAATATTATCATTTGAAGCACCCATGAAAAATGAGTAATTCGCTATGGATTTGGTAGCTGCTATTTGATATTTATCTTCTAAAAGTTCTTGAGTTAATGCATTGGGGATAGTATTAGGCATTTCCATAAAACTGGTTGTTCCTCCGGCAACAGCAGCACGACTTTCGTGCCATATATCAGCTTTATGGGTTAAACCGGGTTCACGGAAATGAACCTGATCGTCTATTAATCCAGGTAATAAATGTAAACCTTCGGCATCTATGATTCGATCACTTTGGATATCAATATGGCTGTCAATTTTTTCAATAATTCCTTTATTTACTAAAATATCGGCTACTTTCTGTTGACCCTCGTTTACGATAGTTGCATTTTTTATTAGGATTCTGGACATGGTTTTTTTGATTTGATCAAGAAATTGAATTCAAAAATAACGATTTAGTGTCATTATGGCTAATTAACATCATTTAAACGTTAAAGTTTTTGAATGGAATTGCTATTTAAGGCTTTTATCTATCTTTGCAGCTATGTACAACTCTTTTGAGGATTTTAAACTAAACAGACAGCTATTAAATGCTATTGCAGAGGCTGGTTACACACAACCGACGCCGATTCAGCAAAAGGCAATTACTCCGATATTGGCAGGGCAGGATTTGATGGGGGTGGCACAAACGGGTACCGGAAAGACAGCTGCTTATGTTTTACCTATTTTAATGAAGTTGAAATATGCTCAGGGAGATGACCCAAGAGCATTGATTCTTTCGCCGACACGTGAGTTAGCGATGCAGATTGAAGCCGATATTAAGAGCTTGGGTAAATATACTGATTTAAGAACCGTAGTGCTTTACGGTGGCTTAGGGCCAAAAACACAGATTGAGAACCTGAAGAAAGGTGTAGATATCATCGTTGCAACACCTGGTCGTTTTTTAGATCTGTACTTAGCAGGGCATATTTTCTTGAAATCTATTAAGTTTCTTGTGTTAGATGAAGCGGATAAGATGATGGATATGGGCTTTATTAGCAAAATTCATCGGGTGTTAGAAGTAGTGCCTAGAAAGCGACAAAATCTTTTATTCTCGGCAACGATGAGCGAACTCGTTCATAAAATAGCTGGTGATTTCTTGGCGTTTCCTACAAAAGTTGAGGTTGATACGCAGGCTACACCTGCAGAAACTGTAGAGCAGTCACTTTATTATGTGCCTAATTTAAAAACAAAGATTAACCTCTTACACAACCTTTTGAATGATATCGATACATTTAATAGAATCATTGTTTTTTGTAAAACGAGAAAGGTAGCCGATAATGTATTTACTTTTTTGGAGCGTAAATATGGAATAGAAGATGTACGTGTTATTCACGCTAATAAAGGTCAGAATACACGCATTAACTCGATTACAGCATTTAAGGAAGGTGGATTAAGGATATTGGTAGCTACTGATGTTGCGGCGAGAGGTTTGGATGTTAGTGATGTTAGTCATGTTATTAACTTTGAGGTTCCGGTGGTTATTGAAGATTATGTGCATCGGATAGGCAGGACTGGCAGGGCATTGAAAGAAGGGAATGCAATCACATTCTGTGACCCTTCTGAAGAGTATTATCTTCGTAAAATAGAAAAGCTAATCAGACAAAAAATACCTGTAAAGGATATTCCTGAAGGTGTATTTATTGAAAAGACGGGTTATGAGGAAAGACAGATAATAGCAAGGGAAATTGACAATCAGAAGAGGAAGGATGATCCGGAATTTAAAGGTGCTTTCCATGAAAAGAAATTAGCCAATAGTCGTGCTAACGATGCTAAAGGAAAGAGTAATAACCCTCGGAAAGATGCTGGTAAGTCTTTTCATCGGGCGAATGGAAAATCCAAAAGGTTTGATAAGAAGAAATGAAACGTGTTACCCCTTTAAATATTCTGACAGCCGCCTTATTGATATGGTTAGGTTTCGGTTTATTGGATGACACGCTTGAGATGAGCCAGGCTTTATGGGTTCTATTGCTCGTTGTGATTGTTTTTATTGGTGATCAGGTATTTAGAATGTTGCTGGGTAGTTTAAAAAGAATCTGGATAGTACAAATGATATTTATTGCTATTACGGTAGCTACAGCTTTTGGAATTTGGTATATTAAGAATTAATAAGATTAGAATAATTTTTCAATGAAAACAGCAGAGATTAAATTAGTAGTAACATTGGACGATCAAAACGTTCCGGAAAATATAACATGGGAATCAACGGATGGGGAATCATCTGAAGCATTAGCAGCTAAAGCACTGTTTTTAGCTTTATGGGATCCGCATTATAAGAATTCTATGCGCATTGATTTATGGACGAAAGATATGCCAATTGATGAAATGAAGCGCTTCTTTTATGAGACTTTACAAACTTTAGGTGACACGTTTTTGCGTGCATCGGGAGATGATGAAATTGCAAAAGCAGTTATTGGTGATTTAAGAGATTACTGCGACCACTTTGCAGAAAAGATGGAAGTTACTCAAACGAAGTAATTAATTTTGTTTAACCGCTCGGAGCATTTCACGTTTACCTGGTGCTCCGGGTGCTTTTTCAATTGCGAAACCTAATGATTTCATAATGCGCTTTAGGTTTCCGGTTATAGCATAAGTTACAAAAACACCTCCTGTTTTTAAGTATGAGCAAACATGGGCTAGGGTTTCATGACTCCACATTTCAGGTTGGTGTATTGCTGCAAAGGCATCAAAGTAAATTATATCAAAATAGCTGTCTGATTTGTAGCTCGTCACATCGCATATGTCAATAAATAGTTTTCCTGACTTTGTGTTTATCTGTGAATGCATAGCATTTTCATAATTAACTAAAAACTCATTTCCGATTGGCGGAGAGATGTGTTTTATATTTCCTATTTGTATAAGAGTCTCTTTGCTTAGGGGGTTAAGCTCGATGCCGGTATAATCTAATCTAATGTTGGTTTCAAGACAATATTCGGCAGTTACCAAGTAGTTTAGTCCCGTTCCAAAGCCAATTTCTAAAACTGAAACAGCTTGCTGTGCTTGTTTGTTTAAAAAGAACTGGAGCCCTGACTTTAGAAAAACATGCTTACTTTCTTGAAGGGCACCATGAGTAGAATGGTAATGTTCTCCTATTTCTGGATTAAAGAGGGTAGAAGAGCCGTCTTCGGTTTTTACAACGTTCATTAAAGTACTTTTGATCCTCGTTCAAGCCAAACACTCCACCGTTTATTGTAGGCATGTATTTGTGGAGTTTGAGCACCTTGGTTTGTATAAACGGGATGACCCTCATTAACCCATTCGAAAATACCACCGTATAAATTGTAAACATGTTTATAGCCGGCCTTTATTAGCATTTCCGCAATTTTTTGAGCACGGTTTCCAACCGAACAATAAACTACAATGATTTGATCTTTAGGAATGTCATAAATGCTACGCATATCAAACCAAATGTAGCCTACATTTTTTGCATGTCTTAGATGACTTATATTAAATTCGTTTTCTTCACGTGCGTCTAATAAGGACAGTTTATTACGTTTAAGTTCGAGAAACTGAGCTATATCAATGGTAGGAATCTGTTTATTGTAAATCTTTTCTAATTCAGATTTGAATTCGGGGTCTATTGTTCTTTCTTCCAGTTGAAAGAGTGGAAAGAAAGTAAGGAGGATTAGAATAAAGCTGGGCATGCACAATTTAGCTTTTATATTGTTTGATATTTGTTCCCATATCTAAGACTTTAGCACCATTGAGCTTTAGTGATAAAATGCTGGAGCCTATAGCAGATCTTAAGCCACCGGCACAATGAACAGCTATAGGTTTGTTAGTCGGAATATGTTCTGTTGATTCACGTAAACGAGGTAATGGTATATGAATAGCACTTTCAAAAATGGTCATATTCTTTACTTCATTTTCATTTCTTATGTCTACAACGGTGAATTGGTCTGGATTATTATCGAACTCCTGCTTATTAAAGATATTTTCTTTTATGGATCCTGAGTCGTTCCAGAGAAGTCCGTTAACAGATTTTTCATAGCCAATTTTGGCTACTTTTTCCATAATTTGATGAAGATGCTCTTCGTCGTAACCAACTAGGTAAAAGGATTCACTTGGGTCAACAATAGAACCTAGCCAGGTTTCAAATTTTAGACTATCGGGTATATTGATTGCATTTTTATGATGTCCGGCCTGAAAATCGACTGCCTGCCTGGTATCTACTATCAGTACGGTTTCAATTAAATTTTCTTTATGAATTAGGTTAGTGGCTGCACGAATACTTTGTTCAAAAGATTCAAGTCCGGCTTTGTTTAGGGCAACGTTGTATTGAAAATATTTAGGAACCCATGGCTGGTCTTCGGTAATTAATTTGACAAATTCATTTTCAGACATATCCTGAAGAGCTGGATTTTCCTTCAATTCTTTACCGATGGTACTTTGTAATTCTGAACTGATGTTTTTCCCACATAGGGAACCCGGGCCATGGGCTGGGTAGATGATAACATCTTCAGGCAAGGTCATTATTTTATCACGAGTAGAACTGTAAAGATTTCGTGCTAGTTCTTCTGCTTTGGCTTTTATATTTCCTACATTCTCTCTTAAGTCAGGTCTTCCAACATCTCCTACGAATAATGTATCTCCAGTAAATAGAGCATGTTCTTTGCCATCCGGATCGATAACTAAAATAGATATACTATCTGGAGAGTGACCTGGTGTATTTATTGCCTCCAAGCTTATTTCTCCTAATTGGATATGATCACCCTGATCAAAAGCTTGGTGCGGATAATCCGCACCAACTAATTCGCTTGTATAAATTGTTGCACCTGTTGTATGATGAATTTCTAGATGAGAGCTGGTAAAATCGGCATGTGGATGTGTTTCTATTACCCCTACGATCTTAGCCTCATTATTTATGGCATATTCATAGTAGGGTCGTGGATCCCTTGCCGGATCTATTAGGACTATTTCTTTGTTACTTAACACTGCATAAGAGGCATGTGCTAATCCTTCATCATAAAACCGCTCTATCTTCATCATTCATCAAATTAATTTACCAAACTTTTATTCTGTCTTTTTCAGGAACAAATAATTTATCACCTTCCTGAATATTAAAAGCTTTATACCAGGCATCCATATTTACTATAGGACCAACAGTTCTGGCATCAGAAGGTGAGTGAGGGTCTACTACAATAAATTGGGCTGCAATTTCAGGACGGATGTTCATTCTCCATACTTGAGCCCAAGAAAGGAAGAAGCGTTGATCTGGAGTAAAACCATCGATTAACTCATTGGATTGTCCTTCCGGAGTTTTCTTAAAAGCTGCGTAAGCAATTGCTAAACCTCCTAGATCTGCTAAATTTTCACCTAATGTTAGACTGCCATTAACTTTGATTGTGTCTAGAACAGTGTATTTATTGTATTGTTCAACAACTTTATCTGCTCGCTCTTTGAACTTAGCAGCATCCTCTGTTGTCCACCAATCTTTTAAATTACCATCTGCAGCATATTGACGACCTTGATCATCAAATCCATGTGTCATTTCATGGCCTATTACAGCACCAATCCCACCATAATTGATGGCATCATCTGCTTCAAAGGCAAAGAAAGGAAATTGTAAAATACCTGCAGGGAATGCTATCTCATTATTTACAGGATTATAATAGGCATTTACTGTTGGAGGTGTCATACCCCATCGTGTACGATCAACAGGTTTGCCGTATTGGCTAACCATATAATCGTAGTTCCACTGATTAGCACGTTTTACGTTTCCATAAAAGTCGTCTGCTTTGATTTCTAATCCATCATAGGTTTCCCATTTGTCTGTATAGCCAATCTTAGGGGTAAATGCATTTAGCTTTTCCAAAGCTTTTTTCTTTGTTTCCTCGCTCATCCAATCTAAACCTTGGATGCGCTCAGCGAATGTAGTAGATAGGTTTTTTACCAGATCCTGCATTCTTTGTTTAGCTTCAGGTGTGAAATATTTAGCTACATATAATTGTCCTAATAGATCTCCAATGGAATTGTCAATTAGGGTAAAATTACGTTGCCAGCGGGGTGTAATTACTTTCTGACCACTAAGTACTTGTGAGAAAGCGAAGTTCGCATCAACAAAATCTTTACTTAAATAGGGAGCTGATCTTTTAAGAATGTTCCATTTCAGATATATTTTCAGGTCTTCTATAGGTGTATTCGCTAATAGTTTTCCCTCATCAATAAAGAATTGAGGATTATCTACAATAATTGAATCGGCACCATTTACCTTTAATTCCGGCAATATTTCTACCCAGTTAAAAGGTTCAGTACTTTGACTAAATTGTTCTAGCGAGAATTTGTTGTAAGTAGCAATTGGATCGCGCATTTCTACCCGGCTTTTTTGTGATTTAGCGAGTACACTTTCTATTTTCCAGATAGTATCAAAATTTCTTGCTGCTTGCTCTTCTGGTGAACCTGTTAGATTAAACAGTGTTGAAACATATTTTTTATAAGCTTCTTTAATGGTGTTATTACGATCGTTTGTAACTAAATAATAATCGCGGTCTGGTAATGTAATGCCTCCCTGTGATAGCTGAGGCATGTTTTTATTTGCATTCTTACTATCTTGATAAACGTAGAAATCGTAAAACGGACTAGTTTGACCGCTTGATTGTTGATGGTTTATTTCATTAATAATACCTTCCAAATTACTAATCTTATCAATTCTATTTAGATCTTCTGCGATTGGCTTTGCACCTACTTCTTCAATGGCGAGACTATCCATGGAGCTTTTAAAGAAATCTCCTACACGCTGTTCTATACTTCCGGGAGCAGCATTGGTATTGGAGGCGGCTTCCTCAAGTAAACCTTTTACGGCTTGTGCATTAAACTCACGTAATTCATTAAAACTTCCCCAACGGGTTTCTTTATCGGGAATCGGATTGTTTTTCATCCAAATACCATTTGCATAATGGAAAAAGTCATCTCCCGGTCTTACTGTCGTGTCCATATTAACAGGATCAATGAATTTGTCTGGTATGTTTGAAACTTTTCTGGATTCCGGGCGGGCACATCCATTTATGGTAATAAGGACTATCCCACAATAAATTAATGATGCGTATTTCATAGATTGTAGATTGATGTTTTTATAGATTGAAATGTAAGGGCGAAGTTAATAAACAAAATACTATTTTTGTCTTTCTTACGAATATTTGAAACATGAGCTTAACGAAAACGTACAATCCAAACGATACAGAAGATAAATGGTATACCTATTGGTTAGAGAAGAAATTTTTCCGTTCTATTCCGGATGAGCGTGAACCTTATACCATTGTGATGCCACCTCCTAATGTGACGGGTGTATTGCATATGGGCCATATGTTAAATAATACCATTCAGGATGTGCTGATTCGAAGGGCTAGAATGCAAGGAAAAAATGCTTGTTGGGTGCCTGGTACTGATCATGCTTCTATTGCTACTGAGGCAAAGGTTGTAAATATGCTGAAGGAACGGGGAATTGATAAAAAATCAATTAGTCGGGAGGAGTTTTTGGAATATGCCTGGGAATGGAAAGAGAAATTCGGTGGTATTATTCTGGATCAATTAAAGAAACTAGGAGCCTCTTGTGATTGGGACAGAACACGATTTACGATGGATCCGGATTTGAGTGAATCGGTTATTGATACTTTTATTCATTTATATAGAGAAGGGTATATATATAGAGGGATAAGGATGGTAAATTGGGACCCAATGGGCCAAACTGCTCTTTCTGATGAAGAAGTAATTCGTAAAGAGGTTGACCAGCGTTTGTTTTATTTACGCTATCCGATTGTCGGTTCGGATAATGAGTATTTAATAATTGCTACTACTCGTCCCGAAACGATAATGGCTGACGCGGCGATATGCGTAAATCCCAATGATCCGCGTTATCAACATTTGAGAGGAAAGAAAGTAATTATTCCTTTAGTGAACCGTGAGATTCCGATTATTGAGGATGAATATGTGGAGATGGATTTCGGAACAGGTTGTTTAAAGGTTACACCTGCGCATGATTTAAATGACTTTGAGCTTGGACAAAAGCATAATTTGGAAGTCATTGATATTTTAAACGATGATGGTAGTTTAAATGATAAGGCTCAGATTCTTATTGGCCAAGATCGTTTTGCTGCAAGAAAGAATATCATTACTTTATTGGAAAGTGATGGTAAGATTGAAAAAATTGAGAATTACAAGTCGCAAGTTGGGTTTTCAGAGCGTACGGATGCTGTTATAGAACCAAAATTATCTATGCAATGGTTTTGCAAAATGGATGAATTAGCAAAACCAGCACTTGACTATGTGATGATTGGAGAAGTGAATCTTATTCCCGATAAATTCACTAACTCATATAAGCACTGGATGGAAAATGTGAAGGATTGGTGTATAAGCAGACAATTGTGGTGGGGACAACGTATTCCGGCCTGGTTTAATAAAGATAATGAATGGGTTGTTGCTAAAACAGAGGCTGATGCTATAATAGAATTTGAAAAGGAGGGAAAGAGTGTCGAAGGAATTGTGCAAGAAGAGGATGTATTGGATACCTGGTTTTCTTCAGGTTTATGGCCTATTTCTGTGTTCGATGGTTTGAAGAATCCGGAAGGTGCAGATATTAACTATTATTATCCAACCAATGATTTGATTACTGCTCCTGAGATTTTGTTTTTCTGGGTAGCAAGGATGATGATTTTCGGGCATGAATTTAAGAATCAGGCTCCTTTTAAGAATGTATACCTGACTGGGATTGTTCGGGATAAATTAGGTAGGAAGATGTCTAAATCATTAGGCAATTCCCCTGATCCACTTGAGTTAATGAAATTGTATGGAACAGATGGTGTAAGAGTCGGAATGCTGCTTTCATCTCCTGCAGGAAATGACTTAATGTTCGATGTCTCTTATTGTGAGCAGGGAAGAAACTTTGCAAATAAAATTTGGAATGCTTTCCGCTTGGTCAAAAGCTGGGAGCTAAATGATGAGAAAGCTTCTGCTGCTGATTTGAAGGTAGCTAAATGGTTTGAAAGCAGATTTAATTCTGTGTTGGTAGAAATTGAAGATCATTTTGATAACTATCGTTTATCTGATGCCTTAATGGCAACTTATAAGTTAATATGGGATGACTTTTGTGCCTGGTATCTGGAATGGGTTAAACCACCATATCAACAATCGATTTCAAAAGAAACTTTTGAAATAACACGATCGTTTTTTGAGCGTATTTTAACTTTGATACATCCATTTATGCCATTTATAAGTGAAGAGTTATGGCATGATGAATTATTTGGTGAGCGCAGCGAATTGGATTGTTGTATTGTTGCAACTTATCCAAAATCACAGCCTTTCGACCAATCTATTTTAAAAGAGTTCAAACAACTTCAGTCTATTATCACTGAGATTCGTAATATAAGAAATGCAAAACAAATCTCACCGAAAGAGCCTTTACCTCTTTTCTATAAGGAAGGTTCTACGGTTGATTATAAAGATTGTGAGTTTTTGATATCTAAATTGGCAAATTTAAGTGAGCTGACTCTTGTAAAAGAAAATCCTACTAGTGCAATTAGTTTTTTAATTGGTAGGGATGAATTCTTTGTACCCATTAGTCAGAATGTTGATCCTGAAGCTGAAAAGGAACGGATTCAAAAAGAAATAGAATATTTAACTGGTTTCTTAAAATCGGTTAATGCTAAACTTTCTAATGAACGTTTTGTTCAAAATGCTAAACCGGAAATAGTTTTGAATGAACAGAATAAAAAAGCTGATGCAGAAGCTAAGCTTACCTCTTTAATGGAGAGTATAGCAAGCTTGTAGAAGCTGGTAAAAGAGAAAGCCCGAAATGTGTTAAACATTCCGGGCTTTCTCTTTATATAATAATTAGATTTCTATTTAAACCATTCGGCAACTTCTTCTTTGCTAGGCATTGCAATGTCAAGCTTCATTTTTTTACGTAATCCACCTAAATCATTGAAAACTTTATTGGCATTTGCAGACTTCAATGCTTCAATGGTATTTAAACCCATTTTTTGAAGAACAGGAACCCAAGCAGTTGGGATACCTTCTTTCTCATAATCTTCTACAGATGCAACTTTTGCGATTTTTTCTGGTCGCATTTGTGGGAAGAAAAGAACATCTTGAATACTGGCCTGGTTGGTCATTAACATGGCTAAGCGATCAATTCCAATTCCGATTCCGGATGTAGGAGGCATTCCATACTCCAAGGCACGTAAGAAATCGTAATCGATAAACATGGCTTCATCATCACCCCGTTCCATTAGCTTTAATTGATCTTCAAATCTTGCTAACTGGTCAATTGGATCATTAAGCTCTGAATATGCATTTGCTAATTCTTTACCATTGATCATTAGCTCGAAACGTTCAACAAGACCTTCTTTGGTTCTGTGTTTTTTAGTCAAAGGACTCATTTCTACTGGGTAGTCTATGATAAAAGTAGGTTGAATGTAATGTTGCTCACATTTTTCACCGAAGATTTCATCAATAAGTTTTCCTTTACCCATACTTTCGTCGGCTTCGATATGTAATTGTTTACATACATTGCGAAGTTCAACTTCGTTCATTTGACTTACGTCAATCCCTGTATGTTCTTCGATTGCATCGTAGATAGAGATTTTTTTATAAGGTGCTGCGAAGTTTATTTCTTTATCGCCAACTTGTAAGGTAGTTTTTCCGTTGGTAGCAATTGCGATGGTTTCAAATAACTTTTCAGTAATATCCATCATCCACAAATAATCTTTATAAGCTACGTAAAATTCTAATACAGTAAATTCGGGATTGTGGGTACGATCCATTCCTTCGTTTCTGAAGTTACGGCTGAATTCATATACCCAATCAAAACCACCAACAATAAGGCGTTTTAAATAAAGTTCGTTTGCGATACGTAAATATAGAGGGATATCTAAAGCATTATGATGTGTGGTGAATGGTTTTGCAGCAGCCCCACCAGGTATGCTTTGCAAAACTGGTGTATCCACTTCTAAAGCACCTTCTTTATTCAAGAATTCACGAATAGCAGTTTTAATGGCAGACACTTTAACAAATGTTTCTTTAACCTGAGGGTTTACTACTAAATCAACATAGCGTTGACGGTAACGAAATTCAGGATCTGTTACAGCATCAAAAGTTTTTCCATCTGCTGATTTTACAACTGGAAGAGGTTTTAAGGATTTAGATAAAATTGTAAGTTGTTCAGCATGTATAGAAATCGTACCTGTTTGTGTAATAAAAACGAAGCCTTTAATCCCGATGATATCACCAATATCAAGAAGTTTCTTGAAAACGGTATTGTAAAGGGTTTTATCTTCAGTAGGAGATAGCTCATCCCGTGTTAGATATACTTGGACTCTTCCTGTTGAATCTTGTAATTCTATAAAGGAAGCACTACCCATTATACGACGGCTCATCATCCTTCCTGCAATACTTATTGACTTGAAGTTTTCAGGATGCTGTTCGAAGTTTTCAGCAATAGATTTCGCAGTGGTATTAATGTCATATGATTCAGCCGGATAAGGATCTATACCCAGGTTTATTAAAGAATTAAGGGCTTCACGGCGTAATATTTCTTGTTCTGAAAGTTGAATACTCATTATAAAATCGAATTTGCGCAAAAATACATATTTTAATCGTATTCATTCAAAATTCAGATCTAAGTGATTTGTAAATAAATTTTCGGCACATTATCAGATATATTTTTTGTTTTTGTAGCGTCTAATCTTATTAAACGTTCTTACTTTATTTAAACTTTATCCGGTATAAATAATATTTAAAGGATATAGTAAATAGTTTATGAATAATTTAGTTTATGAATAATTTTTAAAAAGGTTAACAAATCAAATCAGTATTTTATGGTGCTTTGATTAATTAAGCCGAATTTTGTCAAAGTTTAAATTTTGAACTTATACTAATTTCATTTGTGAGTGAGCCTGTTGTAATTTCTAGAGACGAGCATGTGCCTAATCTTTTTTGGGCAATAAATGCATGCGCCAGAAATAATGATGAGCGCGCAAAAGAATTGATTTATCGGAAATTGTATGGTTATATTAATGCTGTCATTAGCCGTTATATTAAGGATATACATGATACGGAAGAATTGGTCAATGAGACCTTTATAAAAGCCTTTAAGGCTATTCATACGTTTTCTTATACAGAAATTGAAGAGGAAAAGGTAGAGAAGTTTTTTTATGGATGGTTAGGACGAATTGCCGCAAACCTTTCTATTGACCATTTAAGATCTAAGAAACGACTTCGATTAAAGGATGATAACGTTTCGGAGGCAGATTTGAGAAAGGTTTATATTGCGCCGGTGAATAATTTGGAAGTGCAGGATATACTGAAACTAATGGACCAATTGCCCGATGTTCAAAGGATCATTTTCAATTTATATGAAGTGGAGGGGTTTAGTCATCAGGAGATTGGGCAACAGTTAAAAATTCCTGAAAGCACTTCAAGGACTTACCTGACACGCGCAAAACAAAAATTACGATCACTTTACAGCCAGTTAATGGATATAGATAAAAAGAATAATTAAAGGTTATGAAGCCAGATAATAATAAAGATATTACTGAGCATATTGCCAAAATGCTAAAAGAGCATTCTCTTCCATACGAGGAAGGCGCTTGGGAACGATTTAAGGATTTTGAAGCCACTAAAAAAAGGAAATTGGTGTTATGGCCTTATTTTTCAGGCGCTGCAGCTGCTGTGATTATATTGGCGATGTCATTGTTTTTAATTATTGGGAAAGATGATGGTAATAACCAACAAATTGCAAAACAGGAGATTATTAAAGATATTATAGAAATACCCAATGGTAAATCTACTGATAATAATAAAATTACAAATAGTGAAAGGCTGATATCTACTCCAGCTCCTTCAATGGAATTTGTTGCCGCACGACGTAATCGTCAGATTGCGAATCCTGCTATTGCTGATGTTTTAGTTGAATCAAGTTCGTCAGATGTTGAAGAAGCTGAATTGAATAGAATGGATCTGTCGTCCGCAGAAGAGAGTGAACCTGCAACTTCAACTTCAACTCAATCTATTGCTTCTAATGTAAGGAAGCCAAACCAGAGAGAAAGGCAGGAGCGGACATTCTTTAATGGAATAGAAGGGATAGAACAGGATGTTGATGTTTCAAATACTAGAAAATGGGATTTTAGTGTTGAGCTATCTCCCAACATAAAAGATAATGATATTAATTTCGGTGGTGGTTTTGCCATTGCCTATAATTTGAACGATAGGATTTCGATTGGCTCAGGAGTTTCATATATGCAACTTGATGCAGAAAGGGGGCCGAATGGAATAGATATACCTTCAGAGTTTTCTAATTTAGCTGGTTCTAGAAACAATAATAAATCATTAAGCACCATTAGTACATCGTTAGTGGGATTAGATTTTCCGATTAATTTAAAGCTGAATATTGGAAGTGCGATGTATGCCAATGCCGGTGTTTCTTTATTTAGTGTTTTAAACGAGTCTCGTTATAATAACTTTGAAGAACGTATAGCAGTAACTTCCCTGGCAAGTCCAAACACATCTCCTTCTGCTTCTAAAAGTGAAAGCAATGGAGTAGAGGCTCAGACCCTTCACTCACAAGAAGTTAGTGTAAGTAGTCCTTACGAGGGAAAGAATTTTACTGGCTTCTTAAACTTCTCTGTGGGATATAAATTACCCTTTATTCCAAAGATAAATTTAGCTGTTGAGCCTTATGTGAAAATACCAATTGGTAGTCTTTCTGATCAGGATATGGATTTAAGTAACGGTGGTTTTAAAATTAAAGCGAGCTTTTAATCTTTATAGCTAACCTCCATATTTTGAAACATGAAAGCCCATTTGTCTGCAGCTTCTTCTATGATTTTATCGGTTGGTTTTCCTGCACCATGCCCGGCATTAGTTTCAATACGAATCAATACAGGATTATTACCTTGATGATATTCTTGTAAACGAGCCGCAAATTTAAAGGAATGTGCCGGTACTACCCGGTCGTCATGATCTGCTGTTGTGATTAGCGTTGCCGGATAAGAAACTCCCTCTTTAATAGCATGATAGGGAGAATACTTGATTAGATACTCAAACATTTCCTTCGAATCTTCCGCTGTGCCATAGTCGAATGACCAGCCAGCACCTGCAGTAAATTTATTGTAGCGTAACATATCAAGAACTCCTACAGCGGGTAGAGCTACTTTAAAGAGTTCAGGTCGTTGAGTCATAGCTGCGCCCACTAATAAACCTCCGTTTGAACCTCCGGAAATTGCAAGCTTATCTGAAGAGGTATATTTGCTTTGGATCAAATATTCAGCAGCAGCAATGAAATCATCAAAAACATTTTGCTTTTGCATTTTAGTACCCGCTATATGCCATTTTTCCCCATATTCTCCTCCACCTCTTAGATTGGCAACTGCATAGACTCCTCCTTGTTCTAATAGAATAATGTTTGAGGTGCTAAATGAGGGGCTGAGACTGATGTTGAATCCCCCGTAACCATATAATAAAGTAGGATTGTTTCCATCTAATTGAATGCCTTTTTTATAGGTGATAATCATAGGGATTTTTGTACCATCTTTCGATTGGTAGAAGACTTGCTTTGATTCATACAGTGATGGGTCAAAATCTACCCCTGCTTTTTTATACTCTGACGATTCACCGCTATTGATAGTATATTTATAAATTGTTGGTGGATAAATATAAGACGTAAAACTATAATATAGTTCTGTTTCATTTTCTTTTGCTGAAAATCCAGAAGCTGTCCCTACATCTGGTAGATCGATACTACGTTCTAGTTTTCCTGAATAGTCGTACTGTTGTACAAGAGAAGTTGCGTCTTTTAAATAGTTGGCAAATATTTTACCACCACCTATGCTAACATTTAGTACGTTTTCAGTTTCAGGAATGAGGTCTTTCCATTTATCACTGCCGAGCTCATTGATATTCGCACGCACTACACGATAATTCGGTGCATCTAAGTTAGTATAAATAAGTAGTGAATCTCCTTGGTTGTCAAGTATGCTATATTCTTGATCAAAATTGTTGATAATATTGATAATAGGAGAATTAGCTTTTGATAAATCTTTAATATATAATTCATTACCACTAGTGGTATTGGCAGCAGTAATTACCAAAAATCGTTGATCTTCTGTTAATGACGCATCAATGTATCTTCGTTTAGTTATATCTCCTCCAAAGATTAATTCGTCTTCACTTTGTGGGGTTCCTAACTTGTGAAAATAAAGTTTGTGATATTGTGTCAAACCTGATAGTGTGCTTCCTTCTCTTGGTTTGTCATAACTACTATAATAAAACCCCTGATTTCCTTTCCAAGCTAATCCCGTGAATTTTAAATCCACGAGGGTATCGCCGATTATTTTGTTTTCCAATGTGTTAAGAACAATTACCTTTCTCCAATCAGATCCTCCTTCTGAAATTTGATAAGCAGCTAAACTGCCATCTTTTGAAAATGAGATTCCTGCTAAAGAGGTGGTTCCATCAGTAGAGAATTTATTTGGATCCAGAAATACTTCTATATCTCCTTCGTCTTTTTGACGATAAAGTACGTATTGGTTTTGTAATCCATCATTTTTGTAAAAGTAGGTATAGTCACCTTCTTTGAAAGGAGCAGAATATTTTTCATAATTCCAAAGATTTTCCAAGCGATCTTTTATTGCATTTCGATAGGGTATTTGTGATAAATAATTTTCAGTAACTTCATTTTCCTCAACTACCCATGCTTTGGTGTCTTCGGCCATATCATCTTCTAACCAACGATATGGGTCAATAACTTGAGTTCCAAAATAATTATCTGTAGTTTCAGTCTTTTTAGTATCTGGATAAGGCATTATGCTAATATTGTTATTTGGGTTAATTATCTCGGAAATAGGATTTTCATTATTGCAGGCTACCAGCATGGTTGCACAAAACAAAATACTTAAGGTCGTTTTCATCTAATCGTTTGCTTTAATCTTACAAATTTAATTGAATATCTTGAATTGCAAAAACAGCATCTTTTTGTAAGTTTGTTTCCATGACAAAAGCCGGTAAACTTTATTTTGCATCTGATTTTCATTTGGGTGTTCCTTCTTATGAAAGTAGTCTGCAAAGGGAGAAGAGAATTATTGATTGGCTTGAATATATTAAGCACGATGCTGCAGAAGTTTTTTTAATGGGCGATGTTTTTGATTTCTGGTTTGAATATAAACACGTTGTTCCTAAAGGCTATATTCGTTTTTTAGCAAAATTGGCAGAGCTGATATCAATGGGAGTGGAGATTACCCTCTTTAAAGGAAATCATGATATGTGGATGTTTGGATATCTAGAGAAAGAGGTTGGTGTAAGGATTGTATCGGACGAACTTATCTTAAATCGGAATGGAAAACGTTTTTATTTACATCATGGCGATGGATTAGGCTCTGGAGATAAAAAGTATAAGGTTTTAAAAAAGATATTTAGAAGTAAATTAAGTCAGTGGATATTTTCTTGGTTACACCCGAATATAGGAATGGCCATAGCTGAAATGTGGTCAAAAAACAGCCGTATAGCTAGCAATAAGAAGGAAGAGTTTAAAAATGAGGATGAAGAATGGCTTGTAGCTTTTTCAAAGGAAAAATTGAATGCTGAACATTTCGATTACTTTATTTATGGCCATCGGCATTTACCACTATCGATTGATTTAGGAGAAAAAAGTTTGTATGTTAATTTAGGGGAATGGATTAACTATAACAGCTATGCCGTATTCGATGGTAGGGATTTAGAGCTAAAATATTGGGATAGACTTATATAAATTATTTAAGCCTATCCCAATATTTATTTCTATTAATTATTGTGAGTTATGATATCATAACCAAATTCTTCTTCTTCAATATCGGTATTAATCAATCCTTTTGACCAGATAGTATAGATAAATCCATCTTTTAATTCCAAAGGAACTGGAATATTGATTGAATTTCCACTGTGTGATTTGATACTAGCTTCATAAGTGCCTGCATCTACTTCTTGAAAGCTTGTATAGTCTTTAAACTTTTTGTTGCTTACTAAGCTTGTATTTTGAGTAATATTGAAATCAAGTGCCGGTGCATCCGGACTTAAATTAACAAAACGAATTTTCGCTTTACCTACCGATGGCTTTGTCAAATCATCTTCAATCAATAAGGAAGTAAGCGATTCCTTTTTTCCTCCAATGAACAAGCTATAGTAGCTTCCACTTGTAAGTTTTAATTCGAGTTCATGAAGCGGTGAGTTGAAAGAATCTTTTTCGTAGATTCTTGCTAAACGAGATCCTGAAAATGCTCTGAAATAAGGAATTCTTTTTCCATATACAAACTCTGGTCCACTAGGATCCAGTATTCTTTGATTGTCTAAAACGAAATCGAAAGCTGTTGAGTTAGGAGATGCATGGATTACTGTAATAGCAGAAACAATGGAGCCGGTGTCTGGACCTGAATCTTTTAAACAGGAGCCTAATGAAAATGAAATAAAGGTAAATAACAGTAGTATCATTGATGATACTTTGGACGATTTAAATTTGAAAGCAGTTTTCATAGAATATTGATCTAAATATTTTGCATTTGCTTGTTGCAATTTACAACTATTCAGGTAGAACGTCTTATTTAAATATCATGCTACATTTTTTTTCTAAATATTCACCCTTGAATCATGAATTCATAGAAATCATCAAAATTTCCGTAAGTTTGTCTAAACGAACAATGTCCTATAAATGCCTATAAAAGGAAATCAATTTAGATCAAACACGACTAAGAGTGGAAATTTAAATAATAACCAATCTGCAAAACGCGCTGCTCCAAAAAGAGTAGGTCGTTCAGAACAAATACCTAATCTGAGATTCGGTGGTAGCAAAATAGCAAAAATTATAGGTTTATTCTTATTGTTATTAAGCATTTACTTTCTTGTAGCTTTTGTTTCTTATTTGTTTACCTGGCAGGAGGATCAAAGTTATGTAGCTTATTCAAATGGAGGTTGGTCAAATCTATTGAAGAGCCAAGAAGAGTTAATAGCCGGCGGGGTTCAAAATCCAGTTGTCGAAAACTGGTTAGGTAAGTTTGGAGCTTTGCTATCTCATCAATTTATATACAAATGGTTCGGAGTGGCATCCTTTATATTTTTATTTGTCTTTTTTGCAATTGGTCATCGTTTATTATTTAGGGTTCGCCTGTTCTCACTGAATAAAGCATTAGGGTATTCTTTTTTCTTTTTGATATTTATATCCGTGGCATTAGGGTATTTCCATAGCTTTTTGAGCAATTATCCGCATTTTTTAGAGGGAGAATTTGGATTCTGGACGAATCGTTTATTGCAAGTCCAGATTGGAAATGCCGGGGTAGGAGGATTATTGGTTTTCGCTGTCTTAACGTTTATGGTTATTGCTTATAATCTGGATTTTAAAATTCCGGAGAGAAGCAGACCAGTTGATAAGTCGGAAAGTTTAGATGATGGTTTTGAAGCCGTGATTACACCGGATTATAAATCGGAACAAATTGAATTGAATCCGCGGTTTAATGAAAAAAAGGAAGATAGGCCTTTAAATCATACGAGAGTTGCCAAGCCGACAGAAGTTGTAATTGAAAAGGAGCTAAGTATTACTACAGATCAGGAGAGTTTGGCTATTAGAGAGGAGGAAAGTACTAAGCTTTCGCCGAACTTGGCAGTTGAGGATGTTGTTGAAGAAAAGAAAGCTGATGCGAATGTATTAGTAGAAAAATTTGGGCAATATGATCCTCAATTGGATCTGTCGAGTTATAAGTTTCCTCATTTGGGATTGCTGCGTGATTATGGATCTGGTAAGATTGTAGTTAATAGTGCAGAACTTGAGGCTAATAAAGACCGTATTGTAGAAACCTTGGGAAACTATAATATTGAAATTGAGAAAATTAAGGCAACTATTGGTCCAACGGTTACTTTATACGAAATTGTTCC
The DNA here is from genome assembly GCF_035514885.1 of Albibacterium sp. Classification (NCBI taxonomy): domain Bacteria; kingdom Pseudomonadati; phylum Bacteroidota; class Sphingobacteriia; order Sphingobacteriales; family Sphingobacteriaceae; genus Albibacterium; species Albibacterium sp. Next base: position 762,037 of record NZ_DATJCH010000012.1, on the reverse strand, counting down.
CAAACCAGGTGTTAGAATTTCAAAGATTAAGAATCTGGAAGATGATATTGCACTTAGTTTAGCTGCATTGGGTATTCGTATAATAGCTCCTATGCCAGGAAAAGGTACGATTGGTATTGAGGTTCCGAATAGTCAACCTGAAATGGTGTCCATGCGATCGGTTATTGCCACTGAGAAATTTCAGCATACAGATATGGATTTACCAATTGCTTTTGGTAAAACTATTACAAATGAAGTCTTTATTGCTGACTTGGCAAAAATGCCTCACTTATTAGTAGCGGGTGCTACCGGACAAGGGAAATCGGTAGGGATCAATGCAATTATCACTTCATTGCTATTTAAACGTCATCCGGCAGAGTTGAAATTTGTATTAGTGGATCCTAAGAAAGTAGAACTTTCTCTTTTTAATACCATAGAAAGGCATTTCCTGGCAAAACTTCCAGGAGAAGAAGAGGCAATTATAACAGACACGAAAAAAGTTATCAATACATTGAATTCGTTGTGTATTGAAATGGATAATCGTTATGACTTACTAAAGAATGCCGGTGTAAGAAACCTGAAGGAATACAATGTGAAATTTGTTAATCGTCGGTTAAACCCTGAAGAAGGTCATCGATTTTTACCTTTTATAGTTTTGATAGTTGATGAGTTTGCTGATTTAATGATGACTGCTGGTAAAGAGATTGAAGCACCTATAGCTCGTTTAGCTCAATTGGCACGTGCAGTTGGTATTCATTTAGTTATTGCTACTCAGAGGCCTTCAGTTAATATTATTACTGGTACTATTAAGGCCAACTTTCCGGCTCGTTTGGCATTCAGGGTATTGTCGCGTATTGATTCAAGAACTATATTAGATACAGGAGGAGCAGATCAACTTATTGGTAGGGGGGATATGCTTCTATCAACAGGGAGCGATCTTATTCGTATTCAGTGTGCATTTGTGGATACACCTGAAGTAGAAGCAATTTCAGAATATATAGGAGCACAACGTGGTTATCCTTCAGCTTTCGAATTGCCAGAATATATTGACGAGAATAATAAGGGTGGTTTGTCAGATTCATTTGGAGAAGAGGATAGAGATTCTTTATTTGAGGATGCTGCCCGTTTAATTGTATTACATCAACAAGGTTCTACTTCGCTAATTCAACGAAAACTGAAACTAGGATATAACCGAGCAGGAAGGATTATAGATCAGCTGGAGCAAGCAGGCATCGTTGGACAGTTTGAAGGAAGTAAAGCACGAGAGGTTTTATATCCGGATGAGGGTTCATTGGAACGGTATTTGGATACTTTGCGTAAAGAAGGTTAATTTATGAAAATTTTAAATGTTCTTACGTTTGTACTTTTAACGACGTGCAGTATATCTGCTGTATTTGCTCAGAATGCATCCTCCGCAAAGTCTGTTTTAGATAAAGCTAGTAAAACTTATTCGTCGTATAAAACGATAATGGCCGATTTTACCTTGCAAGGAGAGAATAAACAGGAAAATTCAGACTTTAATGGAAAGGGAAAAGTATATCTTGTTCCAGGGTCAGGAAAGTTTAAAATTGAGATGAATGATCATGCAATTATTAGTGATGGGAAAACTCAATGGAATGTTTTATTGGACTTGGGAGAGGTGCAAATTACTGATGTAAACCCCAATGACAAATCCATAAATCCATCTAATATCTTTAACTTTTACACGAGTGGATACCAAATGAATAAGCTTGGTGAGGCAAAGGTTGGATTGAATGTCTTGTCTGTTATTGAACTTGTGCCTCTTGATAAATCTCAAAACGTATCTAAAATACAACTACGAATAAACAATTCGAGTGGATTTATACATGATGCCAGCGTATTTGATAAGAATGGAAATATGTATACATATTCTCTCGCAAATATTGAAGTAAATAAGACCTTTTCACCGGGGATATTTGGTTTCTATAAACATAATTATCCCGGTATTGAGATTGTTGACTTACGCTAATAGTCTTTTAATATGCTTCCTTATACACAACATAGTCTACATAAGCTCGAAGATTTATTAAAAGCCAATAACTATAAGATTCGATATGAAAAGGGGAACTTCAAATCGGGCGTGTGTGTTTTGATGCAGGATAACATATTGGTGATTAATAGATTCTCAGATATAGAAGTAAAGATTAATTCATTAATTGAAACTATTAGAGAGTTGGATTTTTCTGATTCAATTCTGGACGATAAACAAAAGAAGTTTTTATATTTGATTAAACAAACAAAACTAAACCTGTGACCATAACCTTTTTAGGAACTGGTACATCTCAAGGGGTACCAGTTATCGCTTGTGAGTGTCCGGTTTGTCTATCTGCAGATAAAAAAGATAAGCGCTTACGATCCTCTATATTAATCGAAATAAACGGCAAGAATATAGTTGTAGATACTGGGCCTGATTTTAGATATCAAATGTTAAGGGAAAATGTAAAGCATTTGGATGCGATCCTTTTTACTCACGAACATAAAGACCATGTTGCAGGTTTAGATGACATACGAGCTTTTAATTATAAACAGAAAGCCGCTATTCCCATATATGCTAATCAGCGGGTTATTAAAGCGTTAGAACGAGAGTTTTATTATATATTTTCTAGCTTAAGTTATCCTGGTATCCCTCAAGTTCATATTCATGAAATAACGAATGACGCATTTGTAATTGATGATACGGAAATAAAACCTGTTGAGGTACAGCATTTTAAATTGCCTGTATTAGGTTTTAGAATCAATGATTTTACATATATAACGGATGCTAAAACAATTGATGATAATGAAGTTCAGAAAATTGCAGGAACGAAGATTCTTGTTATAAATGCATTGCAGCGCGAAAAACATATCTCCCATTTTACTCTTAGTGAGGCTATTTCTTTTGCTAAAAGGATAAATGCTCAAGAAACTTATTTTACTCATATCAGCCATTTATTAGGTAAGCATTCTGATGTCTTTCAGGAGCTTCCTGAAGGAATTTCTCTGGCTTACGATGGTTTAAAACTAACACTTTAGGATTAATATTGATATTTTTCAATAAAGGTTAAAACTTTTATGTCGTTTTTTCCTTTATAATATAATTATTAACATTAAATGAAAGATTATGGGAAACTTATTGTACATCATCGCTGTGGTATTAGTTATTATCTGGGCGATTAGTTTTTTTGGAGGATATGCATCAGGAGGGATTATTCACATCCTTTTAGTGATAGCAATCATAGCAATTTTATTGAGATTAATCAGAGGCGCAGCTTAAGATGGTCTCATCCATATAGCTGCGATATCTATATCCGAAGGATAAGTTATCTTAATATTCCGGATATCTCCATCAATTATATTGATAGGATATCCGGATTTTTCTATTACTGATGCATCGTCCGTAAAGCTTTCTTCGAATTTCTGTTTATACGATTCCTTTAAAAGGTTAGCTCTGAAAACTTGAGGGGTTTGTATAATTAAAACTGAATCTCTATCAATGGCTTCATTCGTGCCATTTTTATTAACGATGCGTATTGAATCTCTGCTTTTGATAGCGGGAATAGCAGATCCATTAATTTCAGCATTCTTATAGGCATTCTTTATAACATTTTGGCTAATTAAAGGCCGTACTCCATCGTGTATACCTATCAATAAGTTGTTTAAAGATGTTTCTTGTTTAAATAAAAATTCGAGTGCATTTTTTACTGAATGAAAACGGGTTTCTCCCCCATATACAAGCTGATACGGGATGTTGAATGCAAATTTATTGCAGAGATCTACCCATTGTTCATGATGTTTTTCATTAATTACTAAGATTATTTTAATTGATTTATCATCCTTATGGAAAGCACTTATGCTATGCATAAGAATAGGTAGACCCCTTAATTGATGGAATTGTTTAGGAAGGGAATTCTCCATTCTGGAGCCAACCCCTCCGCTAACGATTATTACGTATTTCGATAATACCGCCATCAATTTTTCTTAACTGTCTTATATAATTAACATGGCATCACCGTAGCTATAGAAGCGATATTTTTCTTTTACAGCAACTTCATAGGCATTCATCACATTTTCATATCCTCCAAATGCACTTATCATCATTAAGAGAGTGGATTCTGGAGTATGAAAGTTAGTAATCATGCTGTTTGCTATGCTAAAATCATATGGAGGGAAGATAAATTTGCTGGTCCAGCTATTTGCCGCTTTTAATCGAAGGTTTGCTGAAACGGCTGATTCAATAGCGCGCATACTAGTAGTACCAACGGCACATACTCTTCTTTTATTATCTATGGCTTCATTTACCAGTTCGGCTTCTTTTTCACCTACAATGAATTGCTCTGAATCCATTTTATGTTTGGTAAGATCTTCAACTTCTACTGTCCTGAATGTACCCAATCCAACGTGAAGAGTGACCTCTGCAAATTCTACTCCCTTTAATTCTAATCGCTTCATTAATTCACGACTAAAGTGTAAACCGGCTGTTGGTGCTGCTACAGCGCCTTCATGTTTGGCATAGATAGTCTGATAGCGGAATTTGTCTTCTGGTACAGCTTTACGATTGATATATTTTGGAAGAGGTGTTTCACCTAATATCTCTATATTCTTACGAAATTCCTCATCAGTCCCATCAAATAAGAAACGGATGGTACGACCTCTTGAAGTTGTATTGTCAACTACTTCGGCAACCAATAAATCGTCATCACCGAAATAAAGTTTATTGCCAACACGTATTTTTCGAGCCGGGTCAACCAGAACATCCCATAATCTCAATTCTTTATTTAATTCCCGTAGTAAAAAAACTTCAATGGTAGCACCTGTTTTTTCTTTATTGCCATAAAGACGAGCGGGAAATACTTTTGTATTGTTGAAGATCATTACATCTTTCTCATCAAAATATTCCAGTACATCTTTAAAGATTTTATGTTCGATTTCTCCAGTATCCTTATGTAAAACCATTAAACGAGATTCATCACGAGTCGGAGTGGGGTGTGATGCTATTAAAGACTGTGGTAAATTAAATTTAAATTGAGATAGTTTCATAATATATATTGAATAGTATAACCGTTGAACTCAAATAATGAGAATTTGTTTGCTCATTTATTATTTGATATTAGCGTATAAATCAGCGCGCAAATATACGAATTTTAATATGATTGTTTTTATTAATAAACTCCTCATATTTATTGTAATATTTTATAATATATGTATGTAACTAATTGTACTTTTCACCGTCTTAGTATTATATGATCTTTTTAAAACTTCTAGGCGAAAGCTTTCGTTTTGCGTTTTCAGCTTTGCGCGGCAATAAGACTCGTACTTTGTTGTCCTTGTTGGGCATTACGATTGGTATTATGACAATAATAGCAGTCTTTTCTGCTGTAGATACGCTTCGCTCAAATTTAGAAAGCAGTGTTGAGAAATTAGGAAGTAAGACGATTTACGTTGCTAAGTGGCCATGGGATGGCGGACCTGATTTTCCCTGGTGGAAATATCAGAACCGTCCGGAACCCACTTTACGTGATTTTGAACAATTGCAGAACCGTTTAACTATGGTGGATGGGATTTGTTATGAAGTTTCTCTAGGAAATAGAACGGTAAAATTTTTAAATAATAATGTAGAAGGGGCCACAATATCAGGAGCCTCATTCGATTTTTATAAAATACGAGATTTAGAGTTTGAATCTGGCAGATACTTCACCTCTCTAGAGTCCGATCATGGTACACCTGTATCAATTATAGGCTCTACGATTGCTAATGCATTATTTCCAAATATCGACCCAATTGGAAAAGAACTTGTTATTTTGGGACGGAAAACGATAGTGATTGGGATATATAAGGAAGAGGGAGAGGGTATGTTAATGGATGTTTCTCTTGATAATGTTATTTCAGTTCCCCTCAATTTTATTAAAAACTTAATACATGTAGAAGATTACGGTCCAAATATTGTAATCCAAGCTGCCGCAAAGTATCCATTAGAAGAGACTGAAAGTGAAGTACGCGGCGTGTTGCGTTCAATACATAGATTAAGTCCTATACAGGAAGATGATTTCTCTTTGAATAAAACTACTTTAGTAACCGCGCAATTGGATGAACTATTTACAATTATTAATGCTGCTGGTTTGTTTATTGGAATCTTCTCAATTTTAGTAGGAGGATTTGGAATTGCGAATATTATGTTTGTTTCTGTTAAGGAACGTACTCCTTTAATTGGAATTCAAAAGTCATTAGGAGCCAAGAACTTTTTTATCTTATCACAGTTTTTGATTGAAGCTATACTGCTTTGTATATTGGGTGGTTTGATTGGATTAGGGATAGTTTACCTTTTAGCGTTTATTGTTAAGATGGGCTTTGATTTGGCTATTGTTGTTGATTTTAGTAAAGTTATCTTGACACTTGTGTTGTCTACCGTTATCGGGTTAATAGCTGGTATTATACCAGCAGTAATGGCTTCAAGGTTAGATCCTGTAGAGGCGATTCGAAGTTAGCCGAATAGTTTTATATTAGTTTTTAGTTTTTAGTTTTAGTTTTTAGTTTTAAAAAAGAAGGGGATATTCAGAATTGAATATCCCCTTCTTTTTTAATGTTATATACTTATTTTAATTTAGCTAGTGCTTCCTTAATTCTCTTTAGAGCTTCTTTCAAATTATCTTCAGATGCTGCGTATGAAAAGCGAATACAGTCGTTATTTCCAAAAGAGTCTCCACCTACAGTTGCAACATGCCCTGTGTTTAAAAGGTAAAGAGCCATATCTGCTGAATCCTTAATAACTTCACCAGTTTCTGTTTTCTTCCCAAAGAAAAAACTAATATCTGGAAAGAAATAGAATGCACCTTCTGGAAGATTGGTTTTTACACCAGGAATTTCTTTTAATAAATTATATACTATATCCCTTCTTTTAAGAAAGGCATCTCTCATAACCAGAACACTTTCTAATCCTCCTTCATAGGCTGCTAATGCTGCTCTTTGAGCAATGGAACAGGTGCCTGAGGTAACTTGCCCTTGTAGTTTATCTGTAGCCGCTGCAATTGCAGAATTCGCTGCTAAATATCCAACTCTCCAGCCAGTCATAGCGTATGCTTTCGAGAAACCATTTACAACAATTACACGATCCTTTATTGAGTCGAATTGTGCGATGGACTCATGTTTACCCGTAAAGTTTATATGCTCATAGATCTCATCAGATAATATATAAATATTTGGATATCTTTCGAAGACTTTTACCAGTGATTCTAACTCGTCTTTGCTATACATGCTCCCTGTTGGGTTACAAGGGGATGAGAACATAAACAATTTAGTCTTAGGTGTAATTGCTGCTTCTAATTCTTCTGCACTGATTTTAAAGTCACTTTCGATAGTAGCATCGATAAACACGGACTCCCCATCAGCTAGTTTTACCATTTCGGAATATGAAACCCAATAAGGAGTTGGGATAATCACTTCATCGCCTGGATTTACCAAACACATAATAGCATTTGCTAAAGCTTGTTTTGCACCAGTTGATACCACAATTTGTGAAATATCATAATCAAGGTTATTTTCTTCTTTTAATTTATTGACAATGGCTTTTCTTAGATCCGGATATCCCGGTACAGGAGAATAGTAAGTGAAATTATCATCCATTGCCTTTTTAGCAGCTTCCTTGATATGATTAGGGGTAGGGAAGTCAGGTTCGCCAAAGCTTAGGCTAATTACATTCACACCTTTTGCCGTTAATTCTCTTCCAAGCTTAGCCATTTTTATCGTGGCAGATTCAGAGAGGTTATTAATTTTGTCTGATAAAATGGTTGTATTACTCATTATTATGATTGATTATGAATTACAAATTTACTGGATTATAATTTAAATATTTAACTAATTAATAACATTATCCTTTCAATATTTCAAAAATATAGCTTTTTTTTAATAAATATAGCATCTACCATTATTCTTAAATAATTCTCTATTTTTGTTTAAACTCTTTTCCATTGAACAATCAAAGAAATTTAATATTATTATCGCTTATAACAGGCATTGTATTGATGTTGGCTAAATTCCTAGCTTACTATATTACAAATTCAAATGCTATTTTTACGGATGCTCTGGAAAGTATTGTGAATGTGGCCGCCAGTAGCTTTGCGTTCTATAGTATATACCTTTCTTCTGTTCCTCCTGATGAAAATCATCCATACGGACATGGGAAAATTGAATTCTTTTCGGTGTTCTTAGAAGGAGGATTAATATTCGCTGCAGGCCTTTTTATTATTGGTAAAGCGATTTATAATATTTTTTATCCTTCTGATCTTATAAATATCATGGAGGGTATTGGGATTATTGCTATTACAGGTATCATAAATTATGCTTTAGGAACTTTCTTGCTTCAAAAAAGCAAGAAACTGGATTCATTAACTTTAATGGCCGATGGAAAGCATTTAGTTACCGATGCTTACAGTACACTAGGACTATTGATAGGTTTATTGTTGTTGTATTTCACTGAGATCCAATTTATAGATACCTTGCTGTCTTTAGTTTTGGGGTTGTTTATAGTATATAATGGCTATAAACTTTTACGGAAATCAATAGGAGGATTGATGGATGAATCGGATGCAAAGATTGTTGAGGATGTTGTAGATATACTTCAACTTAATCGGAAAGACGCGTGGATTGATGTTCATAATTTAAGAGTACAGCGTTATGGAACTGAATTGCATTTAGACTGTCATGTAACATTACCTAATTACTTCGATTTGAATCAAGTACATGCTGAAGTTTCTGAAATTGATCAATTAATAAACCGGAATGTAACTTTAAAAACAGAATTTTTTATTCATGCAGATCCTTGTTTACCAAGATGTTGTCATTATTGCAGTGTGCAGAATTGTCCTATTCGTTCGGAAGCTAAAACAATTGATATAGATTGGAATAAAGAATTGCTTGTAAAAAACCGTAAACATTTTGAATATACGAAACCGAATTAAAACAAATGGAATTAAAAGTCTTTAATATTCGATCTTATGGTATTCTACTTAATCAACGTCACGAGATTTTAATTAGCGATGAAATATACCATGGGCATCTATTTTCAAAGTTTCCCGGAGGGGGAATGGAGCTCGGTGAAAGCCTTTCGGATAGCATAAAGCGGGAGTTTATAGAGGAGTGCGATTTAAATTTAACGAACTTGAATTTACTTTATATAACTGATACTGTCGTACAGTCAATGTTTGATAGCAGTCAACAAGTAATTGGAGTATATTATCAGGTCTTTACTGACGAGTTATTATCGGTACCTATAAAGACTGAAGTGTTTGACTTTCAAGAAGGCAGCCAACAGTCTTTTCGTTGGGTTCCGTTACATAGTTTTAATTCGAATGATTTAACCTTTGAAATGGATCAACAGGCTTGGGATATCATTAAGGATAAAATTATCTTATAATAAAAGTATATTGATATAAAGCTAATTCTTTTATTAAAACGGCTAACTGTCAGCTATTTAACACTGTAAAGTTTTTTATACTCGATAATTGAACCTATGTTGCTCATAACATAGGCTATGAGATTCTTATTTCTATTTCTTTTTTTATTTGCAAAAAAGCTGAATGCTCAAACGACTTCAGGTGCACGGTTTATGGCTATGGCAAATGCTGGATCAGCATTGGAAGGTGTTTATAGTCTGGGTGGTAATCAAGCAGGAGTTGCATCGGTAGATCAGCTGAAATTAGCTTTAACATTTCATGAACATAACTATTCAACTGATGTTCGCAGCATAGCAGCTTTTTTCGTATTTCCAAGTTCTATTGGTGTATTAGGTTTTTACGCAAATATGTATAATTTGGGCTACGACCTAAACGAACTTAGGGGAGGTTTAACACTATCCCGTCTGTTGACATCTAAGTTTGCAGTTGCAGGCACCTTAAATTATCATCAACGCTCAATTTACGAATATGGTATAGACAAAGCTTTATCTTTTGATCTGGGATTCCAATATAAATTATCTGAGTATTGGTTATTAGGGACCCATTTTATCAACCCTCTTGCTTATATAAGTACAGATGAATTATCTTATGAGATTCCGGCTCAAATAAGATTGGGCGCAAGTTACATGCTAAGTAATCAAGTTTTGTTAGCAATGGAGTCTAGACTTAGCATGGATAAGTATCAAGATTTCCGATTAGGTTTAGAATATTCTATTATCACAAGTTTGAATTTACGGGGCGGAACATCTTTTTTGCCTTTTAAACGATATGTTGGTGTTGGAGTAGATTTTAATAAAATTAGTGTAGATGTTGCCTCATCATTTCATCCCCAATTAGGAATGTCCTCACAATTCGCTTTGAACTATGCATTTTAGATATCTGCTATACTTATTTGTATTTAGCCACATGGCAATGCAAAAATCTTATGCGCAACAATTCTTTGACCCGGAAACGGTTGTAGAAAGTCTGATAGAAGAATTGATTGAAGAAGCAGAAGAAGAGTACGATTATTCGGATATTTTTGAACGTTTAGAGTTTTATTTAAGAAATCCAATTGATCTAAATAAGACAGACGAAAAAGAATTAAATGAACTTTATATTCTTTCGCCTTTTCAAATCAATGAACTTTTAAACCATAGAGAACTTAGCGGGAACTTCATTTCAATATATGAGTTGCAAGCGATAGAAGGTTTTAATGATCAAAGTATTCAACGTTTGTTACCTTTTGTAAGTGTTTCGCAAGGTAATAATCGCGCAAAACTAAAACTTAAAGACGGTACACATGATCTTATCCTTCGCTATGGAAGAGTTTTAGAAAATCAAAGAGGCTATATGGTTGCGGAAAAAGAAGGACAGTCTGTTTATTTAGGTACTCCCGATCGTCTATTTGTTCGTTATCGTTATCAGTTGGCAGATAAATATCAGCTCGCTTTAAATATGAAGAAAGACGCAGGTGAAAACTTCTTTAGAGAAGATCAAAAGCGTGGGTTCGACTTTTATTCCGCCAGCTTCTTTATTAAGAATGTTGGAAAAATACAGAATATAGCTCTCGGAGATTATTCTTTACAATTGGGGCAAGGGTTAAGTATATGGAATGGATTTTCCTTTGGAAAGGGCTCTCTTGTTCAACATGTTGCAAGACAAAATATTGGTTTGCGACCCTATACATCAGCTAATGAATATCAGTATTTTAGAGGAGCTGCGACGACCGTCAAATTTGGAAAGATAGAAGTATTGCCCTTTATATCCTATAAAAGGATTGATGGGACCTTATCCAATGATTCTTTAAGCTTCAGTTCAATTAATGTTTCAGGTTATCATCGCACGGTTGCTGAAAATAAAAATAGAAAATCAGTATCTCAGATGTTATACGGATTAAACCTTGTTTATAATTCCAATAATTTTAAGATGGGGGCTGTAACTTTTCAAACTGCATTTGATAAGCCTATGTTGCCCAATCAACAATTATACAATGCATATACATATAAAGGGCAGCAATTAACAAACAGCAGTGTTTATTATCATTATACGTTTAGAAATATATATGTTTTTGGAGAAGGAGCTTATAGTTTTGGAAGTGGTTTCGGATTGGTAAATGGTTTAATCGCTAGTTTATCTCATCAGTTATCGTTGGTGTTACTGCATCGTAACTATCAAAAGGATTTTCATTCATTGTTAAGTCAGGGTTTCTCAGAGAATACTAGGACAATTAATGAGGAAGGTTTGTATACCGGTTTAATCCTTAATTTAAGTCCAAAAGTTGAATGGGTCGGATATGCTGATTACTTTAGTTTCCCATGGGTTAAATATCAAGTTGATGGCCCTTCAAGAGGGTATGATTTGTTTTCGCAATTTACTTATTCGCCGCAAAAAACTTTAAATCTTACACTGCGTTACCGGTACCGAAATAAGGAAGAAAATACTGTTTTGAATGGTCCGGCCAATAAGTTGGAAAACGTTATTCGACAGCAAGCGAGAATAGAAGTTAAATATGATATTACTGACGCCATTCAATTTAGGAATCGATTTGAATTAATAGCTTATTCTAAAGAGACCGTTACAAAGGAGAAAGGATATATGGCTTATCATGATATTGTCTTTAAACCTTTGCAAAAGGCTATAAGTGGCAATATACGTGTAGCTGGTTTTAAGACGGATAGTTATAATTCAAGAATATATGCCTTTGAAAATGATGTTTTATACGGATATTCATCTCCGCCTTATCATAATACAGGTCTTCGTTTATACACTAATATTCGATATCGGGTAAAAAGGAATTTAGACTTCTGGTTGCGCTATGCTTCATTTTTATACGAAGATAAGGGAGTCAGTTCGGGTCTGGATTATATCGCTGGTAGTATGAAGTCGGATATTCGCTTACAGTTGCGAATGCAGTTCTAGAGGAATATGAACCGTTATGAAATTCAACTTGGTACAGCACCGTTTGTTCGGTTACTTCTGGCTTATCTTTTTGGTATCGGACTAGGATTTCAATTTAATCCTAGTCCTCGAATTTATTCATGGTTAATTCCTATTGCTCTTTTAAGTATTTGTTTGTTCTTCATTATTGCCATAATTAAGAAATTTAGAGACCTTAGTTCATATAAGTATCTCAGTATTCTTTTTTATTTGTTCCTGATCTTCATCGGATGGAGTTTGGTATGGAGACCACATCCAGATATCCAATCACTTCATTTTTCAAAACAACATTCACAGGCTCTTATTGGATATGTAGATGATGAACCTAAAATAACAAAAACAACAATCCGATTTCCATTAAAGGTCACTCAGATACTTAAGAATGGATCAGAATCTGTAAGTGTTGGAAATTTACTTGTAAACATTCGATTTGATACTCTTTCAGCTCAAATGATTTCTAAGTTTAAATACGGAGATGAGTTTTTAATTCCATCTAATTATTCATTAGTTAATCCTCCGTACAATCCAAATGAATTTAATTATCAGTCCTATTTGAGTAATCGTTTAATCTGGCATCAAATAAATTTAACTCCAGATGATTTACTACAAAGTGGCTCCCAAAGAGGAAGCTTCCTAATTCGACACGCTTTGTCATTTCGTCAAAATATGATTAAAAAGCTTGATCACTCTTTTACCGATGCAGATGCTCTTGCTATTGCATCTGCTTTAGTTTTAGGTTATAGAAATGAACTTGATCAGGAAATTGTCAATACCTTTTCGGCCACTGGTACAATTCATGTTTTATCAGTTTCCGGGCTTCATGTTGGAATTATATTCTTCGTGTTTTCAACCTTGTTATTTTGGATGAGACGAGGTTCTTTGAAAATAGTAAGAGCTTTATTTTTGATTACTCTTATATGGATTTATGCATTCATTACTGGTCTGTCTCCATCTGCTTTAAGAGCATCCATCATGATAAGCTTTGGAATAGTTGCATTGACTGTTGCCAGAAAAAACAATATCTACAATACTATTTTTGCTTCTGCTTTTTTTCTGTTGCTTTATAATCCTAATTTTATTTCCGATATAGGCTTTCAATTATCTTATTTATCAGTTCTGGGCATTGTATACCTCTATCCCAAGTTAAATGCATGGGTAGTTATTAAGAATAAAATACTATCAATATTATGGTCTTATACTGCCATCTCTGTTTCAGCTCAATTAGCAACTTTCCCATTAGTTTTATTTTACTTTCATGTTTTTCCGGTTTATTTTTTACCGGCTAATATCTTAATAATTTTGCCTGCAACCTGGGTGCTTTATTTAGGTATCCTTGTATTATTGACACCCTTTGGTATAATCCATCATTGGTTCTCTTGGATACTCAAAAACTTAATAGTGGTAATGAATAAAATACTTCTTGTAATTGAGCAATTGCCTTATGCTGTTATAAAAGGAATCTGGATAGTGCCATGGCAATATTTTATCATGTATATCTTGTTGTTTGGATGTATCTCATTTCTAATCTTTAAAAAGAGAAATACTATGTATCTCATTATTGGGTGTTCATTGCTATTATTATGTGGAAGAGTCGTTAAATTAATCAAGAGCCAGACCTTGAACGAGATAAGGATTTATAATGTTTACAGAAACCTTGCGATAGGTTTTTTTGACGAAAACGGTACAGTTCTTTTTACAGACACTTTACTAAAAAATAGTAACCGGTTTCAGTATTCTGTAAAGTCTGATATAGATGCTTCAGGATATTCATCTCAAATGAAACTAATTAATCAAGGAGACTCATTTAGAGGAAATAACTTATTGATCAGCGATAATATAATTCAATTTAACAATAAGAGTTTGCTGATCTATTCGGAGGATCAATTTTTAGCTGATTCCATTATGATTGATTTGATTTACATTAGAAATAATGCCCGAATTGAACTTCAAAAAGTTCGAAATAATGTTCAATTTAAGAAGATTATTGTAGACGCCAGTAATAGCGATTGGTATATAAAAGAAATAGAGAAGGAAGCAGAAATCATAAGTGTCCCTGTATATATTCTAAAAAATAATTTTGCTTATGTTTGGTAAGCATAATAGAGGCGAAGAGTATCTATGACCATTCATCAGATTTTACAAAAATATTGGCATTTTTCTGCGTTTAGACCATTACAAGAAGACATAATTAATTATGTCCTTGATGGCAATGACGCTCTTGCATTATTACCCACTGGTGGGGGTAAATCAATATGTTTTCAAGTTCCGGCCATGGCAAAGCCAGGAATTTGCATTGTTGTAACCCCTCTTATTGCCTTAATGAACGATCAGGTTGAAGACTTAAAAAAGAGGGGGATCAAAGCAATTTCTATATTTTCTGGAATGAGTAAAAGGGAAGTAGATATTGCTTTAGACAATTGTATCTATGGCGATGTGAAATTCTTGTATTTGTCGCCAGAACGTTTGCGAAGTGAATTAGTTCAGGAGAGAATTCGGTATATGAATGTAAATTTATATGCTATAGATGAAGCTCACTGTATTTCTCATTGGGGGTATGATTTTAGACCTGCTTACTTACAGGTTAAAGTTCTCAGATCAATTCATCCAGAAGTTCCAATTGTAGCATTAACAGCAACAGCTATTGGACGTGTTATTCTAGATATTCAAGACAAGTTAGAGTTTAGGGTAGGAAGTAGCCAGGTTTTTAAGAAGAGTTTTTTTAGAGAGAATCTTAGTTATATGGTGTTGTTTGAAGAAAACAAAATGAGCCGCCTATTGAAAATAATTAAAAAGGTTAATGGTTCAGGTATCATATATGTGCGAAATCGTAGAGAATCTCAAGAAATTTCGCGCTATCTGCTATTAAATCAAATAAATGCAGACTATTACCATGCTGGTTTGAAAACTCCTGACAGAATAGAAAAGCAACGTAATTGGATGAAGGGAGACACCTCGGTTATGGTTTCGACAAATGCCTTCGGCATGGGGATAGATAAACCAGACGTGAGGTTTGTTATTCATATGGATTTACCGGATTCTTTAGAAGCTTATTTTCAAGAAGCTGGGCGCGCAGGAAGGGATGGTAAAAAATCATTTGCCGTGTTACTATATCATGAGGCTGATAGAATTAAATTGGAGAAAACTTTTAATATGAGTTTTCCTACTGTAGAAGAGATTGCACAAATTTATTTTCATTTAGGAAATTACTATCAGTTAGCCTATGGGGCAGGAGAAGGCCTGATAGTTGATTTTAATATAGGAGATTTTTGTAACCGATTTCAATTGAATGCGCTTAAAGCAATTGCAGCATTGAAATTCTTAGAGAATGATGAATGGATTAGTCTGTCGGAGAGTGTGTTTCTTCCCTCTAGGATTCGATTTGAAATAGATGCAAATGAATTATATCGCTTTCAAGTTGAGCAAGCAAATATGGATGTTTTAATAAAAACAATCCTTAGAACCTACGGTGCAGCTTTTGATTATTATGTCAATATAGAAGAAGCAGATTTGGCCAGAAAGCTTAATGTTTCTGCTCATCATGTAATTAGTCTTTTGCAAAAAATGGAAGAGTTTAAAGTTATCTCTTATTTGCAACGTACAGATAGTCCGCAGATACAATTCCTAAGACCAAGGAGTGACAGTAACCATTTGCAGATTAATCATAAGTATATTGCTGAACGTAAAGATATAATGAGGCAGCAACTGGATGGTATCTTCAATTATTTAATTGAAGATCAATGTCGTAGTCGTAAATTGTTAGCATATTTTGGTGAGCTGAATTCTAGTGATTGTTTGATTTGTGATTTCTGTATAAAAACAAGAAGACAGGGAAACCTGAAAGATACCCATATGATAATGATAGCAGAAATTAAGAACCTGCTTTTAAATGGTCCTTTAACTATCGATGAATTAGTAAATGGTTTAAGTGTAGGAGAGGAGAAAGATAGATTAGATTTTATACGTAAATTAATAGATTCAGGAGAGATAAAAATGAATAATGGAAAATATTATTAAAAACGATAAGCCAACAATCAAAGCTTGGGCAATGTTTGATTGGGCCAATTCCGCTTATAACCTGGTTATAACATCTACTATCTTTCCAGCTTATTATACAATTATTACACTTACTGAAGAGTATGGTGATGAGGTTAGTTTTTTTGGTTTCTCATTTGTTAATACAGCATTAGCAAATTATTCTTTAGCATTCTCTTACTTAATTATGGTAATTCTATTGCCCATGTTCTCGGCAATAGCTGATTATAAAGGGAATAAAAAAGCAATGATGAAGATATTTACCTATATCGGTGGTTTTGCTTGTATGGGTTTATATTTCTTTAAACTCGAGACATTGGAGTGGGGTATCATCTGTTCAAGCTTAGCCGCGATGGGTTATATTGGAGGAGTGTTGTTTAATAACTCCTATCTTCCTGAAATTGCATCGATTGATCAGCAAGATTCGGTTAGCGCTAAGGGTTTTGCATACGGATATATTGGAAGCGTTATTTTACAATTAATATGTTTTTTGTTTGTACTTAAGCCCGAATGGTTTGGTATAGAGGATCCATCTTTCCCAGCAAGACTATCATTTTTACTAGTTGGTGTATGGTGGATTCTATTTTCTCAAATATCTTTTAGGAAGTTACCGAATAAACCTCAGAATAAAAACAGATTAAATCATCATGTCATTAAAAAAGGTTTTCTTGAGCTTAAGAAAGTATGGATTAATATAAAATCACTGCCTTCGTTAAAGGGCTTCTTGTTTGCCTTCTTCTTTTATGCAATGGGTGTACAAACCATTATGCTTGTAGCAGCTGCATTCGGAGAGAAGGTTCTTCACTTAGGTACTTCAAAGTTGATTGTTACAATTTTATTAATACAGATAGTTGCAATAGCCGGAGCCTACCTGATGTCATGGTTAGCAAGTAGAATTGGAAATATTAAAGTGTTGATGATCGTAGTCATTCTCTGGATTTTTATATGCGTCTCAGCTTTCTTTATCAGAAATGAAATGCAGTTCTATATTTTGGCTATGTTAGTTGGCCTTGTAATGGGAGGAACCCAGTCAATTTCGAGGTCAACGTTTTCTAAATTGATACCTATTGATACAGAAGATAATGCATCATTTTTTAGTTTTTACGACGTGACTGAAAAAATTGCTATCGTAATTGGTTTATTTTCGTTTGGTTTTATAGAAGAACTCACTCATAACATTCGTTTATCGGCTCTATTTCTAGTTTTATTTTTTCTAATAGGATTGATATTATTGTTCCGTATTCCTAGATCTGCAGCTTTGGCATAGAATGATATTCTTAATTGATATAAAACTATTTTCCATATTAATTATTATCATAACTTTGTTTACCTATGATTAAGAGCAATACAGTAGAGCTTTTTATACCTTGTTTTATCGATCAGTTATATCCGCAGACAGCGTTTAACACTATTCTAATTCTTGAAAAGGCAGGGTGTAAAGTTATTTATAACCCCGAACAAACTTGTTGTGGACAGCCTGCTTATAATGCTGGCTTCTTTGATGAAGCAAAAACAATAGGATCAAAGTTTCTTGGCGATTTTTCAGGCGATTATCCAATAGTGTCACCATCGGCCTCGTGCACCGGCATGGTTAAGCATGGTTATAATGAACTGTTTACCAATACAATGGTGCATAATCATTGCAGATCTATCCAAAGCAATATTTATGAGTTAACTGATTTTCTCGTTAACGTCTTAAAGAAAGATTATTTTGGAGCAGAGTTGGAAGGCAGAGCGGTTTACCATGATTCATGTTCAGGATTACGTGATTGTCATATAAAAGACGAACCTCGACAACTTTTAGCAAACGTAGATGGATTAGACCTGGTCGAGATGAAGGATACGGATGTATGTTGTGGTTTTGGAGGAACTTTTGCTGTAAAATTCAGCGGTATATCTTCTGCTATGGCCGAACAGAAAATCAATAATGCTTTAGAGATGAATGCAGATTATATAATATCGACAGACTCATCATGTTTATTGCATCTGCAAGGATATATTGATCAGCATAAGATCCCTTTAAAAACAATGCATATCGTAGATGTTCTCACCCATGGATGGGCAAATATTTAATAAGTTCAACTTGTTGCCTCTGCTAATATCAATGCTTTTTACTTATATTTGTATTATTAGAAACTAAAAAAATCATATTTGTTAATGATTGAAATAACTCTTCCTGACGGTTCTATAAAAGAATTTCCTAAAGGAACCAATGCATATCAGATTGCTTTATCTATTTCAGAGGGCTTAGCCCGAAATGTCTTAGCTGCCGAAGTTAATGGTCAAGTGTGGGATGCTAGTCGTCCAATCGAAAATAATGCACATGTAAAACTTTTAACCTGGAACGACACACATGGAAAATCTACCTTTTGGCATTCATCTGCTCATTTAATGGCAGAAGCATTAGAGGCTCTTTATCCAGGTGTAAAATTAGGTATTGGTCCGGCAATTGAAACAGGCTTTTATTACGATGTCGATTTTGGTGATTATGAATTTTCATCAGATGAGTTGCCGAATATCGAGAAGAAGATGCTTGAATTAGCCAGAACTAAATCTGAATACATCAGAGAGTCAGTAAGTAAGGCAGAAGCTGAAACTTATTTTACTAATAAAGGAGACGAGTACAAACTTGACTTGATTAAGGATTTAGAAGATGGGACCATAACTTTTTATAAGCAAGGTAATTTTACAGATTTATGCCGTGGTCCACATATCCCTAATACAGGTTTTATTAAAGCTATTAAATTAACAAATGTAGCTGGTGCTTACTGGAGAGGTGATGAAAGTAGAAAGCAACTTACTCGTATCTATGGAGTTAGTTTTCCAAAACAAGGTGAGTTAGTAGAATACCTTAAGATGATTGAGGAAGCAAAGAAACGAGATCATCGCAAATTAGGCAAAGAGTTAGAGCTATTTGCATTTTCTGAAAAAGTAGGAATGGGATTGCCTTTATGGTTACCAAAAGGTGCAATTTTACGGCAAAAGTTGATCGACTTTTTACAACGTGCGCAGATAAAGGCAGGATACGAACCAGTAGTTACTCCTCATATAGGGCATAAAAATTTATATGTAACTTCCGGACATTATGAAAAATATGGTGCAGATTCATTTCAACCAATAAAAACTCCACAAGAAGGGGAGGAGTTTTTATTGAAGCCGATGAATTGTCCGCACCATTGTGAAATTTACAAGACAAAACCTCGATCATACAAAGATTTACCTGTTCGATTTGCAGAATTCGGAACCGTATATCGTTATGAACAAAGTGGAGAACTTCATGGATTAACACGTGTTAGAGGTTTTACACAAGATGATGCTCATTTGTTTTGCCGACCCGATCAGGTTAAAGAAGAATTTAAGAAGGTTATTGACCTGGTTCTGTACGTATTTGGAGCATTAGGTTTTAATGATTATACTGCGCAGATATCTTTGCGTGATCCGGAAAATAAAAGTAAGTATATTGGTTCCGATGAGAATTGGAATCTCGCAGAAACTGCAATCATTGAATCTGCTGCCGAAAAAGGTTTAAAAACTGTAGTAGAATTAGGCGAAGCAGCTTTCTATGGCCCTAAGCTTGATTTTATGGTAAAAGATGCTTTAGGTAGAAAATGGCAGCTTGGAACTATACAAGTTGACTATAATTTGCCTGAGCGATTTGAACTTGAATACACCGGTAGTGATAATATGAAACACCGACCTGTAATGATTCACCGTGCACCATTTGGTTCATTGGAACGTTTTATTGCAGTTTTAATTGAACACTGTGCCGGCAAGTTTCCATTATGGCTTGCACCTGAGCAGTTTATCATTCTTCCTGTATCAGAAAAATACGAAGAATATGCGAAAAAACTTTTGGAATCACTGAATAATAGCGATATTCGCGGATTAATTGATTTGCGTGATGAGAAGGTTGGACGGAAAATTCGTGACGCTGAGCTCAAAAAAATCCCTTATATGATCATAGTAGGGGAAAAGGAAGTGGAAACTGATACTTTATCCGTGCGTAAGCATGGAGATGGTGATTTAGGCACAATGAGTAAAGATGCTTTTAGCGAACAATTAACAAAAGAAATAACTGTTTAAAAAGAAATAATTTGGCATTAAAAAGACCAGGATCTAGGGGCCCAAGGCTACCTTTTAAAAAGAAAGAACCCGATCATAGGATTAATAACCTTATACGAGCTACTGAAGTTCGTTTAGTCGGTGATAACATAGAACAAGGAATATATCCAACTCGCGAAGCTATAGCAATGGCTGATGAGCTTGACCTTGATTTAGTTGAGATTTCACCGAATGCTGTTCCTCCAGTATGTAAGATAGTAGATTACAGTAAATTTGTTTACGAGCAAAAGAAAAAACTTAAGGAAATTAAATCGAATGCAAAGCAAACGGTTATAAAGGAGATTCGTTTCGGTCCTAATACAAATGACCATGATTTTGAGTTTAAACTTAAACATGCACAGAAGTTTTTAGAATCGGGAGAAAAGGTAAGAGCGTATGTTCATTTTAAAGGTCGTGCTATTGTATACAAGGAACAAGGAGAGATTCTTCTTTTAAGATTTGCACAAGCATTAGAAGACCAGGGAAAGGTGGAGTTGCTTCCTAAATTGGAAGGTAAACGAATGTTTATTACTCTTTCACCAAAGAATTCTCCTAAAAAATAATATTACCGATATGGTAATTAATAAAGAAAATAGATAGATAAAAATAAATAGAATTATGCCAAAAATGAAAACCACTTCCAGTGCTAAAAAGCGTTTTAAGCTTACTGGAACAGGTAAAATTAAAAGAAAAAATGCATACAAAAGTCACATCTTAACTAAGATGTCGAAAAAACGTAAACGTAATCTCGGTCAAACCAGCTTAGTTTCAGATGGTGATATGGGTAATGTTAAACGTATGCTTACAATAGGAAAATAATTAACAAAAATTAGAAACCAGGTACAGGGTCGTAAGTCCATTGCAAAACATGGCACCTAGTAACCAAAATAATTAAGATTATGCCACGTTCGGTAAACGCAGTTGCTTCGAGAAGAAGAAGAAAAAAGATTCTTAAATTAGCCAAAGGCTATTATGGATCACGCGGTAAGGTTTACACCATCGCAAAAAATACATTAGAAAAAGGTTTACAGTATGCTTATCGCGACCGTAAAACCAAGAAAAGAGAGTTTAGGGCACTATGGATTCAACGTATTAACGCAGGTGCTCGTCAACATGGAATTTCATATTCTCAATTGATGGGTAAATTGTCTAAGAGTAATATTAGCTTAAATCGTAAGGTTCTTGCAGATTTAGCAATGAATCAACCAGAAGCTTTTAAAGCTGTTATAGACGCTGTAAAATAAGTTAAATTTAGTCTATCTATTAACTAAAAAGGGAGAAACATTTGTTTCTCCCTTTTTAGTTTTGTTAGTACAGAATATGTTTATTTATTCAGCACCGATAATTTTGATTCGCATACCCTGCAAAGCAGGAGTTACACGGATCTGACAAGATAGTCTGCTATCTGATTGTGCATTATGTAAAGTGTCTAACATATCTGCTTCATCATCTCCTGGTTCAGGTAACTCGAAGTCATCTAGTACCTGAATATGACAGGTGGCACATAATGCCATACCTCCACATGTCGCTAAAATATCATATTCAGAGGCTTTTAACACCTCCATTAAGCTTAAACTTATATCGGTAGGGATTTCTAAATCTTGTACATTTCCTTCCTGATCTTCTACCGAAATGTTGATTAAATCGTTTTCCATTTATTAAAATTCGTTGATTCCGTTTACAGTAGTGTATTTAAAGCTTAATTTCTGATTAGGGAATACATATTTAAAGGCACTTTGGGCCATCAATGCTGCTTCGTGGTATCCACAAAGAATTAATTTAAGTTTACCCGGATAAGTATTGATATCCCCAATAGCAAAAATACCATCTACATTTGTGCTGAAATCAAAAGTATTAACTTCAATAGCTGATTTATCGATATTTAAACCCCATTCTCCAATAGGACCTAATTTCGGACTTAATCCAAACAATGGAATTAAAGAATCAGCCTCAATAAACGTCTCCGTTTTACTCTTGTCAAGAACTCCCACTTTATTAATTCTGCCATTCCCGTGTACCGAGTTTAAGTTGCATTGTAAAAGTAAGCGGATCTTTCCTTGGCTTGCAAGATTAAATACCTTTTCAGCTGAATCTGGAGCACCTCTAAAGCTATCGCTTCTGTGAATCAAAGTAACTTCTTTTGCGATATCAGCTAAAAATATAGTCCAATCAAGGGCAGAGTCTCCACCACCAGCTAGTACTACTTTCTGATCGCGATAAGCTTCCGGATTCTTAATCATATAGCTAACGCCCTTTCCTTCAAAATCCTCTAGGCCTATAACAGCCGGTTTTCTTGGCTCAAAAGAACCTAAACCACCCGCAATTACTACAACTTTACAAGAAATTACAGTACCTTCATTACTTGTAAGTATAAACGAACCGTCTTCTAGTTTTTCTAGTTTCTCAACACGTTCACCTAAAGTAAAGGTAGGATGGAATGGAGCAATCTGTTCCATCTGGTTATCAATTAATTCTTGAGCCTTAATTGTAGGATAGCCAGGGATATCATAAATTGGTTTATGAGGGTAGATCTCTGAAAGCTGTCCGCCTATTTGAGGAAGCGCGTCTATTAAATGACAGCGCATTTTTAATAAGCCTGTTTCGAAAACAGCAAATAAACCAACTGGGCCAGCACCAATGATGCAGATATCAGTATTAATCATTATTGTTTAATTCTAAATTATTATAAATAGTATTTAATATACGCTGTAGATCATCAAAATCATTTTCATCAAGATTCTCCCAAGCTTTCATTCTTATTTCACGAACATTTGGTTCCAATTCAGAAACCTTACTACGACCTTCTTCACTTAATTGTACAATAAAAGAACGTCTGTCACTCTGGTGAACTGTGCGTTCTACAAATCCTTTCTTTACCAATAAATCAAGGATACGTGTTAATGTAGGCTGGTCTTTTCCACAAAGTTTAGCTAATTCCTTTTGAGATATATTAGTTGTATGATTTAAGTTTTTTAAAACTGCCCATTGATCAACCGTAACTCCGTATTTACCCAAATTAAATTGTACTTGAGCATATTGTTTAACGCGTCTTGCGGTACAGTCTAACAATAATGAATAACGGTTAAAAGTATCTTTATGCATAGCAATAATTAGTGTGACAAATATAATGAGTTTTTCTTTAATTATTGATTTCTTTTAAGAATCTAATAAAAAAATCAAACAAAAAGAGGATAGTCAATAGGCTATCCTCTTTTATTATCAGACTTTGATATCTCTAAGCTTTTATTACTTTAGCTTTTTCTGTTACTACTTTAACCTCATCTTCTTCATCCTTAGTCAAATCTCCAACAATCGGAGCAGCTGTAAAGATTGAAGAGTAAGTTCCTATAATTAATCCTATTAAGATTGCAAATGAGAATGATCTGATTACTTCTCCACCGAATACAAATAGGACACCTATTACAAATATTACGGTTAATGAAGTAATAATAGTTCTACTTAAAGTGCTGTTGATAGCCTCATTGATAATTTCTCCATGATTCTTTTTACGATTAGAAGGAATATTTAAGTATTCACGCATACGGTCAAATACAACCACGGTGTCATTGATTGAATAACCTAAAACGGTTAGTATTGCCGCAATAAAGTTTTGATCCATATCCAATGAGAATGGCAATATACCATCAAAAATAGAGAATATACCCAATAATATAATGGCATCATGCAATAAAGCAGCAGCCGAAGCTAAACTGTACTGCCATTTACGAAAACGGATTAATACATATATTCCAATACCTATGATTGCAAATACCATTGAATAAATAGCTGAAATCTTAATATCGTTAGCGATAGTTGGTCCTACCTTTTGCGAACTAACAATTTCATGTGCGTTGTTTTGAACTTGATTAAGCCCTTCGTTTAGTTTTGCAAGTACTTCGTCATCAGCAGTACCAGAGGTTTCCTCAACTAAGTATGAAGTGGTAATACGTAGTTTATCGTTTCCTCCATAAGTTTTAACCTCTGTTTCTTGACCGAAAGAAGTATTCAGATAGTCGCGAACTTCTTCCAGGTTCACTGAATTTTCAAAATCAGCTACATATGTCCGGCCACCTTGAAAATCTACACCCAAGTTAAATCCTTTGGTGAAAATAAAGACAAGGCTTATAGCAATCGCAATAGCAGAAATAGTATAAGAAATTTTTCTGTTTTTATAGAATTTATAATTTGCACCTAAAAAGGTATGGCTACTCCAAGGATATGAAACACTGATTTTCCAATCCTTCTCTAACATCCATTCGAATATTATTCTTGATATAAATATTGAAGTAAATAGTGAAGAGATAATACCTATCATTAAGGTCGTAGCGAAACCTGCAATTGGACCTGAACCAAAGATGAATAGGATGAGACCTACTAGGAATGTAGTAATCTGTGAGTCAAGGATAGAAGGCATGGCGTGTTTGTATCCATCGGCCAATGCTTGTCGGATAGATTTACCCAATCGAAGTTCCTCTCTGATCCGTTCATAAATCAGTACGTTTGCATCCACGGCGGTACCCATTGTTAACACAATACCCGCAATACCTGGTAATGTGAGCACGGCCCCAAGAGATGCTAGTATTCCCATGATAAAGAATACGTTAAATAGTACAGCAATATTGGCAACGATACCTGCCTTGTTATAGTAACAAACCATAAATACCAATACTACTATTAAACCAATCACTGATGAATTAATACCAGCATCAATAGCCGCTTGACCAAGTGTTGGGCCAATAATTGCCTCTTCAACGATCTTAGCAGGAGCAGGTAAACGACCAGCTTTTAATACGTTTGCTAAATCCTGTGTGTCCTGAATCTGAAAGTTTCCTGAAATAGATGAGTTACCGCTTGGAATTTCGTCCTGAACAGTAGGAGCAGAGTAAACCACATCATCTAAAACAATTGCAATTGCTTTTTTATTGTTTGGATCTGCAGAAGCTGCTGCTGTAATTCTTCTCCAATCACGCGCACCTTCCGTATTCATCATCATGAATACTTGTGGATTACCTTGTTGGTCAAAGTCTGCACGCGCATCAGCAATTACGCTACCACCTAAAGCCGCTTGTCCATCAGAAGTAGAAGGTTTTAATGCATATAATTCAAGTCTTTTATCTTCTTTACTAATAACTTTTACACTCCATGCTAATTTAACATTTGCAGGAATGATTGCTTTTACACTTGGGTTTTGCAAGTAAGAATTTACAAGTGCTGTATCTTTTTGTGCTACATAACCAATTATTGGTCCGGGTCTAAGAGATGTCTGACCAGCTTCATTCAAACCTACAGACGGTTGTACAACTGTAAAGAAAGGATTGTTTTGTGCATCTTGTGTTGCAGCAGCGTTCTCTGTGCTTAAGGAATCAGTGTTTCCACCAGTAAGAGCTGCTAACTGACCTTGATCAGCACTAGCTGCAGTTGTATCTGCCACGGGATTATCCGTAGTTGTTTTTTGATTTTTTAAAGCACCTGCAAGGGTTGTATTAATATTTTCTAAAAGAGAGAATATTTCTAAGTTATCATAGGTTTCCCAAAACTCTAATTTTGCGGAACCTTGCAATAGATTACGAACACGTTGCTCATCTGTTACTCCCGGCAACTCAATCAGGATACGATTTGTTCCTTGTTGTTTTTGAATGTTTGGAGCAGAAACACCGAATTTATCAATACGAGTACGTAAAATATTAAACGAGCGGTCAATAGCACTGTTGGCTTCAGATCTTAAAAATGATAATACTTCTTCATCGCTTGATTGTGCATTAATGGTAGCAACATTATCTTTAGTAGCAAAGAAGGAAGCGAAGGATACATTCGGACTAAGTTTTTTGAACTCTTCTCCAAATAGAGTAACGAAATCAGCTTGGCTTTCCTTCGTACGAATTTCAGCGTTCTTTAATGCTTCATCAAAATTGGTGTCTTTAGGATCACCAGCTAAGTTACGGATCAATTCCTGCAAGGAAATCTCCATTGTAACGTTCATACCACCCTTTAAGTCAAGACCTAGGGCAATTTCACGTTCTTTTGCTTCTTGATAGGTGTATTTTGCAAAGCCAAGATTAAATGCGGTTAGGTCTGCAACAGAGTCTAGGTAGGCTCTTTCCTTTTGCATGTCACCTTTAGCATATGCGGCTGCATCTTTTTCCACACTGCGAGCCACGAATGTGAATGATAAAGAATACACACACGCAAGTGTTATTATTCCTATTAAAAATTGAATTATACCTTTCCCTTGCATCGTTTTTTAATTGTAAAAATTATTGTATATAGTTTTGTTAAGTCGGCAAATCTATGAAAAATTTGAATAATGATAAGTTTTATTTTCGTAATGTCATAATATATGTTTCTTCTTTCTTTTGTAGATCATAAAATTATAATCAAACGGGTTTTTTTCGTCAGCTTCATGATAAGATTCTGATGTTAATTGCCAGAATTCTTGCAATATAGGCGGAAAAAAGGTGTCTGCTTCAAATTCGCCATAAATTAATGTCAAATAAATAAGATCACATTGATCTATGCTTAGTGAATAAATTTCGGCACCACCTACAATAAAGTTTTCTTCGTCTGGATTACAAAGGTTTAAAGCCTCTTCAAGTGAATGAACCACTTCAGCTCCTGACACCTCATAATCAGCTTTTCTGGTAATAATTATATTTCTACGGTTAGGTAATGGTTTACCCACTGATTCAAATGTTTTTCTTCCCATTATTACCGTATGCCCGCTCGTCGTTTCTTTAAAGAACTTTAAATCGGCCGGCATATGCCAAAGTAATTGATTATTATTACCGATAGCATTATTTTGTGCCGCTGCAACTATTATAGAAATCATACTGGTCTTTTTAAACTGCAACAGGTGCTTTAATGTGTGGATGGTATTGATAGTTCTCTAATTCAAAATCTTCAAACTTGAAATCAAATATATCTTTCACCTCTGGGTTTATTTTCATGCTTGGAAGCGGATAGGGCTGTCTCTGAAGTTGAGTTTGGGCTTGCTCTAAATGGTTGCTGTATAAATGTGCATCGCCTAAAGTATGCACAAAATCTGCCGCTTCCATATCACAAACTTGGGCTATCATCATGGTTAATAAAGCATAGGACGCAATGTTGAAAGGTACACCCAAAAATATATCTGCACTTCTTTGGTATAGCTGACAAGAAAGTTGTGCTTTTTTCTGGCCCTTAGATGGATCTGCAGGAGCTACATAAAACTGAAAAAAAGCATGGCAAGGAGGAAGAGCCATTTTGTCTATTTCAGATACATTCCATGCCGAAACTATAATTCTCCTTGAATCAGGATTTGTTTTTAATTGTTTGATTACTTGTGTAATCTGGTCAATATTATCACCATCAGGATTCGGCCAAGAGCGCCATTGAGAACCATAAACAGGTCCTAAATCACCATTCTCATCTGCCCATTCATCCCAAATGCGAACATCGTTATCTTTTAGATACTTGATATTTGTATCCCCCTTCAAAAACCAGATAAGCTCGTGGATAATAGACCTTAAATGAAGCCTTTTAGTAGTAACCAAGGGGAACCCCTTTTTTAAATCGAAACGCATTTGATAGCCAAAAATACTCTTTGTTCCCGTTCCCGTACGATCAAGCTTTTCAGTTCCCTCTTCGTACACCTTTCTCATTAGATCAAGATATTGCTGCATTCTGAATTTAAAATTTAAAAATCTAAGCGTAAATGTAAGAATAATTAAACATTCTATCGAATTGCACTGTTACTAAATAAAAAATAAAACCTATGGCAAAGTACTCAAAAAAGGCTAGCGAAAAAGTGGAAAAAGCTATGCACGAAATGAAAGAAGGTAAATTGAAGTCGGGTAGTGGAGATAAAGTAACTTCAAAGAAACAAGCTATTGCAATTGGCCTATCAGAAGCCAGAGAGGAAGGAGCAAAGGTGCCTAAGAAGAAAAAATAGAAGAATAAATTATCTTGAACATAGCTCCAGAAAGAGTACGCTCAAGATAACTCATTATGTTATTCTTTCTCAGCGATAAATATACCCTCTTGGTTTAGAAGGTCTTTATTTTCAATTAATTTTGAAAGATTGATTGTACCAATTACATATTTAAAGTTATCAGCTTCATAACGTTCACTGATAGATTTAAAATTCAATTTTTCAATCAAGTCATTATCTTCATAACGCAGGTATATATTTATATCCCAGTTAGAGCTATAGCCTTCCAAATCAGAGTCATCGGTAGTTAAATGCTTTTTATATTCGTAACGATAATCGTAACGCAATGCAGCAATATCTGAAAGTACTGCCGAGCCCGTTGGATGGCCGCCCGCTCCCTTACCATAGAAAAACTGCTGATCCGCAAATGCTGCTTGAACCACCACGCCGTTATATTCATTTTCTACCTGATAGAGAATATTCTCATTATCAACCAATTTAGGAAGAACATACAAAATAACTTGCTTATCATTAATTTTACGAGCAGTAGGAACCAATTTGATCTTTAAGTTCTTTTCTTTGGCGAAACGAACGTCCTTATCATTTAAGGTTTCAATTCCTATATTTAAAACTTCTTCAGGATCAATAAATAAGCCATAGGCGTGAGAAGCTGCAATTACCAATTTATATTTTGCATCAAAACCTCCTACATCTAATACCGGATTGGATTCAGCAAAACCTAAGTCCTGAGCTTGTTTTAAAGCAACAGCATACTCCAGGTTTTCATTAAATATTTTCGAAAGAATATAATTAGAAGAGCCATTGAAAATACCACTGATAGAATGGAGTAGTTCATTATCATAATACTCTTCCAGATTACGAATAATAGGTATACTGCCACATACTGCTCCTTCATATAGAAGAGAAACATTGTTTGCTTGTTGCAGTTCTACTAATTCCTTCAAATGGGTACCAATCATCTTCTTATTGGCAGAGACAACGTTCTTTCCGTTTTTCAGAGCTTTAGAAACAATCTCAAATGCTACTTCTGCATCGTCTATTAATTCGATAACCGTATTTATTTCCGGATCTTCAAGAATGTCATTGGGATTGGTATGAAACAGTTCCTGAGGCAGGGTTCTTTTCTTTTCCGGATGTTTAATAACGAATTTCTTTATTTCGAGATTAAGTTGTTTTGTTTTGATGATATCGTAAAGTCCTTGACCGACTACACCGAAACCAAAGATACCTAGTCTTAACCGTTTTTCCATTTATATAAATATAGACGTTGATTGTTTTGTTGTTGAATGATTCTTATTGACAAACTTTTTTATGACCTCAGTTAGCGCTTTGGTTTCAATTAGAAAACCATCGTGACCGTAAAAAGAATCAATTTCAGCATATTGAGCATAGGGGATATGCTCAGCCAAAAACTTCTGTTCTTCCGGAGGAAATAAAATATCACTCCGAATACCAATTACTAGTGTTTTGGCCTGTATGGTTTGTAATGCCTCAATAATTCCTTTACGTTTTCTTCCCAAATGATGAGAATCCATCGTTTTACTTAGAAACCAATAGCTATAGGCATTAAATCTTTTTATCAGTTTCTCTCCTTGATAATTTTGATAGGAAGAGGCACGATAATTATCTGTTATATCAGCATCTGTTTCAAGCTGCGTACAGCCGTATGTTTCATAAGCACGATAAGATAACAATGCAATGGACCGCGCTGTCTTCAATCCCTTTAATCCACCTTTTGGTGTATTTGCATAAAAGGTACGATCGCTTGCAATAGCCAAACGCTGGCTTTCGTTAAAAGCAATCCCCCAAGGAGAATGCTGAGCATTCGTAGCCAGAACAATTAGCTTATCAATTCTGTTGGGCTCCATAACAGCCCATTCCAATGCTTGTTGGCCACCTAAAGAGCCACCAATAAGAATGGATATTTTAGGAATTTGCAAGTGCTCGGCTAATAGCTGATGAGCACTTGCTAAGTCCCTTGTAGAAAATTGTGGAAATGACAAATAATAAGGTTCCTTTGTTGCAGGGTTTATGCTCAATGGGTTGGTAGTTCCATAAGGCGATCCCAAAGTGTTTGCACAGATAATGAAACTTTGTTCAGGATTGAAATAATCATTTTCTCCAAACAGGCCAGGCCACCATTCCATTACATTTGAATTGGCTGTTAATGCATGGCATACCCAAACTACATTATCCTTTTGAGCATTTAGTCGACCGTAGGTTGTATAAGCAATCTCGAGGTTTTCAAGACGCTTCCCATTTTCCAGCACAAAAGGCTTATTATATTGAAACTTTTTTAAATTCATATTTTTGAAAATGCATTTTCAAAATCTGCTTTAATGTCATCGATATGCTCAATTCCAACAGATACGCGAAGCATAGATGGGCTGATACCAGCAGCAAGCTGATCTGCATCACTCAATTGTTGGTGTGTGGTTGCAGCAGGCTGAATAATTAATGTTTTTGTATCACCTACGTTTGCCAAATGGCTTGTTAGTTTTAAATTATCAATAAATGCTGTTGCTTTATCCTTTCCACCTTTAACTTCAAAACTTAAAACACCTCCAAAGCCATTTTTTAAGTATTTCTTTGCATTTGCATAGAAAGGGCTATCGGGTAATCCTGGATAATTTACCTTGTCAACCTGAGGGTGGCTTTGCAACCATTTTGCCAAAGCTAAGGTATTATCGACATGTCTTTGAACGCGTAAAGATAAAGTTTCTAAACCTTGAATCAGTAAGAATGCATTGAAAGGTGAAAGAGCTGTTCCTAAATCGCGTAAACCTTCAACACGTGCACGGATAATAAATTGAATATTGCCTAAACTGCTATCTACACCAAATACATCGCTGAAAACCAAGCCATGATAACCTTCAGATGGTTCAGAGAATTGTTTAAACTTACCATTTCCCCAATTGTAATTTCCACCATCTACAATAACACCGCCAATGCTGTTTCCTTGTCCGCCAATCCATTTAGTTGCTGCATGTAAAACGATGTTTGCTCCATGTTCTAAAGGTCTGAATAAGTAACCGCCAGCTCCGAAAGTATTATCAACAATTAGTGGTAGATCATATTTTTTGGCAATAGCAGCAATTGCTTCAAAATCAGGAATACTAAAACTAGGATTACCAATAGTTTCTAAAAAAATAGCCTTTGTTTTATCGTTAATCTTTTCTTCAATGCTTTCAGGAGAATCATTTTTAGCAAAACGAGCTTCAATGCCGAATCTTTTAAAAGTTACTCTGAACTGATTGTGCGACCCACCATATAAATTAGGACTGCTCACAAAGTTATCTCCACTTTCTAGGATATTGGTTAATGCAATAAGTTGTGCAGCCATACCTGAAGAAACAGCTAAAGCAGCAACACCACCTTCTAAAGCAGCAACGCGCTTTTCAAAAACATCTGTAGTCGGATTCATGATCCGGGTATATATATTACCGAATTCTTTTAGGGCAAAAAGATTAGCTCCATGTTCTGCACTATTGAAAACGAAAGAAGTTGTTTGGTAGATAGGTACAGCTCTTGATCCGGTAGTAGGGTCAGGAACTTGTCCCGCATGAACTTGTAGAGTCTCAAATTTTAATGATTCTGTAGCCATAATGATTGAATAATTTATAATAAGTTAAAAGATGAATAATAATAAATTGCTTGTTTTTTTATAAGGTATCCCTACTAAAAATCTTTAGTATAGAACTTTCCTTTTGAATTTGCTTGGGGATGGCTTAACAGCAACAACAGCCATCAGAGCATATGCACATCTGAGGCATTCGAGGAATAACGAAAGCTAAAAGCGATGTAGACTTAGCTTGTATGCTAAGATCGGTTTGGTAGATGTTGTTTTGTGTTTGCATGTCTTTAAAATTTATATACTCCCATTAATTTGGGACAGGAATTGGCACCTTTTCTTTTCGGATGGTTGCCAGTGGTTCATCGAGCCAGTCTCTCGCCACTTCTTTATAAATCAAGACTCTTGAAGAGTGATGATCAATACATCTTTTGAATGTACTTCGCAAATATACAATCCATTCTTGTATTTGCAAAAGAGTTTATGTAAAAAACCATTTCTTACATAGATATTACAGACTTATTACAAGAATTGCTGGCTTAACCTTTCCAGATCGTTAATGATTTCTTGCAGTCGCTGTTCTTCCTTTTTATTAAACTGCTTCATGAAAACAAATTGACACAGTAAAATCCAGATTATGCTTATTGCTAAATACAACAATAATAATGAAAGTGGTAGAACGTAATACATTTCGAATGCAAATAGAACAAGCGCAATACTAATGAAGGTGATATACACTTGATAGGATTGAGTGTTTAATTTAAATCTCGATTTCTTATAGTCTTTTAGGTAAGCAATATACTCATCAGGCTTTTTAAAGATAAATGCGGTTTTATTTATCTTCAGATAATCCTCTAACTGAATAGAGAAGTAGTAAATCAAACAACCCATAACAATAAGGACAGCTAAATGCGATGTCCATGTAATAAAAGTAGCTGTTAGCCAAACCATAAATATAAGAAACAAAGCTATAGCCACTATTATCGTTTGTTTTAATAGCTTCCGGGCATAACCTCGTTTTTCCTCGTTTATTTTTGTAAATACATCCTCGATACTAACTGGCTCGGTGGGTTGTATTTGCCACAGTCGTTTTATCGCCTCAAAGTCTTTCATACCGATTATAAATATCTGTTAACTTATGTTTGATCCGGTGAATTTTCACACGCAGGTTTCCTTCTGAAATTCCAGATATTTCTGCTATTTCGGGGTAGGGCACTTCGTCCAAAACCAATGTGATAATAATCCGTTCGTTTTCTTCTAATTGAGATATGCACTTATATAGTAATGCTACCTGTTCTTCTTTCTCCGATATGGGCTCTGCTGTGTTTTCTAATATGAAATCACTAATCTCATCAGTTGCCTTTCGTTTTTCTACCCGTAAATAAGACAAACAGGTATTAATAGCAATGCGATAAATCCAAGTGGATATTTGCGATTGATTTCGAAATCCATCCAGATTTTGCCAAACCTTAATAAATGTCTCCTGCATTAAATCGTTCGCAGAATCGCTGTCACCCGTATATCCATAACATAAATGATATATGATCTTTGAGTTTTTATTAAACAATTCCTTAAATCGGGTTTCTTTGGTCTCCATTTATCTATGACTTTGACATTGGAAAGGTCTTTT
Source organism: Albibacterium sp. (assembly GCF_035514885.1). Taxonomy (NCBI): domain Bacteria; kingdom Pseudomonadati; phylum Bacteroidota; class Sphingobacteriia; order Sphingobacteriales; family Sphingobacteriaceae; genus Albibacterium; species Albibacterium sp. The sequence goes on along the minus strand of NZ_DATJCH010000012.1, from coordinate 728,432 downwards.
TGTTACATGAGATTTTATTAATAGGGTAGGGTTAAAAAAGAAAGGCTCCCAAACGGGGAGAATGGGAACCTTTACTAACCAATTATAAACCTACTAGACAATTGTCAATAACTGTGCCAAAGTATTTTTCCGCTAGTTATTTTCTTTGACTGAGTTTTTTTATGTTGCTTTTCACTAAATAGTGGGTCGATCTAAGTTTTTAGATTCCCTTATCTAAGTATTTCTCGGATTGGAAAAGGGCTTGATTTATATACCAGATAAATTTTTGAACCATTTCTGCATTACGTCTACGTTAATTCAGCAAAAAAAACGCAGACCTAGCGCAGGAACAACTCCTTATCTCCGCTATTATGTAAAGCAAGGGTATAACCATGACAGACCGTCGTTGCTGTATAAATTAATAGACTATTTTGCAGAATATAGGACTATTTTGCAGCTTTGAGGAATAATAGGTGCAATTAGTGGATTTATGGTGAATTAACGTTAGGGCGATATTCTGTATATATCCCAGGAAGAGTCCGTTTTTTCATACACTATGCGATCGTGCAAGCGTTGAGCGCCACCTTGCCAGAATTCCAAGTAATGTGGTGTTAATCGGTAGCCTCCCCAATAATCAGGTAAAGGAATTTCAGTATCTTTAAATTCTTCTGTTAAGCGTTCCAGGTTTTCTTCAATAATAGATCTATTTTCAATTCTAGCACTTTGATGGGATACTATAGCACCTAACTGACTTCCAACAGGTCTTGAATGAAAATATTCTTCAGATTCCTGATAAGATGTTTTTTCTGCTGTTCCTAAGATACGTACTTGTCTTTCAAGTTCAGGCCAAAAGAACAAAAGGGCAATCTTGTTATTTTTTGCTATTTCTTGCCCTTTCGTACTAGTATAGTTGGTGAAGAAAACAAATCCTCTTTCATCTACATCTTTAAGCAATACGGTTCTGGCGTTTGCTTGCCCATTGGCAGAAGTAGTAGCCAAAGTCATTGCGTTCGGTTCCATTACTTTGGCATTGATAGCATCTGTAAACCAATTAGAGAATTGATCGATAGGATTCTTTTCTACGTTCTCCTCGTGTAAATTTGCTTTAATATATTCTTTACGGATATCATGAAGATAAGAAAGATCTTTTTCCATAGTAAAAGGAGTTTAAATTATCGTCGTAAAGATAGGGAAAATTAGTCTTTTTTAGTTTTGATAAGCAAGTTCAAAAACTTTAATTTCATCTTCAAACATCTTCTCGATATAGGTTGAATTCATTAATCGAAGAAGGCCCATATAATCTACTCTAAACTCAATGGTGTCTCCAACTTTATATTGTTTCGAATTGCTTCCTAGGTCCATTACAATCATATCAGAACTAGCACCTGCTATTTCCATTGTAGAGTCTATTGGATTAAGGTGGTTGACTTCAATATCTAAAAGGCCGACATCTACAATAGCTCTGTAAGAGCTTACGCCTGCATTCTTCTGATCGAAAACCGGTGTTTCACCTATAAGGTTTAGTCCAAATTCCCCTGTTGGTATCATTGGTTTTTCGGTAAGTTCAATAATTTCTGCACAAAGCTTAAATACATCGCTCTGCATCGACTCCAGTACCGTGTTATGATAAACATCTGTGCCTAAGTAAAAGGTTTCTCCAACACGAAAATGGTTAATTCCAGAAGGTAATAAACCTTCTTTTATAAGCGGAATTGTTACGGAGGTTCCTCCGGAAACATAAGATATCTTACGTTTGAATTTGGCTTCAACCAGTTCTTTATATAAACAAAGTTGAATGAGCTTATCTTGGTTAGGTAATACACCATACATACACGTAAGGTTCGCACCTATTCCTACAACCTCTATATTGGGTAATGTGAAGACTTTGGAATAAAAGTCTACAAATTGTTCACGCATTACACCTTCTCTTAACTCGCCAAGCTCTACCATTACAACAATTTTATGCGTTTTGTTAATTTCTTTGGCAGCAAGGGATAGTAATTTGATGGTTTCAAATTCTGTATTGAAGCTGATATCTGCAGATTCTACGATTCGAGCAATATTTGCTTTTGCAGGAGGTTTGATGTAAATCGTTTCTACAGACGGATCTATTGATTTGATCATCTCCAGGTTACTTAAACGAGAATCACAAATTTGTTTGATTCCAAGGTCAATAATTTGTTCTAAGTATTTCTTATTGCCACAAAGAACTTTTGCAACTATAGACCAGGATATGTTATGCTCTGTGAAGAATTTGTCGAGCTTTTGATAATTGTATTTAAGTTTTTCTTTATTTAAAGTTAGATAGGCCATTATATAACCTCCTTTATTAAACGCATTTCTAAGTATTTGTTTGTGAAACCTAATCGCTCGTATAATTTCTTAGCCGGATTGTTTGCTTCGACATGGAGAGCTATATCACCTTCAACATGATCGATGGCTTTTTGCATTATACTTTTTCCTATTCCTTTTCCTCTGAATTTTTTATGTGTAGCTATATACACTAATATATTTCCAGGGATATAATCGTTCATCCCTGTTTTATTGATAACTGTGGCACCTACTAATTCATTTTCATTTTTTGCAATAAAAACATGACCGCCCAAACTGCCATTCTTTCCTAAGGCATAGTCAATTGCCTTTTGGATGGCTGTTTCCGGATCACCGTATTCTTCTAAATTGTGAAAGAGAAATGATGAGATTTCAAGTTTTTCTGAAGTGCTTAATTGATTGGTTTTATTAAATTCTTTTATTTCAATCATTTTATAAATTTGCTCCCCATAGGGAATTAAAAAAAAACTACCAAGAGGTTAATTTGATAACAAAAATGCAAGATAAAATACGCGTGATGTACGCAAAGAATCAGGCTTTTGAAATTCCAATTTTAGACTGACGCATTATGTTGTATACGCATCATTGGATCAATGTCCTTGATAGAAGATTCGCAAATTTAAGAAAAATATGCAAAAAAGTAGGGTTTTCGGCGGTTTTTAATCAAAAAATAGTCAAAAACCTCTAAGAAATAGTAATAATTACTTTTGATATCTTCTATACATTTTAGATATTCGAAGCATTACTGCTAGGATATCACGACTTTGTAAAAAGATATTTGTTTGTAAAATTGCTTGTTTTGTGCTTAGATTTCTCTTTTGAATTTCGGAGATCTGACGATCTAAATGGGAGTTGATAAATTCTCTAAGTTCATCACGACTTTTTCTAACAACGTCGTAATCGATCGCCTTCGGGTCACTTAAACTTTCTATAATTAGCTTAAAGAAGACATCCATTTTATTGTTTAACTTCTCTACTGTTTTTATAAAACTTTTTTGTGGCGCCTGGTGTAGATTATTGATATATTCTAAGCTTTCTTCACTTAAGAACTTAGCAGATTGAATCATATCCTGTAATAAATCTGTACTGTAAAGAATTACTTCAGCAGTTTCTTTGTCTGTTGTCTGCAGTTCTTTAATGTATTTTATACTTTTTGTGCGTATTTTAAAACCATACTGCACCATTTCATCCATATCTGCATTTACTTTTTTCAGTTGAGATGTGTTATTTGCATTAAGCGATGTGATGGTGCTATGATAATTTTGATAGAGTTCAGTCAAAACATTGTTTACCATCCTTCTATTTCTCTCAAATAAATCTAAATCAGATGCTTCAAGTGCTGTAAACTTACCTTTTAATTTCTGTGCTTTCTTCTCTTTCTGTGCAAACTTAATATGAGAGAATATAATGTAAACCAAGGTAATTAAAATCAATATAATGGTACCGGTTTCCTCCCCTTTGTAAAGTATAAAAGCGAATATACCCGAAGCAACAAATGCGATTACAGCAGTGATAAACCAGCCACCAATCACACTTAATACACCCGCAACACGATATACTGCAGATTCTCTTCCCCAGGCACGATCCGCAAGTGAGCTACCCATAGCTACCATAAAGGTTACATAAGTAGTTGATAAAGGAAGTTTCATGGAGGTTGCCCATGCTATGAGGATACTTGCGATAATTAAATTAGAGGACGCTCTTACTAAATCAAAAGCTGCAGAATCTTCACCTTGTACATTGGTTGCTTTTTGGATCTTACTTTTCTCTAAATTTAAGCGGTAGTTTTTATAAGAATTACGCGGCAGAAAAACAGAAATTAAATTCCCAAGCATAAGAGATGACTTCACAATGCTCCTTGAAACTGCGTTTGCTTTAAATCGTTCTTCGCCTTCGTCTTGCCTAGCTAAATTTACTTCTGTTTCTGTAACTTTTCTTGCTTTTGCATTGAACCAAATAGTTAGAGACATGATTATACCGGCAGTAAGCAACATGTAATTAGGCACTATAACATCATCGCTCGCTAAATAGGTTTGGTAGAGGTCGCCGGCAGGAACGCCGCTTGCCACCCAGTTTTGAAATGCTAAATAACCTGTAATAGGAACCCCTATAAAATTCACCAGGTCGTTACCTGCAAAAGCCATTGCTAATGCAAAAGTTCCGGCAAGAACTACAATCTTTAACGGATTCACTTTAGCATAATGTTGTAACAGGAAACAGATTAAAACAATTACGATGAATATAATAATAAGTAGAGTGGTAATATTGTTATTTACCCATGTAATGCTATTAGGACTAAATAGAGTTGTGCCTTTTAGTCCTTTTATTAATAGGAAATAAATGATTGAGGTGATCCCAAAACCTGCAAAAAGTGCCCCGAATTGCTTCAGGCGACTGGTATATTCAAATGTAAATAGCTGTCTGAAGAGGTATTGAAAGACCACCCCACAGGTAAATGCAATAAATACTGACAGAAATATCCCACTTATTATAGATATGGTACTTTCGAAATTGATGTATTTGAAAGCATCTGCAATATTATCATTTTTCTCAATCGAGTATAGAACACCAACTACGCAAGCTGAGCCTAAGAGTTCGAAAACAATGGATACGGTGGTAGAGGTAGGTAAGCCGAGAGAGTTAAATACATCTAATAGGATAATATCGGTCAGCATAACTGCTAAAAATACCCACATAATTTTATCGAATGTGAAATATTCCGGATGAAATATTCCCTTTCGGGCAATTTCCATAATCCCACTGGAAAAGAAAGAACCTAATAAGATACCAACAATGGCGGTTATAATAATTACACGGTAAGGTGCGGCCTTTGAACCAATAGCAGAGTTTAAGAAGTTAACGGCGTCGTTACTTACTCCGACAACTAAATCTGAAATAGCAAGTATGAATAGGATAACTACAAGAAATATTATAAAAGTCATTCGGTGTGATTTTGTGTTACAGAGAAGCTTGAAATATTAAATGGGTTATAGAGGGATAAAGTTAACTTAATATTATATGACTGTTATTATTTCGACAAAGGTAGTTAATAGAACTGTATTTGAATAAAAGTTATTAAGGTTAAATTAAATGTAAAATAAACTGAAAGAGGAGTGCTACACAAATAGCTGATCCAAAACTGATAAGAGTACCAATAAGTACATATTCTGTGAGTTTTCTTTCTTTAGAAGCCTTTAAATCTCCAAAGCGAAAAACAGATTTTGCAGTTATTAGAAAGCCAACGGCCTCCCAATGATTGGTAATAATAAACGTAAATACCAGCAGGCGCTCCAGGTAGCCAATATATTGACCGGCATCCTCTAAAGAGTCATTCTCTTTGTCTTCGGTATTGGGTGTCCATTTGGATATAAATATTTTAATGGCGATGGATAATGGTTTAGTAAGCAACAGTAGGGTGGTAGTCCAAAGTAATAGGTAGTTTGGATTGATTGAAATTATAGGGAGTGGATGGATTTCATGAAAATACCAAACAATCAACAATACCAGAATATGTAAGAACTGATCAGCAAAGAATAGTATGCGTTTGTGCTTTTGCTGTTGTAAATAGAGCTTAATACTATCGATAAGAAGATGGCTTGATCCAATAGCTGTTGCCCATGGCCAGAAACTCCAATCCCAGGTTAGGAGCATGGTTAAGGCGAAATGGATGAAAACATGTAAATAAAGCTGATAAGCTCTAATCTTTCCTATTTCTTTAGCTTTTACCCATTTATTTGATTGGAATAGAAAATCGCCCAAAAGATGAGCAAGCATCAATTTGAGAAGTAAAGTCATAGCTGTTCCTTTAATTTTATTTGATACACCTGAATCATTTCTGATATCTCTTCGAATGCAGCTCTTTTTAACCGACTGCTAACGGCATTTTGTTTTATTCCAATAATACTGCCTAGCTCTGATTGTGCCATATTGGGGTTTTCTAAAGAGGTTTTAATCATTTCGGCAGCACTTTCTGTCCAATGATCCATGATCAATAAAGCTAGTTTTAAGAACAGATTGATATCTCTGTCGAAGGAAGGCCATTCAGACTTAACAACAAGATTTAGTTTTTCCTTTTTTAGACTTTCAAATCTTTCTCCTGAATAAATAAAGGCTGGACCGTTGGCTTCGGTAACCTGGCTGGAAGTATGCTCTATATTACCAATGCCGATAGCCATTCGTACATCTAATGATTTGATGGTTTTGATAGCTGCTTTAATTTGGATGGCAATGGTTAAAGCAAGTAAAGGGTCTTTTATAAATAGCTGAAAGCTGTCGCCTCTGTATATTTCCCATTCTCTGGGAGACGAGCCAACTTGATTTAATACATTTTTTAAGACTGGAAGCCAGATTTTAGGATCTACCTTAGTCGAATTAATGATGTCGCCGGTTATTACTGCATGCATCTTTCTAAATTTTATATATAAATATATCACATTTTTAGGTGATAATACAATATATCATGCATTTTGTGGATAAATTAATAGATACCTATTAATGATACATACTAAATTTCTTCTCATTTGTATTTTTAAAAATTATTCTTCATATTTGGAATCATATAAATGAATAGAAAATTATCATATTTCAGCTGGTGGTGGCACAAAGGATAACCTCTGTGACATGACTCGTATGTAAAATATTTATAAATAATAATTGAGGCTTGTCTATAAAGACAAGCCTTTTTTCGTAAATGGAAATGAAGAAAATCTTATCACACCTTTTTGAGCATAAAAGCTTTACACGTAAAGAAGCTCATGAAATATTGACAAATATTGCAACCGGCAAGTATAATAGTTCGCAAATTGCATCTTTTATGACGGCCTACAGCATGCGTGCGATTCGGGAAGAGGAACTGGAAGGCTTTCGCGACTCAATGTTTGATTTAAGTGTAAAACGTGATTATCGTGATTATAAATTGATTGATTTATGTGGCACGGGTGGTGATGGTAAAAACACATTTAATATTTCAACACTTGCTTCCTTTATTGTCGCAGGTGCAGGACATAAGGTTGCGAAGCACGGTAATTATGGGGTATCATCAGGATGCGGATCTTCTAATGTAATGGAATATCTGGGTTATCAATTTAGTAATGATCAAGATGAAATTTACCGCGCATTGGATGAAGCAAATATATGCTTTCTGCATGCACCTCTTTTTCATCCAGCTATGAAAACAGTGGCCCCTATACGGAGAGAATTAGGTATAAAAACCTTCTTTAATATGTTAGGGCCTTTAATAAACCCTGCAAATCCTCATTATCAGTCTGTCGGAGTATTTAGTTTAGAACTAGCACGTTTATACGCTTATATTTATCAGAAAACAGATAAACAATTTAGCATTATCCATGCATTGGATGGCTATGATGAGGTTTCATTGACCGGGAGTTTTAAGATTATTAACAACAGTGCAGAACAAATAAGAACACTCAAGGAGTTGGATTTTGAAGCAATTAATCCCAAAGAAATTGCAGGTGGTGATACAGTAGAAGAGGCTGCGGCTATATTTAAAACAATTTTAAGTAATGAAGGAAATGGTGTGCAAAATAGGGTGGTATTGGCCAATGCAGCCATCGCTATTAATACCATTAAGCCAGAGGCTTCATTTCATGAGTGTTTCCTTGAGGCCGAGGAGTCTTTGTTTGGAGGAATGGCTTTAAAAAGCTTTAAAACCTTGTTGAAATTATGAGGTCCTTGCCAGCAATAAAAATATGTGGGTTAATGAAACCTGCTAATATTGATGAAGTACTTTCATTGAATCCTCAGTATATAGGCTTTATTTTCTATCCATCTTCTTCAAGATTTGTTGGGGAGCTAGATCAGGAATATATTAAAAGTTTAAAGAACGTTAAAAAGACGGCAGTATTTGTAAATGCAACTGTTGACGCGATTGTTGAAGTCGTTAAAAAATATCAATTTGATGCAATTCAATTGCATGGGAATGAAAGTGCCGCATTTTGTCAAGATTTAAAAGAACGTACCGGCCTGGAGATTATTAAGGCTTTTGGAATTGATCCGGAATTTGATTTCAATCAATTAGAAGCTTACTTATTGAATGTAGATTACTTTTTATTCGATACGAAAACTTCCATATACGGTGGTTCTGGAAATGTGTTTAATTGGGATGTGCTGAAAAAATACTCATACGATAAACCTTATTTCTTAAGTGGTGGTATCGGACCGGATAATTTTTCAGATGCATATACATTTAAAGATGAGCGATTGTATGCAGTCGACTTAAACTCACGCTTTGAGTCTGCACCAGGAATTAAAAATTTATTATTGTTAAAACAAGCATTAAAAAAATAGATAATGAGTAAATACCAAGTGAATGAAAAGGGGTACTATGGGAAATTTGGAGGAGCCTATATTCCTGAAATGCTTTACCCAAATGTTGAGGAGTTGCGGCAAGAATATTTGAAGATTATGCATAGTCCTGATTTTCAAGCTGAATTTGATCAGTTAATGCGTGATTATGTAGGGCGGCCTTCTCCTTTGTATTTGGCTGAACGACTATCTGAACGGTACGGTGCAAATATCTATCTTAAAAGGGAAGACTTAAACCACACGGGTGCGCATAAAATTAATAATACGATTGGGCAAATTATTTTGGCTCAGCGTCTTGGAAAGAAAAGGATTATTGCTGAAACTGGTGCCGGACAACATGGAGTGGCAACAGCAACCGTTTGTGCATTGAAAGGTTTGGAATGTGTAGTATATATGGGTGCTGTAGATATTGAACGACAAGCGCCTAACGTAGCAAGAATGAAGATGATGGGTGCAAGGGTTGTTGCAGCAGAGTCGGGGAGTAAAACTTTAAAAGATGCAACGAATGAGGCTCTACGTGATTGGATTAATAATCCAGTAGATACTCATTATATAATCGGTTCTGTAGTTGGTCCTCATCCATATCCTGATCTGGTAGCCCGATTTCAATCCATTATATCATCTGAAGCTAAACAGCAATTATTAGATAAGAAAGGTAAGTTACCCGACTATGTAATGGCATGTGTGGGTGGTGGTAGTAATGCTATTGGTATGTTTTATAATTTCCTGGATGATGAAAGCGTTCAGTTAATTGCTGCTGAGGCTGCAGGTAAAGGAATTCATAGTGGTCATTCTGCAGCAACTTCGGTTTTAGGAAAGGAGGGTGTATTGCATGGAAGTCGTACGATATTGATGCAAACTCCCGACGGACAGGTTATTGAGCCTTATTCTATTTCTGCAGGATTAGATTACCCAGGTATTGGCCCGCAACATGCTTTTCTTCATGAAAATAAGCGTGTAAAATATGTAAGTATTACTGATGATGAAGCTATGCAGGCGGGGTTATTACTAACACGCCTGGAAGGTATTATTCCTGCTATTGAGAGTGCACATGCATTGGCGCAACTGGAGAAAATGAAATTTGAGAAGGATGATGATGTTATTCTTTGTCTCTCTGGCCGTGGAGATAAAGACCTTGATAATTATATGAAATACTTTTCTTTTTAATTTTTAGTTTAACAATAACATGAATAGATTATCACAATTATTTAGTAATAAGAAAGATAAAGATATATTATCGATTTATTTCACTGCGGGTTATCCGCACCTGGAAAGCACATTGGATATCGCAGAGGAACTTGAAAAAGCCGGAGCCGATTTTCTGGAAATCGGATTTCCATATTCAGATCCGTTGGCTGATGGTCCTGTAATTCAACATAGCTCTCAAGTAGCTTTGCAAAATGGGATGACTCTTGAAATTCTCTTTGAGCAATTGAAAGATCTTCGTAAGCGTGTTTCCATTCCTGTTTATTTGATGGGCTATTTCAATACGGTTTTGCAATATGGGGTAGAGCGTTTTTGTAAATCTTGTGCAGAAGTAGGGGTAGACGGTGCGATTATTCCAGATTTACCGATGTATGAATATGAGGAATTATATGCCGATACTTTTAAAGATAACTGCATCAGCAATATTTTTTTGGTAAGTCCTCAAACTACGGATGAGCGGATTCGTAAAATTGATTCACTGAGTACCGGTTTTATTTATTTATTATCTTCTTCAGCGACCACTGGAAAAGATTTAAAGGTTTCTGAAGAACGTTTGAGTTATTTTCAGCGAATTAAGGCATTAAATTTAAAAAATCCTGTTGTTATTGGCTTTGGAATATCAAATCATGATAGCTTTAAGCAAGCGGCTGGGGCTGCAGATGCAGCTATCATTGGAAGTGCATTTGTGAGACAGCTGGAAAATGAAGATTATCTAGAACGTATACCTAAATTTATAAATAGTATTAAAGAAGGATAAAAAGAAGCAAAGGTAAGTGAATTACCTTTGCTTCTTTTTATTTATATGTAAAGGGAAAGATCACCCTCGCCCTGACGTATTATTTCGAATTCACCGGTTGTACAATCAACTACAGTAGAGGGTGTGTTTTCTCCATAACCGCCATCGATAACTACATCGACAAGTTCACTGTATTTTTCGTAAATTAATTCTGGATCTGTTGAGTATTCAACCAATTCATCATCGTCATGTATGGAGGCAGAAACGATTGGATTGCCTAATTCTCTTACAATTTCCCGAGCAATGTTATTGTTTGGTACCCGTATACCTACTGTCTTTTTCTTTGAACTCAAAAGTTTAGGAACCTGACCACTAGCATTGAAAATAAAAGTAAATGGACCAGGTAAAGATTTCTTTAAAAGACGAAAAGTTGTATTATCAAGTGGCTTTGTATATAATGAAATAGAAGTTAAGTCATTGCAAATAAAGGATAGGTTTGCCTTTTCGGGTTTCAATCCTCTAATCTGACATACGCGTTCTATTGCTTTCGGGTTTGTAATATCGCATCCTATTCCATAGATAGTATCTGTCGGATAGATAATTACTCCACCTTTTCTTAAAATGTCCACCACTTGAGATATGCTCTTGGGGTTTGGATTCTCTTCGTAAATCTTAATAAACATTTTTTATCTTTTTACTGTTACGTTAATAATTAACAGCGATTGCTCAATTTTGATTTCATCTGTAATAAATAATGTGATTAATATTACAGATGAAATCTTAGATCGGGTGTTTAAAATTCAGCATTATTCGGATAGCGAGGGAAAGGAATCACATCGCGAATATTTCCCATGCCGGTTACGAATAACACTAATCTTTCAAAACCCAATCCAAATCCGGCATGCGGTGCAGTACCAAATCTGCGGGTATCTAAGAACCAGTCCATTTCCTTGGATGGGATGTTCATCTCTGCCATACGCTGTGTTAAAACATCGTAACGCTCCTCACGTTGTGAACCACCAACAATTTCACCAATGCCCGGGAAAAGAATATCCATGGCAGCAACCGTTCTTCTTCCATGCTCATCCACTTCGTTCTGACGCATATAGAAGGCTTTAATATCTGCCGGATAGTCAATTAGAATAACAGGTTTCTTAAAGTGTTTTTCTACTAAATAACGCTCATGCTCTGATTGTAAATCAACACCCCAGTCATCAATTAGATACTTAAATTGTTTCTTTTGATTTGGTTTTGAGCGTTTTAAGATTTCCACGGCATCTGTATAAGTTACCCTTTCGAAATCATTTTCTAATATAAACTGAAGCTTCGCTACCAAATCCATTTCAGATCGCTCAGCTTGAGGCTTTTGTTTATCTTCTTCAAGCTGTCTGTTTCTTAGGAATTCAATTTCTTCCGGACAACGATCTAAAGCTACACGAATTACATATTTCATCAGCTCTTCCGCTAAATCCATGTTGTCATGAATATCGTAGAATGCCATTTCCGGTTCAATCATCCAGAATTCTGCCAAGTGACGCGTAGTGTTTGAATTCTCTGCTCTGAAAGTAGGTCCAAAGGTATAAATATTGCCCAAAGCCATTGCAGCAAGCTCGCCCTCTAATTGTCCTGAAACAGTTAGGTTAGTAGCTTTACCAAAGAAATCTTCCTTATAATCAATTTGACCGGCTTCATTTCTGGGCAAATTATCCAAATCGAGGTTTGTTACCTGGAACATTTCACCTGCACCTTCTGCATCTGATCCGGTAATAATAGGAGTATGTATATAAACAAAACCACGCTCATTAAAAAATTGATGAACAGCGAAAGCCAATGCGTTTCTTACTTTGAAAATTGCATTGAAGGTATTTGTACGGAAACGTAAATGAGCAATCTCTCTTAGGAATTCAAGACTATGCTTTTTAGGTTGTAAAGGGAACTTGTCAGGATCGCTTTCTCCTAAGACTTCCAGTTCGCTTGCTTTCAGTTCAACACGCTGTCCTTTACCTTGTGATTCAATTAGAACCCCTTTTACAGCAACGGATGCACCTGTATGTAGCTTCTTTATTGTTTTTTCATCAAACACATTAATTCCTATCACAACCTGTAGATTACCCAGGCAAGAACCATCGTTAATTGCAAGAAACTGGTTGTTTCTAAATGTTCTTATCCATCCTTTAGCAATAAACTCCTTTCCAAAGTCTGTTGAGTTTAATAGGTCTTTTATTCTTGTATGTGTCATGATTTAATAGATTGTTGTATTATTTAGAACAAATAAACCTCCGAGTAGGAGGTTTATTTAAATGTTTATTTAAGAAGCTGACTTCTGTTGCTTAAGAAAGAACTTTTGTAACTAGGTCAGCAGCTTCTTTTAATTGAATAGCTGAGTAAACCTTAAGCCCAGATTCATCAATTAATTTTTTAGCTTCTTCAGCATTGGTTCCCTGTAAACGAACAATGATTGGAACCGGTATGTTGCCAATTTCTTTGTAGGCATCAATTACACCTTGTGCCACTCGGTCACAACGAACAATACCTCCGAAGATATTAATCAAAATTGCTTTTACATTTGGATCTTGTAAGATGATATTGAACCCCGCTTTAACAGTTTCAGCATTGGCAGTACCACCTACGTCAAGGAAGTTTGCAGGCTCACCACCGGCAATTTTAATGATATCCATGGTTGCCATTGCTAATCCGGCACCATTCACCATACATCCTACGTTACCATCTAATTTTACATAATTCAAATTAGATTTTCCTGCTTCAACCTCTGTTGGATCTTCTTCAGCGAAATCGCGCATTTCTAAATAGTCTTTGTGACGATATAATGCGTTTTCATCTAAATCAACTTTAGCATCAACCGCTAATATTTTATTGTCAGATGTTTTTAAGACCGGATTAATTTCAAACATGGAAGAGTCGGTTGTATCGTAGGCCTTGTATAATGCCGCAACGAATTTTACCATTTCTTTATTTGCTTCACCTGTCAGTCCTAAATTGAAAGCAATCTTTCTTGCTTGAAAACCTTGCAGGCCAACCTTAGGATCAATCTCTTCTTTAAAGATCAGTTCGGGTGTTTTTTCAGCAACCTCTTCAATATCCATCCCGCCTTCGGTTGAATACATAATGATGTTACGTCCTTTAGCGCGATCTAAAAGCACGCTCATGTATATCTCCTTGGTTTCACTTTCTCCGGGATAGTAAACATCCTGAGCAATCAGAACCTTGCCAACTTTTTTTCCTTCAGGACCAGTTTGAGGAGTAACTAATTGCATCCCAATAATATCTGATGCTCTTTGTTTAACTTCTTCCAGGTTCTTAGCCAATTTTACACCACCACCTTTTCCACGACCACCGGCGTGGATTTGAGCTTTTACAACAACCCAATCAGAATTAAAATCCTCTTTTAATTGTTTAGCTGCTTCTACCGCTTGTTCGGGAGTGTCGGCAACAATACCTTCTTGGATGCGTACTCCAAAACTTTTTAAAATTGCTTTACCTTGATATTCGTGAATATTCATGCTTTAAAAATTTGCCGTAAAAGTAGTTCTTTTAATCCGTTTTATCAACGTTGTTTACGCTTATTTTGTGTGAGATATGCTATTTATAGATATAAAATAAATGATCTTCCACCAAAAAAGAAATTAGTATTATCTTCGCATGATGTTAAGTGCGAAAAATATTTATAAGTCTTATGGTAAGCTTCCAATTCTTAAAGGAGTGGATCTGGAAGTAAATCGTGGAGAGATAGTAAGTATTGTAGGTGTCTCCGGAGCCGGAAAGAGTACATTACTTCATATTATCGGTTCTCTTGCTTTACCTGATCAGGGTACAGTTGAGATTAACGGTATCGAAATCAATAACTTATCGCCAAAGAAATTGAGCGATTTTCGAAATAAGAATATCGGTTTTATATTCCAATTCCATCATTTGCTTCCTGAATTTAGTGCCTTGGAGAATGTATGCATGCCAGCATTCATTGCTAAAAAGGGAAAAAAGGAAAGTGAGATGAAAGCAGAAGAAGTGTTGGAAATGCTTGGTTTAAGACATCGTTTATACCATAAACCTTCCGAGCTTTCGGGAGGTGAGCAGCAACGTGTTGCTGTGGCTCGTGCATTAATTAACAATCCATCTATTGTTCTTGCTGATGAACCATCAGGTAACTTAGATTCAGATAATGCACAGGCACTTAATCAGTTATTTATAGAATTGAGAGACAGGCTCAATCAAACTTTTATTATCGTTACCCATAACGAAGATCTCGCATTGATATCAGATCGTAGTATTCATATGAAGGATGGGAAGATTATCAATGGAGAACAACAAACGGAGCATATTTCTGATGGAACAAGTACCGAATAATACCATTATCATAACTCAGGGAACGAGTGCTGCTGCACAAAAGCGTGCTAAAGAGTATTCTGGTAGCAATGTGTTTTTTGCTGATTCTGTACCCGTTCCGAAACCTTTATTAAGTTCAGGCAAATTTATTCAGCTACCTCCGGTTTCTGCTCAAACTTTCATTCATGAGCTTTTAAAAGCCTGTTTAGATAAGAATGCAAGCACTTTGATGCTTCTGTCAGAATCTGAAATTGAAATGGTACTTTCAGAAAAGTTTTTGTTTGAAGAATATGATATTGAAGTGATATGTTAAGTTATTCAGATATCAATACGAGTAAAAAGGTTTTTGTTTTTGAACTGGATGATGTATTGTATCCTCAACAAGACTACATCTTACAAGTTTATTACCTCTTTGCTAATTTCCTGGAATATACAGAGAGCTTTCCTCCGGCAGCAGAACTGACTGAATTTTTAAAGAAATCTTATTTGCAACATGGTTCAGAAGGTATTTTCAAAAAAGCTTCCGATGTTTTCGGAATTGATGCCAAATACGAGGAGAATTTTACTAGACTTCATAGTACTGCACAATTGCCTCTTAGGCTTTTACTGTACCCAACAGTCTTAGAACTACTAAATGAGCTAGTTCAGAACCAAAAAGCTGTTTATATATTTACAAAGGGGAATCCATTAATTCAGTTAAATAAATTAAAGCATTTAGATTGGCAGGGCCTTGACCGCAAACTAAAAGTTTATTTTTATGATGAACTGAAAGTGTTACCAGGTATAGACCCTTTAGATTATATTATTAAGGAGAATAACTTAACGGCTAGCGAAGTGGCTTTAGTTGGAAAGGATGAAAATGATCGCAAAGAAGGGGAGAAGAGAGGTATCAGCTATCTGGATATTACAAGTTTTTAGGATAAGATGGAACTCATCATATAAGCAAACCTAAGCCTTCATTAAATAATTATTATCTTGTAGCCGATTATAAGTGAATAGTAAGGAAATGAAACAGGGGCAAATACCAACATTAAAACAAATAGCCAAGCAGCTAAAATTATCTACTTCTACGGTTTCCAGAGCATTAAAAGACCATCCAAGTATTGGCTTAGTTACTACCATGCGGGTTAAGAAGCTAGCTGCTGAACTCAATTATGAACCCGATAATCGAGCAATCTTTTTTAAGCAACAAAAGACTTTTACAATTGGTGTTGTTTTACCCAGCCTTTCCGAAGCTTTCTTTTCTACAGCCATTACTGCTATTGAGAATATAGCTACCGACAATAATTACACCGTAATTTTAGGGCAGTCTTTAGATAACGCGGCACGTGAGTTAAGAATATTAGAATCTTTTAAAAAGCATCGGGTAGATGGGGTTATTATCTCCATAAGTAAGAGAACTACCAATTTCGACTTTATTGAGACCTTTAAAAAGGCAAATATTCCGGTTGTATTTTTTGACTGTGTTCCTGATAGAAGCGATGTTTACCGAATTGTATCTGATCTGGAAACCGGTATGTTAGAGGCAATTAATACCTTTGTGAGCTGCGGACATAATCGTATCGCTTTAATCAATGGGCCTAAAAGCTTGCTCGCAAGTAAACAGCGGGAAGAAAGTTTTATTAACGGCTTAAAAATAAATAATATTAAGGTTAATAGAGATTATATCTTCCACACCAACCTTTCAGAAAAGGGTAATCTGAATGCAGTAGAGGAGCTAATAGCTCTGGTTGACAGACCGTCGGCAGTAATTTGCTTTAGTGATTATGTTACTCTTGATGCGATGAAAATCGTTCGGGAAAAAGGCCTGGTAATTAATCAAGACATTTTCTTTATCAGCTTCGCTAACTTTCCTATCTGGAATCATATTGAGAATAAACCCATGGCATCTATTGAGCAATTCCCTGGTAAGCAAGCTGAAAAGGCTGCTGAAATTCTTTTTGATCTTATTAAAGAAGGAAAAACAGATAAGGGTGATCACATTATATACCCTTCAAGGCTTATCCATTTAGATATCTCCTAACAGATAAGCCTTAACGCTATTTCTTAAAAAACACTATCATCTAAGGCGAATTTTGGTTTTTGTATCTTCCATTTTCCACTCGTAAAGTCAGGAAACTCTAAAGTTTTATTTCCTTCCTTAATGGACTGAATAGATAGTGGAAATAAAGCACTCATCGTAACAGAATCATAGACATCTATCGGAGTTTGAACGCCCTTTTTAACTGACTCAAAAAAGGCATTATCAACAAACCAATCCATACCACCATGACCAGCCCCGGTGGCCTTATCCTCATACCTTTTCCAAAGCGGATGATCGTACTTTTTAATCCATTCGTCGGCTTTATCCCATTGATGGCTTTTAGCTGACTGACCTTCTATATACATGCCGTTATTTACATCCATCCAGATCCCATTCGTTCCTTGCACCCGAAGACCGATTGAATAAGGGCGTGGCAAATGTACATCGTGTTTAATTTCCAGAACCTCTCCATTAGCGCAAGACATAAGAGAAGTGGTAACATCCCCATTTTTGAAATTTATCTTTGTGTTTGGATGCCCGGGAGCTTTTGTTTTAAGGTAGTTTGATAAACCGACAGCCTTGGTAGAAAAAGATACAATATTGGTTATCCTGTTGCCATGGTTGATATTAGCATAATTCAACAACGGGCCTAAACCGTGTGTTGGATACAGATCTCCATCATAGTCAATGTTGAACTGTGTTCTCCATTGGGCTTCACTATATCCTTTTTCGCCAAATTCAAAACCACCTCCATACGGTTGCTTCCCATTATTAAATAGCACTTCACGTAAATCGTGTTGGTAGCCTCCTTCTAAATGAACGAGCTCACCCAACAACCCTTGTCGAACCATATTTAATACAGCCATCACATCTCTTCGATAAGCAACGTTTTCCAAACACATATATGGGATACCCGTACTTTCTGAAGTTTTTACCAAGTCCCAATGTTCTTCCAGAGTTAAGCCAGCTATTACTTCACAGCCAACATATACACCAGATTTCATAGAATCTATAGCCTGAGAATGATGGAATTGCCATGGAGTAGCAATAATTACTGCATCCAGCTTCTCTTTATCTAACATCCTTTTATAGGCGTCTACACCTCCTGTATATTCTTTTGGTGCATTCTTCTTCGAATTTATAAACTGTTTACGACAGAGTACCAATGAGTCTTCTTGGGTATCGCAGATCGCGACAACCTCTACGTCATTACGCTCTAAAGCAATCGCTACGTGATTTCTTCCCCGCATACCTACACCAATAAACCCTAAACGAATCACGCTTTTCTCTTTGGCGAATAATTTATTGCTATCCAGCATGCTAGTACCTACTGCAGCAATAGAGCTTGTTTTTAAAAAGTTTCTTCTGTCCATTGATTTTTCTTAACTGGTCCTCTGTATAACAAACCTAATTAAAAACATATTATTAATTGGCACGCAATCGATTGCCTAATTTAAGAAAAAATTGAACAATCGATTGTTTTACTTCTTGATATAAATAATAGCTTTCAATTTAAGATATTGCATACATTGCTTATCTTAATAATGTTATTAAGCTATGAATCAGAAAGAGGTTAGTTCAATACTAAAAATAGCAGAGAATTTCTCTATAGAAGGAAATCCGGTTGCTTTTAAAGCAGTCGGATCAGGCCACATTAACGATACCTTCCAGATTTTTACCGATAAGCTTCATCAACCTAACTATTTATTGCAAAGGATTAACCATTATGTTTTCAAAGATGTAGAAGCTTTAATGCAGAATATTCAGATTGTAACCGAGCATATAAGAACTAAGTTAATAGCAGAGGGGGCCGATGTTGTTGATAAGCGAGTGCTTACAGTTATTCCGGCTCGCGATAGAAGCTTGTATTATAGAGATGAAAACACGGATTACTGGAGAGCTTATATTTTAATTGAGCCAACAAAAAGCTACGATGTTTTGGAAACAGAGCACCAAGCCAAGGAAGGAGGAAGGGCTTTCGGTAGGTTTCAAGGACAGTTAACCGATCTGGACAGTAATAAATTAAAGTATACTATTCCCAATTTCTGTAACATTGATTATCGGCTTGAAAACTTCCATCAAGCAATTCAGCAAAATAAAGCATTGCGCAAAGATGAGGTGCAAGAAGAAATTGAATATATCGTCCAACGTGAAGCTCAAATGCGTGCCATTTTACAAATGGCAGAACGTGGAGAAATTCCTTTAAGAATTACACACAACGATACAAAATTTAATAATATTCTATTAGATGAAAACGATAAAGCCTTGTGTGTTATTGATTTGGATACTGTTATGCCTGGCTATGTGGCTTATGACTTTGGAGATGCTATTCGAACCATTATAAACCATGCGGCTGAAGATGAACCTGATTTGAGTAAAATTACATTAAATATTCCTTTGTTCACCGCCTATACGGATGGATACTTTGAGAATGCTCATCACTTTCTAAGCACTCATGAAATAAGATCTTTAATTGAAGGGGTATTGCTATTTCCTTATATGCAGGCAGTTCGTTTCTTGACAGATTATTTAGATGGAGATATTTACTATAAAGTTCAACATAAGACTCACAACCTGCAACGTACTCGTGCTCAATTAAGCCTAGCTTTTGAAGTGGAAAACCGCCGAGAGGAGCTGAATGATATTATCCATACCATGGCTGCCAAGCATTTAATGGATATTCGATGAAAAAGGATGAGCTATTAATTCCTTACTATAAGAATATAAAAGCTGATGAAAGGGAGCTTAATATTCTGTTGGAAGATTGCCCGGTTAACCACATTGATCAGGTTTCATGGAAAAAAAACTATCCCTATAAACCGCGTGTAACTTTTAAAATTGCTTACAGTGATCAAGCGATTGCCTTAAAGTTTGAGGTAAATGAAACGCATCTTAGGATTAATACTTTTCAGACAAATGGCCGTGTTTGGGAAGATAGCTGTGTGGAGTTTTTTATATCCTTTCAAGATTCCTATTATTACAACTTGGAATTTAATGCTCTAGGTATTGGTTTGATTGGCTATGGCACTACAGAGCGAAGTTTAAGAAAGCGTTTGCCTGATCATCTGGTTGGACATGTAAAAAGCTTTTCGAGAATCAATAGCTCAAATGATAAGAAAGGTGTTAACTGGAGTTTAACTCTATATATCCCTTTGGAGGTTTTTAACTATGAAACCTTTCAATCATTTAAGGGCTTAGGCTGCTCTGCAAATTTCTATAAATGCGGCGATCTGCTTCCAGAACCGCATTATATTTCCTGGTCACGCATTTCATCACCTGAGCCAAATTTCCATTTACCAGAATTCTTTGGAAATATAAAATTCGATGATAAATAGTTTAAAAGAGCTTTATTTCTTAAATACCAATAGCGGAGTCTGGCTTTTAAAAGATAAGCCTTCCGACATACTGGATAAAAATAAACGTTCGTAAAAAGTCCGATTCTGATTAGTAAAAAGAACAACTAAGGAAGGTTTGATCTTTTCAATCTGCTGTTGAAGATTTTTACTCATAGGATGATGAGAGTCGTTTTTCTCTATCCGAATGGTTAACGGATATCCTGTTTTACTTTCAAGCACATCCCTACGTAGATTTTTCTCCAAGGCAAGAGTCGAAGGAGAGGAGAAATGAAGAAGTTCAATCGATAAACCTCTTGGTTTCGCAAAATCTAATACGCGTTGAAACTCTTCATCTAAATTTTCAAGATCGGTGGCATATAACACATTGAGAAGAGGCTTATTGCGATAATCTTTTGGTATTGCGATAACCGGAATAGGAGATTTCGTAATCAGATTACCTGTATTGGTTCCTAATATCTTATTGGAGAAACTGGCTCCACGGGTGCTAATGATGATTAGTTTAATATCCGGATGATTCTGACAATAGTCAAGTATGGTGATATCAGCTTTAAATCCTTCCAGTATTTTACAAGTATATTCGCCAGGCTCAACTTTAAGTGAATTGTATACTTTTCTTATAAATGCCTCTAGCTTCAATTGAGCTTTCGCAATATCCGCTTTTTTAAGTGCTTCTGCATCTCCTGTATAAGGCCTTTTTGGTTGAAAAATATGTGCGAAAACAAGAGCGGCCTTATTCCTGGCTGCTAAACGAATAGCAAAGCGGAGACCCGGTTTTGAATTATCTGAAAAATCGGTTGGTACTAATATCGCTTCCATATATAATTATATATAAATGTTTTAACTGTGCAAATGCTGCCAAATGATATCATGAATTTCTATCGCAGAAACAGGCTTTTCTCCATATCCGTTTTCTGTAATTAGGACAGGGTGGTATTCGGTCGGTGTATTAATACATCCATGTGAACCTTTAATTTGCTTGGCATCTAATGGTACAATGTCTAATACGTATCGGAATCCTAATTTCTTTTTAAGAAGTTTATATCCTGCTCTTAGTTTTGAGGTCATAAAAACCTCCATTGGATCGTATCCTGGTTTTTTATGGATATCTACACAACGTGCGTAATCTGGTGCAACTGCATCATCAAGCCAGAAATAGTAAGTAAACCAACTATCTTTATCAGCCATTAATACCAGTTCTCCCGAGCGTTCATGATCGATATGATACTTCTTTTGCTCTTCCCGATCCAAAATCAATTCAATGCCCGGTACACCTTTTAATAGTTGTTTAACTTTTTCCGTAACTGATTTGTCGTTAATATAAACATGTGCAACCTGATGATCAGCAACTACAAATGCTTTGGATTCCCCCGGATCTAAAATCTCGAGCCCTCGCTCTATCCTGATTTGCAGTAAACCTTCTTTGCGGAAAAGACGGTTGAGATGGATGGGGTTACTTACAGGTGCAATACCGTATTCAGATAATAAGATGATCTTTGCATTTTTCTTCTCATAGAACTCTACCAAGTCTTTTACTACTGCATCAATCTCGTTTAATTCGCTCGCTATATCACTAAGTCCCGGACCTACACGCTGTTGGCAGTAATCTAAGTGAGGAAGATAGATCAACGTTAGAGTAGGGTCATATTTGTCATCCGTTAATTTAGATGCTTCTGCAATCCATTTCGATGATTTAATATTAGCCCCGGCGCCCCAAAATTGAAATAGCGGAAACTGGCCCAACTTCTCTTGTAATTCATCTCTTAACTCACCCGGACGAGTATAGCAGTCTGGAATTTTCCTGCCATCTGCCAAGTAGTTCGGACGAGGAGTAGCTGTATAATCAGCTGTGGTATACATATTATACCACCAGAACATTTGTGACACGGTAAAACTTGGATCTTCACGTTTTGCTTTATCCCAAATACTTTCTGCTAATACTAATTTATTAGATTGCTTCCAGAATTTAACCTCATTATCAACACGATCATACCAACCGTTTGCAACAATACCATGTTCTGACGGCCACTTTCCTGTTAAATAGGTCGATTGTACTGCGGTGGTTACTGCAGGAAGCATAGGTTCAATAGTTTGTAACTTTCGTCTTTTGATATAAGAGGTCAAAAACGGAGTATGCTCACTAATTAAAGATGATGATAATCCAACAATATTCAGTACAACAGTTTTCTGCATTTCTTTTTAATTTAAATTCTTTATTCCCAACCCAAGTCTGCTATTTAATTCAAAAGGCTTTATTTAAAAGAGGTTGAACCCATAAAAGTTCACGACTGATAGAAGAAGGCATAGGTAGTTTTGATTCAGGTGATAGTACTCCCCAGGTGTAAGTTTCTACCTCAAAGTGCCCACATAGATTTAGTTCTTCCTGCAACTTTAAGACTTCAAGTATATCTGGTTGCGTTGACTGCAATAAGCCAAAATCACTTTCAAAAATAGGTACATGAAAATGAGCGCGCCATTCTATTATGTCCGAATCATTTGAATCTGCCAGGGCAGGAGGTAAATCGCGGTAGCGCAATAAGCTTCCATCACTTTTTTGTGCAATTACCTGATGTAAATAAGTAGATTCGTCAAATTCTGCAAAGGCATCTTTTACAGAAAGTCTGGCTGATGGTTCTTCCGGCATTTCAGCTTTTAAAGCTGCGCTGATTTGAAACTTACCGATTTTTATATCATTTTCTTCTAGTTGCTTTACAACTTCAAAGTGGTTTTCATAACCCAATGCAAAATGACAAACATCATAACAAAGTCGTACATGATCTCTCAGTATAGCTTCTGATTGCTCATTTGATAAAGCCAGTCTCTTAGAAAAGTATTCTTTACCCAAAGGTAAAAGGTATTTATTATACCAGTTTATAAATTCCGGTCCGGTTTCTAAAATACCATCTGGTTCCGGCTCAATATCCAAGTGTAAAACCTTCGTTGTTTCCAACTTTTGTTTATACATATGCTCAACCACTGCAATAACATTCTTGGTAGCTGAGATTATCGCATTTTCCTTTGCTTCATCCGTATCAAACCAATAGCGATAACTAAGAGGCGAGGTTGATATTCCACCGTCCATGCCTTCCGGAAGAAGTTTCAATAAAATATCTGCTAATCTTAACGTATAAGATAGTCGCTCAGGTGTTGTCCAGTCTGGAGTATGTACTTGATCTTTTACAACTGTATTATGAAATTCTCCATATGGAAACCCATTCATTGTAAAAACATATGCATCTTCTTTGCTTAACCAACGTTCAAATTCTGCAAGTTTTTGCGAGTCGATTAAGGCTAAGCTAGCTTCATTGGATAAACGTAACCCAATTGCCATTGCTGCATTTGGAGAGATTTCATTTTTAATTAGAGGAAAATTCTCTTTTAAGCTCGCAAAATGATCTGCCCAATCATTGCCCGCATGAATGTTTGTACAATAAGTCAGATGGCCTTCACTTGTTAACATTGCGCAGAAAGTTTTAGGTCTGATTGATTAAAGTTCTGTAGTTTTTGTGCTGCCTTCATCACTAATTCCAAATCAAGCTCATGTACTTCAAAACCTACTCCAATTTCTTTTAATAGCATAATGGTTAGCTGTCCGCCTAAATGCTCCCTAAATTCCTGCAATCCTAAAAAGATAGGATGATCTATCCCATCCAGGTGCATTAATTCATGTGTAACCGGTAAGCCCATTTTTGAAAGAAGTCTTACAATTTTGTCAGCATCTTGCTGTGGTAATAAACCTGCTAAAGCAGAGTACAAACTATCAAGCGCTATACCCATCGCTACTGCTTCACCATGTAGTACACTAAAATTACTTAGCTGCTCTAATTTATGAGCACTCCAATGACCGAAATCGAGCGGTCTAGAAGAGCCAAATTCAAAAGGATCACCACCGCCGATATGCTCTACGTGTAGCTCTGCACACCTTTTTATCAGATATTCCATACTTGATTTGTCGCGGTTTACTAAATCTTCCGCATGATCTTCCAGCCACTGATAAAAGTTTTTATCTTTAATAAGAGCCACTTTCACTGCTTCTGAAATGCCTGATCTCCAATCCCTGTCTTCTAACGTTGTTAAGAATTCATAATCGTTAAATACAGCAAAGGGAGGAGCGAAGGTTCCTAAAAAGTTCTTCTTGCCCTTGTAGTTGACACCATTTTTAACCCCTACACCCGAATCATTTTGCGATAAAACGGTTGTCGGTATACGGATAACCTTAATTCCCCGATGAGAAATCGCTGCTGCATAACCTGTTAGGTCAAGTACAGACCCTCCGCCAATTCCAACAATGTATGAATGACGGTCAATGCGATTGCGGTTCACTGCATCAACTACCTTTTCCAAATACTGCGTATCGTTCTTAGAGACCTCTCCACCAGCAACAACAATCTTTTCTTTGATTAATTGTACGTATTCATTCCCTTCAAAATAATCATCGATCTGCTTATCCAGGTCAGGGAAATTCTCGATGATTTTATCATCGATTACGAATAATATTTTCTTAGAATAATTTTCCTGATGGTCTTCTTTTAATACCTCATTAAAAATCGGGTTCTTAGAACTGAAAAGCCCCTCTGTAAAGAATACTTTGTATTCGAAACTAACTTTAAAACGCTGTTGTATATAGTTCATGATAAAAAATTCGTTCTTTAGGTCACTGCAAATCTTCGAGACAACCAAAGAGATAGAGGTAATAAAAATATAATAAATATCGCCAAGCTCCAAGCCCCTGTTGAAGCGGCCCAGGCTGAATTCATTAAGATTAATGCCATTACACCTGCTTTAACAGATTTTCCTATTGCAGGTCCGGTTGGTGTATCAATCGCTTTAATTAATGGATTAAAAATCATCCATGCAAATGCAGCTAAAAATGGAACAACAAAAGCTATCATACCCTTATTCCATGCGAAAATCAGGATCATCAGTATCACAAGGCTGTATAATGCAAGTGCACCATATAATGGTCTTTTGCCACTTCCGTGAACTTCACCTCGACTAATCATTGTTATGGCTGATATATAAAGAATCGGAACCAAGGCAACATACCAGATTCCAGCCAATGCTGCCGGCAAAATACTCACACCTAGTAGCAGATTTAAGCCTCTGCACAGTCCCATATTGGGTGGTCCTAATAAAGGATGATGCTTCCCCCATTTATTGTAAACAAGTGCTGAAATGGAAATGAAAATAGCAAACCAAGCAGCTGTTATGTTTACTAATAAAGCCATGATGATTCCAAAAGCCAATAGGGAAGAAGCCAAAGCACTCGCTCCCTTCAAAGACATTTGTCCGCTTGGTATTACTCGCTCCGGTCGCTCAATACGATCCAGTTCATAGTCGAAAACATCATTAAAAACAATGCCGCCGCCATATAAACCAATGGTTGCCAGGCATAATAATATTATATTTCCTATTGTGCCATCAGCCAAGGTTTCCTGTAAAAAGATACCTGAGATTGCTATTCCTGCTAAAACATCTGCAACCGAAGTAACAATATTAGCAGGACGCATTAACAGTAAGTAAACACGCAGTCGTTTCAAGGTGCTGAGTTTAAATTTTCTTATTTAATGATAATAGAAGATTTATCTACCCTTGGCTGTTGTCCTCCCCTCAAAATGGTATTTCCTGCAAACTTCTGACTCTGATCGATTTCTGTTGTTGCCGCAAAATCATTCTCGTCAATTTGTCCACTTTGAGCAAAAGCTGTAATTGCATTGCGGTAAGATACCAATTCAATATCTTTCTGATCAATTCCCATAGCTTTCATAAGTGCTGCAGTTTTAGGTATTGCCAAAGGATCGCTGATACCCCAGTCTGCTGCCGAGTTTATCATGATGCGTTCAGAACCATATTGTCTTACAACTTCTACCATACGTTCATTCCCCATTTTTGTGAAGGGGTAGATGGTAAATGCTGCCCAAAAACCACGATCCAAAACTTCTTTAACGGTTTCTTCGTTGTTATGGTCAATAATAACACTATAAGGATCCAATCCATGTTCTATGGCTATATCCATGCTTCGGGTAGTTCCTTGTTTCTTATCACGGTGAGGAGTGTGGACTTGCACAGGTAAAGAAGCTGTTTTTGCTAATTCCAATTGCGCACGATAGTATTTGTCTTCTGCAGGTGTTTGATCATCAAAACCAATTTCACCAATACCCACAACACCCTCTTTATAGATAAAAGAAGGAAGAAGTTCCATCACACGTTCTGCCAATTCTATGTTGTTGGCTTCACGAGAGTTCAGTCCAATGGTACAATAATGCTTGATACCGAATTGGGACGAACGAAAACGCTCCCAACCAATCAAACTATTATAATAATCTCTGTAGCTTGATATTCCTGTACGCGGCTGGCCTGTCCAGAAGGCAGGTTCAATAACAGCAACAATTCCCGCATCAACCATTGCCTGGTAGTCATCCGTAGTACGTGACGACATATGGATATGTGGATCAAAAAAACGCATCCCTTTAATATCTTCTAAACTCAATGGTATATTCTCACCATAAGTCTTCTTATCTCTATCTATTGAATGATTAGAACACATAATCTTTCCTTTTTAGTTGTTAATATGTTTTTTTTCAAATAAATCCACAATCTCCCAAAGTTTTGGATTTATTGTCCGGCCTGCGGCATTCCGCTCATCAGCATAATCGCGTAATGCTATTACCAAGGCTTTGTTTACTCTCTTTTCTAAACCAATGATTCTTGATACATCTTTATCCGTAAAGATAGCTTTCAGAATAAGTTGATTCCAGGCATCTTCATTCAGGTATTCTGCTGGATATGGATTATCCATAATAATAGCATCCAGCACATAGCCTATGTTGCTGCGAATACCAACTGCACATTGTTTTTCCCAATGTCCTGAGTAGGCCAAAACAGGCAAAGCCGCATAAAGGGTTGCCAGCTCATTCATATCGGCATCCCGAAACAGTTCATCAATCTTACGGATGTAAGAAGCCTGGTCGCTTGCATCAATCTGCATAATAAGCCAAACACGACAAAGCTTCTTAAGACTCCAATTGGAAATTGAAAAATGAGGTATTACTTCATTGATTGCAGCAGCGTCTTTATCACTTACTTCCACTCCCACCTTTGGTACTTTACGGGAAACAATAGAAAACGCAATGATGAACTTGCTAAAAGGTTCATCTCCATTTGCTAAATCGGCCTTTTCCTGAAGCCAGGCAAGCGTTTCAGAATCTACACTGGATTGAATGATGGAAAAAAATAGGTTATTTAAAATATTAAAATTATAGTTAAACATGATTGTTGAGATTATAAGAAATTACACGGCAGCAAAGTAGTTGATAGCTATAGCGCCTGTAGCAATTAAAAGCCCGAAGAACTCCCGAGTTTGCTCAATATACGGCTTTGTAGCTTGCATACTTTGTACAAGACTCTGACTTTTATATTTAGTAATCCAATCCCAAACTCCGTCTTTAGCTACAAATAGAATAATTGCATATACAATATAAAAAGCCATCACGATCAGATAGACCGTCGGGTATACCATTCCGAATGGAACTAGGCCACACAATATCGCCGCTATTAGATAAATCGGCACCCAAAGCCATGAGTCTTTATCGTTTAGATTTAAGTAGCCAAACACCAGGAAACTTAGAAAAAATATAATGTTCAGAATAGTTAGTATCATAAAACAAATATACAAAATTATAGTTTTAATCGAATAGCAAACCTACATAATAATTGTATGTATCCACACGGAAATTGCTTGAATTAACGCCATTTAGTTCTATTTCTTTAAATTCTGTTGACAGTTTAATAAATTTATATTCTTTATCCACCAAACCAATCTTTATCGGCATATCAAAACCCGCTACATCTGAAATCCATCGTCCGTAAAGTTTCCCGTTCTCCCAGATAAACTCCGCTATGGGGATATTCTTATGTTGAATATATTGAGAAAATATTTTGCTGAAATCCAAGCCTGATTGTTTAGATATATAACTCTCGATATCCTGATAATCCACCGTTTTATGATAAAATTCTTTATTCAACCCTCTTAATATCTCACGCCATTTTTCATCATCATTTATGATGGTTCTAATCATATTCAAAAACACGCCTCCTTTCAAATACATATCGCCTGATCCTTCTTTATTTACCCCATAAGGGCCTTGCAATGGTCTGTCATTTAAGATACCCTTTCTATCTCCATGAATGTATTCCTGTCCGGCTTCTTTACCATATAGATATTCTATATAAAGGGATTCTGAATAGTTAGTAAAGGCTTCATGTATCCACATATCTCCCAAGTCTTTTGCCGTTATGTTATTTCCGAACCATTCGTGACCGCTCTCATGAATTATAATAAAATCCCATTTTAAGCCCCATCCGGTTCCCGAAGCATCTCTTCCCAAATAACCATTTTCATATTTATTTCCATAGGTAACAGCACTTTGATGTTCCATTCCTACATAAGGGGCACCTATAAGTTTATAACCATCTTCGTAAAATGGATAGGGACCAAACCAATATTCAAATGCCTTGAGCATAGATTTTACATTAGGAGGGAAGTGTTTCTTGGCCTTCTCCTTGTTTTGTTTTAATACCCAATAGCTGATATCCAACAAACCCTTTTCGCCTTGCAGGCTATCCCGAATAAGTACATAGTCGCCGATATTCATAGATATGCTGTAATTATTTATCGGCTGACTAACAAACCAGTCGTATTGTGTGTATCCATTTTTCAGATCGACACTATTTCGAAGACGACCATTGGATATATCCATTAAACCGGTTGGAACTTGAACACTAATAAGAACGCTATCGGGTTCATCTGATTGATGATCCTTATTAGGCCACCAACTGCTGGCACCTAAACCCTGGTTTGCGGTTGCTACCCAGGGTTTGCCCAAAGAATCTTTTGAAAAGACAAAGCCTCCATCCCATGGTGCACGTTTTGCTATCATCGGGTTCCCTGAATAGAAAACACGAAAAGAATCAATTGCTCCTTTTTGTATTCCTGTCGGGAAATCAACAAAAACAGCATTGAATTCACGATCAAATCTCAACTCTTTTCCATTATAAACCACCTTCTCGACTTCCAAGTTGCTAAAAAGATCAAATTGCAGTCGGTCAAAATCTTCTGTTGCTTTAAATAGAAACAGATTGGAGCCGCTGATAAACCGATTCGTAATATCAACTTTTACATCCAGGTGGTAGTAAAGGATATCATAAGCTGTTCGAAAACTATTAAGAGAACCCCTTAAGGAATCAGCCCTTGTAAAAGTATTCGTGTTTCTTAGTAATTGGGCATTTGCATTCAAGGAAAATAGTGAAGCCGTAAGAACTCCTATAAACAGCAATAAACTACGATAAGCTAATTTCATCCTTCAAAAATCGCAATTTAATTCAGTTAATAAAATTGTGAACCGGCTTATTTACTAAGATCGTTAGAAGCTGATTGGCAGTTGGTTAAATAAATGATCTAATCTCAATATTTGTTTTGAACTAAAATAAAATATTATGTCAAAAAAACTTACTACTGCTTTTATTTTTATGCTGCTGGTTTCCGCTTGTTCGAAAGACGCTATTGTTCCGGAAGATCAAAACAACGGAGAGAAACAATTACTATCATTTACCGTCGATGGATTTTCACAAGACCTCTTGCCATTTGTCGACCGGATCCAAGCAGCTCATTTGAATGCCTCTCTTTCTTCTCAGGTTTCCTCTTCATCTATTAATTTAAGTGATTACATTAACACCTTAGAATTCAAAGTATATTATAGGGGTACAGTCGTTGATAGTGTTCGTCAATTTAGCGATGATTCCGATTTCGGCAAATATGAGAATTATTTTGCTCCTAGTGCCTCTGTTCCTTATAATGTTTTTATTACAGGAGCCATGCTTGAACTTGATGGTGATATTGAGGTGAAAAGAAAAGATGGTGCTTCCCAACAGGAGACCAGTTTAAGAATCTTACCTGGACCTGTAGATGCTTTCTCTTTTGCTAATTCCTATATCATAGGAGCTGAACCTCAAACTGAAAGTATTCAGCTAAAACGATTCGTTGGCCGCTTAGAAATCGACCTTAAGGAAGAAATACCTCATAATGCATCTCGCATTGAAATCACGGTCGAGAATACAGCACAGTATTTTATGCCACTTCTTAAAAAAGGTTATCATCTTGACCCCAACGATGATTCAATTCAACACAATACCCTTAAAACAATTATTATTCAAGCGGAAGATGTTGGTCGTACCGACTATTCTGCTACCGTTTATTATATTCTAAAAAGTGAATTAGGAAGCGAAGCAGAAATAAGTAATGTTACTTTAAAAGCATTTGACAAGCTAGGTAAAGAAATCGCCACACGTTATATTCCAGATGTTACCCTTCAGGCAAATAAGCGTACCAGGTTAACCGGTAGAATATTTACCCCCTATTCTAATATGGATTTTGATATTAAAATAACCGATGATTGGGATTCGGAGGTTCCGGAGTTCGTCTTTTAATATTTTTATACCATTAATAAAAACGATACTTTTGTTGCTAATTATTTTTGTAATTTAATACCGGATTAGCAATAAAGATGTTCTCGATATTCAATAAAAAAGAGAGTTTGCGTTTAGGAGAAATCCTTCAAGTTGATATGCACTCGCATATTCTTCCGGGAATTGATGACGGTGCTCCCGACGTAGAAACTTCTATGCGATTAATTGACGGAATGATAGCAATGGGTTATAAAAAACTCATTGCTACTCCTCATATTATAAGCGATATCCATCCCAATACACCAGAAACAATTAATGTTTCCAAGCAGCTATTACAAGCAGAGCTTGATAGAAATGGTTATACCATTCCAATATCCTATGCGGCCGAATATATGATGGATGAGAATTTCTTGCCTTTAATCAAAACAGGAAATTTGTTAACCCTCAAAAATAACATCCTTCTGGTTGAAACAATGTTTCTGGAACTACCACCTAATATTGAAGACATATTATTCCAGTTGCAGACACATGGGTATCAACCAGTATTAGCTCATCCTGAACGTTATCACTATGTTGATAGAAATTTAGTAAAGTTAAATGCCTTCCTTGATCGCAAGTGCTTTTTACAATGTAACGCACTATCATTTACCGGATATTATGGCAAAAGAGAACAGGACATTGCCTTTCGTTTATTAGATGCAGGGCTAATTGATTATATCGGCAGCGATGTTCATCATGATCGCCATTTAGAGCATTTAAAGAAGTTTACGGTTTCTTCAAAAGTAGCCAAACAGTTAGAAAGTTTGAATCATAACAACCTTGAATTACATTAAACCCATACTTCTTTCCATTTTAATTTTTCTTTCATTTTCAGGCAAGGCGCAAGAACCTGTGCAGCTTGTGGATCATCTTGATCAACATATCTTCTCCTATAATGAAATCGAAATCTTGATGGACCCAAATGAAGAATATTCATTTGATGATATTAGGAATGATGCCTTTCAGTCCAAATTTCAACCCAGCGTCTCCAGTACTCCTCAAACCTTAGAACTTAATACAACTTACTGGTTTAAGATTCGTATAAAAAGGGCAAGTGAACTGGAGAACAACTTTATCCTGGAGTTTTTTGATCAAACAATTGACGATATAACAGCCTACATTCCTTTAGCAGACGGAAATTACAGAAAAATTGAAATAGGGGACCACAAAGAATTTTCTAAACGTTTCTTTAAGCACAAAAACTTTGAAATACCGCTTGAATTTAATCACGATGCAAGCGATGGTATCTATTATTTTAAGATCAAATCATCACAAATCGCCGACATCATTATTGTTTTACGATCGGTCAAGTACTTTGTCTCCTATGCTTTAAGCGAATATCTTTCTTTCGGAATTTTTTATGGAATGATTTTCGTTTTTAGCTTATACAACCTCATACTCTTTATAGCAGTTCGGCAAAAGCAATACCTCTTTTATGTATTGTATTTACTGAGCGTTAGTCTCTACGAAATGAGCTCTGATGGCATTGCTTATCAATACCTTTGGCCTAATTCACCACAATGGAACCAGCTCGCTTTTGCATTTACATTAATCTCGGCCAGCACCTTTGTACTTTTATTCACACGGGCTTTATTTAACCTAAAAGACCGGGCACCTTGGATCGATAAACTTATCCTTTATACCATCGCTATCCGGGTAGCTTTTTTTCTTTACAGCCTGCTTTTTGATCGCAGCCTTTTCAATTATAAATTCATTGAGTTTATTCCTTTAAGTGTCGCTTTCTTTGCCGGACTTTATATTTACTTTAGCGGCTACCGCGCAGCGCGATTCTTTGTCGTTGGTTATGGCTTTGTTTTTATCGGCTTCATTTTTAAGCTGTTTATTATGCTCGGAATAGCCAGCCTTAACTTCGGAATTGTCAGCTATTATAGCTTAACCTTCTGTTTCATATTTGAAATGATTTTCTTTTCACTGGCTATTGGAGATAATCTGCGCATATTGAAGAGGGAACAAGCGAAGATGCAAAAGCAAGTTCTTAAACAAATGACCGAGAATGTAGCCTTAAAAGATATTCTGAACAGAGAACTTAAAAGTGAGGTTAGGCAGCGTAATCAAGAGCTTGAAGAAGCAAATATTCTTTTACAACAACAATCTGAAGAGATTTCCCGCATGAATGAACTCCTTCAGATTGATAATCAGGAGCTAAAACACGATAAGCAGGAATTAATCACCAATGTGAAAAAGATTTCCCGCGATCGTGCACTCTCTGCAGACGTTGATTTTGAGGAATTCAGTGCAGCCTATCCCGATTCGGATACTTGCTATGAATTCTTAGCTGAACTTAAATGGAAAGACGGTTATCATTGCCGTAAATGTGCTAATGAGCATTATTTCAATGGAAGTACACCCTATAGCAGGAGGTGTACTAAATGTGGTTACGATGAATCGGTAACCTCTTATACCATTTTTCACAATATGCGTATCCCTATCAATAAATCATTCTATATGATCTTCCTGGTATATACTACCAAAGGCAAAATCTCTTCGCATAAATTATCAGAGATTGTTGCAATACGCCAAAGCACTTGCTGGTCCTTTTCTAAGCGTGTTAAGAAAGTAATGGAGGAAAGGAAGGTTTTGAAATCAACGGATAAGCATGGTTGGAGCCAGTTGGTTCTTGAAAAGGATATTCTCTAGTTGTTGTTTTCTGATATTGTTTTCAGAGGTGTTTTGCTGGAATTAGTATATGAGAGTTATTGCTTTATCAACACAAAACGAAGTTCTGAAAACAATAATCAGAAAACCCAAGCGACCAAAACAAAGGATATCCTTTTCATTCACCGTAGTAATAATATCAAATTAGTATATGAGAGTTGTTGCTTTATCAAAACAAAACGAAGTTCTGAAAACAATAATCAGAAAACTCGAGCGTCCAAAACGAAGAATATCCTTTTCAGAAACTCTTTTTTTACTAGTAATTACCTTCACCTTAATACAAACTTTCAAAGTCCTTTTGCCCCCATAAGTTTTAATTAATTTCAGAAACTCGTTTTTGGCTACAAAACCCTTCTGAAATTAATTAAAACAAAAAGATATTGAACCGTATTAAAACCAAATCCTTTTTTTCTCCTAACTCCCTTTAACCCATTCATAATCAACCAATAATCTTCGAATCATTTATGTTCCTATACCGTATCAATTTTATTGTAACAAACTAATATACAGTCGTTTACATAAAATTTATATCTCAAAATCCTTGTTAAGGAATTAAAATTGAAATAACTTTGACTTAACAATTAAAAACAAATATGTTCTATGCATGCTTTGCATAGGCATATCAATTATTAAACAAGAAGTATTAATTATTTAAACACATGAAAAGAATCTTAACTTTATTGATGATCCTTTCCTGTTACGGATTTTCCAGTACCTATGCTCAAAACATCAGCATTACCGGAACCGTAACAGACGGAACAGGACTCAGCCTGCCCGGAGTTTCCGTACAGGTAAAAAACTCCACTCAAGGAACCGCTGCCGATGTCAATGGTAACTTCAGCATTAGTGCTCCTTCAAACGCTACATTAGTATTCTCTTTCATCGGATTCCAAACCTTGGAAGAACCTGTAAATAACAGGCAAACTATTAACGTAACCCTTACCGAAGATAACACTACCTTAAACGATGTAATCGTTATCGGTTATGGATCGCAGGCCAAAAAAGATATTACTACAGCTGTAACATCTATTTCTGCAGATGAAATTCAAAATCAACCGGTAACCAATCCATTACAAGCCATTCAAGGTAAGGCTGCAGGTGTTCAAATTACTTCTCAATCAGGTAAACCGGGTTCAGGAGTAGCAGTGAGCATCCGTGGTAATACATCCATAACTGCATCCAACAGTCCTTTATATGTTATTGACGGAATTACTTCTCGCGATGCAAGCTTCCTTAATCCAAACGACATCGAAACGATCACCGTTTTAAAAGACGCTTCAGCAGCTGCAATCTATGGATCAAGCGGTGCCAACGGTGTCATCCTGATCACTACCAAAAAAGGTAAATCAGTTGGTACACCGCAAGTAGCATTCAACGCTTTCACCGGTATCTCTAACCTTTGGAAAAAACAAGATGTTTTAAACCGCGATCAGT
The DNA here is from genome assembly GCF_035514885.1 of Albibacterium sp. Taxonomy (NCBI): domain Bacteria; kingdom Pseudomonadati; phylum Bacteroidota; class Sphingobacteriia; order Sphingobacteriales; family Sphingobacteriaceae; genus Albibacterium; species Albibacterium sp. The sequence continues at coordinate 693,526 of NZ_DATJCH010000012.1, read as the reverse complement.
ACCTTGATTTAATGACCGAACTTGGTTATACCGATCTAGGTTCTAAAAATGTTGATTGGCAAGATGAAACATTCGGTACCGGAGTTCAGCAAAACTACCAGGCATCCGTTTCCGGAGCTACCAATACAGGTGGTAACTACTATATTTCAGGTGGTTATTTACAAGATAAAGGAATTGTTGCACCTTCCATTTTAAACCGCTATACAGCAAGCTTTAACGGTTCTCAAAGTGCAACAGACTGGTTACGTTTTACAGCCAATGTAGCTATTACTCGTAGCAACTCAGTAGATGTAAGCGATAACGCAGGTGTAGCACGTGGCGGTACCATCCTTTCTGCTTTAACTACTCCTCCAACTATCGGAATCTTTGAAGAAGATGGTATTACCTATACACAAAATCCTTACAAAGGTGGTTGGGAAAACCCAATTGCCAACGCATTTGCAGCTAAAAATTCTAACAAAAACACACGCTTCCTAGGAGCATTTTCTGCAGAAATCGATTTTACAAAAGACCTTTCTTTTAAATCAAGCATAAGTATCAACCAATCTAAAAATGATTACGATTACTGGTTAAATCCATTCTCAACCGATTATGGAAGACAACAAGAAGGTATTGCCCGTACCAACCATACAGACGATAAAGTATGGTTAAACGAAAATCTATTAAATTACAATAAAACTTTTGGAGACCATGCCTTTACTGCTACAGCAGGTATGTCTTTACAAGAGTCTGATTGGAAATACAGAAACACAGAAGTAACCCGCTTTTTAGGCGAAAATGGTGAATTATTAACTGAAGGAACTTCCGTTGTACCAACCTTGCCTCAACGCGCACAATGGTCTAAACGTTCTTACTTAGCAAGAGTAACTTATAACTACCTTGGTAAATACCTGTTAAGCTCTAACTTCAGAGCCGATGGTTCATCACGTTTTGCACCTGACCAACGTTACGGTTATTTCCCGTCAGTATCAGCCGGATGGCGTATATCAAGTGAAGATTTTATGTCGAATTTAGACAATCTTGACGATTTGAAATTACGTGCCAGCTGGGGACAAGTTGGTAACGATGAAGGAATTGGCGATTATGCATATTTAGCATTATACAACCTAACTACACAAGGAAGTTATTCTTTCGCACAGTTAGCCAACCCTGATCTTACCTGGGAAAAAACAACACAAAGCAACTTAGGTTTAGACCTAACCATGTTTGATGGCCGTATATCCTTCACTGCAGATGCTTACCTTAAGAAAACTGATAACCTGTTGGTAAATGTACAATTGCCACCATCTTCAGGTTTCCCATCACAAGCATTGAATGTTGGATCTATGGAGAACAAAGGATTTGAATTCTTGTTAAGCACACGTAACATTCAACGTGATAACTTCTCATGGAGTTCTGACATCAACTTAAGCGTCAATAAAAACGAGGTAACCAGTTTAGGAACAAGCACTAAATCATTAGATTTCGGTGGAATTTACGAACGTACCTCTGCAATCAAAATTGAAGCAGGCCGTCCTTTAGGATCTTTCTACGGTTATGTTTTCGAAGGTGTTGATCCTGAAACAGGTAATGCTGTTTACAAAGATATCGATGGTGTACCCGGCATTACTGCCGATGACCGTACATACATTGGTTCTGCACAACCTAAGTTTACTTACGGATTCAACAATACCCTTAATTATAAGAACTGGGGCCTAACGTTATTCTTCCAGGGAGTTCAAGGAAACGATATGTTCAATGCTTCCCGTATTGATTTAGAAAGCATGAACGATTCTAAGAACCAATCAACAGCTGTTTTAGATCGTTGGAAAAAAGCAGGAGATATAAGTAATATTCCGGGAGCTAACCTTAACAATACAGACAACACGCTAACCAGCAGTCGTTTTGTAGAAAACGGTTCTTACCTGCGTTTAAAAACTGCAACGCTGTCTTACAATTTCGGAGATTCATTCTTAGCTAAAACTAAGCTTAGCAAATTGATGGTATACGCTACCGGATATAATTTATTAACAGTTACTGACTATACAGGTTTTGATCCGGAAGTTAACCAGTACGGTGCAAACGGTCCTTCTATGGGTGTAGATTATGGTACATACCCACAGTCACGTACCTTCATGATTGGTATTAATGTTGGATTTTAAATCTTAAGAAAATGAAAATTAAATTAAATAACTATATAGGGATGGCAGCCGTGCTTTTATTAAGCCTGCAAGCCTGTAAGAAAGATTTCCTCGACAAACAACCCATTACACAAGTAACTCCCGATATTGCTTTCTCTGATGCAGAAGCTGCTGAAAAATTAATCCAGGGAGTATACGACGGTATGTATACAGATTATTTTATCTGGGATTATATGACCAATGGTGATGTTACATCTGACAACGCCTATGCTGGTGGTGATAACTCTGCAAATATCCAAATAGATGAGTTCAAAGCCAATGCTACTAATGGAAACCTTGGTCGTGACTGGTCAGGTTTATATACCACCATTAAGAATGCCAACCTGGTTCTTGATAATGTACCTGGTATTGAAGATCCGGCATTGGATGAAGGCAATCGCCGTAACCAAATTCTGGCAGAAGCCAGAGCCATCAGAGCTTATAGCTACTTTCATTTAGTTCGTTTATGGGGCCCGGTTCCACTTGTAACAAAGGTACCGGCTAACATCAATGAAATGCAGCCTGCAAGAGCAACGGTTGATGAAGTGTATGCACAAATTATTGAAGATCTTGAATTTGCAACTGCCAATGCAAGAACTTCTGCACCTAACAAAGGTATCATTACACAAGGTGTTGCCCATGCAATTTTAGCACAGGTATATGCTGCTTTACCAACTCCTAACTGGGCTAAAGTTCTAGAAGAAGCCAATGCTACTTTAGGTAGCGGATATACTTTGTTCGGAAGCTACGATGGTTTGTTTGAAAAAGCCAATGAAAACAATTCAGAGTCTATCTGGGAAATGCAATATGACGGATGGGGTGGAGCTCATGGAAACTGGATGCCAAGTGTAATTGTTGGTAGCGGATGGAAAAGATTCAACACACCTTCAAATGACCTTGTAAAAGCTTTTGATGCAGAAGGCGATGAAATTCGTAAAAACTCTTCCATCAAATTTTTAGACTCTAGCGATGAAGCCTGGTCTGATGCATTCTGGACAAAAGATAATTATCCATATATTAACAAATACCGTTCAGACGATCAGGCAAATGCTTACTTTATCCGTTTGGCTGAAATCATTCTACTAAAAGCCGAAGCTCTTAACGAGTTAAACAGTGGTGGATGGGCACAAGCAAAACCATTGGTTGATCAAATCCGTAACCGCGTAGATTTAGAAGGAACTTCTGCTAACAGTCAGACAAGTATGCGTGCTGCTATTTTAAAAGAGCGCAGACTTGAGTTAGCTTTCGAAGGATACCGTTGGTTCGATTTGCTTCGTACAAACAAAGCAGTAGAAATTATGAATGCGGTAACAGATGGTGCAGGTAAAAAACTATATACAATTAGCGAAGCTGACTTGTTATGGCCTATACCTCAAGCAGAAGAAGACAGAAACCCTAATTTATAATCTTTAACCTTGGACATGAAAATTGCTTTAAAAGAAATCATCTTTGCTGCTGTTATTCTCACGTTTGCAGCTTGCAAAAATACAAGTGAGAATAATGGCCCAAATGAAGAACCTATTGACTCAGAAGTTAGCCTTTGGCTAACTTCTGCTAATGAATCTCAACTATTAGAAAAGCAGAATGTTGCTTTAAACTTTGCACCTGCAGCACCTGGAGGCACTATCATCGAAATCGATGATAATAAGAAATATCAAGCAATTGATGGATTTGGCTTCACATTAAGTGGCGGAAGTGCAGAACTAATCAATGCCCTTCAAACGCCAGAACGCGAGCAGCTTATTCAAGAGCTGTTTTCCCGGAAGGATGATGCCATCGGCATCAACTACCTGCGTATCAGTGTAGGAGCATCTGATCTTTCTTCTGAACTATTCACATACGACGAAGTTGCAAAAGGACAAACCGATGTAAACCTTGATCATTTCAGCATTGAAAAGGAAAAGAAAGACCTGATCCCTGTTTTGAAAATGATCTTAACCGTAAACCCTGATATACAAATCATGGCATCGCCCTGGACAGCCCCAACCTGGATGAAAGACAATGAATCTTACATAGGAGGGAGCTTAAAGCCAGAATATTACAAGGCTTATGCTAATTACTTAGTGAAGTATATCAAGGCGTTTGAAGCTGAAGGTATTAAAATTGATGCCTTAACTCCACAAAATGAACCATTGCATCCAGGTAATAATCCAAGTATGTATATGGAAGCCAAAGATCAGGCAGAATTTATTAAATCAGCATTAGGCCCTATTTTCCAAGAGGCTGGCGTAAAAACCAAGATTGTAATTTACGATCATAATGCAGATCGTCCTGATTATCCTATTTCAATTCTGGATGATCCGGAGGCGAAAAAGTATATTGACGGATCTGCTTTCCATTTATACGGTGGAAGTATCGATGCTTTAAGCGAAGTTCATAATGCACATCCCGATAAGAACATCTATTTCACCGAACAATGGGTAGGCGGACCGCAAGATTTTGGTGGCGAGCTTAAGTGGCATGTTGAAAACCTGATTGTTGGTGCTATCCGTAATTGGAGCAGAACCGTTTTAGAATGGAACCTTGCTGCCGATAAAGATTATAACCCACATACAGATCAGGGTGGTTGCTCAAATTGTTTGGGAGCTTTAACCATCGACGGACAAAATGTATCCCGCAACGTTGCCTACTATATCATTGGGCATGCATCTAAATTTGTTTCAAGCGGATCGCAAAGAATAGAATCAGGCATCGTAGCAGGATTACCCAATGTTGCATTTATCACTCCCGAAGGCAAAAAAGTCTTAATCGTACTTAACACTACGAAAGAGAGAAAAAGCTTCTTTATCCAAGACAAAGAAAAAGCAGTTAATACCTCGCTGGCAGCAGGTTCTGTTGCTACCTTTGTATGGTAGGAAATAGTTAGAATAAACAAGAAAGGCTGTACATGAATAATGTATAGCCTTTCTTGTTTATTAAGCAAATGGTTTTTAATAATTAAAGATCAGTTATAGTTTTTAGCGGTTTATCATTTCCTGACCATCGATTCAAATCTGACCAGATCGAACCGTTTAATTGCTTTTCAATAACAATGTCTCTAACTTTAGCTAAACCAATTCTTTTGATTAACTGTTCAATAAACAAACTTCTTGGTTCTACTGGGTGTCCCAGGCTAGCTGTGTAAGAATCACCGGTTACACTTCCTATACCGCCGATAAGCCAATTAACGGCTCCTGGTGGATTTTCAATTTTGAATGATATATCTGCCCTACAGTTCCAGAACATATTAAAAGCTCCAGACCAACCATGTCCACTTCCGCCAGACCCTCTGTTTCTTGCGGCAATTACTCCTCCATAGATATTGTCATACAAGGTTCCAGTGGCCCAACGATGGTGAGGACCAATTTCATGCAGTGATGTAGCGGCATAGCCATCTAGAAACACATTAGGACCTGAAACACGGGCAGATGTTACGAAGTCGTGTCTTCCTCTGTCTGAAAAGCATCGTTGAAATAAATTTCCAGTTCCTGAGTTAACATAAAAGGTATACCTCCGATCTCCAAGAACCTGAGATTTAGGCTCTAACATCGCACAATCCTGGACTGTATTAAAGTCTGATTGCCCGTAAATCGCAACTGCACTGTGTGAATAATACAATCCAGTTACATTCCTTACCCAACAATCTTGTACTCCAATTAAATGAATCGCATTCCAGACATGAAGCTCATCTTCATCACTGGCGTAGCTTGATTCCATTCTAAGGTTTTCAATTCCGGAATTAGATATTCGTTTTGGAAAGGATATTTTAATAATTTTACCTCCTCCTTCAACAGCCTTTATTTGATCGTCCATCGGAATATTAAGACGAACCGTATTCCCTTGAATATCAGAGATTACACGAGTGTGTCCAATTTGATATTGATCAGCTGTCCATCCAAATTGACGCATACTCAGTTCATCTACCCAGTTGTCGTCCGTAGTTTTAATTACTGAAACGGTATCACCTATTGAAAATCCAGGATTATTATCAATTTCAAATGAAGTTGCAGCTACTTTTACAAAGTCAGTTTGTATTAAGGCTTCACGGCTGTAATCATAATCAATTTGAGAAGATCCCTGTATGATTAATGAGGCCTGACCTTTTCGTCCCGCTACTTTTGATGATATTTCTTTGCTATCTGTGCGAGTATCAATAATAACAGTTCCATTAGCGCCTTGTCCTTCTCCGCGAAGTATAACTCCACTTGCTTTGATCATGAGGGTATTATTTATGCGATAAGTGCCTGCTTTTAATAATACCGCACCCCTAAAATCATTGATTAACGGCGCTTTTGATAGCTCATCAATTGCATTCTGAATGTTTTCATAATCTCTCCCTTCTTCAGGCGATAACGTTATCACTTCCTTAATAAAAGGAATAGGAGATTCACTACGCTTATATCCGGCATAAGAAAAATCCGGGATATTTTCTTTTTTATAATCGATATGTACAATAGGTTCGGGTTCTAATTGGTCCTTCTTACACGAAACGAAGCATAAAAGCAGACAAACTACAATCAGTTGTTGGTATTTTAACATGAAAAATCAGTAATGGTTTGTTTTAAGCATTGTAAAGATATACTTTTGTTATTGTTCTTGCAAATATGACCCCTTATGCTTATGAAAGGCAGTTTTAGATATTACGTAATTGTTATTTTATTGATTTATTTGCCTATAGAACATAGTTTGGCACAAGTTCGTTACTCTGTGAATGCTGAATACCTCGTCCCATTAGGAGATTTAAAAAATAATTATACTTCAGGATTAAATGCAGGTTTGGGTGTTAAGTATGTTTTTAATAAACAATACGATGTAACTTTTAATACTGGATACACCTATGTGCAAGGTAAAAGTGTTGAAGATGAGTATTTTGTTTATAATGTGCAGCCGATTGCTGGAGTCCCATTAGGGTTAGGGATTCGATATAAACCAGATAATTTGTTTTTTATTCAAGCTTCTGTAGGGCCGGTAATTGTTATGAAACCAGCAAGTGATTTTGGTATGCATTATTCAGGTGGTGCCGGAATTCATTATAAAATGCTTGAATTTCAAATCAGATTAATGCAATGGAATAAACCTGAAATTGCTAACTTCGCAGGATTTCAATTATCATTTGTATTTTGAAAACCTAAGTGAGAAGCATAGATGTTTCAAGTATCTGTAATAATACCTGTTTATAATGCCGTAAATTTTATCGAAAAGGCTGTTGAATCTGTTGTTCATCAGCAAGGAATAGGTGAAGTAATCCTAATCGACGACGCTTATCCCGATGGTGCCTTAGAGGTTTGTAAAGAACTAGAAAATAAATACTCCATCGTGAAATTATTTCAACATCCTAATGGTGAGAATAGAGGAGCAGGTGCCAGCCGTAATTTAGGTATTGAAAGGGCTCAATTTGAATACATCTCTTTTCTAGATGCTGACGATTATTTCCTACCAAATAGATTTAGCCTCACTGAACAACTATTTAAGGAAAACTCAGCAGCAGATGTTGTCTATGAACCTGTTGGTACTAAGTATGAAAATGAGGAGGCAAGAATAGGGTTTTGTAATTGGAAAAAAATTGCTTTAGAACGATCGGATGAATATCTTACCTATCCTTCAATTGAAGCAGAAGGTACTTTGTTTTTCGAAAATTTAATATCCGGACTATCGTCTTATCCTCATTTAAATGGTATTACCTTAAAAAAGTCACTATTTAATATAACTGGATATTTTGATACTTCTTTAAAACTTCATCAAGATACGGAGTTAATAATTCGTTTAGCTTATTCCGGATATTTTGTTCCTGGAAACTCCAAGCATGTTGTTGCTATGAGATATGTCCATTCAGAAAACAGAATAGCAAATTTAAATTATAGTTCCCGATACCAATTAACACAAAAGCTCTTAAATTGGGGTATAATTAATAATATTCCAGAAAAATATATTAAAATAATTAAGAAAAAAAATCTCCTTGCTAAAACCCGTCATTTTTTTAATTCAAACAATGTTTTAGTAAGATTTATCTGTAGTATTCTTTATCGTATATAGATGAAAATAGTTTATGTAGCGCAATCCATTGTGCCTTCAAGAAGAGCGAATAGTATACATGTAATGAATATATGCTCTGCGTTAGCTAAAATGGGACATGACGTCACTATTTTATTGCCAAAGATGGAAAATAATGAAGATCAATCTAAAATATTTGAATTCTATGGCGTGGAACCTAATTTTAAAATTGAGAAACTCTTTTTTTCAACATTTAAAGGTAAAACAGTTTATTTTTCCTTAGCCATTTATAGAGCTTTAAATAGAATCAAACCTGATTATGTAGTTGGACGCTTTTTGAACGGCTGTTTTATTTCATCTCTCATGGGAATTCCTACAACTTTTGATTCACATGGACCTATTTGGGAGAATGGCCGATTAACAACTTGGCTTTTCAGGAAAATGTTAAATCTGCCTGCATTGAGACGAATAACTCTCAATTCAAATGCTTTAAAAGAGATCTATCTTAAATCAAATATCTTCCAAGGGTCGCGGTTTGATATGAAAAACTTAATAGTAGCTCATAACGGAGCAAATATCTATGATTTAAATGAAAAGGTAATTTTACCAGGCAGAAATGATAAAGTAAAAGTCGGATATTTCGGCCATTTATATGCTGGAAGAGGAATAGAGATTATTTTAGAACTGGCAAAAAGGATTCCCGAAGTTGATTTCTATATTGCCGGAGGTGAAGAAAAAGATATCAAATATTGGAAAGATAAAATTCAATATGAGAACCTTTATTTTTTGGGTTATGTTCCATTCGCAAATGTTTATAAGTACCGTAATTCATGTGATATTCTTTTGGCACCCTATCAGAAAGTAGTTTCTCCTGGTGAAGTTACAGGAGACCAAGGTCCTTATATGAACCCAATAAAGTATCTTGAATATATGAGTAGTAAGAAAGCTATCGTTGCATCAGATCTTCCATCTACCAGAGAAGTTTTAAATGAAAATAATGCTATTTTAGTAGAATATAATAACGCAGATCAATGGGAGAAGGCAGTGCGTACATTAATTAAAAATCAAGATTTAGGCAATCAATTAGCTGAGAATTCTTATCAAGATTTTGAAAAGAAATTCACATGGAAAATGCGTGCAGAGCGATTAATTGAAGGTGCATTATAATATAGATTAAAGAAATTATGGAGAAAATATCATTTAAAGAACTAACCGAACAAATCCTCAGAGGTAAATATTTATTTATTGCCTCTATGGTAGTTTCTTTACTAATAGGACTTTTTATATATATGATTAGACCTAAAGAATATGCAAGTTCAATTGAGTTCTTAGTCTCTAATAATGAGGATCAATCGACTAGTTCTCGTTTAGGCTCTTTGGCTTCTTTAGCAGGCATCAGCGCTAATCAATCAGCAGGGATACCTGCATCAGCTTATGAGTTCATTCTTTCTAGTACTAATTTTTTATCAGATGTAGTTGCAGAGAAAATCGTATTTGAAGGAGACACCATTTTTATATCCAATTACCTTACACAACGAATGGTACTTGGTTTTAAGAATCAATTCAATACTTTATCAAAAGATAATAATTTGAAAGTAGTTTATAAAAATGTAATTGATTCAAATAATGCATCAAAAATATCAAGGCTTTCTCCGGGAACTTTACCGGTATTAATTCTGAGTGGAGAGATCGCACAAGCTGTGGGAATATTGAGGGGAAGTATTTCATTTAGCAATGAAGCTCCAAAACCAATTGTTCTTACTGTAAAACTTCAGGATCCAGAGGCAAGTGCAAAAATTGCAAAAGTAGTTCTCCAAAAATTAGAAGAGTACATTAATTTATACAGCAAAGAAAATAAGATTGACAATACAGATTTTCTAGAGCAAGAAGTAGAAAAATCGAAACAAGAGCTTTACCAGCTTCAGAGTTCACTTGCAGCTGCTCAAGATAGAAATGTTAACGCAAATAAAGCTATTGCTAATTTAGAAATTGAGAGGTTAAATTTAAGATATTCTCAGGCCCGAAGCACTTATTCCGGTTTATTGGCACAGTTGGATAATTCAAAGATTCAAGTAGAAAACCAACGACCATTATTTATAATTATTGAGGCTCCGATACAGCTTAATGAGCTTTCTCCAACGGAACCCCGCTTGGTGAATTATATAATATTATCAATCATACTTGGTGCGTTTGTATCTTTAACCCTAATTTTTGTTAAAAGTTTTTTTGAAAGGAACCAATAGTGATGTTGGAAGAAACAACTTTTTGGAAAAGAACAAAATTAGGCCATGTTTTTTTGTTGCTTTTTTTTATATTTTCTGTAAAGTTTCTATTTTTCCCTTTAAATAGTAGTCGTTTTGTAATAGCAGGATGTTTTGCTGCACTATTGATTCTAAGAAGAAACGAACTGGTCTTTTACTTTAATAAAAGTGCTTTCAAAGCATTTTTCATTTTGGTTCTTTATGCTCTGTATACCACTACTATAACATTACTTAATGGTAGTGATAATATGGCAAACCTTTTTAATATCATACTTATACTAATTCAAATTGCCGGAGGAGCCTATATATTATCTGTGTTCTTTATAAAAGAAAATTTGAATCAACTGCTTTATTTATTACTGCTTATTTTTGGTATTCAGGGTATCCTTATCTTTATTAATTTCATCTTTCCTGCATACAGAGAATTCATGTTCGTCATTATGCCCTTAGAGGGTAATATTACGGAAGATAATTTCACCTCTATTTTCCGGACTAGAGGATTAATGCAATCTTCAGGGGCATCAGTTTCAGCATATTTGGCTACCGGTTTATTAATGGGAGCCTATTTCCTGACTTCTTTTAAGCTTTCCAGATTAGATAGACGTATTATAATTTTCTGCTTGATCTGGATTATAGTTGGAATAGTTTTTACTGGAAGAACAGGTTTTATTATGATACCTGTTGCTCTTTTTGCATATTACACTTTGTTGATTATCAATGATAAGTTTAATTGGAAGAGTCTTCTCCTTTTAGTATATCTACCTATTGGTTCTGTTTTATTCTATTTTCTCATAAAAGAAACATACCTACTTTTGCAACCCGATGGAGAAATCATAATAAGAGCATGGGAAAAATGGGCATTTGATCAGTTTCTAGATAACTTTAATGGTACCTCTGGAAGATCAAACACATTGGCTATTTTACAATCTTATATTTTTCTTCCGGATGATGACAATCATTTATTATTTGGAGATCCGACGAGTTGGGGAGTAATTCGGACAGATGTTGGTTATATCCGTATGATCTATGCTGTAGGTGTTATTGGGGCATTGTTATTTTATACAGGTATGATGCGATTGTATTTCCACGTAATGTCACATGGAAAAACACTTTCAATTCAAGTTCTATGTGGTTTTCTATTATTATGGCAATTGATTATAGAGTATAAGGAGCCCATGTTTTCTCATTTCTACTTTACTTCCACCATAGCTTTGATGGTATTTTTTAATATGAGAGAGGTCAAAGGTTAATTGGCACGGTTTTATAGACCTATCTTGTTTTTTAACTTTTTAATCCTTTTTGAATATGCTTTCAAAAGAATTTAGAATCTTTTATATTGTATTTTTACTGATAACTATAAGCTTATATTCATGTTTTGCCCAAACTGCAAACAAATTAAAAATTAAGCATACAGTAGTTGCTCCAGCACCTAATTATTCAAAGAGTGGACAAAGTAGAGATCCACTTATCTTAATTGATGGGAAATTTGCAAGTCATAAAATTTTATGGTTGGACAATAATACATTAGGATGGGAAAATCACGGTCAAATAACAATCGATCTGGAATTACAAGAAACTTCTTCAGTTTCTAAAATAGCTATTCATACAGCAAAGAATGAAGCAGCGGGGGTATATCTGCCGCTTAACATCAATATCTTTACCAGTTTAAATGGAAATGACTATAGCTATGCCGGCGATATTAGTGGTTATAGTGAAAGTGCAGTCAATACATATAAAGCTGTCGAATTACAAAACGACAAGATTAATATCAACGCTAAGTTTATTAAACTCGTTATAAATCCACAGGGACGAATGTTCTTTACGGATGAAATAACGATTACTGGCAAAAGTAAAGCATTAAGTCTATTTCAATCTTCTAACATTTTATCCAAGAGTCAACTTCAAAATATAATTGCGAAGAATAAATCAGCAGAAATAAACCGCAGAGCATTAATTGATAAACTCGCCTCGGTAACGGGAAATGCTATCAATAAGGATGAGATTAAATCGCAATTATTGAATGAGAAGGATTTAGCTAGTCAACAAACTTATCAAAAATATCAATCTTTAATTTCAGGCCTATCTGTATCTAAAAACACGAATCAAGGATTGAGTCTCGAAGTTTTATCTTCCCCTTGGGGTAATGGCAAAAGTGAGGGTAAGAGTAAGCTTATACTTACTCCAACCAATGTAACACATTATGTTGCTGTTCGGATCAAAAACAATCAAAACAAAAGGATATCGACTTCTTATGTATTAAAAGGAATCAATCATGTAGAAACATCTCTATATGAAACTCAGGAAATTAATACACGCAGTTCTAGAAATGTATCTGATGTATTATCGCCAATTACTGCTAGTAGTAAATTAGAGTTCAATCCCGGAGAAACAAAAGTCCTCATCCTTACATTAAAATCAAGTCAGGAAGGTAAAGCGACTATTAATTTATCTTTAACGGGCTCCAATGATCAGGCTTTGGTGATAGATTATCAATCCATTAATCTAGGGATTGATAAAAACTATCAAAATACACTTAATTTTAATGTTAATGTTTGGCCCTATTATACCTATCCTTTCTTTAAAGGTCGTGAACAGCAGATTAAACAGGATTTAGCCAATCATTATTCGAATATCTTTGTGATACCTGCCAAGATTCTAGAGCCAAACAATATTACGACAAATCACAACAGTCTAATAAACTATCTTAAAAACTATCGAGCAGGTGATAGGGTAATGTTATTCATAAATCACAGAGGTTATGTAAAAAGCCCTGGTAACTATATGCAAGCATCCTGGCAGAAGAAGTTTCTAACCTGGTATGATACTGTTTATAAGATATTAGAAGATCATAATATTAGTGATCAGGATATCTATTTATATCCCTTTGATGAAATACGGGAGAACGAGCTGCCATTGTTCAAATCTTTCACAACATGGGTTAAATCTGTTCGTCCTCAGTCAAAAATATATTTAACTATTTATTACGAAAAGTTTCTACCACAAGTTCAACCTCTCGCAGATGTTTATCAGTTGTTAGTAAAAAGCAATGATTTAAGCCTAATTAGGCCTAAAAAAGGCCACGAATTCTGGATTTATGATATCATGGATGATTCAAAAAATGTAGACCCTTATTCTCGTTATCGTTTATTAGCATGGAAAGCCTTTCAATATAATGCTCGAGGCATAGGGTTTTGGGCTTATGGCGACCAGTTTGGAAGTTCTGTATGGGATGATTTTGATGGCGGCCAAGGCGACTATAATGTGGTTTATGACAAAGGAAATTCTATTATACCAAGTAGAAGGTGGGAGGCATTTAAACAAGGTGTTGAGGACTATTTTATTCTCACTAAATATCAACAGAAATTCGGTGAAGCAGCTGCTAAGAGACTAGCATTGCAAGTACTCTCGGTACCAACTAATCAAGAAAAGGCAGAAGACATACGTAGGATTATGACACAGCAGCTTTCTAAATAATAAGGCTTATTCATATTATACTCCATCGTTTTTGTTTGTTATATTGTATTTAATATTAATTTTGCCAATAAATGTACGAAATGTACCTAACCAATATTCTTTTTGAGAATGAACAAATCGTTCGCTGAATAGATCATGAAGATACTTTGCGTAATAGATAGTCTTGGTTCCGGAGGCGCACAAAAGCAGCTAGTTGAATTAGCCAAAGGATTTCATGAAGTCGGTCATGACGTTTCCTTTCTCACATACCATCAGTTTGATTTTTTTAAAGAAGAATTACTTCAACATAATATTAATATTCATTGTATTGTTGAGCCCAATTATTTAAAGCGTCTCTGGAAGATGCGATCCTTTATCCGCAAAGGAAATTACGATGCTGTGTTATCTTTTTTAGAGGCCTCAAGCTTTATTTGTGAATTAGCCGGACTTCCATTCAGAAAATGGAAACTAATTGTAGGAGAGAGAAGTGCAAACCCTAATATTAAAGAGTCGTTTAAGTTAAAGTTCTACAGGTGGTTCCATTTACTTTCAGATTTCGTAGTTTCTAACTCTAATACAAATAGAGATATTGTGAAAAGCGTAAATCCCTTACTTCCTCAGAAGAAATTAAAGGTGATTTATAACTTAGTCGATATTGGAAATAATAGCGACCATATTCAACCGATACCAAAACAAGAAAATGAAAAACTGGTTTTACTTGTAGCAGCCGGCCAGCGTGAGGTAAAGAATTTAAGCGGACTTATTGAAGCTGTAAATACCCTTACAGAAGCAGAAAGAGCCAAGCTTAGCATTCACTGGTATGGCGATGAAGCCGATTCTTCCTATAGCAAAGCAGTAGTTAAAATACAAAACTATAAATTAGAAGGTAATTTCTTTTTTTATAAAGCTACCCAAGATATTAAAAGCAAAATGTTGGCTGCGGATCTAATCGGTTTGTTTAGCTTTTATGAAGGCTTCCCAAATACAATCTGCGAAGCCATGTCATTGGGAAAGCCCGTAATTTGCTCATCAGTATCAGATGTACCGTTGATAATCAACAATGATAGATATTTGTTCAATCCCAATAAGACAGATGAAATAGCTAAAGTTCTATCCTATGTCCTCAAATTGAATTCCGTAGAATTAGAGACCATAGGTAAAACAAATAAAGAAATTGCGAATTCATTGTTTAATAAAGAACAAATTGTATCTCAATATTTGAATTTAATGCAATAAAAATTGAGTTTATTGCATTAGTAGGGCTTAGATTTGCTTTATTATTATGGAAGAATCCGAATACAGAAAATATGATTGCTTAATTATTGGCAAAATTCCACCTCCTATCGGGGGAGTAACCATACATGTTCAAAGGTTGCTTGATACACTAAAGAACAAGGGGTTTGAATATAAATTTATGAGATTGGAACTCTCTAATTTATCTAAAATCATCCTTACTCTATTCAAATATAAATTCTTCCATTTGCACGCATCCAATGTATATATACAATTTCTATTCAGTCTTATAAGTAAGTTGTCTGGCAAGAATTCAATTATTACCTATCATTGCGATTTAAGTAGGTATGCCGGATTCAAAAATAGACTTCTCCTTTTATCAGTCAGATTAAGTAAATACCCTATTGTTTTAAATGAAAATAGCTTTAAGATTGCATTAAATCATAATAAAAATTCACAGCAAATTTCGTCTTTTATTCCTCCGATAAATGAAAAGCCGATTACAGAGGAAATTATAAATAAGATAAATAAACTGAGGTCACGTTATTCTAAAGTCTTTGCTACCAATGCCTATGGAATTAAATACGATAAAAACAACACAGAAATATACGGCATCTTAGATTTAATCGAGGTATTCAACAATACAGCTGATTTTTCATTAATTATATCCGATCCATCGGGAGATTACTATGAATATTGTATTGAAAATAAGATCTCTGTAAATCAGAACATTTTAATTCTAAATTTCCCCCATTCTTTCTGCGAAGTACTAAAATTGAGTGATGCCAGTATTCGTAACACATCAACTGATGGTGATTCTTTATCCATAAAAGAATCACTTTATTATAACAAGCTTACCTTCGCAACCAATGTAGTAAGTAGAAATCAAAGTGTAATAACATACAAAAGAGGAGATTATAGTATCCTGTTCAAGAATATTGAACCACCTTTAATAGATAAAAGTAAACTTGACGGCTCCGTAGAGCTAATTAAATTGTATAATAAAATTATTAATGAAGCAAATCATACAGTCCTTTAAAACAGGAGAGACTATATTAGAAGATATTCCGACCCCACAAGTTTCCAACGGTTGTGTTTTAATTAAAACAACCAGAAGTCTGGTATCATTAGGAACAGAACGTATGCTTGTTGAATTTGGTAAATCAAACCTGATTTCCAAGGCTCGTCAACAACCCGATAAAGTAAAACAAGTATTAGATAAAATTAAAACCGAAGGCTTAATGCCAACCCTTGAGGCTGTTTTTAATAAATTAGGTGAGCCGCTGCCTTTAGGCTATTGCAATGTAGGTAGAGTTGTTGCAGTAGGTACAGGCGTAAGCGAATTTAATGTAGGCGATCGTGTAGCTTCCAATGGTGCGCATGCTGAATATGTTAATATACCTAAAAACCTGGTTGCGTATATTCCCGAAAATGTATCTGATGAAGAGGCTGCTTTTACTGTAGTAGGTTCAATCGGTTTGCAAGGTATCCGTTTATGTAATCCTACATTCGGCGAAACGATCGTTGTAATTGGATTGGGATTAATCGGGCTGTTAACTGCCGAACTTTTAGCTGCCAATGGTTGCCGGGTTATTGGAGTTGATCTTGACTCCCGAAAGCTTGAATTAGCCAGGGCAAAAGGTATCATTGGCATCAATCCCAGAGAAGGAGAAGATGTTATAAAAACCGTCCTCGGATTAACAAATAATACAGGGGCCGATGGTGTAATCATTACTGCTTCCGCCAAGAATAATGAAATTATATCTCAAGCTGCTCAAATGAGCAGAAAAAGAGGGAGAATTGTTTTGGTGGGTGTCATCGGCTTAGATATAAGCCGAGCAGATTTTTATGAGAAAGAACTCTCTTTTCAAGTATCTTGTTCTTATGGCCCGGGACGTTACGATGAAGATTATGAGAGAAAGGGAAATGACTATCCGCTTCCTTATGTACGCTGGACAGAAAAAAGAAATTTTGAGGCTGTATTGCAAGCTATCTCTTCCGGTAAGCTTGAAGTCAAATCGCTCATTACAGAACGGACAGCTTTAAGTGATTATAAAGATATCTATGCTAATATTAGCAACCAAAGTTCAATTGCTTCTATTTTAGAATACCCTATTGAAAGTGATTCATCAAATACAATTTTAGTTAATACAACTAATTTTGAAAAAGGAAAAGGTGGAATAGGGATAATAGGAGCAGGCAACTTTACAAAGATGACTATGTTGCCTGTTTTAAAGGCTGCCAATGCTAACTTAGTATCTATAGCCAGTGCCGGTGGGCTTACAGGTACTTCGCTGGCAAAAAAGTATGGTATTGCGAAAAGTACAACCGATTTTCAAGAAATACTAAAAGATGATGCTGTTGATTTAATACTAATTACTACACGCCATAATCAGCATGCAAATATGGTGTCGGAAGGTTTGCTGAAAGGAAAGAATGTGTTTGTTGAAAAACCACTAGCTTTAAATGAAAGTGAGCTTGAAGAAATCATTCAGGCATACAATGGCTCAAAAACATTAACAGTTGGTTTTAACAGAAGGTTCTCTCCACATATTCAAAAGATAAAGCAACTGGTAGGTAATACACCAATGAATGTAATCGCCACTATGAATGCCGGTCATATTCCTGCAAACGTGTGGGTTCATGATATGAAGATAGGAGGTGGCCGCATCATCGGTGAAGCCTGTCACTTTATAGATTTAATTACCTTTCTTACCGGGAGTAAAGTAAAAGCTGTATGTATGAATGCGATGGGCCTTAATCCTCAGGAGAATACAGATAATGCATCCATTCTTTTAGAATATGAAAACGGCAGTACAGGTGTAATTAACTATTTTTCAAATGGATCAAAAGCATATTCAAAAGAAAGAGTAGAGGTTTACTCTCAGGAAAGAATTGCCATTATGGATAATTTCAGAGTAACAACAGGCTATGGCTTTAAAGGTTTCTCTAAATTGAAAACCAGGCTTGATAAAGGCCATAAAGAACAGTTTAAACTATTGGTCGAACGAACAATCAATGGAGGAGATGCCTTAATCCCCTTTGATGAAATTATCAATACAACAAAAGCAAGCTTTGCAGCCATTGAAAGTTTGAAAGAACGAAAGTGGATTACTTTGTAGATACTTATTTATCATCGATAAACTAGAAAATATGTTAGTCACAATCATAGCCGGCGCACGTCCGAATTTTATGAAAATTGCACCAATAATCCATGCAATTCAGAAATCCAAAGCAGAGGGGAATAATATAGATTTTCGATTAATCCATACTGGTCAACACTATGATAAGAAAATGTCGGGAGACTTTTTTGAACAATTAGAAATTCCGGAACCGCATGCTAATTTAGAAGCAGGAGGAGGAACACAGGCAGAGCAAACAGGTGCAATTATGATTCGCTTTGAAAAAGAACTCCAGGAAAATCCAACTGATCTGGTACTTGTAGTAGGAGATGTTACTTCAACAATGGCATGTGCTATTACGGCACAGAAAATGAATGTAAAAGTGGCCCATGTAGAAGCAGGAATAAGATCCGGAGATTGGTCAATGCCCGAAGAAATCAATCGTTTGGTAACCGATAGTATCACCAATTACTTTTTCACTACTTCTGAAATTGCAAATGAAAATTTGAGGAAAATTGGGGTAGAAGAGGAGCGTATTTTCTTTGTTGGAAATACGATGATTGATACCCTGCTTAAGCAAATGAGTCGTTTCAGGCAACCTGAAATCTGGACTGAGCTAAACTTAAAGGAAAGAGAGTATATTGTAATGACCTTGCATCGCCCGGCCAATGTAGATCAAGAATCACAATTGAAAGACTTAATTAATACGATAGTTGAATCTTCAAAAGGCCTGCCCTTAGTTTTTCCAGTGCACCCGCGTACGGCAAAAATACTTCGGAATATTGGTATAGAAGCACCGAATTTATATCTAATTGACCCATTAAGCTATCTGGAATTCAATTATTTGGTTAAAAATGCGCGAGCTGTTGTTACTGATTCAGGAGGAATTACCGAGGAAACAACCGTAATGGGTATTCCATGTATGACCTTACGTGATAATACGGAACGTCCTGAAACCATCACCTTAGGAACCAATGAATTACTAGGAACAAATCCAAAAGCAATCCCTCCTGCGTTCGAAAAGTTATTAGCAGGAGAGTGGAAAAAAGGAGTGATCCCAGAATTATGGGACGGTAAAACTGCAGAACGAATTATTGCTGCATTGTTAAAACTATGATCGAAAAAATTAAACTACTATTCAATACCGTAAAATACCTGAAGCCCATTCAAATATTTTATCAATTAAAGTATAGATTGAGGAAAGCAGGTACATTAACAGATTATAATAAAGCATATTCAGAAAGTGAGCTGTGTTATTTATCTTTCAAGAAACTACCTCCCGTACTGATTTCTTGTTTAGCTGAAAATGAATTTGAATTTTTGAATCTCAAAGTTAAATTTACATCCGGGATAGATTGGAATTATGAAGAGAATGGCAAGTTGTGGAATTATAATCTTCAATATGCAAACTATTTATTGCAAGAGAACTTATCGGTTAATACAAAAAAGGAACTAATCCTATCCCTTTATCAGAAATTAGACCAAGGGATATTGCCATTGGAGCCCTATCCAGCCTCTTTGCGAATTATCAACAGTATCCGTTTTATTTCTCACAATCATTTGAATGAAGAAGCTTTATATTCATTTATTTATGCTGAATTAGATTTCCTGTCTAAAAGACCAGAATATCACATATTAGGAAACCACTTAATGGAGAATGGTTTTGCTTTGATTATGGGAGGTGCGTTTTTCTCAAATAAAACATGGCTGTCACAGGGACGAGAAATACTAGAAACAGAACTAAACGAACAGATACTTTCAGACGGTGCTCATTTTGAATTAAGCCCAATGTATCACCAAATTATATTTTTTCGACTTCTAGAACTCATTGACTGGTATTCTGGCTGGAAGGAAAAGGAAGACTCTTTCTACAATTTCTTAATACATAAAGCTGAGAAAATGCGTGCTTGGCTTGAAAAAATAAGTTTTAAGAGTGGAGAGATCCCTCATTTTAACGACAGTGCTGAGGGAATCGCCTATTCTACAAATTGGCTGTTAAATTATGCTGACGAACTAGATCTTGCCAAGATCGATTTACCTTTAGGAGAAGCAGGCTATCGTAGCTTCAACAGAGGAAATTACGAATGTAAAGTAGATGCTGGCCAAGTGGGGCCTTCCTATCAACCCGGACATGCTCATGCAGATGCCCTATCATTCATTTTGTTCTACAAAAATCAACCCCTCTTTGTTGAAGCAGGAACTTCCACTTATGAAATAGGGAAGATACGATCAAGGGAACGGTCTACTTCCTCTCATAATACAGTCGTTGTCAACAATACAAATCAATCGCAAGTATGGAGTGGTTTTCGTGTGGCCCAACGTGCTATAGTTCAGATTAGCCAGGATGGAAGTGATCGGTTCTCTGCTGAACATAACGGCTATAATAAGTTTGGAATTAACCATAAACGAAGCTTTGAGTTTAAAGATAAACAGCTCGTTATCGTTGATGAAGCGGTGGGCGATAAGGCTAAAGTAAAAGAATTTCATTTACACTTCCATCCTAACATTGAGATAGAAGAAAGTAATAATGAACCAACGTTAATCATATTAGATAAAGCTTTCATTCGTTTTGAAGGTGCACTTTCGATAGATTTACAAAACTATAATATGGCAAACGGGTATAATAACTACCGGCAAGCAAAGAAAATTGTGGTTGTCTTTGAGGAAGTTCTAGAAACTACGATTACATTTGTAGATTAAAGATTAGTGATTTGAAGAAGATATTATACCTTACTTTTTATTTTGAACCTGATTTATGCGCCGGCTCTTTTCGCAATTCACCACTTGTTAAAGAATTAGCCAAACAGGTAGATGGAGAAGCAGAAATTGATGTAGTTACTACTTTACCCAACCGCTATAGTACCTTTGAAGCAGATGCTCCGGAACTTGAAAACAGAGGCAATTATACTATTTATCGCATCGCCATTCCAAAGCATCAAAGCGGAATGAAAGATCAGGTCCTATCCTTTAGAACCTATTTTAAAGAAACTAAGAGATTAATTAAAGGAAAGAAATATGATTTGGTGGTGGCTTCTTCCTCTCGTTTATTTACAGCGTATTTAGGATACTCCATTGCCCGGAAATTAAAGGTTAAATTATACCTGGATATACGAGATATCTTTACTGACACGCTAAAAGATGTATTGAAAAATCCTTTTTTAAAGGGTGGAGTATTACCAGTACTAAATGGTATTGAACAGAAAGTATTTAACTATGCAACACATATCAATTTAATATCCGGAGGTTTTAAAGGGTACTTTGCGAAGTTTAAGAAGCCAAACTATTCCGCGTATCCCAATGGCATTGATGATGTGTTTTTAAATCTGCCACCCTCAGATAAATCATTAAGTCCGGTTAAAACCATTACCTATGCAGGCAATATCGGCGAGGGCCAGGGCCTAAGTAAAATCGTTCCATTGGCTGCTAAGAAATTAGGTGAGAAGTATCAATTCTTAATAATAGGAGATGGAGGAGCCAAACAGGCTCTATTAGATGAGCTAGCTGCATTAAAAGTAAGTAATGTAGAAATAAAGAAACCTGTTAAAAGAAATGAGCTATTAGAAATCTATAAAAACTCAGATTTCTTATTCATTCACCTCAATGATTATGATGCCTTTAAAAAAGTGCTTCCTTCTAAAGTGTTTGAATTAGGAGCGTATGATAAACCTGTTATTGCAGGCGTTGCTGGCTTTGCAAATAATTTTATAAAGGAAAATCTCTCGAATGTCATTCTCTTCCTTCCCGGAGATGTTGATGATATGGTATCGCAATTAAATAATTATACATATCATAACGAAGAGAGAACTGAATTTATTCGTAAATTTAAAAGAGAGAATATCAACCAGGAAATGGCTAAATCTATCCGTCAATACTTATGAAGCATATTCTTCTCAGTGGTTCCACCGGCTTTGTAGGTCAAAATCTTATTCAATATTTTCAAGAGACTACTTTAGGTACCATTCAACCCCTAAACTTACGCGAACCCTTAGCTGGTAACCTGCCTTCAGCAGACGCAGTTATACACCTTGCTGGTAAAGCACACGACACTGGGAATACAAGTAAGCCTCAAGAGTATTTCGATATCAATTACGGTCTTACAAAAGAACTATTTGATCGCTTTTTGGATAGCAACATCCAGGATTTCATTTACTTCAGCAGCGTGAAAGCTGTTGCAGATACGGTAGAAGGGAAATTAACTGAAGAAAGTAATCCTCAGCCAAAAACAGCTTACGGACAATCAAAATTAAAAGCAGAAGAGTATTTATTAAGCAAAGAACTTCCGGAAGGGAAACGCCTATTTATTTTACGGCCCTGCATGATTCATGGTCCGGGTAATAAAGGAAACCTTAATCTTTTGTATAAAGTAGTAAAATTTGGAATTCCCTATCCCTTGGGTGCATTTCACAATAGACGCTCCTTTCTATCCATTGAAAACCTCTTGTTTATCCTGAATCGCATCCTAACCAATCAGTCCATTCCTGGTGGAGTATATAATTTAGCAGACGATGAAGCATTGTCTACAATAGAAGTAATCCGAATAATTGCTGAGGCTTCAAAAACAAAAGCCAAAATATGGACTTTATCTTCCGATCTGATTACAAAATTAGCCAAGGTCGGTGATAAAATTCATTTACCATTAAATTCTGAGCGACTAAAGAAGCTTACAGAAAGCTATGAGGTAAGCAATGAAAAGATCAAAGCAGCATTAGCCATAATAGCACTTCCTGTAAACGTACGTGAAGGATTAACCATCACCATTAAAAGCTTTTCAAATTCTTAATGTAATGATCTATATTTTCATCTTAATATTACTTTTTGCATGCATGTTTCTCTACATGAAATTGGCAAATAAGTATTTGATCTTTGATCAGCCCAATAGTCGTAGTTCTCATACTACAGTGACCATTCGCGGTGGGGGTATTGTGTTTGTTTTAGCTATTCTTTTTGCAGGTTTTTATCACCCTGGCTTCTGGCTCCCTGTATCTGCAGTTCTGATCATTGGTATCATTAGCTTTCTGGATGATAATATGAATATCTCCAGCTTGTTGCGCTTCTTCTTTCATCTACTAGCCGTAACCTTAATCTTTGTTTACGACCAAGTATTTACCGATCTTCTGATATGGGCGATTATTGCCTTGTATATTTTAGTAGTGGGTATTATCAATGCGTATAATTTTATGGATGGCATAAATGGTATTACGGGTTTATATAGTCTGGTTATCCTTGGTGCTCTTCAGTATGTAAATACCTATGAATTTCCCTTTGTAGAAGCTGACCTCATCTGGTTTCCAATGCTAGCCTGTGTTGTTTTCTTATATTTTAATTTCCGAAAAAAGGCCTTGGTTTTCGCGGGTGATGTAGGAAGTATCAGCCTTGCCTGTTGGATTGTTTTCCTTCTTTTAGATCTTATATTGAAAAGCAACAACTGGCTCTATATTTTATTTTTAACGGTTTATGGGGTCGATACCGTTTTAACAATCATTCATAGATTAATGTTGAGAGAAAATATCTTCGAAGCTCACCGTCTTCATTTTTATCAAATCCTGGCAAATGATCAGAAATTACCCCATCGTGTAGTCACCTTGATCTATGCCACCATCCAAATCCTGATTTGTATTTTTGTTATACAATCAAGGCTTGATCCAATACTTACCTTTCTTTTAGCACCACTCTTTTTGGTTATTATATATGTCTTCCTAAAGCCAAAATTAATGCAAAAATAAATGAAAATTAAAGCAAATTGCACGCTTTCCTTTGTATGTTGTTATATGATAATACAAAAAAAAAACGTTTCTTTGCTCTCGTTACACACTTTATTAATATAAATTCAGTTATATTATTTAAATAATTGAGTTTACTAAATTAAGATTTCTTTATATGCGGAAAATACTTCGATTACTAAGTCTATTATTGTTTATTTTCATAGCTTCAGGCATACAAAATTCCTACGCTCAGGATATGTCTAATATCCGTGTAGATGAACTCTCCGATGCACAGGTTCGGAATTTTGTAAACCAGGTAGAAGCATCTGGTCTCTCCGATGCACAATTAGAACAAGTGGCTGCCGCTAGGGGAATGTCGTCCAGTGAAATCTCAAAACTTCGCTTACGAGCAGATAAGTTAAAAACCTCTCCAGCACCAGGCAAACCAACTACTCAGACAGCTAACCGACAAGATACTACCTTAGGAACACAGATGACAAATCAAGATGTGAGAACCGAGGTAGATAAAGCATTGGATGAATTACGCTCGAAGGTTTTTGGCGCCTCTCTTTTCCAAAATGCTAATCCTCAATTTGAACCCAACCTTAATTTAGCCACCCCAAAAAACTATGTAATTGGTACGGGAGATGAAATAATGGTTGAGATTTATGGTTATTCAGAAGCAAGCTATAAGTTGACCGTAAGCCCGGAAGGAAATATCAATATTCCTAATGTAGGAATCGTTTCTGTTGCGGGTTCTACCATAGAAAATGCCAGTACAAGAATAAGAAACAGCTTATCAGGTATCTATTCAGGAATTAGCGACGGTACTACCAATGTGAATATCACAATCAGTAATATTCGGAGCATTAAAGTAATTCTTACCGGTGAAGTCGTTAAACCGGGTACGTATACCTTACCATCGGTAGCATCCGCTTTCAATGCACTTTATGCTTCAGGAGGACCGACCTTAAATGGAACCATGCGTGATATTCGTATCATTCGTAACGGACAGGTAGTATCAACTCTTGATGTATATGATTTCTTAGTTGATGGCAGCCTGACAAATAACATTACCCTTCAGGATCAGGATGTCATTTTTGTACCTCCTTATTCTAAAAGAGTTGAAATGATAGGACAGGTTAAGCGACCTGCTCTCTTCGAATTAAAGGATGGAGAAACCTTCAATGACCTGTTAAAATATGCAGGTGGTTTTACAGAATATGCCTACCAGGATCGTATTCAGGTATTAAAAAACACCGATAAAGAAAGACGCATTGAAGACTTACTTTCCAGTCAGTTTAGTCAATATGAGCCTCAAAGCGGCGATACCTTTACCATCACTAGAATATTAGAACGCTTTGAAAATAGAGTAAGCATCAGTGGTGCTGTTTTCCGTCCGGGAAATTATGAACTAAGCCCGGGTTTAACACTCTCTATGTTAATTAAAAAGGCGGATGGAGTGAAAGAAGATGCTTTTCTGAATCTTGGGTATATTACCAGATTAAAACCCGATCTGCAAACAGAGCAAGTAACGTTTAATGTTGCTAATATCTTAGCTGGAACCGATCCGGATATTGAGTTGAAAAAGGATGATCGGGTTTTCATTTCTTCTATTTTCGATCTTAAAGATGCTTATTCTCTAAAGATCGATGGGGAAGTACGTAATCCCGGTACCTATGCATTTGCCGAAGGCAGAACCATCAAGGATTTGATTCTGGAAGCAGGAGGGTTTAAGGAAAGTGCTACTCCTTTACGTATAGAAGTATCCAGAAGAATGGCTGATGTGGATGTTGAATCAAAAGATGGTAATCTGGCAGAGATATTTCAAGTGGATTTAAATAAAAATTTCTCCGGTAAAGATGCCGATTTTGTTCTTCAACCATTTGATATGGTCTTCGTGAGAACGGCACCCGGTTATGAAACACAGAAGACTGTCCGCATCGAAGGCGAGGTTCTTTATCCCGGAAATTATGCCATTAGCAATAAAGACGAACGTATTACAGATATTATAAGAAGGGCAGGTGGTTTTACACCTTTTGCTTATATTCCTGGCGCATCACTTAAAAGAACGGGCACCGTAGCTTTGCAAGCCGCAGCAACCCGGGATGATCAGATAGCCCTTGAAATGGAAAAAGAGGATAATCAACAAACCCTTGAAACCATCACAGCTTTACAAGATCAGAATGAAAATGTATCTCAAGTAGAGCTTCAGCAGAAAATAAATAATGATTACGTAGGTATCAACTTTGAAAGAATCCTTAAAAATCCGGAAGATAGGCAAAACCTGTTATTACGAGATGGAGATGTGATCTTTATACCGAAGGAATTACAGACTGTTAAAATCGGGGGAGAAGTATTATCTCCGGTAACAGCTGTTTATGTAGATGGTAGGGGCCTAAAATATTATATTTCACAAGCAGGTGGATTTACAGAGCAAGCCTTAAAGAAACGTTCTTATGTGGTATATGCAAATGGGTCAGTTAAGAGTACCAAGAATTTTCTTGGAATTCGTAGCTATCCTCAAATAGAGCCCGGTGCAGAGGTTTTTGTACCAAAGAAGGAATACCGGGAAAGACAATCAATCAGTCCGCAGGCGTGGGTAGGAATTGGTTCAACCATAGCATCCATGGCCGCCGTTATTTTCTCAATTATAAACAGCAGCAAATAAATAATATCACCAAATAAAATGACCATAAAGAATATATGTTGTATTGGCGCCGGCTATGTTGGCGGCCCAACCATGACTGTAATTGCAAACAAAAATCCGGATGTTAAGGTAACCGTTGTAGATTTAAATCAAGCACGTATCGATGCCTGGAATGACTCTGATGTTAATAATATTCCTATCTATGAGCCCGGCCTGTCTCAGCTCGTAGAAAATGCAAGAAACAAAAATCTCTTTTTCAGTACCGATGTAGATAAAGCCATTGATGAAGCAGATATGATCTTTATCTCGGTTAATACTCCTACCAAAACCTATGGTAAAGGCCGCGGGATGGCAGCCGATTTAAAGTATATTGAATTATGTGCCCGCCAAATTGCCCGTGTAGCCACTTCCGATAAAATTGTAGTAGAGAAATCAACCTTGCCTGTTCGCACGGCACAAGCCTTAAAAGCAATCCTGGATCATACAGGCAATGGGGTGAAATTCCAAATCTTGTCTAATCCTGAGTTTTTAGCAGAAGGAACCGCCGTTCAGGATCTATTAAGTCCGGACCGCGTTTTAATCGGTGGTGAACAAAGCGAGGAAGGAAAAGAAGCCATTCAGGCTTTGGTTGATGTTTATGCACGTTGGGTACCCTTAGAAAGAATATTGACAACCAATGTCTGGTCATCAGAATTGTCCAAACTTACTGCCAATGCTTTCCTGGCACAGCGTGTTTCTTCCATCAATGCCATTTCCGAGCTTTGTGAAGTAACCGGTGCCGATGTTGATGAAGTCTCAAGGGCGATAGGAATGGATAGCCGTATCGGCCCTAAATTCTTGAAAGCTTCTGTTGGTTTTGGAGGTTCATGCTTTCAGAAAGACATTTTAAACCTGGTTTACATTGCAAAAACCTACGATTTAAATGAAGTAGCTGATTATTGGGAACAGGTTATCATTATGAACGACCATCAAAAAAGCCGATTTGCTGATAATATTGTAAGTACTTTATACAATACGGTTTCCGGTAAGAAAATAGCGTTTTTAGGTTGGGCATTTAAAAAAGATACCAACGATACGCGTGAGTCTGCTGCTATTTATGTAGCCGATTCTTTATTGCATGAGCAAGCAGAAATTACGGTATATGACCCGAAAGTTACAGCAGAACAAATCTATGCCGACTTAGATTATTTGAATTCACGCTCTCCGGAGGAAAACAGAAAGTATGTTAAAGTAGTTAACGATCCATACGAAGCCTGTAAATCTGCCCATGCTATTGCTGTGTTAACTGAATGGGATGAGTTTAAAACCTACGATTGGAAAAAAATTTACGACTCTGTCATTAAACCGGCTTTTGTATTTGATGGAAGAAGCATTTTAAATGCAGATCAATTATCAGCAATCGGTTTTAAATATACTGCAATAGGAAAATAATTATAAAACAATGAATATCCTGAATCTGATCGGGAGAGACAAAGAGCTCTTTCAACATGATATTAAAGAACATGAAGATGATTTAAAGAATAAAATATCAAATTCGCGTTTTCTGGTCATTGGTGGAGCAGGCTCAATCGGACAGGCTGTAACCAAAGAAATATTTAAAAGAAAACCCAAAAAGCTTCACGTAGTTGATATCAGCGAAAACAACATGGTTGAGCTGGTACGAGATATCCGAAGTTCTTTTGGATATATTGATGGTGATTTTCAAACTTTCGCCCTCGATATAGGATCGGTTGAATACGATGCTTTTATAGAGGCCGATGGCCGATACGATTATGTCCTTAATCTTTCTGCACTTAAACATGTAAGAAGCGAAAAAGATCCCTTTACCTTAATGCGCATGATAGAGGTAAATATCTTCAATACCGATAAAACCATACAGCAGTCAATAGATAAAGGCGTAAAGAAATACTTCTGTGTTTCTACTGATAAAGCTGCAAACCCCGTAAATATGATGGGGGCTTCCAAAAGAATCATGGAGATGTTTCTGATGCGGCGAAGCAAAGATATTACCATATCTACCGCCCGCTTTGCCAATGTTGCCTTCTCAGACGGATCTTTGCTCCATGGCTTTAATCAGCGTATTCAAAAACGCCAGCCCCTCGTTGCACCCAATGATATTAAACGCTATTTCGTTGTACCCAAAGAGTCGGGCGAGCTTTGCTTAATGTCTTGTATATTAGGCGAAAACAGAGATGTGTTTTTCCCTAAATTAAATGAAAACCTTCACTTAATCACCTTTGCTGATATCGCAATTAAGTACCTCAAAAACCTTGGTTACGAACCTTACCTGTGCACTGATGAAGAAGAGGCCCGGTCTTTAATGGCTACCTTACCGCAACAGGGAAAATGGCCTTGTTTATTTACAGCAAGTGATACAACAGGAGAAAAGGACTTCGAAGAGTTCTTTACAGATCAGGAAGTCCTAGATATGGATCGGTTTGAAAACTTGGGTATCATTAAAAATGAATTTAAACTTGAGGACGATAAGTTAAACTTATTCACCGAAAAGATTAATGAGTTGAAAGCAAACAGGTCTTGGACCAAGAAGGATATTATTGATTTGTTTTATTACATGATCCCTGGTTTCGGACATAAAGAAACCGGTAAATATTTAGATTCTAAGATGTAAGATGAAACACATTCAGGATATTATATCATTTATTCAAGATGCCTTTCAAACCCAGGAGTTCATCCCCTTACATGAACCACGTTTCAGGGGAAATGAAAAGAAATACCTGATAGATACGATCGATTCAACCTTTGTTTCCTCGGTAGGTGCCTATGTAGATCAGTTTGAAAACATGATGGAAAGCATCACCGGAACAAAAAAAGCTGTTGCTGTGGTCAATGGTACAGCAGCTATACAGGTTTCATTACGCCTGGCAGGTGTCAATGCAGGCGACGAGGTTATTACACAAGCCTTAACCTTCATTGCTACTGCAAACTCAATTGCTTACAATGGAGCCATCCCTGTTTTTGTAGATGTCGACCTGGATACTATGGGACTTTCTCCCAAAGCTCTTAATGATTTTTTAGAAGAACATGCCGAGCTTCGTGAAGATGGATGCTATAATAAAACAAGCGGAAGAAGAATAGCTGCTTGCCTACCCATGCATACTTTCGGCTTCCCCGTGCATTTAGATGAACTTCTTGAAGTTTGTAATCAATGGAATATTGTTCTGGTAGAAGATGCAGCTGAATCTTTGGGAAGCAAATACAAAGGAAAACATACGGGTAGCTTCGGTAAGTTTGGTACCTTTTCCTTTAATGGCAATAAAACGGTAACTTGTGGTGGCGGAGGAGCAATTGTTACGAACGATATAACTTTAGGTGAGAAAGGAAAGTATCTGACTACCACAGCAAAGAAACCACATCCCTATGAATTCTTTCATGATGAATTGGGATATAATTATCGGATGCCTAATTTAAATGCTGCCTTAGCTTGCGCTCAATTAGAGCAGTTAGACAGCATGTTGAAAAACAAGAGAGAACTAGCAGGCATGTATAACAAGTTCTTTAGCGAGAAGGGCATTCAATTTAGAACCGAACTGCCAAACACAGAAGCCAATTATTGGTTAATGTGTGTTGAGTTGAAAGATAAAAAAGAAAGGGAGCAATTTTTAAAGGAAATGAATTCCAATAAAGTAATGTCCCGGCCTATTTGGCAATTAATGTTTCGCTTGCCTATGTACGCTGCCTGTCAGCGTGATGAGCAAGTGAATGCACAGTTTTTAGAAGATCGAATTGTAAACATTCCAAGCAGTGTCAGATAAAATAGCAATCATAGGATATTCCGGACATGGTTTAGTAGTTGCAGAAACTGCTATATTCGCAGGGATACCTTTAAGTTATTATTGTGAAAAAAAGATTACGAATAGAAATCCTTTTCAATTAGCATACTTAGGATTTGAAGAATCTTCTGACTTTCGTGGCTGGCAAGAGAAATATCAATTCATCTTAGGAATTGGAGATAATAAAATCCGTAACCGGGCGGGTATTAACATACTCGATCATGGGAACGAATTAATAAATGTTATTCACCCAAGTGCTTCCATTTCAAAATCTATCACCATTGGAACCGGAAATTTTATTTCAAGGCAGGCCGTTGTAAATACATTGGCTGAAATCGGTAATTTTTGTATATTGAATAGCTCATGCATTGTTGAGCACGAATGCAAATTGGGAAACGGTGTTCACATAGCTCCAGGAGCTGTATTGAGTGGTAATGTTCATATAGGAAATAACAGCTTTATCGGCGCAAATGCCGTAGTTAAGCAAGGTGTGAGAATAGGTACAAATGTTATTATAGGGGCTGGTTCGGTTATTATTAAAGACATCGCCGATAATCAAACCATTGTCGGTAACCCAGGCAGGATCATATGACAGATAAAAAGGTAGTTATTATTGCAGAAGCAGGTGTTAATCATAATGGAAGCATAGAGAATGCTTTTAAACTGGTTGATGCTGCAGTTGAAGCTGGGGTAGATTACGTTAAATTCCAGACATTTAAAGCGAATAAACTCGTATCCACTCAAGCCAAAAAGGCCGATTATCAAATAGAAAATACAAAAAACAATACAGAATCTCAATTAGAGATGCTCCAAAAGCTTGAACTTTCTGAATCAGCTCACGAGCAATTAGTTAAATACTGTAATTCAAAGGGCATCAATTTCTTTTCAACAGCTTTTGATCTGGATTCATTAGACTACCTGTTTAGCTTAGGCATGAACATGGTGAAGATCCCTTCAGGTGAAATTACTAATCTCCCTTATTTAAGAAAAGCAGCTAAGCTCTTCAAGAAGATCATCATATCTACCGGTATGTCAACCTTAGTGGAGATCAGTGAAGCTTTAAACGTATTCCTGGATAGTGGAATCTTAAATGAAAACATTACCATTCTTCACTGCAATACCGAATACCCTACACCCATGAAGGATGTTAATTTAAAGGCGATGCTGCAAATTCAAGAAGAGTTTAAAACGCCCATTGGCTATTCCGATCATACTTTGGGTATTGAAGTACCCATTGCGGCAGTCGCTTTGGGAGCCGTCATGATTGAAAAGCACTTTACGCTTGATAAAAATATGGAAGGGCCTGACCATAAGGCTTCTCTTGAACCCAATGAATTAAAGGCCATGGTTTCAGCCATTAGAAACATCGAGGCCGCTATATCCGGAACCGGATTGAAAGAACCATCTGAGTCAGAAACTAAGAACATTGCCATAGCCAGAAAAAGTATTACTGCAAAAACAAGCATTGCCAAGGGAGATATTTTTTCTGAAGAGAACTTAACTGTGAAGCGACCAGGTACAGGTATTTCTCCCATGTTATGGGATCATATTATAGGACAAAAAGCTACACGTGATTTCTCCCCGGATGATTTAATAATTATAAATTAGATTTATGAGAGTCGCCGTATTAACAAGTTCAAGAGCAGATTTTGGTATTTATTTACCCTTATTAAATCGGCTTAAGGAAGATCCTTTTTTCGAACTGGAAATCATTGCTTTTGGAACTCATCTTTCTAAATTCCACGGGTATACGCTTGATCAGATTAAAGATTCGGGTTTTAATAGTATTCATAAAATAACTTCTTTGCTCACAAATGACGATGAAGTTTCGATAGCCACTTCTTTCGGTCTAACCGTATTGAAATTCGCAGACTTCTGGGATCAACACTCATACGACTGGGTTCTTTGTTTGGGAGATCGCTTTGAGATGGCTGCTGCCGTACAGGCAGGTATTCCTTTTGGTGTTCGTTTTGCACATATACATGGTGGCGAAACAACCCTGGGTGCCATAGACAATATTTATCGCCATCAGATTTCATTGGCGTCCCAATTGCATTTTCCTGCAACCGATGACTTTGCCAAACGCATCGAATCCCTCACAGGAAATGCAGCTAATATTGTTACAGCAGGTTCCTTATCCATTGACGAACTGGAAAGTATGGAAATCCCTTCCGAAACGGACTTTCGTGAAAAATATCAAATCCATGGCGATTTTGCCTTGTTAACCTTTCATCCCGAAACCGTTTCTCCCGAAAGCAATTATGAGAATGCTCGTGAGATGCTTAATGCCTTATTGCAGGTAGCAGAAAAAATACAGCTCGTTATTACCATGCCCAATGCCGATACCTTTGGTTCTGTATTTCGTAAAGTGTTGCTTGAGTTAAATGAAAAAAGACTTCAACAGGTAAAGCTGATAGAAAATTTTGGTAAATTAAACTATTTTGCGGCTATGCAATACTGTAAATTCCTATTGGGTAACACCTCCAGCGGAATCATTGAAGCAGCTTCCTTCGGGAAATATGTAATTAATGTAGGTAGCCGCCAAAAGGGAAGAGCCCAAAGTCAGAACATTATCAACTGTCCTTTTGAAAGCTTAAAGATTCAGGAAGCAGTACAAACGGTTATCAATCGACCGACCTACAGCGGTGAAAATATCTATAAGAAAGTCGGCACTGCAGATATCATTATAAAAACGTTAAAAAATTTCAAATGAGTGATTTCATTAAACATATAATTCCTCAAAATGAGTCGGTACGAGATGCACTAGGTAAATTAGATGCATTAGCTTCAGATGCCATCTTATTTGTTGTGGATAGTGAATTTCATTTAATAGGATCGCTGACCGATGGAGATTTGAGAAGAGGCTTTATTAAGGGGCTCGGATTTGATGATTCCCTGCTTCAGTTTATTCAAAAGAATCCCATTTATATAACCCGTACAAATTATACCTTGGAGGTATTAGAAAGCTATAAGGATAAGCATTTCAAAATCATTCCTATTGTCGACGAAGATAAAGTAATCATCGATGTCCTTAACTTCCGCATTCAAAAAACAATTATTCCTGCAGATGGAGTTTTAATGGCAGGCGGACAAGGAAAGAGGTTGAGGCCTTTAACAGAAAATACTCCAAAACCTTTATTGAAAGTAGGGGATAAACCAATTATTGAGTACAATATCGATCGTTTGGTTCAGTATGGAATCAAAAATATCAATTTAAGCATTAACTATTTAGGCGAGCAAATAGAAAGCTATTTCGGAAATGGAGAAAGGAATAATGCTAGAATAAGCTATGTTTGTGAAAGTAAACCCTTGGGTACCATTGGCTCAATCCATTTGGTTGATAACTTTGAGCACGATGATATCCTTGTTATGAACAGTGATTTGCTGACTAACATTGATTTCGCCGATTTTTATAGCACCTTTAAGAATTCAGGGGCTGATATGGCTGTAGCTGCAACCTCTTATCATGTTGATGTACCTTATGCCGTATTAGAAGTTGACGGCAAGAATTTAGCCACCTCATTAAAAGAAAAACCCCGCTATACCTATTATTCAAACGCCGGTATCTATTTCATTAAGAAATCTCTTTTAGAAATGATTCCTAAAGGTGAATTCTTTGATATAACCGAGTTGATGGAAACGTTGTTAGCTAAAGATATGAAACTAATAACCTATCCCATTACAGGATATTGGTTGGATATCGGTAAACATGAGGACTTTAAAAAGGCACAAGAAGACATTAAGCACATAAAATTTTAATCTATTGTTTTAAAAATAACCATCTATTTTAATGTTAGCAATAATTCCTGCAAGGTCTGGTTCAAAGGGCTTACCAAATAAAAATATAAAACCTTTATTAGGGAAGCCATTAATTAATTATGCAATTGAAGCAGCCTTAAAATGCCCTCAGATTACAGATGTTTTAGTTTCAACCGATAGTGAAGAAATAGCTAATGTTGCAAGAGCAGCTGGTGCCTGGGTTCCTGAATTAAGACCAGACAGCCTCGCCGGAGATAAATCATCATCGTTGGATGTTATCGTCTATACCTTAAATTATCTGAAAGAGCATTATTCAAAAGAATACGAGGCAATTGTTTTTTTACAACCAACAAGTCCATTAAGAGAGTCGGGAGATATTCAGTCAGCAATTAAACTTTATCAAGCGAAAGAAGCAGACTCCGTAATCAGCTATACAAAAGAAGCTCATCCTATTTTCTGGCATAAATTTATTGATGAGAATGGTACAATAAGCGATCTGTTTGACGGTAAAGATTTATTTAACAGACAAGAGTATCAATCAACCTATTTTCCCAACGGGTCTATTTATGTAGTTAAAACTAAATTAATTTTAGAGGAACGCAAGTTTTATACACCTAAAACCTATGCTTACATTATGCCTAAAAACAAATCGGTAGATATCGATGATATCGATGATTTCCAATATGCTGAGTACCTGTTAAAGACTAAAACCCACCCATAGAATGCTTAAGAAGCTTTTCTCACATACCGCAATATATGGGTTAGCTCCTCAGATCCCTCGAATCGTCAGTATTTTTACACTGCCAATCATAACGAAATATTTAACCGAAATTGATTTTGGTGTATATGGAGTCATTACCGCCATTGCCGGAGGTGTAGCTGTGTTAGGGAATTTAGGACTTAACGTCATACTTTCAAATAGCTTTTTTAAGAATCCAGGTCAGTATAAATGGGGGTGGAGGCAGATCTATGGTTTCCTGATGTTATGGAATTATCCTTTTGCGATACTGTTAGGCATCCTTTTATATTTCTTTATTCCGGTTGAAGCAAGTGAAAATGCTCTCTATATCATTCTGTTGAATGTATTGCCCGTTGTCTTCTTCGGACCAACTATGGTGCTGGGTAATATGTATTATCAATTAAAACAACAACCTACCCAAATAGCAATCCGTTCAGTAATCGCAGGTATTTTAGGTATTGTATTAAACGTATATTTTATTGCTGTATTAAGACTGGGCTATATGGGTTGGTTTTTGTCCGGGTGTATATCAACGATGCTTGTTCAGGCATCCTATTGGTGGCCGTTGAATAAAAAACTTGAAATTAAACCCATTTTCAATTTTAAATGGCGGTATATCCGTAATTCTTTAAAAATTGCACTTCCAACAGTTCCACATTATTATTCTTCCTATCTGTTAGATATATCCGATAGGGCAGTCATGAAAATTGTGGGAGTTAACACAGGAGATATTGGAAAGTATAATGCTGCCTATACCGTTGCCAATATTGTTCAAAAAGTTGGGGTTGCTGCAGGAAAGGCAGTTAGTCCCATGCTATACCAAACTTATAAGGATAATGATGAACACGCTGCCAGAAAATTGATCTTTATTTTGCAAATCATTTTTCTTTGCATGACTTTCATTTTGTCAATCTGGCTTAAAGAGATCTTCATGTTTCTAATTAAAAATGAAGAGCTGGCTCAAGTCTATCCATTAGGTATTATTATTATTATGGCTTACAATTATAGGCCCATGTATTTAGGAGCAAATAACAGGTTGTTTTATCATGAGAAAACAAAAGTTTTATTAAAAGTAACCTTTATTGCCGGATTCATGAATCTACTTTTGAATCTCGCTTTAATTAAATACTTTGGCTATCAGGTAGCAGCCTATACAACTTTTGCGGCGCTGATGTATATGGGTTATGCAGGCTATTTTCTGAAAGATTACAAAGAAACAGAAACTCTTAATTACTATCCGCTACTTTGGTTGTTTTTAACTATTTTGTTGACTGTAATAAGTTATTATTTTGTTGAGGTTAACTATATATACAAGATTGCAATAACAGTAGCATTATTACTATTAAGTGTTATTTTATTAAAAAGATATCGATAGGATGACAAGAAAAGAGGTGCTTTTACTATTGGCTTATTTAGAGAAAACATTTCCTGTTTGGGATTGGAGATATGGAGGTATGGAGATATGGCCGGTAATTAAAAGGGATATCTTCTTTATATTTTTTAATCAGAAAGAAAACAACCAGTCAACTGAATCTAAGTCAAGTAGCACACTCATCAGAATCTATAATATATGTAATTCTTTTTTGTATTTCCTGAAGGTCAAGTTCCGAAAGAAAGGAAAGGTTACTACGTTTTACTGCGGATCAGCTGGTCATCGAGTTGATTTCGAATCAAATTTTATTAACAGATATTTCTTCCCATCTATACAGAACTTAAATAAAACAGAGTATATTCAATATGAATATGGCCCTGTTCTTAAAAACAAGAACTATAAGAATGAAAAATCAATAATATATGCAAGTGAGCTGTATACAATCTTTAATCTATTTAGAAGGTTCAAGAACCAAGCAAATTTAAACCTTTTTAAGTGGGATGAAGTTCATTCTTGTATACTAAAACGCTCTGGTTTAGACCTAAATACCTATTATAAAAGACTACCTGTGAGATTAGAATCTTTAATGGTATATGTAGATATTTCATCTTTCCTGATTAAAAAGTATCAGCCAAAAGAAATAATAGGTTTATGTTATTACAATAATAGCATGTTTGCCATGCACTATATGGCCAATACAATGGGGATTGAAAATTTCGATGTTCAACATGGCGGACAAGGTAGTTTACATTCCATGTATACCTTCACTAATCTTCCTAATAGCGGCTCCAATATGATACCCAAAACCTTTTGGTGCTGGGATGAGGTATCCGCAAAACATATACAATCATGGTTAGGTTCCCAAAATTATCACCATGTGGAGGTTTATGGAAACCCCTGGGTCGAATTCCAGTTAAAGAAGTTTTCTAGTCAAGAGGATCTTTCAAACCAGAAAATCATCTTATACACCTTACAAGAAAAGGAACTGGAAGAATATATCTTAGAAGCAATTAAATTAACACCAAAAGAATTTGTCTGGTGGATCAGACTTCACCCCCGAATGTTAGATGCTCAGGCTATTATTGAAAGTCAATTGGAAAGCATTGGCTGTAAAGATAAAGTTGAGATATCAAAAGCAACTAATTATCCTCTTCCGGTTCTATTAGAAAAAAGCTATGTACATCTATCAAAATTTTCCGGTTCTATTATAGAAGCTGTACTTGTAAATACACCAAATATAATTATTGATGAGGTTGGTTTAGAGATCTATAAAGATTACGTAGATAATAAGGATGCTTCAGTAGTTTTAACAAAAAATACTGAAGATTTACTTGAAAGCATTCTAGCAATTGAAAATAATATTTAACTGTTGTATCAAGATAAAGCACAATATGTTTAAAAAAATACTTATTTATACATTAAAGAAACTAAACTTAAAGAGGTTAATTCTTGATCAAAATGAAATTGATAAAAGGGTAGTTATTGATCCTAGGTCAATAGTCAAGGGATGTAATATACGGGGTACTGTAAATATTGGTGAAAAGTGTAAGATCATGTACACCGATATAATTGGAGATGTTAAAATAGGCAAATATACTTCACTGTGGGGACCGAATATTTTTATACGATCTGCATTAAATACTGTTTCTATTGGTAATTTTTGCTCAATTGCAAGAAATGTAACAATTCAGGAATATAATCATGATTACAAAAGATTCAGTACTTATTTTATGGAGCAAAATTTTTTACAAAATGGAAGCTATAAAAATGAAGTCGTTTCAAAAGGAGCTATAACAATTGAACATGATGTTTGGATAGGAGTAAATTGTGCTATTTTGAGTGGTGCTCATATATCTACCGGTGCTATTATTGGAGCAGGGAGTACCGTTAGTGGTTATATTCCGCCCTATGCAATAGCCGTTGGCTCACCAGCCAAGGTAATTAAATACAGATTTGAAGAATCTGTTATCGAAGCCTTGCTGGATACTAAATGGTGGGAGTGGGAGGACGATAAATTAAAAGATAACCTGGATGTCTTAAATAATATAAAATACAATAATTGATCATTGTTTATATTTACCATTAGTTATTGATAATTATGTTCAAGAAATTATACCAAAATTTTAGACGACTATACGATAAGCAAATTGACGCAAAAGGTTTAGCCATATTCAGAATAGCCTTTGCGCTGGTTCTTCTTGCAGAAGTGATACAGCTTTACTATTTCAGGCATTTAACCTTTGATAAAATTCCTTATTTAGTTCCGGGCGAAATAGAAATGTGGCCGGTTCTTTTATTTTGGATGGGTGCTCTGATATTTGTAATCCTTGGCTTATTTACCAGAACAGCAGCCATTATAAATTACATTTTATCAGTTGCTGTTATTGGTACAACGACCACTTTTGAGTATCACATGTTCTATTCCTATCTGATCATCAACTTTTTGTTTATATTTCTACCAATATCCACAACATTTTCGCTGGATCGCTTAATTTTAAAACTGAAGTACTCCAATACACGTTTTCGATATATTCCGCCACAAACAGTCTCTGTATTGGCATATTACCTTCCTGTACTTTTGGGGATAGGTTTTTTTTACTTTGATTCTGTATTTTTTAAATTCACATCTCCTCTTTGGTTAAATGGTTTGGGCATGTGGTTGCCATCATCTCTTCCTCAAGCTATTTTGGTTGATATAAGTCCTTTACTCAATATTAAGGTGCTTGTTATTGCTTTAGGATATTTAACACTGGCTTTTGAAGCTATTTTTTTGTTTACGTTTTGGCGAAAGAAATGGCGAGTACCCATGCTTATTATCGGAATTGGACTTCATATAGGGATCTTAGTTTGTTTCCCAATTCCTTTTTTTGCCTTAGGAGTAATAGCCATTTACCTATTGATGATTCCTGTTAGTTTCTGGGAAAATATCTTTAACAGAAATAAGGAGCCCAAAAAGAAACTTCAATTTTACTATGATGGTGAATGCCCGTTATGTAACCGAACACGCATAATCATAAACCATTTTGATTCAGGTAATCGTATTGAGTTTTTGACCGTACAGGAAAATGCAAAGAAACATTCAGCTTTAGCCAATATACCGATGGATAAGCTCTTAGATGATATCCATTCTGTAAATAATAAAGGCAAAGTTTACGTTGGCCTTGACACCTATATTCAGGTTTTCAATGCTATTTGGTACTTCAAGCCCCTATCTTGGTTCTTGCGAATACCAGGAATATACCATTTGGGGAAAAGGATATATAAATACATCGCTACTAACCGCACCACAGAACGTTGTACTGAAGATAACTGTGGCTATGTATTGCCCGAAATACCCGCTGGCGATGCTCAATTTAAGATCTTAACAAACTATACTTTAAGAGATTTAAAAACACGAGGAGCTTTTATCGGTTTGATAATCTTAATTCTATTGCAAGCTATTGTTACTTATAACTCTACTCTTACCCAACAATTTAAGAAGAAAATCGGAGTCTCCAATACGAAAGTCGTTAGATTTAGTAACGATATAGCAAGAGAAATTGCTAAAAAATCAAGAGTGTTTTTTGGGATTACTCATCATGCTCTTTTTATGGATAATCATTTCAATGGGTATAATCATACCATTGCAGTGGTATATAAGGAAACAAATGGAAATGAGGTTTGGTTACCCATTTTTGATTCCGATGGAACACCGGGCAATTATTTATTTGGACCTAATTGGGCCAAATGGACTTTCAGAACCAATTCGCCTCTTATTAATCAGGATATATTAGCAAACAGCGTTCGTGATTTTACGGCTTTCTGGGCACATAAAAATGGTATTAACTTAGACAATGCTGAATTTTTAATAAAGGTCAAGAAAAACGAAGACCCCACGGAATGGGAGTATGACTTCTTGCATAAACAGCTGGCAAACCCTTGGTTAGACGGCGGAACTGTTCAGTGGAAGAACAAAGAATTTTCTTCAGATATTAAAAACATAGAAGAATTATAAAATATTCAACAATGGAAAAAGCATTAATCATTGGCATCAATAGTTTTTTAGGCGAAGCCATTTATAAGCAGTTGAAAGGCTCTTATGATGTTACGGGTATTTACAATAGAAATAAAGAGAATATCCCACAAGAAATCAAAGCGATACAGGTTGATGAAATTGATCGTTTAGAAGGAACAGACTTTAAACACATTTACCTGGTTAGCTCCTTTATTCCTACCGGGGATAAAAGCATCGAAGATGAAAATCTCATTCATGCGAACCTGCTCTTACCAGCAAAAGTAAGCAAGCTATTTCCACAATCCCGAATCGTTTTCTGTTCCAGTGTATCTGTTTATGAAAACTCAGCGAATACAAAGGATATTTCAACCAAACAAGCACCCACACCTTATTCGAAATATGCCCTTAGCAAATTATGGGGCGAGCGAAGCATTGAAAATCATTCTTCCTATGCCATTATACGCATTTCTTCCATGTATGGGGTAGGAATGAAAAAGATTACCTTTCTCCCTAAAATCATAGAAAATGCTTTATCTTTCGGTGAAATTAAGCTATTAGGAAAGGGTGAACGTCTGCAGAATTACATTCATGTAAACGATGTTGCAAGCATCGCGGTAAAGTCGGCCCAACAAGATGATAATTTTACCATCCATGCCGTTAGCGAACAATCGTATTCTAATAAGGAAATTGCTGAAAGAATTGCGAACATTACACCATGTAAGCTGATATTAACAGGGGAAGATACTTCCAAATCATTTAGCTATGATAGTTCTTCCACCAAAGAGAAGTTGGGTATCATCAATTATAAAACAATAGAAGAAGGAATAAAAGAGATTATTGAATGGATCAAAAAGTAGTTTTAGTAACCGGTATCGGAGGGAACGTAGGTCAGGGAATTATTCGAAATATAAGAACATTGCAGCAGCCCATAAAGGTTATAGGCTGCAACGTAACAGAATTCTCTGCAGGTAATCATCTCTGTGATAAATTTCACCTGGTACCATTTTCATACGAAGAAGAGTTTATTCCTGCAATCATCAAAATCGTTGAGAAGGAAAAAATTGATCTGATCATACCTTCAACAGACTATGAAGTATATTATCTAGCAAAACATGCTGATCGTATTCCATGCACCATAGCTACATCTGCTTCAGAAACAACTGAAATCTATTTAGATAAATACAAATCATTTCTCCACCATCAAAAACACGATATCCCCTTTGCTAAAGCATACCTGCCTTCTGATTATAAC
This sequence comes from Albibacterium sp., assembly GCF_035514885.1. Lineage (NCBI taxonomy): Bacteria > Pseudomonadati > Bacteroidota > Sphingobacteriia > Sphingobacteriales > Sphingobacteriaceae > Albibacterium > Albibacterium sp. The sequence goes on along the minus strand of NZ_DATJCH010000012.1, from coordinate 652,069 downwards.
AATGAATTTGCTGAGTTTATAGCCAAACCAAGAGAGGGTAGAGGGTCGCGGGGCTTAGCTATTAATCCGCCCAGCTATCAGGATTTCTCTGATGACTATATGATTCAGGAACTTTTCAAAGGAATCGAAATAACCACTGCTTTTTACGTAAACAAGCAAAATAAACTACATGGTTTTATTAACCTTGAGCGTAAATTAGATAATGGAGCAACCAATGAATGCCGTGTCAACAGAAATTACGATGATCAACTTAAAGATATCTTAGAGAAGATCATTCAACATTCGAGCATTCGGGGCAGTGCAAACCTTCAGTCAATCGTTACTGCAGATGGAAAAATCATGCCCTTTGAAGTCAACTGCCGCATATCAGGCACCAATTCCATCCGATCTAATTTCGGTTTTGAAGATGTGAAATATACATTGGAAGAATATCTGTATAATACAGCACCTTCAGAGCCTAAAATTATCAACGGTGTCGCTATTCGTATAATGATGGATGTCATCTATCCCAATCAGGAGTCAAATTCAAACTTATCCGATAATTCCAGTAAACATTTTATCTACTAATCAATTATGGACAAATTAAAATACGAAGTTGTTCTCTTTGATGCAGCCAATACCTTAATCCATAAACCTGCTTTATGGGAAAACATGATCCGTGTTTTAAAAGCTCATGGTCAGGATATCGATCAAACTGAGTTGAGAAAAAAACATAAACTGATCTCTGAAATTATTCACTTTCCGGATCGTACAAACTCAGAATTCTATAAAAACTTTAATAAGGAGCTTCTTCTATCTTTAGGGATTATTCCAGACGACACACTTTTAGATGATATCTTTAATGCCTGTACCTATCTTCCTTGGCAAGCTTTTGAAGATACCGAATACTTAAAAGCGATCAATCTTCCAAAAGCAGTCCTATCCAACTTTAATACTTCTTTAAAGGATCATTTGGATACTTTGTTTGGAGAGAATACCTTCAGTGCCATTATCGGCTCAGAGAAGGAAAAAGTAGGTAAACCCAGTATTGAGTTCTATCAACGTGCTCTTGAAATATTAGCTATTGAGCCAGCAAAAATACTGTATGTTGGTGATTCACTGAAATTGGATGTTATACCAGCAAAATCATTGGGAATTGATGCCTGGTTAGTAGACAGAGATGATAATTTTACTTACTTTAATAAACGAATAGCTTCCTTAAGCGAACTATCAAACATTATATAAAGAGATTTGAAAAGATTAGCCATCATCGGATCAGGAGATTTAGGCCAGCAAATTGCCTATCATGCCCTAACAGATAATCAATATGAAGTTGTTGGTTTTTTTGATGATTTTAAAAACAAGGGCGAGCTGATAAACAACATCCCTGTTCTGGGTGGCAGTACAAATATCCTTGAGACCTATCAAAGTGGCTTATTCGATGAACTATTGATTGGCATTGGTTATAAACACCTCGCATTTAAAAAGAATCTCTATGACCAATTTAAAGGAAAGGTTCCTTTCGGAAAACTTGTCCATTCAAGCAGCATCATTGACCTTTCTAGCCAAATCAAAGAAGGTGTGATTATTTATCCCGGTTGCATTATCGATCAGCAGGTTGAGATTGGTGAAAATACCTTAATCAACGTGGGTTGCTGCGTTGCACACGATACGAAAATCGGAGCCCATTCATTCCTCTCACCACGGGTTGCCATTGCAGGTTTCGTACAGGTTGAAGAGTCCTGCATTCTTGGCATCAATTCGACCATTATAGACAATATCAAGATCGTTAAAAATACACAAATCGGAGGCGGAGCTGTCGTGATAAAAAATATTGAGCAAAGCGGTTTATACGTTGGCAATCCTGTAAGATTTATAAGATAATTTACTGATAATAATATGATACCATTTAACAAACCTTATTTAACCGGAAAAGAAGCACATTATCTATACGATGCAGTTTATACAGGTAAGCTGTCGGGAAATGGGAAGTATACGCAAAAGTGCCAGAACTTTCTGAAAGAGCAATACGGCTTTGGAAAGTGTTTGTTAACGACATCTTGTACAGATGCGTTGGAAATGGCAGCCATATTGATTGATATCCAACCCGGTGATGAAGTTATTATGCCATCCTACACATTTGTATCAACGGCAAATGCTTTTGTTCTGAGAGGGGCTAGAATTGTATTTGCAGACAGCAGAAAAGATCATCCGGGAATTGATGAAGACAGCCTCGAATCATTAATTACCGATAAAACCAAAGCGATTATTCCGGTACATTACGCAGGCGTGGCCTGTGATATGGATAAAATTATGGCTATTGCAGACAAGCATAAGCTATTCGTTATAGAAGATGCTGCCCAAGCTATTGACAGTTTTTATACCGGTAAAGACGGTATTAAAAGAGCCTTGGGTTCTATTGGCCACCTGGCAGCTTTCTCTTTCCATGAAACCAAAAATATTATTGCGGGTGAAGGGGGCATGCTGGCCATCAATGATCCTCAATTTGAAAAACGGGCAGAAATTATTTGGGAAAAAGGAACCAATCGTTCCGCATTCTTCAGGGGCGAAGTTGATAAATACGGATGGGTTGATATGGGTTCTTCCTTTCTTCCTTCCGAGTTGATATCAAGCTTTTTATGGGCCCAGATTGAAAATATCAAAGACATTCAAGATGTTAGGGTAAAGCATTGGAACCAATATTACGAAGGGCTAAAAGATTGGGCAATAAAAGAAGGAATACAGTTAGCCATGGTTCCTGATTTTGCGACCAATAATGCTCATATGTTCTACATAGTCTGCAAAAATGGGGAACAGCGTGCTGAAATATTAAGCAAATTAAAAAGCAATGATATTTATGCGGTTTTCCATTATTTAAGTCTGCACACCAGTCCCTTTTACACTGAAAAACACGATGGCCGCCAACTACCTGTATCAGATCATTATTCGGACTGCTTAGTCAGATTACCCATGTATTATGAATTGGAAGATTCACAAATAGAAAGAATTATCGGTATTTTAACCGCTTAATGTGCTTATAAAGGCTTTAAATTAAAATCAAAATATTTGATTAATTCATCTGAGTTTCCGCTTAAAAAGCTACTGTAATAGCTAAATACCGGAAAACGAGGTTGTGCTTCTTTTGAGAAGTTAATTTCTAGGGCAGCACTTGGTTCAACCATCTGATAATTCGAAAGATTATATTGATAAAAATAGGGTTGTAGGTGTTCAAATTTATTATTAGCAATGTTTTTTAGATAATCTTCTTTCCATATCAGCATCGTATTTTCTTTGGCAGAATGTAATTTTAGTATCCCCGCATATTCATAAAAGCTTTTAACGTTCCCCTTTTGTGTGAAACTTTCTGTATTATCTATTACAAAAATGCTTTGTGGAAACTCCTTCTCTGGGTTGTTATTAGCAAAATAAGTTTCTAATGCAATGGACTTCAAATAACCCTTAAAATAACTGAACTGAATAAACACATTTAAACTAACAAAGAAGGCTAAAGATAAAGCTAAAATAAGCTTCTTAATCCCATTTGATTTAATAAGAAATAACAGATTGCAAAATAATAGAGCGATCCCAAAACCAATTAGTAATTGATGGCGAGTGTCAAAGCCTGAGAAAAAAGGATATTTATTTACTAACACGTATGGAATAACACCTAAGAATAATATAACCAGCGCAACAAACAGCAAAGACTTAGAAACAGTGAAATTGAAATTAATCTTCCGTACCAAATAGAAAATAAGTCCTACTAAAATTAAAAAGAGAATAATAAACTCAATCGTTGCAAACATTTCAGTCAGTAAGGGAAACAGCGTAGTAAAAAATCCCGTCAAAAGTTTTATAAACCTTGATGGCATTGCTACCAAAGAATTCAATCCTATTTCATTGTAATTCAATGCCGCATATTGCTGTGAAGGAGCTAAGAAAACACCTCTAAATATCCAGAAAACAAAAGGCAGCAACAAGAAATCCCAAAAATTAAGTGTATTCTTTAATAGCATGGATAGCACTTGAGAAAAATTCTTTAATCCATTGTTAAGAATATATTTTACTTGATTTGAATATAAAAGCCAGATAAATGGAATTAAGTAAAATACAATCAGCGAATTGATTATAAAGGAAAAGAAGAAAAACAGCAGGCTTAAAAATCTTGTTAAAGGTTTATGTTCTAGCTGAAATTTGACAAGAAAATAAACAGCCAAAATAAAAACAGTTAAGCATAAAGTAAACGGCAAGCATATCATCGCTATTTTCGCATCTCCTAATGGGAGTACACTATAAATTAAAACAGCAAAATAACCAAATTTCTGTTCTTTACTTTCAGCGATAAACCATTTATCAATAATTTTAAATAAGAAAACAATGCTTATTAACTGTAAAAGAAAGGTTAACAGATGATAAAAGACAGGAGGATTTGGGAACTTTTGAAAAAGCACATGCATATAACCAAAAATCACCGCTCCATTTCCATTAAATTGTGTCATTATGCCTTTATCAGACATATTATAGAGCGTCCAGTCATCCCAGAATATACCCGGATTGATAAGCATCAGACAATTTGAGATAGCAAAAAGCAGGTACGCGGTCGTTTTTATTTTACCTTGCATAGGTTAGGTTTATAAGATAATATATTGGTTACTTATAGATTTTCTTTATAATATAATTTGGTCGGTTTTGTACTTGTTTAAAGATTTTGAACAGGTAGATTCCCATCAATCCTAAGAAAGTAGAAATAATCCCCAGAATCAATATATTAATAGAAACGAGCGAAGTCCAGCCCAATTGAATCTCATCCCCCCAAATGATCTTTTTGGCTATTAAATAAATAATAGAAAGTATACTTCCAAAAGTGATCAGCAAACCCGCATAGAATAAATATTCCAAGGGTTTCCCTGAAAAAGAAGTAACTGCCTGAATCATTAATTCCAAACGCTTCCTTGTACTATAGGTACTTTCGCCTTCACGTAATCCTTTAGCAACCGGTAAACCAATCTGATTGTAGCCTGCCCAGTACATCATTCCACCCATAAACAAATTCGCATCGCCCAACGAATTAAGGCTCTGAACATACTGTTGCGTCATTAGTCTTTCAGAAAGGATATTCTCCGGAATTTTCACTTCTGATATCTTATTGATCGACCAATAAAAGAAACGTCCTCCCAGGCTTTCGATAAACCGGCCCTTTCTTTTTTCCTGATAACCATATACCACATCCACATCTTCCCCGTTTTGCATGGTTTCAAAACAACGAATTATAAAATTCGGATGAGTTTCCAAGTCATTGTCAATCAAAAAAACATAATCGCCTTGCGCATATTGCAAACCGGCCTGCATGGCATAATGATGGCCAAAGTTACGAGACAGATCAATCACTACAATTTGCGGAAATTCTGTTCTCTTATCCAGCAGGAAAGCTACAGAATCATCTGGCGAACCATCGTTTACAAAAATCAATTCAAAATCGTCAATATTCAGCTTCCGGATAGCATCAACCATCTCAACTAAAAAGGTATCTAAAAACCTCCTCGATTTATACAGAGTCGTTACTACGGATAAAGTCATTCTTTAAAACTTAACAGTGATTAATGTTCCTAAAATAATAAAAATTAAACCGATTAATTTACCCCAGGTAAAGGTTTCTCCCAGAAAATAAATTCCAATAATAAATACCAAAGCAGGAGAAAGACTCATAAAAGGATATGCCTTTGTTATCTCAAATTTAGTCATCGCTGCCATCCAAAACAAAGAAGCAAGAAAGGCACTGATAAAGCCTGAAATGATATAAATATCCAGCAATGCTTTTCCAAGGAATTTGAGTTTATCCGTAGTTCCATCGGGTAAACTACCTAATTGGTTCAGTCGCCATTTAAGAACAATCTGTCCGTAAATGGTGAATAAGATTGTACAGAAAATGTATATGTATCCCATATATGGGCAAATATATATGAATTAATGAATAATATTTTGCTATAACAATTAATTAATTAATTGAAATTATATCTTTGCAACACAAATCATAGATTTATCAACTCAATTGTTACCATTTAATCAAAACAAAATTTATAATGGACAGTAGTTCACCTGAACAAAAGACCATATTAATTACGGGTGGAGCAGGGTTTATAGGCTCCAATCTTTGCGAATATTTCTTAAATAAAGGTTATGCGGTACGAGTACTGGATAATTTCTCTACCGGTCACCGACACAATATTCAGCCCTTTATAGACCTTCCGGCATTCACGCTGATTGAAGGAGATATCAGAAATCCGGAGGATTGCGTACATGCTTGTGAAAACGTAGACTATGTTCTACACCAAGCGGCACTCGGTTCCGTACCTCGTTCCATTAACGATCCGGTAACAACCAACGATGTAAACATCAATGGCTTCTTAAATATGCTGGTTGCAGCAAGAGATGCAAAGGTAAAGCGATTTGTTTATGCTGCGAGTTCTTCAACCTACGGCGATTCAGAATCTCTGCCTAAGGTGGAAGATGTTATTGGAAAACCACTATCTCCTTATGCAGTTACCAAGTATGTTAATGAACTCTATGCCGATGTCTTTTCAAAGACCTATGGCTTGGAATGCATAGGCTTACGCTATTTCAATGTATTTGGCAGAAAGCAAGATCCCAATGGAGCTTATGCTGCTGTTATACCAAAATTCGTTAAGCAATTCATGAATTATGAAAGTCCGGTTATCAATGGAACAGGCGAATACTCGCGTGATTTCACCTACATTGATAATGTGCTTCAGATGAATGAGCTTGCTTTAAGTACCTCAAATACCCATGCCCTTAATACAGTTTATAATACCGCTGTAGGCGATCGTACTACGCTTAATGAATTAGCTCAGTACCTCAAGGAATACCTGATTGAATTTGATCCTAAAATTGCCGAGATCAGCATTACACATGGAGAAAATAGGGCAGGAGATATTCCACACTCTTTGGCTAGTATTGAGAAAGCAAAAAACTTATTGGGCTATCAACCATCACACAGTATACAGGAAGGCTTAAAAGAAGCGCTTAACTGGTACTGGGAAAATTTAAAATAACATAAAAGAATATAGATAAAATGAACAATCTAGTAGATACTAAAATTGCTGTAATTGGTTTAGGATATGTTGGTCTGCCTTTGGCGCGTTTGTTTGCGACTAAATATCCGGTAATTGGCTTCGATATCAATCAGCCGCGCATCGACGCATTGAACACTGGTATCGATTCAACCTTAGAAGTATCTGAAGAGGTACTGAAAACAGTTTTAGTTGATAAGCCTTCCGATTCAAACGGACTCTATTGTTCTGCTACTTTATCTGATATTGAAAATTGTAATATTTATGTTATAACCGTACCAACTCCTGTCGATAAAAATAACCGTCCGGATCTTACTCCACTTTATAAAGCAAGCGAAACGGTTGCTAAAGTTTTAAAAAAGGGAGATATCGTTATTTACGAATCAACGGTTTATCCCGGTGTTACCGAAGATGAATGTGTTCCTGTTCTTGAGCGAGTATCGGGCTTGAATTTCAATGTTGATTTCTTTGCAGGCTATTCTCCGGAGCGTATTAATCCTGGAGATAAAGAGCGTACGGTAGAGAAAATACTAAAGGTGACTTCCGGTTCTACTCCAGAAGTCGGAGAACGAGTAAATGATCTTTATAAATCTGTTATTCCTGCGGGAACGCATTTAGCACCTAGCATTAAAGTTGCGGAAGCAGCCAAAGTAATTGAGAATTCTCAACGCGATATCAACATAGCCTTTGTCAATGAATTGGCAAAAATCTTCAATCGTTTAGATATTGATACCCATGCCGTCTTAGAGGCCGCAGGTACCAAATGGAACTTCTTGCCTTTCAAACCGGGCTTGGTAGGTGGACATTGTATTGGTGTAGATCCATATTATTTAGCTCAAAAAGCTCAAGAGCATGGTTATCATCCTGAAATTATCTTAGCCGGCCGTCGTTTAAACGATGGAATGGGCGAGTACGTTGCCCAGGAAGTAATCAAATTGATGGTTAAGAAGGATATTCCTGTTAAAAACTCAAACATACTTGTATTAGGAATTACTTTCAAAGAAAATTGCCCCGATGTCCGCAATACCAAAGTCGTGGATGTATTAAATGCCCTTAAAGATTATGATGTCAATATCACCATCTACGATCCTTGGGCAAACCCTGCTGAAGTTAAGCATGAATACGGATGGGATAGCACCCAGGAACTAGGTAATGCAAAAGATTGCGATGCCATTGTTTTAGCTGTTGCTCATAATGAATTCAAATCGCTTGACTTAACCTCCCTATGCAAAAAGAACAAAGTTATTTATGATGTGAAAGGCATTTTAGGTGAATTAGCTGACGGGAGACTCTAAGCTACCATCTACTACCCTTGCTTTACATGATCCCGTTATTAGCGAATGGTTCCTCCGTTGAGTCTTTGCTTTTTTGGCTCTTTTAACGAAGATACCACGGAAGAAGCTTTTATAAACAAGATTACCATGTAAAAGCAAGGCTATCCGGCATTCTATCAAATGCCTGTTTTCCCGCGTTCTGTTAGTCAAATGACCGTTCTATTAATCAATATTCCCAAAACGAAGCATTTTTCTAATAATCGGCCAATCTTTGATTTTTGTTTAACACATTAAATTTTAAAATGATGGCAATTATTAAGAATGGTAAGATCCACGGAAGAATTGGAAATTATGTTTATCGGGTATTGAATGGTCAAGAAATCATTCAATCTTATCCTAAATCAGTGAAGCAAAGAGGAGGAACCTTATTAGAAAGCAAGAATTTTGGGAAAATATCTAAACAAAGTTCAAGGATCTATCGATTGGTGAAGGATTTTGCTTTGAATGGAATAAATGTGCAACTATATACTGATATGATCAGGTTCTTTAAGAGAAATTTTAGCTCGGAGCATGAAATCATTAACGATTCTCGTTATGATAATTGGAATGAAGTTCCCGGTTTTGACCGTTTGGTTATAAACTCCAACATACAACCGGGCAGTATTCTTACAAACTATCCTGATGTGACTATCAATGATGATACATGCCAGGTTCAGTTTCCCGGATTTGATGTTTCAAAAAAGCCAAGAAGGATTATTAAAACGGCTTCTCACATTGCTTATGGTTTCACGCTGATTCATTATGATTTCAAATCAGGCATGGCACAGAAGATCTCCGATTTTGAGTCAGAACGTTTCAGTATCTCCAAGGGATTTGAAGCACAGAGTTTCGACATACCATTGAATATTAATGAAATTCCTATTGAAAAAGGAATACTACTCTTTGCTTTCGGGTTACGATTCTTTGCCTCATCACAGAGCTTTGGCTATTTAAATAGCAAGGAATTTAATCCAAGTGCAATATCCGGAATTTGGTATAAGAGATAATTACTTATATGGCACATGAAGTGGGTTTAGTAATTCCTCTGAACCCACTTATTCTTATGGGCAATCCGTATGGCATCTTCTTTCGTAACAACCTCCAGTTTTCGGTAGATGTTTTTAATGTGGGTTTTAACGGTTTCTTTACTGATAAAGAGGTCTTCTGCAATTTTAGAATAGCTTTTGCCTTCAGAGATAGATTGCAATACCTGCGATTCTCTTTCAGAAAGGGGAGAACCTGCATGCTTCTGAAAAGATTCCACCACCATTTTTGAAATCTGCAGACTCATGGGTGCGCCACCGGCGAGCGCTTCGTCAACAGCTTCTTTAATTACATTCAGGTTGGGGCATTTTACGATATAACCACTTGCTCCGGCACAAAGTGATTTGAATACCTGGTCGCTGTCTTCAGAAACTGTAATGATCAAAATAATGCAATCCGGTAATTTTTTGTGGATCAATTTCGTACCCTCAATGCCGCTTATGCCCGGTAGCTGTATATCCAATAGGATAACATCGGGAGCGTCTTGTTCTAGGTTGGTGATAGCAGATTCGCAGTCGCTGTAGGTGTTGATCACCTGAAATCTTTTTTCAGATTCAAGGATCATTCTTAAGCTTTCACGGATCAATTTGTTATCATCAATTATAACAATTTTTTTCTGCATTTTTGTTGAGGTTTTCTTCGGTTTTATTTCTTCGGCAAAATAAAATAAACAAAGGAATTATTGACAATTATTTATCAGAATTGTAATAAAAAAGTTGTTTTGCAGTTAATATAATATCAACTTAACAAATATATAATAAAGATACTAAATATCACCCATATTGGGTGATGTAAATGCTGATATTTTGAATTAGCTTTGAGGCAAATAAAGAAATAATCCATGAATTTAACCCCTAAACAGACCTTCGAACTCCTAACTAATTAACCCTAAGTTGAAAAAGATAATTTTTATCATTGTATTTAATTAATAATTATGAAACCATTGTTATACTTAACAAGCGTATTGTGTGTATTGTTGGGAAGCTTTTCTCAAGCAAAAAGTCAAACTGTAGATAACCCTGTTTATGTTCGCTCTATCGGAATTCAAGCCGGTACACAAGGAGTAGGGGTGACTTTTTCAGTTCCTTTTCAAAATCACCTGGCCCTTCGCGCGGGCGCAGCCTTTTTACCTTTCGATACTGATGTACTGAAAACATATAATAACTATAAAACTACCAACGACATTACTGCCCGTTTATCAAACGTGCATTTATTGGTTGACTGGACTCCATTTGACGATCATGATAACTTTGGTAAACATTTCGCATTGAGTACAGGTATGGGCTTTTTCTATAAAGCAAGAGGTACTTTTGTTACCAAGCTTACTGAACCTTATCAATATGGAGAGATTGTAGTTGCTCCTGAGGATATTGGTGTACTTACAACAAGCATCGACTGGGATTTCTCATTGGCTCCTTATTTAGGTTTGGGATTGCAGAATTTCAATTTAGGACCGAAAATAGGTTTAGATTTTAATTTAGGTGCATACTACCTTAATAAACCAGATGTTCGCATTGTTGGAACCAACTTGTTGGATGGAAACGAAGCAAACGCAAAGATCGTAGAAGAAAATGTGAAAAAATACCGTTTCTTACCAGTTGCTCAATTAAGTCTAAGCTATAAAATCAAATAAAAATGAAAAGAATTTACTTTATATTAGTTGGGGCGCTGATTTCAACTATGTTGTTTTCACAGTGTGCTGACCCCTTAAAAGGTTTTGAATTAAACGTTAGCACGGATGTTATTCATTATACTACCTTAATTCAAGTTAAAGATGCCAACGGCAATACACCAAGTGGTGTTACTGTAACCATCGGTGGCCGCGATGCTGAATCAATTTATAATCTTGCCGGTGAAAAAACATTTGCCGTAACTCAAGGAATCGTAGCCTTAGGTGTTCATCCTAAAGCTGAACCGACTGCCAATAACAATGTTCAATTTTCCGTAGTACTTTCAGGCCCGGGTTATGTTACGCAGAATGTACCAGTTACCATTAACTACAAACAGTTTGAAAGTGTTAGAACTGTTACCCTCTTAAAACCTGCTAATCCACCTGTTCCGGGTGTGGTTGAAAGCGTAACGACTACTCCTTTGGTTAATAATGCAACTGCTACTCCAATTGTACTTACAGTCGGTAGCGGAAACGTAGGTCAACAGTCTGTTAATATTGAGGTTGCCAGCGGTACTCAATTCTTAGATGCTGCAGGTCAAGTTATTACAGGTTCATCTTTAACCAGTTCAGTAACCTTATTTGATCCATCTGAAGAAACTGCTCTTGCTGTATTCCCTGGTGGAAGCTTAACAACCAATAACGTTATACCTGAAGGTGGTGGTGCTGCACAGGCTGGTTCATTTGTACCTGCAGGGTTGGTAAACATTGAGTTTATGATGGGTAATACTCAGGTAAAAAGATTTAGCAAGCCAATTACTATTGATATTCAATTGGATCCTAACTTCATTAACCCAAGTACTGATGCTACCCTTAAAGATGGCGAACAATTAGCTATTTACAGCTATGATACCGGTACTGCACAATGGACTTTTGAAAAGAACATAACCGTTAAGAAGGTTAATGGAAATCTTACTGCACGTTTTGATACGGATCACTTAACCTGGTATATGGTTGGTGTATTCTTCCAGTCATGTAATACTCCACTTGTTGTTAATGTAGATTCTCCATGGATGCAAGATGGTATTACTTATTCGTTAACTGTTGAGGCTATTATCGGCGGAAAGGTTGTTTCTTCTACTCAGGCTTCTGTAACAAAAGGAGATGCTACCATTACACTTCCACAATTACCGGTTTCTTCTGGCTTGATCAGCATTCGTGTTAAAGATGGTAATGGTGTTGATTTAACCGCTAATGAAGGCTTCTACGGTATTAAGCTTGTCGCAATAGGTTGTACAGCACTTCCATTTAACTTCCAGCTTAATGAACCAACTAGCAAACCAAAGGTAACCTTGCAACTATATGTTCGTTGTCCTGGTGATGATATGGTTCTAAATGTTCTTCCAACATTCTACCTATATTATAAAGCTACGGATGCCAAAGAGTTCAAACTATTAGGTGTTGTTAAAAATGGCTTTATCTCTAGTTCTATGTTAACTGCCGGAGCAGAATATGACTTCAAAGCAGTTTGGGGAGACAATGTGAAAGTTGTAAACAACAAAGTAGTTACTGCTGATAATTCAGGAACAGTAGGTACAAAACCAGGTGATATAATTGGCGAAAAAGCCGGTGCTACGAACCTTGAAATGCTAACTGAAGCTTGTCAAACTAGATAATATAATTAATTAAAAGTTTACCCTGATATCATTATCAGGGTAAACTTATTCCAATAAACCATGCAATCCAGTTATACTTATATTTCCAAATATTTAATCGCCTTAACTGATGTCATTCTGCTAAGTGTTGTATTTCTTATTTCGGCAGAATTAAGTGCGAGTCTTTTTAATATCAATATCAGGGATTTCTATAAATATTACCTCTTAATTGTAAACTCAACCTGGCTTGTTATTGCCCTTGCTTTTGGCCTCTACACAGCAGTAGGCTTAGATAGTCTAGAGAATTTTTATCGCAGTACCTTTCGTTGTGCAGTTTTCCACTTTCTTTTCTTTGGTATTACCTTGGTATTTATTGATAATAGCATCCTTTCCTTAAAAGTATTTATATTCTTCTATCCTTTACTGGGGCTTGGTCTCTTATTGAGCCGATTTATAGGCACTTATTTACAAACTACGGTTTTAAAAAAGTTCAAAATTCGCAAGTCGGTTGCTATCATGGGTAATAATTTAGGTGGTCAGAAATTGGCTAAGTATTTTAATGCTCATGGCCAGAACTATTCCTTTCAGGGATTTCTATCCGATTCAGATTCCTTGTTGGTAAATGATCAGGGTGAATTAATGCCTTCAGCCTTCGGTCAATTGCAAAAAGCGGCTGCTAACAATATCAATGAAGTCTATGTTTCCTTAAAACCAGAGCGTATGTCTTTAGCTACTTCTTTATTGGAAGAAGCAGATAGACAATGTATCCGAATCAAATTAGTCCCTGATTTAAGCAACAATACTACTATTCCTTTTGAAATGAGTTTTATGGGCGAAATGCCCGTATTAAGCATCCGTCAAGAACCGACCTATGAAATTGAGAATCGTTTCAAGAAAAGGATTTTTGATTTATTTTTTAGTTCACTGGTTATTGTATTTGTTCTAAGCTGGCTTTACCCCATCATTGCGATCTTGATTAAGTTAGAAAGCCCGGGACCAGTCTTGTTTAAACAACAAAGAAGTGGTAAAGATAACATCCCCTTTTGGTGCTATAAGTTCCGCAGCATGCGGGTTAATTCGAACAGCGATAGCCAGCAAGCCTTTAAAGGAGATGCCAGAATAACAAAATTGGGAAGCTTTATGCGTAGAACCAGTATTGATGAACTTCCTCAATTCTTCAATGTATTTCAAGGACACATGAGCGTAGTGGGACCTAGGCCTCATATGTTAAAGCATACCGAGCAATATCGGCAGATCATTGAAAAGTATATGGTAAGGCAATTTATGAAACCCGGAATAACCGGGTGGGCACAGATTAATGGTTACCGAGGTGAAACTAAAGATCCTTCCCTAATGGAAAAACGAGTTGCTCATGATATTTGGTATATGGAAAACTGGACTGCGATGTTGGATGTAAAGATTGTATTTTTAACCGTAATTAATATGCTTAGCGGTGAAGAAAACGCAGTCTGAATAAAAGCTTGACTCATTAAATTTAATATATTTGCGACCATATTCAGGCAATTATTTACCATATAAAAATCCATGTATAAATACAAAAACAATTCAAAGATATTTTTTCTTTCTACTATTCTTGTCCTTTTTCTCACCTCCTGTGTAGTAACTAAGAAGAGCGTATATTTTAATGATTTACCTTTAGATAGTGCCGAGGTAGTTAAGTTAGCTCAGTTTAATGAACCAACCATTCAATCAGACGATATTCTTAGCATTACAATACAAACGGTTGATATAGATGCTACTGCAGCAGTTAACCAGGTGTCAACCGTTCCGGCAGTTGGAGCTAGTTCAGCATCAACAGTTGGTAACCAAGTTATCCGCGGTTTTTTGGTAGATAAAGATGGAAATGTAGCTATACCTATGTTAGGTAATATTAAGTTAGCCGGTTTGACAACCTACCAAGCTCGTCAACTAATTACTGAGAATGCTTCCAAGTTCTTTAAAGAACCAACAGTACAGGTACGTTTTGCTAATTTTAAAATCACTGTGATTGGTGAAGTAGAAAGACCAGCAACGTATACCGTTCCTAATGAAAAGATAACCTTATTAGATGCCATTGGTTTGGCAGGAGATCTAACTATTTACGGCAAAAGGGAAAATGTAATGCTTATTAGAGATAACGGAGATGGAGAAAAGGAGTTTATACGTTTCAACTTGAATTCTTATGATACCTTTAAATCGCCTTATTTCTATTTACAGCAAAACGATGTAATTTATGTAGAACCTGGTAAGGGTAAGGTTGCAGCAAATAATGCAGCTAGAACACAAACTATTTCCATTATTAGTGCAATTGCTTCACTAGCAATCGTTGCACTATCCAGACTATAACAGCAAAACTAAAAATAAAAACAGTATTAATAATATGAACGAGTGGGAAGAGTTTGATTTTAAAGAAGAGTCACATGACGATAATAAAGTCGTTATTGATTTTTTAAATAAATTATTAAGAAACTGGTATTGGTTAGTGCTTGGTGCTTTTCTTGGTTTAGCAATAGCGTTTACATATTTACGTTACAGTACACCAATTTATCAAGTCAATGCAAAGATATTAGTCAGCGATGAGAAAAAAGGAGCTGCTGGTGTAGAAAATGCTGTTTTAGGTGATTTTGCAGGTATGATAGGTGTCAAAAGTACGGTCGATAATGAAGTAGAAATATTAAAGACACGTAATTTAATGGAGCAGGTAGTAAAAGAACTTCATGCTAATATAACCTACTATAGAAAGGGAAATATTCGCGATATAGAACTTTACGATTCGCCATTTAATGTCTCATTGTTGAGCTTGGATAGTTTATTTATCTCCACTACATTTCAATTAAAATCGATTGATAATAATAAGATTGAAATTTCAAATGGTGATTTTGAAGAAATCATTTCCTATAATCAGACAATACGAGTGCCAGAATTCGGATCTATAAAAATTGAGCGTAATACTAATATACCTTATGTAGACGAAACCTATTTGTTTGAAATATCAAGTCTTGATAGCCGAGTTGCCGATTTTATGAATCGGCTTACAGTTCAAGTGACCAATAAATTAGTTACGGTAATTGATTTAGGTTTTGAATACCCGATAAAAAAAAGAGGGGAGGATATTTTAAATACATTGATTGATAAATATGTTCAAAGTAATCTTCGTGATAAAAATACAATAGCAGACAGCACCATTGCTTTTATTGAAAACCGATTAGTATTGGTTGGACAAGAATTAGGAAGTGTAGAAGGAGATATTCAAAGCTTTAAACAACAAAGCCAATTAGCGGATATGTCTGCGCAATCAGAGATTCTTTTACAAAATTCAAGCCAATACATTAAAGATTTAGCTAATATTGAAACGCAATTAACGATAGTTAATAGTATGGAAAGTTATTTATCAGATAAGGATAACCCTCGGATTATACCTAGCGCAATGTTGTCAAACGATGCAATTTTTAGTGGTCTTGCTGAACGTTATAACACCTTGCTTTTAGAACGTGATCGTAATCTGCTTAGCTCAACAACAAATAATCCAACCATTATTAACTTGAATACACAGCTTACCAATTTAAGACAGGACATCAGAGGTAATCTTAACAGTACAAAGGCTAATCTAACGATAACTAGAAATGATCTATTAAAGAAGGTAACCCAATTAGAAGGAGCAATTCGTACTGTACCAGCTATAGAAAGGACATATTTAGATTTAGAAAGACAACAACAAATTAAACAAGAGCTATATGTTTTTCTTTTACAAAAAAGAGAAGAAACAGCTATTAGTAAGACTTCTAATATTTCTAACAGTAGAATAATTGATACGCCGAAAGCAAAGGATATTCCTATTAGTCCTAAAAAAGCTCTTACTTTAGCTATTGGCCTATCAATTGGTTTAGCAATACCTTTTTTTATTCTTTATTTGAAGGACTTATTAAATACAAAAATTGAAAGTAAAGAAGACATTAAGCGAAGAACCCAAGTTCCAATTATTGCAGAAATAGGTCATAACGATAAATATGAATCTGAATTGCTTACAAAAGAATCTCGTTCAGCTATTGCCGAGAGTTTTCGTTCTTTGCGTACAAATTTGGCGTTTTATCTGAATTCTAAAGATCAGAAGGTTGTATTATTGACTTCAAGCATGAGTGGTGAAGGAAAATCTTTCATTGCAATTAACCTAGCTCTTGTACTTGCTTTTTCTGGTAAGAAAGTAGTCGCTATGGAAATGGATTTACGCAAACCGAATTTATCAGTTAAACTGAAATCTAAAAGCAAAATTGGTTTTAGCAATTATATTATTTCAGATGAATTAAAGTCTAATGATATCATCCAACCGTCCGGTATTAACGATAATCTGTTCTTAATTAGTTCAGGTCCTATTCCTCCAAATCCTTCTGAATTAATCTTAAGTGAACGTACAGACCAGTTAATTGAAACCTTAAAAAATGAATTCGATTATATTATTATTGATGCGCCACCGATTGGGTTAGTTACCGACGCTCAACTATTGAGCAAGTATGCTAATCTTTCTTTATATGTTGTCCGACAAGGGTATACGATAAAGAATCTATTAAGCATCATTAATGATCTCAATAGAGAAAGAAAATTGGGTGAAATGGCAATTCTGGTGAATGATATTGATCATAATAAGGGATACGGATATGGGTACGGATACGGATATGGATATTATGGTGAAGAAAAAGCCAAGAAGCCAATATGGAAGCGATAAGTAGGTAAATATTTATCCCATAAAAATTAAAATGCATATTATAATATTATAAAAATCAAATAAATGAATTCTTTAATAGATAAATCTATATTAATTACTGGTGGAACAGGATCACTTGGAAAAGCATTGACTAAACATATCCTGACCGAATTCCCTAATATCAAAAGACTTGTTATATTTTCACGAGATGAGCAAAAGCAATTCCAGATGGCTCAAGATTATCCGCAAAATCGCTTTCCACAAATACGCTATTTTATAGGAGATGTAAGAGATAAGGAACGTTTAATTCGTGCTATGAAAGGTATAGATTGCGTAATACACGCTGCTGCAATGAAACATGTTCCTATTGCAGAATACAATCCCGATGAGTGTGTTAAAACCAATATTCATGGTGCTCAAAATGTAATCGATGCCTGTTTGGAAACAGGGGTTCAACGTGTAGTAGCACTTTCAACAGACAAGGCTTGTGCACCAATAAATCTTTATGGTGCGACAAAATTGGCTTCAGATAAATTATTTGTAGCAGCAAACAATATAACTGGTTGGAATCCAATTCGCTTCTCAGTTGTACGTTATGGGAATGTAATGGGATCAAATGGCTCTGTTATTCCTTTCTTTATTAAGAAAAAAAAGGAAGGAAAGTTACCAATTACAGATGTAAATATGACTCGTTTTAATATTTCATTACAAGGTGGGGTAGATATGGTTATGCATGCACTTTTGAATGCATGGGGAGGTGAAATCTTTATACCAAAAATCCCTTCCTATAGAATTATGGATGTTGCTAAGGCTATTGGACCTAACTGTGAACATTTAGTTATTGGTATTCGACCAGGAGAAAAGGTACATGAAGAGATGATTACCCCTTCTGATTCTTTTTATACTTATGATTTAGGAAAATATTACACGATTCTCCCAGCTACACACAAATGGTCAATTGAAGATTTCGTTAAAGCATTTAATGCTAAAAAAGTATCTGAAGGTTTTGCATATAGTTCCGGTGATAATACTGAATGGGAAACAGTGGAAGGCTTAAGAAATTTAATTCGTAAACACGTGGATTCTAAGTTTGAAGTAGATAATAACTATTAGTAGTATATAAACTTATTAAAAATGTCCTATAAAGGAAAAAACATAACCTTAAGTGATAGTAAACCTAACAAATTAATCCCTTATGGTAAGCAACATATAACTCAAGAAGATATAAATGCTGTAGTTAATGCGCTTCAATCAGATTATCTAACACAAGGACCGAAGATTGTTGAATTTGAACATGCCTTTGCCAAATATGTAGGTGCAAAATACGCAGTTGCGGTCTCTAATGGTACAGCAGCATTACATCTTTCAACTCTCGCTTTAGGTGTTCAAAAAGGTCAAAAGGTTATTACTACACCCATTACTTTTGCGGCATCAGCAAATTGTGTTCAATATTGTGGTGGCGAAGTTGTTTTTGGCGATATTGACCCTAATACCTATTTATTAGATATCAATTCCGTTAAGTCTTTGCTAGAGGCTGCTCCAAAAGGTACTTATAAAGGTATCATTCCTGTCGATTTTGCGGGGAGATCAGTCAACTTAGAATTATTCAAAAATTTAGCAGATGAGTATGGACTATGGATCATTGAAGATTCATGTCATGCACCTGGAGGATATTTTATCAATAGTAGGGGTGAAACCCAACTTTGTGGGAGTGGAGAATCTGCTGACTTGGCTATTTTTTCGTTTCATCCAGTAAAGCATATTGCTTCTGGAGAAGGCGGTATGATTACTACCAATGATGAAGATTTGTATAATAAATTATTACAACTTCGTACTCACGGTATTACAAAGAATAAAAACAATTACCAGAATAGTATAGAATTCGCCATTGGTATTGATGACCATTCAAAGCGACTAACTCAAATTGATGATACTCCATCACCTTATCCAGATTGGTACATGGAAATGCAAACTTTAGGATTTAATTATCGAATTACTGATTTTCAGGCTGCATTAGGTCTAAGCCAATTAACTCGTGCAGATAAGGGACTGGCTAGAAGAAAGGAAATCGCTGTTAATTATTTTGACGCATTTAAAAATGATGAATTTATAAAAGGTCAATCCGGTTTTATAGAAGGGCATGCTTATCATCTATATGTCATTGAAGTAAAAGATAGATTAGGTTTATATAATTTTCTAAGAACTAATAATATTTTTGCACAAATTCATTATATTCCTTGTCATTTAATGCCCTATTATCGTCAATTTGGGTGGAAGGAAGGTGATCGACCTCATGCTGAATCTTATTATAAGCATTGTATTAGTTTGCCGATGTATCCAACGTTGGAAGATGCAGAACAATCTTATGTGATTGAAAAAATAAAAGCTTATTATCTTTAAAGCAATATTTTATAATGGAAAAACCATATTATATAATAGAATTGGCCAATTCTCATGGTGGAGATATTGACTACATAAATGAATTAATTGAGTCTTTTGATGATTTAAAAGATGGATTTGGGATTAAATTTCAATGTTTTCATCCGGACTTAATAGCATTGAAGGATTTCAGGGCTTATGAATTATATAAAGAGTTACATTTTAATAGTCAAGTATGGAAGACCCTAATATTAAAAGCGTCTAAGACTAAAGACATCTGGTTAGATATATTTGACACATACGGAGTTAATATCTATATGGAAAATATAGATATTATTTACGGTGTTAAATTTCAAGCATCTGTTTTATATAATAATGAAATAATCGATGCTTTAAGTAAAATTGGTCTTACTAATAAAAAATTGATACTTAATATTGCTGCTCAATCAATTGAAGACATAGATCATATAATTCTTAGTATTAAAAATAAATTAAAACCTGAAACAATCTTTTTGGAGTTTGGATTTCAAGCCTATCCTACAAGTTTAGAAGATTCCGGCCTATCAAAAATCCATAAGTTAAAAGAATCATTTCCCTACGAGCTTGTATTTGCTGATCATACCGACGGAACCACAGAAAATGCCATTTGGCTTCCTGTGGTTGCATATATGATGGGAGCGCGGATCATAGAGAAACATGTTATGTTGGATACAAGAGAAACAAAATATGATCATTTTTCTAGTCTAACCCCAGCTGGTTTTAGAAGTTTGGTTAAAAAAGTAAATACATATGCTGAATTAAATGAAAAACCATTCATTATTAAACCTGAGATTGAATATTTCGAGAAAACCTTAATGAAACCTATTTTAAAAAGGGATCTAAAAAAAGGCAAGATTCCTTCATTACAAAATGATTTTATTTATAGAAGATCTAATCAAGATGGTTTGAATGTAAAGGAGATAAATGAATTAATTACATCCCAATATATTCTATCAAAAGATGTTGAAGCAGGAAAAACACTTTTAAAGGAAGATTTTAAAAAAGCTAAGATTGGTATTGTGGTAGTTTGTAGGATGAAATCAACAAGATTACCAAAGAAAGCTTTATTAAAGATAGGCAATTTAACTAGTGTAGAGTATTGCATAAAAAATGTTCTTAAATTAGAAAATGTAGATAAAGTGGTCTTAGCTACAAGCGTTTTACCTGATGATGAAATATTAAAAGATTATACGTATAGCAATGATGTAGGCTTTTATCAAGGTGACCCTGAAGATGTGATGCAAAGGGTACTTGATGTAGCAAAAATCTATGATTTCGACTTGGTTTGTAGAGTAACTGCAGATATGCCATTAATCTCAAATGAAATATTTAATTGTTCATTAAAAAGCCATTTTAAATCAAGTGCGGATTATACAGCGATTAAAGGTGCACCCATTGGATTTGGTGTTAATATTATGAATGTTGAAGCTTTAGAAAGAGCCAAAGAGTATTTTCCTGATGCTAAGTATTCTGAATACTTAGTTTATTATTTTATTAACAATCCTACTTATTTTTGTTTAAACACATTAACCTTACCAGAATCTTTACAAAGAGATTATAGATTAACACTAGATTACGAAAGTGATTTGAAATTCTTTAATGTACTTGATGAAAGAATTGATTTTGAATCACTAGGAAGAGATTATACTCAACAGTTATATGATTTTTTAGATAACAATGAACAAATTGTTAATATGAACAAAAATGAAGCTGTGATGTATAAAACAGATAAGGAGTTGATAAACAGGATAATTAAATACACTACTTTGCCAGTAAAAAAAGAAATCTAGGTCCTGTTATACAATATTTTTATTATGGATAAATAACCTGTTTTTGTAATTAAAAGATGAAATATAAAATTTTGATAGTTGGTGCAGGGTTTGGTCAATTACCCGCAATTACAAGAGCGAAAGAGCTTGATTTAGAAATCATAGTAGTAGATAAAAATCCAGAAGCAATAGGAATGAAATTGGCCAATTATTCATACCCTATTGATGTTTTAGATAAAGAAGAAATATTGGCTATTGCTCGGAAACATGAAATCAATGGTATTATGACTATGCAAAGTGATTTGCCAGTTCCTACCATTGGGTTTGTCAATGATGCCTTAGGATTAACAGGAGTAAGCTATGAGGTTGCAAACTTCTGTAGCAATAAAATCGAGACAAGGAAACGATTAAAAGTTAAGCAATGCGCCCAACCTAATTTTGAAATCGTTGATAATTTAGACTCCACTAGATTAGCAGCGACTTCAATTGGTTTTCCATGTGTTATTAAAGCTCCTGATAGTTCGGGTAGTAGAGGTATCGTAAAAGTTGGGGCTGATTCAGAAATCGACTTTGCATTTAATGAAGCTTTTAAGTATACAAGGGGTAAGTCGATTTTGGTTGAAGAATATGTTGTAGGGTTGGAGTTTGGTGCACAGACTTTCTCCGTTAATGGAAAATGTGAAATAGTATTACTTCATAATGATACAATATCTTCACCTCCTTTTATGATTCCTATTGGACATTCTTTACCCTTTACTCACCTTTCTGATGAACAAAAAGATGAAGCAGAAAGAGATATTAGAAATGCAATTGAAGCATTAGGAATAAAAAATGGTCCGGCTAATGTTGATTTAATCCTAGATAATGAATCTAAGAAAGTGAAAGTAATCGAAGTAGGAGCCAGGATAGGAGCTACTTGTCTTCCTGAATTAGTAACATATCATTCAGGAATCGATTGGGTAGGAAATACCATTAAAAATGCGATGAACTTAAATGTAGATTTAAGATTTAAACATCAAAAACCAATAGCAGCCTTAATAATTGAATCTCCTATTGATGGCCTTTTTAGAAATTATATTCTACAAGAAGGGTTCAATGAAAAGGAGCTAATTGAGTATGAAGTAACTCCCGAGGTAAATGAAGAAGTAAATATTTTAAGGAAAGGTACAGATAGAATTGGAAAGATAATAGCATACGGAGTTGATGTTGAAACTGCTGAAAGAAAAGTAAAATATTATAGAGATTTAATCCAGATTAACGTAGAATGATTAAACCATGCGTTATATTTTTTACTAACGGAGATATTATTACAGGTTTTGGACATATATCAAGAAGCTTGGTGATAGCAGATGTGTTTCGTACAATGAATCACCAAGTTGTTTTTCTTATTAAAGACGATTCTCCATTTCAAGAAACATTAAGAAATAATGGATATGAAGTATTCCAAACATCTTCTTTTGATGAAAATGAAGCAAGTACTTCTATTAAAAGAATTCAGCAAGTAATGAATGTTCAGTTAGCAATAATTGATTTAGTTGAAACTGAATATAATCGACTTTATTGGCTTAGAGCAAGATACCCCTCGTTATTTATTGTTTCCATCACATTGTTTTTATTTGATTTAAAGAATCGATATGAGCATTTAAGTTTTTTTCCATCGCTTAATCTGTCCAAGAAGGAACAAATTATAGGGAGATATGGTAAATTTAAATTAATGTCAGGTAAAGATTATTTTACATTTCGCAAAGAATTTAAAGATATTGAAAGAATTCAGCGTAAATCTGCAAATAAAATATTAATAACCATGGGTGGAAGTGATCCTCATGGTTTTACGTTAAAAGTTTTAAACAGTATACAAAATTCTGATTATAAAATAACAGTAATTCTATCATCTATTTCACCTAAATATCAGGAAGTTCAAGAGTTGTGTAAGAGTTTTGAGAAGAATATAACACTTCTGAATACTTCAAAGAATATGGCAGAGGAGATGTGTAATAATGATATTATTATATTAAATGGTGGTTTAACTAGATATGAAGCATGTTTAACTAAGACACCTTTTATCGCTATATCCATTCATAAGTTACAATATAAAATTACAAAACAACTTACAGACTTAGGAGTGGGAGTCAACTTGGGAATAGGTGATGAGTTAGGTTTTAATGAAATTGGAGAAACCATTGCGGATTTATTAAAAAGTCATAAAAGAAGAGTTACAATGGCTAAAAATATGAAAAATATAATAGATGCTCATGGTGCTGAAAGAATTTATAATGAGACTATTATGTCTTATATATCCTAACTTATGAAAAAAATAACGAAAAGAGTAAGGCTGTTTATGAAAATCAAAATGCTTTTCATACCAGATGGTCCTCATGGTGATCGTGCTCGAGGAAAATTATATGAGCCATATTTAAAAGGATTCGGTAAAAATTTTAAGGTGGGAAGTCAAGCTTTTATCTTTAATCCAAATGAATTATTAGTTGGCAATGATGTTTATATAGGTTTTAATTCATATCTAGGGCAAGGCGAAATAATATTGAAAGATGAAGTGTTAATTGGGAATTTTGTGTCAATTACAGCTTCAAATCATTTGCTTAAAAATGATAGTTTTAGATTTGGGGGCTTTGAATCTAAGCCTATTATAATTGGAAAAGGAAGTTGGATAGGCGCTCATACTTCCATTGTGGCGGGTGTTATTATTGGAGATTGCACATTAATAGCCGCAGGTAGCGTTGTTACTAAACCATTCGAGGGATTTTCGATTCTAGGTGGATGTCCCGCAAAAAAAATTAATACTATTGAAAAATTTAAATTAAAATATAATGTGGAATAGGAATGATGTATTTATAATTGCGGAAATGTCTGCCAATCATAATAACAATTTCGATATTGCGGTAGAAACAATAAATGCAATGGCTTTGGCAGGAGCAGATGCAGTTAAAGTTCAAACCTTTAAACCAGACTCCTTAACCTTAAATGTTGACAATGACTTTTTTGGCCCAAGAAAGGA
This sequence comes from Albibacterium sp., assembly GCF_035514885.1. Classification (NCBI taxonomy): domain Bacteria; kingdom Pseudomonadati; phylum Bacteroidota; class Sphingobacteriia; order Sphingobacteriales; family Sphingobacteriaceae; genus Albibacterium; species Albibacterium sp. Next base: position 627,485 of record NZ_DATJCH010000012.1, on the reverse strand, counting down.
TGGTTTATGGAAAGGTAAAACTCCTTATGAAGTTTTCTCTCAAGGAGCTATGCCTTATGATTGGCAACCTAAACTGAAGGAGGTTGCTGAAAATTTAGGAATGGTATTTTTTTCTTCTCCCTTTGATTTGGAAGGTGTAAAGTTCTTAGAGTCTATAAATGTACCACTATATAAAATCGCTTCTTTTGAGATTACAGATATACCACTAATAGAATCTGTAGCAAAGACCGGAAAACCAATAATTATTTCTACAGGGGTAGCGTCAATTTCCGACATTGAATTAGCAGTAAATACTTGTCGAAGTGTAGGAAATAACGATGTTACATTATTAAAATGCACTTCTGAATATCCGGCTACTGCAGATATGGCTAATTTATTAACAATTCCGAACTTAAAGGAGACATTTGATGTTAAAGTTGGAGTTTCGGATCATACTATGGGAAATACTATTCCAGTAGTTGCTATAGCCTTAGGTGCTCGTGTTGTAGAAAAGCATTTCATTTTAGATAGAAATTTGGGTGGTCCCGATGCTGCTTTCTCTATGGAGCCCCCTGAATTTAAAGAAATGGTACAAGCTTGCAGAGATGCTTACAACTCTTTAGGTAAAATCACATATACATTAACAGAGCGTAATAAATTAAGACGACGCTCACTATTTGTTGTGGAGGATATTGAAAAAGGTGAATTATTGACAGAGAAGAATATTCGTTCGGTTAGGCCAGGGAATGGAATGCCTCCTAGATATTTGAAAGAGTTAATAGGAAAAGTTGCTCCTAGAAATTATAAAAAAGGAGATCCCTTTCTTTTATAATAAGAATAATGATTAAGAAATTACTTGCCAGCCCTTCAGTTATTTACCTAACAAGTAGATATGGTACATATTTTATTCAATTTATTAATTCCTTATTTATTGCAGTTTACTTAGGACCACTTTATTTAGGAATCTGGGGGTTTTTCAATTTAGTTATGCAATATTTTACACAAGTTAATTTTGGTGTCCCTTATTCTTTGAATGTTATGGGTTCAATTAATAAACAGGATAATCAAAAATTAACTTTGATTTGTAACTCTGGATTATTATTAACTTTAATAACATCGATAGCAGCTATTGGCTGTTTATTTATTATTGTCTTATATTTTCCGGAGATTGGGTCTAAATATAGATTGCTAGAATTTATATTACCTCTGATTATAATTGTAGTCACACAATATTTTAATACAATTTTTTCTAATATATATAGAGTTTTCGGAAAGCTAAAAGAAATTTCATTCAGTCAGTCATTATTACCACTTTCAATCCTTATAGTTTCATTGTTTTTTAGAGGAGAAAAATTATTATATGCTATGATATGGATAAACGTAATAGCAAATGTATTGATACTTGGAGTTTACTTATACAACAATCCAATAAAACTAAATCTTCAATGGAATAAACCTTTGATAAGAGCATTATTAGAAAAAGGACTTTATTTGTTTATCTATACCAGTTCATTTTATTTTATAATTATAAGTATTAGAACCATTATAAGTCATTATTATACTGTTGAAGAGTTTGGCTTCTTTACATTTTTCTATACTCTTGCCAATATATTTATTCTTTTGCTTAACTCCATTACATTCCTTATTACACCTAAAATGCTTAATAAATTTGCACATAGTGAGGTAGAAGAAGCTGAAAGATTTATACAAAAGTTACGGAAAGATTATATAGTGCTGGCCCATTTACTGATGCAATTATCATTACTGTTTTTTCCAGTTTTCTTACAGTTTTTTCCCACATATAATAGTACACTTTTCGGGTTTCGTCTTATAGTTTTGAGTATAGTTTTATATACAAATGGTTTTGGCTACCAAGGTCTATTAATGGCAAAACATAAGGAGAAAAATCTTGCTATAGTATCAGTGGTAGCTTTTTTAATTAATTTATCCGTTGCTTTTATAATTGTTGAGTTTCTTAACTTGTCATATGAGTATGTAATCATAGCTACTATGGTATCTTACCTATTTTTCGTTTTAGCAAATGGCATTTCAGGTATAAAGCTCTTAAAAGGAACTTCCACTTGGAAATTACTATTAAAAGCAGTGATCCCTCATTATATTATGTTGCCTTATCTATTAGCTTTAATATTAACTTTATTGAATGTTAATAATTGGCTTTTCATACTACCCTTGTTGTTATTTATTATCTTAAATCTAGAGAATCTCCTTGGTTCTTTTAAGACAGCAAAAAAAATGATAAACGACCCTCAATATATTAATATCTAAAGTGATAACTATTCAAAACAAACGTAAGTTAGCGATTATAAATAATTGGGTAAAGTTTGACCTGACATTACTTTTGTGTGTTCTAATTCTTCCACTAATCAATTTGAATATACCATTTATTGGTGTTATTGATGACGGAATTTGTTTGTATTTCTTGATCGCAGTTCTTTTTAAATTCAAGAGATACTCCTTAACTAATAAGTCTATTACTACTATTGTGATGATTTATTTTCTTTATTCTTTTTTTTTATTATTATATAATACACTACCATTAACAAGTTATATTCAGGTCTTTATTACTTCTAAGTTTTTATTTGTTTTTTATTACTTTGGCCTCAAATCTAAAATATATAAATATCAATTCTTTAAGATATTTATTCGTATATTTTCTATTTTGTTTATTCTAAGCATTGTAATAAATGTTTTGTATTTTATTGTTCCAAATTTATATATAAGATCAAATCAGGATGTGCGAGGAATTAATGGAATTACAATAGGTGGCATTTTCTTCTCAAGAACAGTCTATTCAGGATATCTCGTTTTTTGTATTATTTTATTACTTAATATAAAACAGCATGTAAATAAATTATTTTTGTTCATATACAAGTACAAGTTGCAGATCACTTGTTTATGCTTACTTTTCCTACTACTAACTTTTACTAGAAAGGATATTTTATTTGGTATTTTAATTATTGTATTCTTTTTGAGTTTTAAGATCAAATCTAAGTTTAGACCATTTTACCAATTTGGATGTATTGCTTTAATATTTATAGTGCCTTTCCTAACTGATCGACTTTTTGGAGAGATTAATCAGCAAACATTTACAGAAGACCAAGTTAGAACTCAAATCTTTTTTTCAGGGTTAAAAGTATTCAATTATTATGCACCCTTTGGTTCTGGTCCTGGTACTTTTGGGAGTATTATGTCTATACAATATCAGAATGTATACAGAGAGTTAGATATTGCAGAAAGAATTTATTTAGGATTTGATCAAGCATATGGGCCTATTTTTGATGTTTTTATTATATCCTTATTAGCTGAATATGGTCTTGGTATCATTATAATTATTGCTTTTTTCTTAACTATTCAAAAGGCTAAATTTAATTACCTCTCTGTGACACCATTTATAAATGTTAGAATGACAAAAAACCTTTTGTTATTTTATATAGCTTTCGCTAGTATTAGTGTCCCTATTCTAATTAATGGAGTTGGTTTATTTATAATTGCAATATTGGCGATTCTTACAAATAGTAAAATAAGGTTATGAATTTGAAATTTGACGAATTAGAAAAGAATGTTAAAATTATGAACTCATTTCGCTATAAGGATACTAATGCTTGGATTCATGTGAAGTTCAATTTATTTCTTGATAACCTTGTACAAAACACCTCAAAAACAATTCATAAGAAAAAACATCTTAAATTAATAGGGATTAATATCTTGAACTTATTTAAAGGACTGAATAAAGAATATATGTATTTTGGATCTTCTAGGGGATTAAGAATGTATCAAGATAAAGTTGTTGATTTATATTTCCCATATGAGAAAGTCGCAATTGAGTATTGCAAGGTCTTTTTAACTCTGAACAATGTTAATGACGTTAAAAAATTCGATCATTTTTATAAAGAGAATTCAGTGCTTTCTGATAGTGTATTTAACGTATTTACAAATTTGTTATCAGTAATCTTAAGTAAATTTTGGGCTTTTTATAAATTTGAAGAGACTTATAATCAGTGTTGCTATTTAAATATTAAAGTTAGCCGTCAAAAATTGTTGCGATACTATCTAGACTTTATTATTAAGTATAATTTCTATACTATAGTTTTTTCATTTCAGAAAAAGTGCAAAGGAGCATATCTCGTTTCTGCTTATTCTAAATCTTACATATGTGCAGTATTAAAGAAACGATTAATACCCGTAACTGAAATCCAACATGGTCATATTGGGAAAAGTCATATTGGATATAATTATCATTATACAGAAGGACTTCCACTCCCTGACAGAATACTTGTTTACAACGATTTCTGGGCTAAAGAGATTAAGAGGTCAAATTTTCCTGTTAATATAGATTATCAATCTTCAATGAAATATGAACTTGTAAAATATGAACAAAATCCTTTTGATTTTAAATATCTGATTTATACAGGACAAGGTCAAAATAAAGACTCTATTTCTAATTTTATTATGGATAGTTTGGAATATTTAAAAAACAAAGATTTAAAATTAGTATACAAGCCGCATCCTTCGGAAAGAGAAGCTTCATTTGAAATTAAAGAATTATGTCTAAGAAACTCAGATTGTTTACTATATTATGAAGGAAATGTTTCATCAGAGAAATTAATATCAGAAGCAATAGCACATATATCAATTTCATCTTTTTGTCATTTTGATGCAATACATTTTTTAAAACGAACATATGTTTTAATTGGATCAAATGAATCTCAATTCTTTAATACTTTTTGTGAAAGTAATAAGAGTATTATGATACCTATTACTAATATAAATCAAATATCATTATCGTAAATGGTTAGAAAACTTTTATATTTTTTTTATATTTTTTTATTTCGGTTTACTCCTGAGATATATCGTCCGTATGCAATCATTAGCCCTCATTTACGAAGATTCCTTGTCAAAAACTTTGTAAATAAAGCTGGGAAAAAAATAAGGATCAAAAGAAATGCTGATGTTTCGATGTTTATAGAAATTGGTGATTATTCAGAATTAGGAACAAACTGTATTATTCAATCTAACACAATTATTGGAAATAATGTGATTATGGGACCAGATGTAAAAATATATACAAAAAATCATCAGTATGCATCTTTAGATATTCCTATACAATTTCAAGGTGAAACTGCTGAAAGTGTTGTTATTGGTAATGATGTATGGATTGGCGCTAATGTTGTCGTGTTGCCTGGTGTTATAATAGGATCTCATGTAATAATTGGAGCAGGATGCGTGGTAACAAAAAATATACCTGATTTTGCAATTGTGGGAGGAGTGCCTGCAAAAATATTGAAATATAGAAATGACTAAAATAGATTTAAATATAATTAAGATTGAACTATTTGGCTGCCCAATTCATCAGCTTAGTATGGAACAAACTATAGCGATTATAGACCATAGTATTGAAAATCGTATTTTTTTGCAACACGTTGTGGTAAATGCAGCAAAGTTAGCCAATATGCAGAAAGATGCTCAATTAAAAGAATCTATAATTAATTGCAACATTATTAATGCAGATGGTCAGGCTGTGGTATGGGCATCTAAGCTATTGGGTAAAGCATTGCCTGAACGCGTAGCGGGTATTGACTTAATGGAGAACTTAGTAAAGTTGGCAAACCAGAGAAATTATCGTATTTTCTTTTTTGGTGCAAAAGAGGATATTGTAAGAAAAGTTGTTGACAAATACAGTGATATCTATTCTCCCGGCATTATTGCAGGATATCGCAATGGCTATTATAGTAAAGAAGATGAACCAGAAATTGCTAAACAGATAGCTGATAGTAAAGCTGATATTCTATTTGTAGCAATTACTTCCCCAAAAAAAGAAATCTTTATTAATGCTTACAAAGATATTATGAATACACCATTTACAATGGGAGTAGGAGGCTCATTTGATGTGGTGGCTGGGATAACTAAACGTGCACCTAAATGGATGCAAAATAGCGGTTTAGAATGGCTTTACCGAGTGATACAAGAGCCTGGTAGAATGTGGAAACGTTATTTAATAACAAATACTCAATTTATTGGGATGGTTATTAAATATAAATTAGGACTTAATAAAAAATTATAAAAATGAAAATTACAATAGTTGCCGGTGCTCGTCCAAATTTCATGAAAATAGCACCTATTATTCATGCAATCCAACAAGCACAGTCTGATAAAAAAGATATTGCATTCCGCTTAGTGCATACAGGGCAGCATTATGATAAGAAAATGAGTGGTGATTTTTTTGAACAGCTTGATATTCCAAAGCCGGATGCAAATTTAGGTGCTGGTGGTGGAACGCAAGCAGAACAAACAGCAGCAATAATGATTGGCTTTGAAAAAGAGCTTATGACAAATCCTGCTGATATAGTTCTTGTAGTTGGTGATGTAACTTCAACAATGGCCTGTAGTATTGTTGCTAAAAAATTAAATACTAAAGTAGCTCATGTAGAGGCAGGAATAAGATCAAGAGATATAACCATGCCTGAAGAGATTAATAGGATGGTAACTGATGCCATTACAGATTACTTCTTTACAACATCTGAACTAGCAAATGAAAACTTAAGGAATGAAGGAATAAAGAAAGAAAATGTTTTTCATGTTGGCAATACAATGATTGATACCTTGCTAAAACAAATGCCTCGATTTATAAAGCCACCAGTCTGGGATAAGGTGTCTTTAAAGGAAAAGGAATATATTGTAATGACCTTGCATAGACCTGCAAATGTTGATCAAGAGTTACACTTGAAAACTTTAATTGATGAAATAATATTACAAAGTAGAGGTTTACCACTAGTGTTTCCCGTTCATCCTAGAACTGCACAAATAATTGAACATATTGGTATTAAGGCAAGCAATTTATATATGATTGAACCACTAAGTTATTTAGAATTCAATTATTTGGTTAAGCATGCAAAAGCTGTAATTACTGATTCGGGTGGTATTACCGAAGAAACTACAGTAATGAATATACCTTGTATGACTTTGCGTGATAATACTGAGCGGCCTGAAACATGTACTATGGGGACGAATGAGCTCTTAGGTACAAATCCGAAGGCTATAAAACCAGCGATGGATATACTGTTTAATGGAGATTGGAAGTCAGGAAGAATTCCTGATTTATGGGATGGTAAAACGGCTGAGAGAATTGTAGATAAATTATTAGAGATAGCATAAGCTATCTTTTTTTTGTTTAGACTACTTTCAATTTATTTGAAGCGTTTAATTAAGCGCAATTGTAAGCCTATAGAATTGTCTAATAACTGCCCTTGATCTATTGCTCCAACTATTCCAACAGTAAATTCCTTTTTTATTTCTTTTTGTAACTCCAAGTATCCTGAAAATTGATTTACAGTTTTAAAGATTCCATATACTGGGGGATATCTTATCTCTCCTTGAGATCCACCGATAGAACTGGTTCCATACGTTCCAAAATTTCTAGAATACACTGTTTTAGAAATAAAATTCCAGTCTTTCACAGAACCTGAAAAACCGATGTGAAAAGCATAAAGTCTATTATTGATAAAGTATTGACCTGGATTGCTAACAAGTCCTTCTTTTGCTTCAAATTGAGTTGTAATAAGAGGTGTTCCTATACCTTTTTCATTATAAGACCATCCTTCATAATAATAATAATTATTATAATAATCTTCATCGCCAGATTTGGTATATTTAGACCATAGTTCACCTGCTTGGTTCTTAGTATAAAGAAACTCAAAAAGAATAGTTTTCCATTGAAAAGACCTCTCATTTGAATATTTGAATCTTTTATTTTCTAAGCGAATACCATTTAGGCCATCACGGATATTAGCTAATTTCGAGAGTGCACCAACATCGTAGAAATTCTGTCTATAAATTAGAAGGTTTGTACTCTCAAAATCATATTCAATGCCTACATCAATAGAACCTATTTGATTTCCTATTTTAGATTGCCCAATAATATTATTCCCATAAACTTTACCAGTTACGATATAGAAGAAAGTTTGAAGATTTGAAAGACTAAAATGATCACCATAAACATCTCGTTCACTTCCCCACATCGCATGATGATTAAAGCCTCCGTGTAATTTTAATTTCCAATCATCTCTACCAATTCGACCGTATAGGGATTTTTGATGGAAATAGGTAGTTGGATATATAATATGATCTCCTAGGATATCGGGGTTTGTTAATCCTTTAGTTGGTACAGTAAATTTTCCAGCCCAACCATGCGAAAAATTACCTTTAATGGCTATCAAGCCATCCCAGATAGGTAATGTATAATATTGAGGTATAGAAATTTCAACCTTCGGAATTCCTAATGCATTGCTGGATACTGCAAAATTCCCGGAAGTAAGGGAGCTATCGCCATTAAGTCCCATTACATCTTTTGTTCTTCCTGCTTTAAGTTGAAAGATGGCCACTCGCATTTTACCATAGCCTTCTATCAAAGATAGGTTTGATTCTTTTCCGAGGTTGGTTCTGCCTTCAAATCCTGCCCCCCAGTCAATTAGTTTTTCTTTGCCATACCAATTATCGCTTCTTGTTGTATCGTAGGTTTTAGAGGCTCTGGCAAGTAAGCTCCCCGAGACACCAGCTGTAGGTATGGAACCAAATTGGTTTGATCGCATCCAGAATGGAACAACGCCATTACTAGTAGCACTTGTTTGAGCTTCTACTTCATAATGGAAGAGGGAGTCTTGCGCGAAAGTGTGTAAATGAAAGCAGAGGGTAATAACTAGAACTGTAAACAAGGATCGTATCATTTTTAATAAATTGGTGATAGGCTATCAAAGCTGCTAAAATACTACTTACAGTTCATAAATTCTCTATAGCATTAATACTTGCTATAGAGTATGTAGAAAATCACCCATTTTGGGTGATTTTCTACATCTATTAGATTACTTTATTCTTCCCTTATTGGATACATCGGTATCGAATGTTATTTGAGTAGTTATTAAATTAGTGTAGGTAGTGGCTTTCTCCATATCTTTGACATCTTTACTTGAAAATTTGGCTTTTATAACTTTGTGATCATATCTTTTTCCATTCTTTCCTCTCATAAGCTTACTAAGCGCTTTCCAAAAATCTGTATGAGAACCGATTATTTCAAAGATTCCGACATTAATTAGCAGTTTAAAGAAATACATAGTTAATGCAAGGCTTACATTGGTTCTGAAAAGCCCGGCTGGAGGGTAGGTGTTATAATCGCTGAGCTTTCTATCGTGCTGGTTCATGGCTACTTCGAGATGGCCTTTTATCTCTCTGCCGAGGCTGTGGTTTTTGCTTGTAAAGGCGGTGTTCTTTTTAGCGGGGTAATCGCATTCTATTAAATAGCCTTCTATTAGATCTCGATTCTTGGGTAGGTCTTCTATCAGCTTATCAAGCTTGTTGGTGTAATAGTCTATAATTTGATCTTTGTTGAAGTTTAAACGAACAAAGATCCTGAATAACAGGAGTTCGTCTACTTTCTCGCTACTGCTGGTTAAAAGATGGTATATCTCGAGACAAAGTGTGGTGAGGTATTCTAATCCTTCTGGCGACGGACTTTCATCAGGCGTCCGTTCATTGGCCAGGTTAAAATAAAGGCGAAGGATCCTGACTAAATCAGGATCTAACTTCGCCTCTTTATATAGGTTTAACAATTGCTGTTTGGTTGCCATTGTTTGCAACACTTTTTCTGCGTCCTCTAAGAGTCCCGTTTCCTCCACACCTTTGTGGTAAGAATACTGTGAGAACAGGTAGATTCCTTTCTTCATGGTTGTTTATTATTTTTTATTTGATTACTTCTGTAGTTTTCTTTCAGAAAGCGTTTAATATCGCTTTCAAAGAATACATGCCGGTTACCGATTCTGCTACACGGTATAATACCTTCGCTTACATAGCGATAAATGGTACTGGTACTGATACGTAGTTTTTCGGATAATTCTTCAATGAAAATAAGGTCATGCAATACGGAAACTGGTGCAGTTTCTTGTGCCTTAATTTCTAGAATAGATTTAATAATCTGTTCGTTAGTTTGATGTACTTTGTTAAGAACCTTTACAAGCATAGATAATTCATCAGTGAAATTTGCATTTTTCATAATATAAAATTTAATTATACGTTAAACAATTTAAGTGGGATACTTTTACACAGATTTGACCATAGCTATGTACCTCTGTGCCAGCAAAGGAGCATATTCACTTACGAATATAAAAGTGTCTTTTTTAGTGCCTTTTGTTTAAACGAGCTAAAAGGAGTGGAGATAGTAGGGCCAGGATACCGAATATGGCAAGCCAAAAAGGTGGGATAGCGGGTAGACGTTCTTTCTCGCTTTGCTTATTGCTTTGTTGTTCTTTTTGGCTGCTGGTACTTTGTTGATTGAGATAGCGGCCTTCTTGCTTTTCGCTCGATTTGCTTTCTTGATTGAAGCTTGACTGCTGCGATGATTCTGTAAGGATGATGCTGCCTCGGCTGAGTTGGAAGCCACCGTTTGGCAGGTAGCTGATTGTTGAATCGGAATGGATAAGGGTTGTGCTGAATTGCAGCTGTTGCAACCAGCTTTGGAGCCACTGGCTTGCCTGGCTATCGAGCTGATGCTGGCTGGTTTCTATGAATTGACTCTCGCTATTGTTTGTGGATTTTTGGGCTGAGCGCTGCTTGCTGATTGTACTGCAGCTTATCAGGAAGCTGCAGTAGATTAAGATTGCTAAATAAGATTTTTTCATGATTTCTAGGGTTTGGTGATCCAGTCGGATACTTGATAGATGCTGCTGACAGGCCTTCTTTTGCGATAAACGCCATCGCCTTCGCGGCTGCCTGTGTCGTTGGTATTTCCTTCAACAGTGATTACGTATTTATCATCCCATTGATCTACGAATCCGGCATGAGCAATGCGTTTTAAATTGCTGTAATAGATTCCAAAGACATCGCCCTGCTGGGGCTTTTTAAGGCTTCTGTTGGAGTTGTTTTGATTCTTTTGCCAGATGATTCGCTTATTAGGGAATAGTGAAGGAGACCATGCCGTTCGGGGTTCTGGTAGCCCTGCCTGGCCGAATGACCAGGAAACGAAGGCTGCGCACCAGGCATAGCCTTCGTTTAACTGGGTGTATTTTAGGTATTCGGCAACGCGTTCGCCATCGTTTTTATTGGTTTTTTCGCGTACGCCGATTTCCTGTGTATAGATTTTGCGGATTTGCGCCCGCTTTAAGGTTGTTTGTTCTTGTAGTGTTGCTTTGTTTTCTGCTGCCAAGTTTACATAAAGGCTGCTGTTGCTAATATGAAGGCATAGAAAACTGCTAAATAAAAGGAGAAGTAGATCAATGCTTTTTGCCATGATAGTAGGGATTTAAAGGTTTTTTCTAAGAATTCGTGTTGGTATTCGCTTAATACGGGCCATTGCCAGGAGATCATCCATCCGGTTAAGATCATAAAGGAGATAACGGTGATGGCGGATAGGGGGATGACGGCCAGTACGCCCAGATCAATGGGAGCTGCGGTGATGTCTATCCAGCGGATGGTATCGCCAAAGAAAATGAATATAAGGATGGATAATATCAGCATTAAACCTAGTTTGTGCTGATGGAAGAAGTAGTTGAACTGGTCGAAAACTGTTTGAATCTGATTCATGATGATGGAATTTAGTGGTGAGTGAATGGAAAAAAAAGGAGGGCCTCTTGCGAGGGCCTCCTTATGATGCAAGGGTGTTACTAGAGCGTAACCGATCCGTAATACTTGCTTTCTGAACGTTTTGAGCCATCACTAGACATTGCTGTAGCCCAGATGTGAAGCTCTCCCTGACCCATGAACTCGGTGTTTATGATATCTTCACCTGCTCCGCGAGTCGCGTTTTGATACAGGAAGTAATCTTTGTTTGTTTCATTATACATGATGATATAAACCAGATCATCGGCTTCAGAAGATAAGGGGTTGATGGATGGGTCCCAGCTGATTTGCAGATCTCCATCGAGGTTGATTTCCGCCTGTGTTGTGATGCCTTTTAATGAACCTTTTGAAAGGATTACCTCGTCATAAGGGATTATGAAATCCGGGTATTGGCCTTCAATTCTTGGTAGCAAATGTTTGGTTGCCTGGTTAAAGGCTGTCATCTTTTGCTGGTTTGAATCGTTGTAACCCATATCGATAAAGCTTCGTAAGGGACTGAGGAAATCAATTGTTAGTGCAAACTTGGAACGTTGTGCGAGTTGTTTTTCTGTTGCCGCCTTCTTTGACGGTCGTGGTAAGGATCTTAAGTAGTCGATAGAGCGCCAGTTTGATCCTACGATGTTTCCAAGTTTTCCTGAGAATGAACCTAAGGGTCCTTTTGCATAAATTGCCATTTTTTTAAGATTTAAAATGTGAATGAATTTGTTAATTGAATGAGCAACCGGTTTGCAATCATTGGGAACAAACATATCGTAGGCTATTGCGCCTGGCTATTTTTTGAGAATATTGATTAGCCTTGTTTGTATTTGGTTGGTAAGAATAAAGATGAATTCGCTGGAGAGTTAAGAAGTGCTGGTGATTGGGTAAGAGTAGAGGGTTAGGAGAGGGGGAACGATAGCTGTGCTTCTAACATCCGTATAATTGTAACAATAATCCTACGTATCAAACTATTTGGTTGTTAATAGGTATTTTTAGTAGAACAAAAGTTAAACACTTAAATACTAATTATATATGACTAAATTATGGAAAAAGATACCACTCAAAACGTGGCACCTAAACACCAGCTAAGCGTTACTGATGCCGTTGCAATTATTGTAGGAATTGTAATTGGTGCGGGGATTTTTAGGACTCCTTCTTTAGTTGCAGCCAATACAGATTCTGATTCATTGTTTTTATTTGCCTGGATACTGGGTGGCGGAGTATCTTTAATTGGTGCTCTTTGTTATGCCGAACTGACCACTGCATTTCCCAATGCCGGTGGAGATTATCACTTTATTGGCAGGGCTTATGGAAAAAAGCTCGCTTTTCTTTTTGCCTGGGCCAGAATGAGTGTTATTCAAACTGGATCAATCGCCTTACTAGCTTATATTTTCGGAGATTATTTTAGCCAGATATACAATCTCGGAGAGTTCTCTTCTGTCATATATGCGGCACTTATAGTCGTAATTCTTACTGCCATTAATATTATGGGAATCAGGCTGGGGACTGGTACGCAAAAGTTATTTACAGTGACTGAGGTGGCTGGTGTTTTATTGATTGCTGCAGCAGGGTTGATCTTTGCACCCGAATTTGTTGAACCAACATCTGCTGTAATAGAACCACCCACAACTTCTGGCAACTTTTTAGGTTTGGCGATGGTGTTTGTTCTTCTAACATTCGGTGGATGGAATGAGGCAGCGTATATATCTGCTGAATTGAAAGCTGGGAAGAAAAAGATGGTTCGGGTATTGGTTATCAGTATATTGATCATTACGGCAGCCTACCTATTAATTAATATAGGATTTCTGAGGGCATTGGGACACAGCAGCATTGCTCAATCTGATGCGGTAGCAGTAGACCTTATGAGGATTGTTTGGGGAGAAACCGGTGTTTGGCTTATCGGGATTATTGTAGCAATTTCTGCACTGACATCTGCAAATGCAACGATCTTTACAGGAGCCAGAACAAATTATGCATTGGGTAAGGATTTTAAGGTACTATCTTTTCTTGGAAAATGGAATAGTCAAACATCGGGGCCGGTGAACGCTTTTCTGGTGCAAGGGTTGATCTCTTTGATATTAATAAGTTTAGGTTTGTTTACACGTAGCGGATTTGAAACTATTATTGAATATACTGCACCTGTTTTTTGGTTTTTCTTCCTATTAGTGGGCATTGCATTATTTATATTACGTAAAAAAGAGCCTGATGCACACAGAGCTTTTCGTGTTCCACTATATCCGATCACACCTATTATTTTCTGTTTAACAAGTGCTTATCTTTTGTGTTCAAGTTTGATGTATACAGGTATTGGCGCACTGGTTGGTGTGATTGTATTATTTGTTGGGGCACTGCTTCTTACAATATTCCAAAGAATAGAGAAGAGAAGATTTAAGAATGAGGAATATCAGATTGATGAAATGGAAGTTTAGATATAATTATAATTCATATATTTTTTAACCTTTAAATTAAATGAGATGAAATCTGTAAAAAAATTAATTGGGGCCCTACTTTTATTAGTATGCACTGTTACCCTTACTAATGCACAAGACCGCCCGGCATTAGATGTTCCATATGTGCCAACGAGACAGGCAGTTGTTGATGCTATGCTGAAAATGGCTGATGTAAAAGCTGGTGATGTATTGTATGATTTAGGATGTGGTGATGGAAGGATTGTTGTTACGGCTGCTAAAGATTATGGCGCAACGGGAAAGGGATACGATATTGATCCTCAAAGAATTGCAGAGGCGAATGCCAATGCTAAAAGTGCCGGGGTAAGTGATAAAGTAGAGTTTTTAAATGCCAATCTGTTTGATACGGATTTAAGCGGAGCTTCTGTGATTACCTTGTATCTTTTACCTGATGTGAACATGAAATTGCGTCCGAAAATTTTGGCACTTAAACCAGGTACCAGAATTGTATCTCACGCTTTTACAATGGGAGATTGGAAGCCTGAAAAGACGCAAACTGTTGATGGCTCTACGATTTACTTCTGGACGGTTCCTGAAGGAGGGGTTATTAATTAAAGGGCTGATTTAAATGCATAGTTCATTGCTAAGATTTATTGTTATTTGCAATATATGTTGCTATTCGCATTAAGAAATAGGATGTTTAAGGCTGGATGTTAAGATAAATGGATTGTGAATTTTGTGTTCCATTTATCTTAACGTTTATTTAAGTTATAGCGTAACCAATATGGTAACATTTTTGTATAAGCTCACAGAAAAACTACATATTCCTGCTGAGGTATTAATTCAAGCGTATTAAGTATCTTCTAAACTCTTAAGTGTTTTTGACCTGCCATTCCTTTTCGAATTAGGAATTAAATCTATCGTATCATTTTATCTATATACATAAGATTCTTATATATTATATAAAATTATATATTTGTGTATGAATTCAACTAAGTATAAAGGATTACTGAAAGGAAGTCTTCAGATAATTATCTTGAAGCTTCTGCAGAATAATGATAGGATGTATGGATACGAAATTACGCAAGTAGTTAAGGAGATCACGAATGGTGAAATTCTACTTACGGAGGGTGCTTTATATCCGGCTCTGCATAAATTGGAAAAAGAGGGGCTGTTAACAGCGAGTGTAGAGCTTGTGGATAATCGTGCCCGCAAATATTATGCTCTTAGTGAAAAGGGTAGAGCAAAGGTGAAAGTGAAGCTGAATGAAACGAAAAGCTTTATGGGAAATCTTGCTTTATTGCTGAATTTAAATCCTAAGATGGCATGAAACTAAGTGTTTTGCAGAAACAGGAAATACGAAGGTATCTGGAGGAGGTAACCATCGTGAAATCAAATTGCGATGAGCTGTTTGACCATATTATTACTGATTTGGAACATAATGCTTCTTCAGATAAATTGGATATTGAAGAGGTTAAGAAATGCATCGACGTTGAGTTTGATGATCTGATAAATACTGAACAGGAGCGAAGGGATTTTCGGAGAATAAATACGCTTGTAGGTTTTGCTTTGTTCTTCTTTGCCTTGATTGTTTATTGGCTTAGCATGGAACCTACTGTTAGTTTTTGGGATTGTGGGGAATTTATTGCTGCAGCATTTAAAATGGAAGTGGGCCATCAGCCGGGGGCACCGATCTTTCTTATTCTAGGAAAGATGTTTAGTCTTTTTGCTTTTGGCGAGACTTCTAACATTGCATATTGGGTTAATTTTAGTGCAGCATGTTCGAGCGCGGCTACTATTTTATTTTTATTTTGGACCATTACGGCTTTGGTGGCAAAGGCTTATAGGAATGAAAAGATTAAAAGTAAAACGAAGAGTATTATCATTGCTGGTGTAATAGGAGCCCTGGCCTATACTTTCTCTGATACTTTTTGGTTTTCTGCTGTTGAGGCGGAAGTGTATGCTCTTTCTTCTTTATTTACGGCCATTACCTTTTGGGCTATTCTTAAATGGGAGGATGCGATAAATGATCGTTGGTTGATCTTCATCGCATTTATGATTGGACTTTCAACAGGAGTACACTTATTGAGCCTATTGACAATTCCGGCGATTACATTGGTTTATTATTATCGTAAATCGAATGGTATTACTGCCTTGGGAACTGTTAAAGCTTTACTGGTTGGTTGCGCGATTGTAGCTGTTGTGCAGTTTGGAATGATACAATACTTTGTATTGGGAGCATTTAAACTTGATCTTCTTTTTGTTAATGTTTTTGGATTTTCATTTGGATTGGGAGCTTTGTTTTACATTGTCCTATTTAGCTTTTTATTGTTTTTTGGTATTCAGTATTCTATTCGAAAGCATAATTATAAGCTTAACTTAGGCTTAATATGCACGGCATTTTTACTATTGGGATTTAGCTCTTATACCATCATTCTTCTTCGTGCGAATGCCAAACCAACTATTAATTTAAGCAATCCAGATAATATCTATTCGCTTTATAATTATCTGGGAAGGACGAATTATCAATCTACTCCTTTATTGTACGGTCATACTTTTGACGCTGAAAGCATTGATAATGAAGTAACAGGAAACTTGTATAGGAAAGGGGAAAGGGATTATGAGATTGCAGGAAATAAGTACAAAACAAGCTACGATAAAAACTTACTGTTTCCGAGAACATACAGTCAGAAACCACAGCATATAGATTTTTACAAGGAATGGATGGGGCTTGGCGATGGGGAGACGCCAACTTTTAGTGATAACCTTGGTTTCTTTGCTTCCTGGCAGGTGGGTGTAATGTATTGGCGGTATTTTCTCTGGAATTTCTCTGGCAGGCAGAATGATATTCAGGGATATGGAGATATTAAAAATGGTAATTGGATTACAGGAATTAAACCTTTGGATGCCATTCGTTTGGGAAGTCAAACCGATCTTCCTCCAAGTATTATTGCAAATGAGGGTCATAATGTGTTTTATGGTTTACCTTTTTTATTGGGTATCGGGGGAATTTTCTGGCTGTTTAGGAGAAATAAGCAGATCGGGATTACGATTGCTACCTTGTTTTTCTTTACAGGTATAGCCATTATCTTGTATCTCAATCAGGATCCACTGCAGGTACGCGAACGTGATTATGCTTATGCTGGATCTTTTTATGCTTTTGCGATTTTTATAGGTTTTGGCTTTCTATTGGTTAAAGATTTTCTTCAAAAGAATTCTACCAAGAGGATAGGCTTGGTAGCGGCGACTGTAATTTGCTTTTTTGGGGTTCCATTTTTAATGGGTACACAAGGCTGGAATGATCATGACCGCTCTGATAAAACGACGGCTTTGGAATGGGCAAGGAATTACCTGAACTCTTGTGCTGAGAATGCCATTCTATTTACAAATGCGGATAATGATACTTATCCGCTGTGGTATGCGCAAGAGGTAGAGGGTATAAGAACGGATGTACGAGTAATTTGTCTTCAGTTTTTGCAGGATGATTCTTTTATTGATCAGTTGAAAGCTAAGGTAAATTCATCTGAAGCTTTGCCGATTAGTTTATTGCATGAACAATATCAGGCCGGCGTTAGGGATTTCTTTCCTTATGTGGATTATGGGATAACTGATAGCGTGGAATTAAGTGATTTGCTTGCGGTGATGACTTCTGAAAATAGAAATGATCAGGTTCAGATGTCTGATGGTTCTTATATGAACTTTTTACCTGCCAGGAAATTGAAACTCTCTATCAATGCAGACCGCTTGATTGATACAAATACGATTCGCCCTGAACAGAAATCTGATGTGGTGCCTGCAATGGAATGGAGCTTTAATAAGCCTTATGCAAGTAAAGCGGACTTGATTATGTTTGATATTTTGGCAAATAATAATTGGGAAAGGCCTGTCTATTTTGCTACATCGGTATCTGAAGATACGTATATGGGCTTAGACGAATATTTGTATTTAGAAGGATATGCCTATCGATTATTGCCTTTAAAAAATGAGGGTAAAGAAATAGATAAAACGCAGCGTACAAATACCGAGGTAATGTATTCTAATGTGATGAATAAACTGGATTTTTCGGCCTTTAATAGGGCGAAATACATGGATGTGGAATCAAGAAGGGTTGTGAATAGTACATGGCATTTAAACAATACGCTGGCTAATAACCTGATTACTGAAGGTAAAACAAAGGAAGCAAAACAGGTAATGGGGAAAAGTATGAAGCAGCTGCCTTTAAGAAACTACTCCATTGTAGATACTTTGAACAAGCTAAACACGGTTCGGAATTTATATGCGCTGAATGAAATTGAGGAAGCTAATATGGTTACTGATGCAACATTGGATTTCTTAACGGAGGAGCTTCAGTATATAGCATCGCTTGCTACTAAACCTCAATTAGCCTATAGGGACGAGGTTCAAATAGGATTGTATGTTTTAACAGAGTTTGAAAGGATTACAGCTGGCTATAGGCAAAAGGAATTAAATGAAAAGACGGGTGGTATCCTGAATCGGCTACCACAAATCCTTTAGGCCGCTTTGCAGGGCTTCTTCATAGCTTTCTTTATCAAACTTATACAGGTAAGGGGCTTTATAGGCTCCCCCGGTGCGTTTAACAGGTAAGCGTTCAAGTATTTTGTAGCTGAGCATTTTACGTTGAAAGTTTCTGCGGTCGAGGTTTTTTCCTAAAATGGTTTCATAGAGGCTCTGCAGCTCGGGCATGGTAAATTTTTGCGGGAGTAGATTTAAACCAATAGGCTGGTAGTTGAGCTGTTGTCTTAAAGTTTTGAGGGCTGTTTCTATAATGGATTGGTGGTCGGATACCAGGGATGGCAGTTCATGCACATCATGCCATTGACACTCAATTGTGTAGGCATCGGGAACGGGTTTTACCTCTGTAAATTCAACGAGGGCATAAAAACCAATGGTTATAAAACGTTTGAGTATCCATTCGATAAACTCATCTGCATGTTTGTCAATAGAGAATTGCTTCTTTAAGAATTCAATATTTCTATTAAGTTTTGTACGATCAGGATCTCCGAAAGCATGAAATTGCTGGAGAAAAACCTGATCTAAACCTGTCCGGCTTGATAACAGACGATTGGCTGCCAGATCCAGGCTCTCGTCATTTTTGATAAACCCACCAGGGAGAGTCCAGTTTTCTTTATCAAGGGTTTTTAATAATAGTATCTTTAAGTGATTTTCATGAAATCCGAATACGACCAGATCAATAGATACGGATGGTAAATTATTCGCAATAACATTTTTTAACGAGACAATCTCATTATTTTCTTCCATAACACACAAAGTAAAATATTTTTTTTAAAATTAGGTGGCTAAGTTTCTTTTAATTATTATTGTGTCAAAGTAACACATATTATTTGATAGTGTATCCAATTTATAAATATCTAATCATAACCTAATGAAAAAACAATTAACCGCAATCTCAGTCCTTATTCTTTTAACCGGAACATCGGTAATGGGGCAAAATGTATCAACAGATCCGCTTATTGTCAGTAAGGATCATGCAATTGTAAATACTGAATATGGTAAAGTTCGTGGTTACACGAATAATGGAATATTTACCTTTAAAGGTATTCCTTATGCTAAGGCAGAACGATTTATGGTTGCTCAAAAACCAGATTCTTGGCAGGGGATCCGTAGCTCTATGTCTTATGGTCCAGTAGCTTATACGGATGAGACGCATATGGTAAATGATGAAATTGAGTTTCCTTTTCAACATAACTGGGGTTATAGAAATGAAGATTGCCTGAGTCTGAATATCTGGACTCAGAAAATAAATGATGGCAAAAAGCGGCCTGTTATGGTATGGCTACATGGTGGTGGTTTTACTGCTGGTTCATCTATGGAACTTCCTTCTTATGATGGTGAGAACCTGGCTAAAAATGATGATGTGGTGTTAGTATCCATTAACCATCGGCTGAATGTACTTGGTTTTCTGGATATGACTGCTTATGGAGAAAAATACAAGGGCTCTGAAAATGTAAGTATTACTGACATGATCTCAGCCTTGCAATGGGTAAAGGATAATATTGCTGCATTTGGTGGAGATCCGTCAAATGTAACTATTTTTGGACAGTCTGGCGGTGGTGGAAAGGTTACTACTTTAATGTCTGCTCCTGCGGCTCAAGGTCTTTTCCAAAAGGCTATTGTACAAAGTGGTAGTTATTTAATTAATGGTTTTGTTAATAAAGCATTGGCAGAACGCGTTAGTGCGGCAGTTTTGAAAGAATTTAACTTACAGCCATCGCAGGCAGATTCTCTTCTGAAAGTTCCATACGAGGAATTGAATGCTGCAAGTAAAAGAGCGATTGCGAAGGTTCAAAAAGAGTGGACAGCAGAAGGTAAAGAAGGTTCTTTTGGTTGGGGACCAGTACTGGATGGCGAACTCCTTCCTTATCAGCCCGATCAACCGGAAGCATTGGCTCTTTCAAAGGACATTCCTTTACTGGTTGGTTCTACAAAAAATGAGTTTACACCTTTTAATCCTACTTTGAGAAACCTTACAATGGATAAAGTAAAAGCTGATTTACAAGCTAAATATGGCGATAAAGCTCAAGCTTATATGGCTGCGGTGGATAAAGCTTATCCGGGTGCAAAGGACCCATCGAATTATGTAGATTTAGATATCGATTTCAGGCTATTTTCTATTCGCCAGGCAGATGTGAAGTCGGCTTCATCTTCTGCTCCGGTTTATATGTATATGTTTAATTGGCAATCGCCTGTATTGGACGGGGTTTATAAAGCAATGCATTGTATGGAACTTGGTTTTGTTTTTGATAATATTGGACGCACGAGAGAAATGACAGGAGGAGGCGCTCAGGCGGAGGCTCTGGCTGATAAAATGAGTAAGGCCTGGACCAACTTTGCAAAAACAGGTAATCCAAACCATGATGGTTTACCGAATTGGCCTGCTTATTCTTCAGCAAATGGGAGTACGATGATATTTGACAATGTAAGTGAGGTGAAAAATCATTATGATAAAGAACTATTAGATATTGCATCAGGTAAACGGTAAATGAAGAAAATACAACCAAAACTAAATTGATAATTATGAATTTTTTTAACAAGCTGTTCTTACTGACTTTTTGCTGTCTTGCTTATTCATTAAACTCGATGGCCGCTAAGGTCGATACGATTGAAATGAAGAGTGAGAAAATGCAGAAGATGGTGAAGGCTGCAGTAGTGACGCCTCACTCGTATACGGCAAATCAATCAGCATATCCTGTATTGTATCTTTTGCATGGGGGTACGGGTAGTTTTCGTGATTGGCTTAATTCTGTTCCGGATAAGCAATTGCTTCATAAATTAGCCGATCAATATAATATCATCATTGTAACTCCTGATGGTGGTCCTGCAAGTTATTATTTTGATAGCCCCTTAGATTCTTCAAGTCAATATGAAACATTTATTGCGAAGGAACTTATTGGACAAATTGATGCATCGTATCGTACTATTAAAGATAAGAAAGGTAGAATAATTGCCGGATTGTCCATGGGTGGGCATGGTGCTATGTACATTGCAACACGCCATCCTGAACTTTATTCTGCTGTTGGAAGTATGAGCGGAGTGATGGATATTAATACAGCAACATGGAAAGTGCCGGATGAATTTGCAAAATCAAGAGCGGAGAACTTTGTGAAACTTCTGGGGCCCGCAAAGGAAGGTGCGGTTCCTTATCCTGGACATACGATTATTGATATGTCGGACGAGCTTAAAGCCAGTGGTTTAGCGATTATATTTGATTGTGGAGTAGATGACTTTTTGATTGAAACAAATCGGCATCTGCATCAACTGTTGGTTGATAATAAAACACCACACGATTATATAGAGCGGCCGGGTATGCATAACTGGGAATACTGGGAAAATGCGCTGTATTATCAGATGTTGTTTTTTCATAAGGTCTTAGCTTTAAATGGAGTAACCATTCTTTAAATCTGTTTTATGTTAGCTATACTGGGTCTAGTAACTATATTATTACTGCTAGTTCTAGTAATTAGCAAAAAGGCTTCGCCTGTGGTGGCATTAATTGTGGTGCCTGTCATTACAGCCTTGTTGGGAGGTTTTACTACCGAAATCGCTGATTTTATTACAGAGGGTATTAAAACAATCTCAACAACGGCGGTGATGTTTGTGTTCGCTATTCTTTTTTTCGGAGTTTTAATGGATGCTGGAACATTTAATCCTATCATTACCCGATTATTAAGGATTGCTGGAAATGACCCTGTACGTATTGCTATAGTAACGGCTATTTTAGCTATGCTTGTACATTTAGATGGCTCAGGGGCAGTTACTTTTTTAATTACCGTACCAGCGATGGTTTCTGTTTATGACAAATTAGGGATGAAGAGATCTACTTTAGCTACGATCGTTGCTTTGTCGGCAGGAACCATGAATATACTTCCTTGGGGCGGACCAACTATTCGTGCAGCAACTGCTTTAAATGTTCCTGTGATGGAATTGTTTCTTCCTATGAGTATCCCATTAATGGCTGGTTTATTGACCGTATTAGCCATAGCTTATGTGATGGGTTTAAAGGAAAGAAAGAATATTAGCTGGACTCATGGAATGTTAATTGGAATGCCAGAAAGGGTCAAATATGCTAAATTATCATTACGAGAAAGTTTGGTTTGGTACGCTAATATACTGTTGATTGTTGTAGCGATAACAGTTATGATTGCAGCTTGGTTACCGCCACATGTAATTTTCATGTTGGCTTTTACAGTTGCCCTATGTATTAACTATTCGAACGTAAATAAGCAAAGAGAGAAAATTGAGGATCATGCGAAATCGGCTTTGTTAATGGCTAGTATACTATTTGCAGCGGGTTGTTTCATTGGGATTTTACAGGGTTCAGGAATGATAAATGCCATGGCGACAGCCGGTCTGAATTATATTCCTGATGTAATTGGTAATAATTTGGCTTTGGCAACTGGTTTGGTATCAATGCCGGCAAGTTTGTTGTTTGATCCCGATTCTTTTTATTTTGGGATATTACCAGTTTTAGCTACAACGGCTGAACATTTTAATGGTAGTGCAATTGAAGTGGGGCGGGCAGCCATTTCCGGGCAAATGACTACAGGTTTTCCGATAAGTCCGCTAACTGGTTCTACTTTCTTATTGATCGGGTTGGCAGATGTAGATTTAGGTGATCATCAGCGTAAAACCATTCCATTGGCTTTTCTTGTTACGCTGGTAATTTTATTGGTTTCAGTACTTGTAGGTGCAATTAATATTTAAATAATGAAACGGAAAGTAAGGATTGGTTGTGGGGCTGGTTTCTCTGGTGACAGATTGGAGCCGGCTGTTATTTTAGCTGAAAAAGGAGAGCTTGATTACCTTGTATTAGAGTGCTTAGCTGAACGTACGATAGCTCTGGCACAAAAAAGAAAAGCATTGGATCCTGAAAAAGGTTATGATCCGCTATTGGAGAAAAGATTAGATTTATTGTTACCGATTATAAAGAAAAACAATATCAGGTTAATTACCAATATGGGTGCCGCTAATCCTATAGCAGCATTAAAAAAAGTTATTGAGATAGCGAGGAGCAAAGCTATCTCAATTAAAGTGGCAGCTATAATAGGTGACGATGTATATGAGCTGATTAGTGGAAATGAAATTGCAATTGAAACCAATAAACCTTTAAAGGATTCGGGACAGCTTATTTCTGCTAATGCATATTTGGGAGCTGACGCTATTCTGGCCGCATTACAAACAGATGCTAATGTAATTATAACTGGTCGCGTAGCAGATCCATCTCTGTTTTTAGCACCTTTAATACATGAATTTAATTGGGATATCAATGATATGCAATTAATGGGAAAAGGAACCGTAGTAGGACATTTATTAGAATGTGCCGGACAAATTAGCGGAGGCTATTTTGCGGATCCTATAAAAAAGCTGGTTGAAAATATGAGCGAACTTGGGCATCCTTTTGTAGATGTTTTTGAAGATGGAAGTGCCATTGTCAGCAAAGTTAAAGGAACTGGTGGACACATTGATCTGGCTACTGCAAAAGAACAATTATTATATGAAGTAACCGATCCTCATGAATATTATACACCAGATGTGATTGCTGACTTTACTACAGTTTGTTTGACAGATCTGGGTGAAGATCGTGTGAAAGTAACTGGCGGTGGTGGAAAAAATAAACCATCGACTTTAAAAGTTAGTGTGGGTTATAAAGCTGGATTTATAGGAGAGGGGGAAATATCATACGCCGGGCCTTCAGCAATACAAAGAGCTCAACTTGCTGGAGAAATCATAAAGCAACGCCTAGGATCGACAGTCTCTGATTTAAAGATTGATTATATTGGATGTTCATCATTACATCAATTATCTGTTTCAGATATTCGCGGTATGGAACCTTATGAAATAAGGTTAAGGGTAGCTGGAAAAATGAAAACAGGAGAAGAAGCTGCGCGTATTGGCGAAGAAGTGGAGGCTTTATATACAAATGGACCTGCTGGTGGAGGTGGGGTTAGGAAATATGTAAACGAGGTAGTGGGAATAGTCTCTACGCTTATTAACCGAGTTGAGGTATACCATTCCGTAATTATAGAAGAATCATGAAAATAAAGCTCTATGATATAGCTCATAGTCGGGCTGGCGATAAAGGAAATACACTTACTCTCTCATTGATCCCTTATAAAGAGGAAGATTATGAGTTACTTAAAGCAACCGTTACAGTAGATTTGGTAAAGGAACATTTAAAGAATATAGTTATGGGAGAGATAAAGCGCTTTGAATTACCCCTTATATCTTCGCTTCAATTTGTTTGCTACGAGGCACTAGCAGGGGGCGTAACCACTTCTTTAAGAATGGATGCACATGGCAAAAGTCTTAGCTATGCTTTGCTCTCCTTAGAAATAGAAACTAGTGATGATTATTAAGCTACGCTAAACTTCTTTAAAATAGTATAATGAGATTTTAGGGCATCCCAGAATGTGATGTTCTCAATATAAGGAAGTTGATATTGATGGGCAGTTTCTCGAACAATTTTTGAAATAGCAGGGTAGTGGATATGACATATTTTAGGAAATAAATGATGCTCAACCTGTTGATTTAACCCTCCTAAAAGGAAGGCTGCTGATTTGCTTTTCATAGAGAAGTTGGCGGTAGTTCGCATTTGATGCTCTGCCCAGGCATCTTCCATATTTCCCTCTACATCGGGAGTGGGGAACTCGGTTCCCTCAACAACATGAGCCAATTGGAATACCAAACCCATTACTAAACCTTGTGCAAAATGTAGGGCAACAAAGCCGATGATTCCTTGCCACCAGGTAATATCAGTAAGGATTACAGGTAAACCAAAGAATAGGAAATAGTATAAAAACTTAAAGAAGAACAGGTTAAAATATTCTATTCTTGGGTGTTTTGGACTGATGCACTCGCCAACTTTTGCCTGAAAGAACTTCTTATAATCTTTACGAAATACCCAGGATAAAGAAGCCAGGCAATATAATGGAAATGCATAATAATGTTGGAAACGATGCATGCTGGTTAGCTTATCGTCATCCGAGAGGCGGATAAGTCCGGGTGCTATTTCAAGGTCTTCATCATGACCGGCGATATTGGTATAGGTATGATGAACTACGTTGTGGGTGATATTCCAAACATAGGGATTGGCTCCTACGAAATGGAAAACGGTACTGAATATTTTATTAACCTTTGAATTGGATGAAAGTGCCCCATGGATGGCATCGTGACAGATATTAAATCCGATAAACGCACTGATTATGCCTAATAATACGGCAAATAGCAGCATGGTTAAGGGACTGAACAGATTGGAAATGATCAGGAAATATAATACGATAAAGCAGCTTAGGAAAACAATGGCTTTGGTCCACATGGCACCATTGGCCTTTTTTTCAATATTATTGGACTTAAAGTAATGATCTACCTTATGTCTTACTTCGGTGAAAAAAGAGGAATGATTTTTATTACTGAACTTTAATTTGTTGCTTAATGCCATATAGTTTTTTTATTATTAAAGTAATTCCTGGAGATACAATGAATCGCAAATCTATTAACGCGTTAACTTTAATAATTACTCAAACAGGCACCTAAAAGTCTATCGTGACTTTTCCTTCGTTACACGATAGTAAATATAAGGAATATTATATACCCACACCTTTATTTTTAAAGATATGGGTATATATACAGAAAGGTTACATTAAATTAATTCTGTGTTTACGTAGTTAAAGCTTTGGGTAATGCTTTCGAATGGATCGATGCTGAAGTTTTCTTGCTCTACAAAGATATGCTTCATTCCGGATTCTTTAGCACCTGTAAAAATGGCTTTATAGTCGATAGAACCACTTCCTATTTCGGTGTTAAGGCCTGGAGTAGTTTTATCCATGTCTTTGATATGCCACATAGCAAAACGTCCTGGAAACTCTTTGAATAGAGCAAGAGGGTCGTTTCCTGAACGAACTGCCCAGTATAGATCTAATTCAAATTGAACCAGGGCAGGATCTGTATTTTTCATAAAGATTTTAAGGGCTGTTTCGCCGTCTCCTAAGTCTGCAAATTCAAAATCATGGTTATGGTATCCTAGTTTTAAACCTGCTTCTTTACACATTTCTGCAGCGATATTTAGCTTATCAGCAATCATTTTATAGCTGTCAAGTGATCTTAAGTCTTCAGAAAGGTAAGGAACTGTAACATATTCGTTTCCAATTACTTTTGCAGCCTCAATGATAGCTTGAAGTTCATCTTTACTATCGGTTCTGATAAATTCTTCGATACCATAATGTCCGCTGGTGCTTACCAGGTTATTTTGATCTAATAGTGCTTTAAACTCTAGTGGACTTAATCCCCAATATCCACCAGTAGATGAAAAACCGTAGCTTTCAACATCTTTGTAGCCAATTGCAGCAACTTTTCCGATTACTCCGGTAACATCTTGTCCGATGATTTCTCTTAAAGTATATAGCTGCAAACCGATATTGAGATCAGATGCTGTTCCTGATGCTTCATTGTTTGCGTCTTGGGTTTTTGAAGTATTATCGCCACCTGACATACATGATGGCAAAATAATAGCCCCTGCTGCAAGCATGGCTGATTGTCTTAAAAAGTCTTTTCTGCTTTTCATTTGATTGTTTTTTAATGTTATGGTTCTAAAATTATGTATTAAATGGTTAATGTGTTTATGGGATGTTTTACCAACGTTTTAAACGATCTTCTAATTGTACATCTGATTTGAATGAATTAAAACGAGGAGTTACGATTTTGATACTGCGTTTTGAGAGTTCTATGGCGGCATTTAGCTCAAAGCCGATTAATAATATTAAAGAGTTTAGATATAGCCAGATCATTATTACAATTAAAGTACCAATAGAACCGTATAATTTGTTGTAGGTATTAAAATGGTTTATGTAGTAGGCGAAGCCTATGAAGGTGAAAATAGCTAAAATTGTTGAAAATGTTGCACCCGGACTAAAAAATTTCCACTTGGTGGCTGAAGATGGGCCGTATTTATAAACAAAGCTTACGGTGAAAAAGTAAATAGCCGACAGAATAAACCAGCGGGTTACCATGATGACGTTGAGCCAGGAACTGTTGCCTATGTCAAATAAGTCTTTTAAGAAAGTGAAGATTTGGCTGGATATGGTAAGAAGGGTCATGCCGATGGTAAGAGCAACGACGATCATAAAAGCCAGGCCGATAGCTACTAAGCGTTGTTTTATCCAGCCTCTGTTTTCTGTAATGAGAGATGCCTTATTGAAGGCCTGCATTAATGATGTTAATCCGTTGGTGGCGAAGAGTGCTGCTGCAATGAAACCAAAGGAAAGCAATCCGCTGTTTTGATTGATGATAATATCTTCTACGGTTGTACGGATGGTTTCATAGGCATTTTCTGGCAAAACCAGCGCTGTAAAAGAAAGTAACTGCTCTTGAAAGTTCTTTACAGGGATATAAGGAATTAAGGTAAAGAGGAAGATGATAGCAGGAAAAATAGCCAGCAAGAAGTTATAAGCTAATGAGGATGCCTTGTTTAAAAGGGATTCCCGAGCTATTTCCTGAAAGAAAAAAACTGCTACTGTATATAAAGGCAATGAACCAAAACCTGGCAATACAACAACTTTTGTCCATTCAATAAAATAATCGTAAGGTTTGAATTTCAACAAAGTTTGGTGAACTCGATTCATGCTTTACTAGGTAAAAAAAGGAGCCATCTTTTTATTAAACTCTTCCGGCGGAAGGCAGGGTTTGTTCTTTTCTATGTTGACAAACACTAAAATGGTTTCTCCTATATTAATTAATTCTTGCTGCTCATTATGAATCTCATAATAGAACTTGATACGAATACCTGGCTTTTCTTTAATCATAACGGTAATTGTCAGGTTTTCATCGTATCTGCCTGGTTTTATGTACTTACAATATAAATCCAAAACAGGCATCATGACGCCATTGTTTTCCATGTCTTTATACGAAGTACCTAAACTACGCAACATTTCTACACGGGCAACTTCGTAATATTGGGCATAATTGCCATAATAAACATAGCCCATTTGATCTGTCTCACCGTATCGTACCCTAATATTACAGCTAAATTTAAACATATTAACGTTTTATATTCCTTTCATCTAGTGCTTTTTGGAATTTTCTTGCATTTATTAAATGCTGAGCCACAGTAGTTGCAAAGTTATGATAGCCTGAAAAATCATCTTTGGCGCACATGTAAATGTAATCATGCGTTTGAGGATTTAAAACAGCATCGATAGAAGCAATGCTGGGCATCATGATAGGTCCGGGAGGCAATCCTTTGTGGATATAAGTATTATAGGGAGAATTGGTGCGTAAATGTACATTCAAAACTCGCCTAATGCTAAAATCTTGAGTGGCAAAGATTACTGTTGGATCGGCCTGTAAAAGCATTCCCTTTTTTAAACGGTTAAGGTACAATCCGGCTATTTTAGGCATTTCATCCGTATGTAAGGCTTCGCCTTTTACGATAGCAGCTAAGTTACTAACTTCAATGGGTGTAAGATTAAGAGCTTTTGCTTTAGCCTTTCTTTCTTCGGTCCAGAATGTATTGTACTCTTTATGCATTCTTTCAACAAATTGTTCAGTAGAGGTATTCCAGAAAAACTCATAGGTGTTTGGAATAAACATCGTAAAGAAGTTTTCATGGTTGAAACCATATGCGTTTGCCAGGCTATCATTATTTAAAAGTTCAATAAAAGCAAGAGAGTCCGGTTCAAGTTGCTTGGCTAACAGACCTGCGAAGTTTTGCTTTAAGCGGATGTTTTGAAAACGCAGTTTAACGGGCTCTTGCAGCCCGATACTTAGATGATTAATGAGGGTACGGTTATTCATACCTTCTGTTAATTTATATTTACCGGCTTTTATATTAAGCGGATAGTCTTTTCTTTCTGCCAGCCACCTGAAAGTTGCAGTATCTTCTACAATCTTATTATCATCCAGGTTTTTCATTAGGTCTTCAAAATCTGAACCTGTAGGAATGTATAAATAAGCTTGACTATCAGTTACATTGGGTGCTAAATACCGTTGATAAACATAGAAACCAATACCGATTGCAAGGATAAATACAAATACGGCTAAAGCTACTATTGCCTTCTTTAGAGAAATGGATTTTTTTTGCATAGGGAGTCTTTCTAGTTGCTTAAAGCAAGATTAACAGCAGTGCCAACACTCACCATCTCGGTTTGCAAAGAATCTGCCGGTGGTGTTTGACTTACTACACGTGCTGATAAGCTGTCGGTAACATAACCCATATAATTGACTGTACCAAGGGTTAAGGAAGATCCTAGAATGGCAAAGCGTGCCTCGCTAAGAGTTAAGCCTATAACATTGGGTACAAGTACTTCTGAAGCGCCCATTCCGTTACCTAGAATCAAGTTGATTCGGGAGCCTTTGGGAATTTCTTGTCCGGCTTTTAATTCCTCACCGCCATAGCGAACATCCAGTACAACATCTCGGGCAATATCTGGCACATAGGTGGTATCGCCTATTCGAAGTTCAAGGTTACCAAGCAAAGCACGCGCTTCCAGGAAGGTCATTTCACGTATTTCAGGGAAGTCAACTACTGGTGGGGTTAAGGTAATCATGGTGAGATAGATGGTGCGGTTATCTTTTACGAAAGAACCTGCAATGGGATCCTGATCAAGAATAATTCCTGGTCTGGCATCTGATTGGTATACAGAATCTACCTCGTATCTGAATCCTTGCTGCTCTAAAAGACCAATGGCTTCAGTAATGGATTTATTTTTTAAATCCGGAACCATAATCTTTTCGCCATGGTGTGTATAATTGCGTAAAACAAAGAATATTAGGGTCACAAATATAATAATCGATACGATTGCTATAATTAGGTGCCTTCTAAATGTTTTAGTACCAAGGTACTGGAAAAATTTACTCATATTGATAATTTAAACAAATCTTCTTCTTTGTTAGCAAATATTAATCCAATAGATTAAATACGGCTTTTTCACCTCCAAACTTACTCAAAATATTAAAGATGAACGTAAAATAAATCTATATTTGCTTTTAAAATTGCCATATATGAAATTAAAGATTGCCTTGCTTTGTGGGGGCTATTCGGGTGAAGATGAAGTATCTTACAACAGTGCAGCCTTTGTTGAGGAGAGCCTGAATGCTGAACTTTATGATGTTTATAAAATAAAGATATTGCCTCGTGACTGGTTTTATGAGAGCAAAGATGGCAATGTTTACCCCATTGATAAAGGTGATTTTAGCTTAAATTATAAGGAGAATAAGATTCACTTTGATTTAATATTTATGATGATTCATGGCTCGCCCGGAGAAAATGGATTGCTACAGGGTTATTTTGAAATGCTGGGCTTGCCTTATACGTGCTGCGATTCGTTAACATCAAGCCTGACCATGAATAAGGCTTATACGAAAGCGGTTCTTAGAGGTATATCAGATATGTATCTGGCTAATTCTGTTCAACTGTTTGAGCAGGATCAAAAGGAAGCGGTAGAGATTATTGAAAATAAACTAAAGCTGCCCATTTTTGTAAAACCAAATGGGGGAGGAAGCAGTATTGGGATGTCTAAAGTAGAGAAACCCCAGGATATTAAAGCGGCGGTTGATTTAGCTTTCAGTACTGAAAATACCGGAAAGCAGGTTTTGGTAGAGGAGTTTGTTTCTGGAAGGGAGTTTTCCGTAGGAGTTTATCGTTTTAAAGACGGTGTGAAAGTTCTTCCTGCCACGGAAGTGATTACCAGTCGTGATTTCTTTGATTATAAAGCAAAATACATAGCAGGCTTAACTGAGGAAATTACGCCGGCAGAAATTAATGAAGAACAGGTGGAAAGAATGGAGAGGATTGTGAAGGAGATTTACCTGAAACTAAATTGCAAGGGTTTGGTTCGTATCGATTTCTTTTTTGAACACGAAACCGGCAACTTCTACTTTATAGAGATTAATACCATACCGGGACAAACAAAAACAAGCTTTATTCCACAGCAGATTCGTGCAACGGGGAAAACGGAGCGTGCTTTTTACACGGAATGGATTGAAAGCTCTTTAGTTAGCCTTCCGTCCAAAGATTGAGAAGTGAACGTATCTTTTAGGATTTTCTTTAACATCGATAATTAGATTATCAAGGCTTTTTGAAGCATCTTCCAGGTTGTGATACAGCTCATCGTCGTTCAATAGTTTTCCTAATGATCCTTTTCCGTTATTGATATTATCCACTGCTAACTGAAGGTCGGAAACAGCCAGATTGGCTTTATTCATCGTTTCTTCAAAGTTTAAGCGGGCAGCTTTATCACTTACAGTTTCAAGATTGGTAAATATCTGTGTAAGCTTCTCGTTATTGTTACTAAAATTAGCAGATATCGATTCCATATTTGTTAGGATACCTGAGATTTTAGATTTTTGAGTTCCAACCATTCCATCTACCTGAATTGCGGTATTTTCTAAGGTGTTTAACGTATTGGCGATACTTTGTAGGCTTCGGTTGATATTCTTTTGAAAATCGGGACTGATGGTATTATTAACAGAAGTTAGTACAGAGTCTAATACAGCAAATAAAGCTTCTGCTTTCTTTTGAATTGGTTCAACCTGCTCCATGATATTCTTCTGTACATCAGACTGAAGAGTGGCACCGCTTATTGCATACGCTTTGCTGTCGCCAAGATCAAAAACAATGGCTTTGCCACCCAATAAATCAGTACTGGCAATCCGCGCAATGGTATTTTCAGGAAGTTCGTATTTCTTATCGATTTTAAATTCCGTAAGTATGGTTCCATCGGGTTGTAATGTGAGGCCGGAAACCCGCCCTATTTGATAACCATTTACATAAACGGGTTTAGATACTGTTAGACCGTCGACTCTATCATAAACTGCAAAAAAAGTATTTTCTGAAGTAAAGACATCGTTTCCTTTTAAGAAACTATAGCCTAATACAAGTATTGCAATGGCAACAGTTGCCAAGATTCCAACTTTAGTTTCGTTTTTAATTTTCAAAATAGTTTCTGTTCAAAGGTTTTATATTTCATAAGTCATAACATTCTTTTTAACCGAATGTTTTACATTATCGTTCAATCTGATTTTTATATGCTTTGATTGCATTGGTTAAATTTTCTACAATTTCTGCCTGGCCAGCAGCTGAAGTCATGTATCTTTCTTCAGCGGGATTACTTATAAAGCCAATTTCTGTAAGGATAGCAGGCATACCTGCTCTCGCTAATACGGCAAGCCCCTGCTCTTTAACACCACGATTGTTTCTGCCCGAAGTGGCAAATTGCTCTTGAACCAGCGTTGCCAGCCTGATACTTTGATCGCGGTATTGGTTTTTCATTAAAGAGAAAATAATATAGCTTTCCGGATCGCTGGGATCAAAATCGTAGTTCTCTTCATAATTCTCTTCTAATAGCATGGAAGCATTTTCACGCATGGCAACATCTTGCTCGCCTAGTCTGTGGAAACCTGAAACAAAGGTCTCTGTGCCACTAACTCGTTCGTTACCAGCCCTTCTTGGCATAGAGTTACAGTGAATTGAGATAAATAAATCGGCATTGTTCTCATTGGCTATGGCTATTCTTTCATACAGCTTTACAAAAACATCTGTTTTACGGGTGTAGATTACCTTGACATCTTTCATCTCGCTTTCAATCTTTTTTCCAAGCTTTAAGGCAACCTGCAGGGCTACATCTTTCTCGCGTGCTAATGCTCCTCGCGTTGCGCCGTCTTCTCCACCGTGGCCAGCATCAATAACGATTGTTTTTATTCGAAAATCAGGTATATCTTGTTTGGTACTAAAACTAAAAAAGGGTAGAAGAAAACAGAAAAAGATAATGGTTAATATTTTTTGTTGCGTATTTTTGATTTTCATAGCGGAATAACAATTTTGTATTATTATTATATTTTAATAAATAGAGTTAAGCATTATCGTATTTTCGCAAATCGAGATTTAAGAAATAGCTAGCTTAATTTTCATTAATTTTGGCGTTTCAGTTTGTTTTACAAAAGTACTATTCAAAGTCATATTTTGAAATTGATTATCAGCATTTTTCAACAAATAATTTTCATTATAACGTTTTTTTCGGTGTTTACCGTATATGGACAAGCTATACCGGACACGAATAATGCTGTAATACAAGATACAATAACGAACAGTGCCGACTCATTAGTTGCTAAAGATACAGTATTAGCGAATGGTTTACAGGATACTATTGCACAAAATAGGAGTCCGGTGGAGAGAGCAAATGCTTTAAATTCTGCTATTAATAGTGCTGCAAGTGATTCTTCATGGATGGACTATCGTAACAATGTCATTCACTTTTTCGGAAATGCGAAGATAAAATACGAAGATTTTGAATTAACAGCAGACTATATTCGAATTGATAATAACTCTCATCTGCTTTTTGCAAGTGGATCTTATGATCATAATCATAAATACCGTGGCAGGCCGATTTTTAAAACCTCAACCGAGCCGCCAGCAACAACTGATTCACTTTACTATAATTTTGACAGTAAACGAGGGAAAGTATTCGGTACTTTTTCGGAAGTAGAGGGTGGATTTATACAAGCACAGCAATTAAAGAAGAACGAGTTTAATGAAGCTTCTATAAAAAATGCCATTTATAGTACCTGTAATTTGCCTGAGCCTCATACTCATTTTGGTATTTTTATTAGCAGGGGACTGGTTACAGAAAAGAATGTAATTACCGGGCCGGCTTATCTAGTAATTGAAGATGTGCCGCTGCCGTTTATTACGGTTCCGTTTGCCTTTTTTCCAAAAATGAATAAGCGGACTTCGGGTTTCTTGTTTCCATCTTTCGGGGAGGATTATTCGCGTGGGTTCTTTATGCGTGATATTGGTTGGTACATTGGTCTTAACGATTATTGGGATGCGGAAATCAGAGGATCATTATATTCTAAAGGATCGTATGAAACCTCACTGAGAACCCGTTACAGAAAGAACTACAAATATGACGGTGGATTTAGCTTGCGTTTCGCAAGTACTAGAAACGGAGTAGAAGGTACGCCGGGAAATACGCCAAGTAAGGATTTTAATATTACCTGGAACCACAGTAAACGGCCGGAATCAAATCCGGGAACAACTTTCAGTGCATCTGTGAATGTGGGTACAGGCTCGTACTTTTCAAAAACTGCTGCCGGTGGAAGTTATGATTATGACCAGATTACGCGTAACAGCATGTCTTCCAGTATTAGTTTTGGTAAAATCTTTGGCGATGGACGTTTTAACTTTACATCGTCTTTATCTCACAGACAAGATATTTCGGCAGGAACAGTTTTCCTGGAGCTGCCTTCCTTTAACTTGAATATGACTTCTTTTAATCCTTTTGACTCGAAAGATAGGATTGGGGAACAAAAATGGTATCAGCGAATTAATGTAGGTTATAGTTTGCAGGGAAGAAACTCAATTAGTTCTACAGAATCGGAATTGTTTAAAAGTGAGACCTTAAAGAAGTTTAGAAATGGGCTTCAACACAACATCCCGATAAGCCTTTCTTTAAATGCGTTGAAATTCCTTCAGTTTAATACGAGTGTTAATTACACCGAGAGCTGGTATCTTCAAACAATACGAAAGAGATTGGATAATACGGCTGGAGGTTTTGTTCAGAAAATAGATACTGTACCCGGTTTTAGCCGCGCATATGACTATTCTCTTTCAAGTGGTTTCTCCACCAAATTCTATGGGATGAAGGAGTTTAAAGGCAAATTAGCTGCTATACGCCACGTTGTAACTCCATCGGTGAGCTTTAACTACCGTCCGGATTTTTCTGATGCACGCTATGGTTTCTATCGCAGATATCAAGATGTTAATGGAAACCAAGCAATGTACTCTATTTTTGAAAACTCTGTGTTTGGTGGTCCCGGATCGGGCGAATCAATGGGTATTGGGTTTTCAATCGACAATAATATTGAGGCAAAAGTACGGACACCCGACGATAGTACGGGTTTTAAGAAGATTCCGATATTACAGGGTTTGTCTTTTAATGGTAATTATAATTTTGTTGCTGATTCATTTAAATTATCCAATATAAATTTCTCCGGAAGGACCTCTTTATTTGAGCAGAAGTTGGGGGTGAGTTTTAGCGGAAGTTTTGATCCTTATCAATATGATCCAGTAAGCAGGCGCCGGGTTAATCAGTATGCGATTAAAGATGGAGTTTTAGCTCGTTTGGTGAATGTTGGTTTATCCATGGATTACAGTTTGAATTCAGAAGCAAATAAAAACAGGAATAAGAATATTGAAGAGTTGAACAACTCTACGGAGACGATGACGCCTGAGCAAAGCCAGCAATTAGCGCGTATTACATCAGACCCCAATGCTTTTGTAGACTTTAAGATCCCATGGAATATTGCCGCCTCCTTTAGTTTCTATTATTCAAAACCGGGGAACGTGTCTTCCATTACCAGTACATTAAACCTGTATGGTGATGTGAATTTAACCCCTAAATGGAAGGTACAATACAATACGGGTTATGACTTTAAAGCTCAGAAAATTATCCTGACACAGTTTAATATCTACCGCGATTTGCATTGTTGGGATATGTCTTTTGGGTGGATTCCCTTTGGTACTTATCGAAGTTATACCTTTACATTACGTGTGAAAGCATCTATTCTTCAAGATCTTAAGCTTAATAAACGTAATGATTATTACAATAGCTTCTAAAAGATATTCGTTTCTTAATTAAATCTTATGCGTGCAGAAATCATAGTTATTGGTGATGAACTTTT
Source organism: Albibacterium sp. (assembly GCF_035514885.1). Lineage (NCBI taxonomy): Bacteria > Pseudomonadati > Bacteroidota > Sphingobacteriia > Sphingobacteriales > Sphingobacteriaceae > Albibacterium > Albibacterium sp. The sequence goes on along the minus strand of NZ_DATJCH010000012.1, from coordinate 591,285 downwards.
AATAGGTCAGGTAGTGGATACAAATTCTAACTGGATCTGTTCTCAGCTCAATGAAATTGGTGTTCAGGTTAAGCATATAAGCACAATATCGGATGATAAAATGGAAATCATCCATGCACTGAACTTAGCTACCTCCAGGGCAGAAGTTGTTTTAATGACAGGAGGCCTGGGCCCGACGAAAGATGACCTGACGAAACAGGCGCTATCAGAATATTTTGACTCTGAACTGGTTTTTGATGAGGAAGTGCTGACGCATGTAAAGGGTATTTTTGCAAAATATGATCGGCCGATGTTACCGGAAAATATTAAGCAGGCGGAGGTTTTGAAGGTTGCAGAGGTTCTGTTTAACAAAGTAGGAACCGCACCTGGCATGTGGATTAAGCAAGGCAATAGTCATGTGGCTATTATGCCTGGAGTTCCTTATGAAATGAAGTACCTCATGGAGCATGAAGTGATACCCAGAATAAAATCACTTCCAGGTAGGAAAGAGTTAATACATAGCTATATTCTGACAGTAGGTATTGGTGAGTCTTTCCTGGCATCCAGAATTGCTCATATAGAGGATCGTTTACCGAGTTATATTAAATTAGCTTATCTTCCTGCCCCTGTACAGGTGCGTTTACGTTTGAGCGGTGAGGGAAGTAATCATGAACTATTGAAAAAAGAACTGGATGGCTTCACTCAAGAAATTAAAGATGAAATAAAGGAACATTGTATTAACAATAACCAAAAATCGCTTGAAGAGACCATTTTAGAGGAAATGAGTGCTTTAAATCTTAGTTTGGCATTAGCAGAAAGCTGTACGGGAGGTTATGTTTCTCATTTACTTACTGAAATTCCAGGCAGTAGCAGAGTTTTCTTAGGAAGTATTGTAAGTTATGACAACTCGGTTAAAATCGATTCTGTTGGCGTAAATGAACAAACAATCCGTGATTTTGGTGCAGTAAGTGAACAAACAGCTATCGAAATGGCTGAGGGGGTGAAGAAGAACCTTGGGAGTGATTATTCGATTGCTATTACCGGAATTGCAGGGCCGGAGGGCGGTACTGTCGAAAAACCAGTTGGAACCGTTTGGGTTGCTATTGCCGGAATTAAGGGAACTTATAGTTTAAAATATCTTTTTCAGAATAGCCGCAGTGGCACAATCCTCAGAGCTTCTAAAAATGCTTTGTATCAACTAATTAAATTAGTTAGAGAAGAAAACAAATGATTTAAAATATAAAAATGCGGGGAGATATTTATAGCAAATGATATTCTGCAAAATAAATGTCTGCAATTTTTAATTAACTTCGCATTAATACAGATCTTTAAGTTTATGGCAAAATACAATTTACTTCTTCCACGTATGGGGGAGAGCGTTTCTGAAGCAACTGTAGTTAAATGGCTCAAACAACCGGGGGATTCAATTGAAATTGATGATTCAGTTTTAGATATAGCAACCGATAAGGTTGATTCTGAAGTACCTTCACCTATTGCAGGAACGCTTCTTGAACAACTCTTTAAAGAAAATGAAATTGCGCAGGTAGGAGATGTAATTGCAATTTTAGAAGTTAATGATGAAGATATAGAGCCGGAACCTGAACTGCCATCCAAAGAATCTTTGGTTAATAAAACAATAGAAGATGAGGTGAAGGTGCCCAAAGAGGTTTCTATTCCGGGAATGGATCTGCTAACCAATGAAAGTAAAGCAAAGGACATAGAATCTTCTAATCGTTTTTATTCTCCTTTAGTAAAAAATATAGCTGCTGAAGAAGGTATTACACCTGAAGAGTTGGAAAAGGTTAAAGGGTCTGGTTTAGAAGGCCGCGTTACAAAACAAGATGTTCTTGATTATGTAGCTTCGAAATCAGGAAATGTACCTGCTTCGCCGCAGGTTTCAGAGTCTGGACCTGCTAGTGCCACCAAGGCAGAACCAGTTTCTAATGTTCAGACAGGTTCTATGTCTGATGGAGATGAGATTATAGAAATGGATCGTATGCGTAAGTTAATTGCAGAGCATATGGTTTCAAGTGTTCAGACTTCTCCTCATGTTTGTTCTTTTGTAGAAGCCGATGTGACCAATGTTGTTCATTGGAGAGACCGTGTTAAAAATGCATTTGAAAAGCATGAAGGAACTAAAATTACCTTTACACCCATTTTTATAGAAGCCATTGCAAAAGCCATAAGAGATTTTCCGATGATTAATATCTCGGTTAATGGTTCTCAGATTATCAAGAAACGTGATATTAATATAGGAATGGCAACTGCTTTGCCTTCAGGCAATTTAATTGTTCCGGTTATCAGAAATGCGGATCAATTAAACCTGGTTGGTATTACGAAGGTTGTAAATGATATGGCAGCAAGAGCCCGTATCAATAAGTTAAAACCAGATGAAACGCAAGGAGGTACTTTTACAGTAACCAATGTAGGTTCATTTGGAACAATTATGGGAACACCGATCATCAACCAACCACAGGTTGCGATATTGGCTCTAGGGGCTATTGTGAAGAAACCTGCAGTTTTGGAAACCGAACAAGGGGATGTGATTGCTATCCGTCAGAAAATGTTCTTATCTCTTTCATACGACCATCGTGTTGTTGATGGTGCGCTGGGCGGAAAATTCTTAAAAAGAATAGCAGAGTATTTAGAAAACTGGGATATTAAAAGGGAAAGCTAAGTTTTCCCTTTTAATGATTTATTATTTCCGGTATTTAAACCACTTAATAAGTTCTTTATAACTTGCCTTTTTACCATACATTAAAATTCCTACACGGTATATTCTTGAAGCAACCCAGGTTGTGAAAATGAATCCACCTATCAATAATACAATGGATAGGCCTAATTGCCATAAAGGAACGCCAAATGGCACCCTAACCATCATTCCGATGGGGGAAGTAAAAGGAATCATACTCAACCAAAAAGCTAGCGGTCCTTGGGGGTCTCTGACAAGTACACCAAAAGACATAATATAGGTAAAAAGCAAAGGCATTGTTATTGGGAGCATGAATTGTTGAGTCTCGGTTTCGCTATCGACAGCCGAGCCTACGGCGGCAAACAAAGCACTATAGAGTAAGTAGCCTCCAATAAAAAAGATTAGGAAACAGGTAATCAGATAAGGAAAGTCGATTCCAGCCAGCGTTCCTTGCACATCGTCCAACAGTGTATTTTGTTGTGCAAATGCTGCTGAATTAGGAACGGAAGAGGAAATTGTGCTCATCTCTTCTGCAGAGAAAGCATCAGGCATTTGACTTGATATAATCAGTCCGCCAATAGTAAGAAGGCTGCCCGATAAAGCGATCCATAAAAGAAACTGTGTTAAACCAACTAAACCAATACCCACTATTTTACCCAGCATTAATTGAAAGGGTTTGACTGAGGATATAATTATTTCTACAACACGGTTATTCTTTTCCTCAATAACACCGCGCATAACCTGTGAGCCGTAGATAAAAAGAGTTAGATAGATCATGATGGATGCAAACATCCCAATTCCCATAGCGACACCTGCATTAGATTCCTGTTCACCTTCTTCGGTAATTTCAAGGGATGTTACTTTTACATTCGGTTGGATGCTATCCAGTGTTTTTAAGTCAATTCCTGCATTACTCAATAAAGTTTTGCGTAAAATATTATTGACCTGATTGCTTATTTCGCTTTGAACAAATATACTTGGTTTTTGGGAGGAGAGGAGAGCCAGCTTCTGAGATTCTAAAACATCCTCTGGTATTATTAATAGAAACTGGTTTTCACCTAATTGGCTTTTCTCTTCCGTAGGAGAGCCGGTTGCCTTTTCGAATGACAGACTTTCTGTATTATTTAAATCGTTAATAATAAGTCCACTATCATCAATTACGTAAATGGTTGATAAAGATGCGGAATCTTGTATTGAAAGAGCGATTACACCACCCCACATTCCAAGAAACAGGAGGGGAACAAGAAAAGTGACAATTAAAAATGATTTCTTTTTAACACGACTTAGGTATTCACGCTTGATGATAAGAAATATCTTTTTCATTAGTTTTCTTTAACCTGTTTTACAAATATATCATGAATACTAGGAATAATCTCCGTAAATTCTTGTAGCTGGACCTGGTTTATCAGATGTCCCAAAACATCATTGATATTATAATTATTTACTAATTCGATGGTTGCTTTATTTCCATCTTCAAGTTCCTGAATATTCAAAACCTTGAATAATTCATTCTCTTCAGGATTAAGCAAAGGTAATCGATCGCTGTATTTTATAAGATACTGATGCTTCCTATAGGTGTTCTTAATTTCTGAAACCTTGCCATCAAGTACTTTTTTCGACTTATTGATAAGTACAATTGAGTCGCATAATTCCTCAACAGATTCCATACGGTGCGTTGAGAAAATGATGGTTGCACCTTTTTTATTCAGGTCGATGATTTCATTCTTTATCACATCTACATTTACCGGATCGAAACCGGTAAAAGGCTCATCCAGGATGATTAATTCTGGCTGGTGGATAACTGTGGCAACGAATTGTACTTTTTGTTGCATACCCTTACTTAAATCTTCCACCCGTTTATTCCACCAGGTTTCCATATCCATCTTTTCAAACCAGTGTTTTATACGTTCAACAGCGTCTGCTCTGCTCAAGCCTTTTAACTGGGCTAGATAGAGCATCTGTTCTCCAATTAACATCTTTTTATAAAGACCACGTTCTTCTGGCAAGTAGCCAATCTGAGAGATATGCTTTTCGCTTAAGGGTTCACCATTAAATAAGATTTCTCCATTATCGGGAGCGGTAATTTGGTTGATAATACGAATTAACGATGTTTTTCCAGCTCCATTGGGTCCTAGCAGACCAAATATACTTCCCTTCTTTATAGAGAATGATACATGATCTAATGCGAGATGTTTTGCATATTGTTTAACGATGTCTTGTACTTCTAGCATCCGGATAAGGTTTATTGGTAAGATTCATTAAATAAAGATTTGTTACAAAAAAAAACCTAACGTTGAGTTAAGTTTTTTTTGTTATTTATTCGAAATACTCTTTCATCCGCTCAAAAAAGCTTTTCTCATTTTTGCCCGGTTGAGGTTTAAAATTTGAAGATTCACGCAGAGCTTCCAATTGAGCTTTCTCTTCTTTAGATAATGCCTTTGGCGTCCAAATATTGATATAGACTAATTGATCACCCTTAATGTAAGAATTTACCTCTGGGATTCCCTTTCCTTTCAGTCGAAGAATCTTACCTCCTTGAGTTCCCGGTTCAATTTTTATTTTTGCTTTTCCATCAATTGTAGGTATCTCAGAACTTGTGCCTAACGCAGCATCTACGAAGTTGACATATAAATCATAAATGATGTTAATTCCATCACGCTTTAAAACTTCATGTGGAATTTCTTCAATAAGAATGATTAAATCTCCAGGTATTCCTCCACGAGGCGCAGCATTTCCTTTGCCACTCATGGAAAGTTGAATACCTTCACTTACACCAGCTGGAATATTGATGGTAATTGTTTCTTCACCTTTAGTTAAGCCTTCACCATGACATTCCTTACATTTAGCAGTAATTTCAACACCTTCTCCATTACAGGTAGGACAGGTGCTGGTAGTTTGCATTTGACCTAAAATGGTATTTGTAACACGTCTGACAGAGCCTGTACCTGAACAAGTTGCACAGGTGTGAAAGGAAGATTTATCTTTCGCACCAGAGCCATCACAAGTTTTACAAACAACGTTTTTATTTACCTTAATTTTCTTCTCAACGCCTTTAGCTATCTCCTCAAGAGTGAGCTTAACTTTAATACGCAAATTGCTTCCTCGAATAACACGACGTCCACCACCACCACGAGAACCACCAAAGAAACTTTCGAAAGGGCTACCACCATCGCCACCAAAGATATCTCCAAACTGACTAAAGATATCTTCCATATTCATTCCTCCACCATAACCACCTCTGCTTCCAGCTCCTGTACCCGCGTGGCCAAATTGATCGTAACGTTTCCGCTTTTCCGGATTGCTTAATATTTCGTAGGCTTCTGCTGCCTCTTTAAACTTATCTTCAGCTTCTGGATTGTCCGGATTTTTATCCGGATGAAACTTGATTGCTAGTTTTCTGTAAGCTGATTTAATTTCTGCTTGATCAGCTGCACGAGCAACCCCCAATATATCGTAATAATCTCTCTTTGACATCTTTTATACTAACTACCTACAACCACTTTTGCATAACGAAGTACCTTATCGTTTAAGTAGTACCCCTTTTCAATTTCGTCTACTACTTTGCCTTTTAAATCATCAGTAGGAGCAGGAATCTTAGTTATCGCCTCATGGATTTCAGCATCAAATGGTTGATTAATAGATTCCATTTCTTTAAGGCCTTTTTGTTGAAGAGTCGTTTTTAGTTTTTTAGATACTAATACTACACCTTCTTTTATAGAATCAACACTATCACTTAAATCCATCGCCTTTAATGCACGATCAAAATCATCTAAGGTTGATAGGAGATCACCAATAACTTCTTTTCCAGCAGTCTGTAAAAGTTCGATACGCTCCTTTGAAGTACGTCTCTTATAGTTGTCAAACTCTGCATACAAACGCAAATATTTGTTATTTGCTTCTTCCAGCTCTGCTTTTAATATTTCTGGCGACAAATCATCAGATTGATCTGTATTGTCAGGATTTGAATCATCTTTGCTATGTAAACGAGCTTCATTTACTGATTCTAATTCGTCAATAATCTTCTTATTTTCCAAATGTTCTTCAGGGTTAGTATTCTCCAAATGTTCCTCGGGATTCTTGTTTTTCATTTGAATAATTAATTTACTTTATTTAATAATTACCAATTATACTATCTGATGTAGCATAAACTTATTCTCAACAATTGTTTTGCCAATTGTGTTTCTGCGTCAACATGTCAGTTAAAAAGGTAATTTTCTAACTAAATGACTTATATCAGAATAATTAAATAGTGATATTATCCAATAATGATCCAGTTTGTGTCTTGATTATCCGAGATGGGAGATTTTTGATAATCTGATAATCATGTGTGGCCATCAAGATGGCAGTTCCAGAGCGACTGATTTCACGTAAAAGTAGAACAATTTCTTCCGATGTATCAGGATCAAGATTTCCGGTAGGCTCATCGGCTAAAATTACTTCCGGATTGTTAAGAAGTGCTCTGGCAATTACAACCCGCTGCTGTTCTCCACCCGATAGTTCATGTGTCATCTTTTTAAGCTTAGAGCGCAATCCAACTTTTTCGAGCACATCTAACATGCGATCGTTCATTAGTTTCTTGTCTTCCCAACCAGTAGCGCGCATAACAAACTCTAAGTTTTTCTCAATAGTACGATCTGTTAAAAGATGGAAATCTTGAAAAACAATCCCTAATTTTCTACGTAAAAAAGGAATATCTCGTTCACTTAGCTTTTTCAGATCAAAGCCAGCTATCATTCCCTCTCCAGCTCCAATAGGTAGTTCGCCATAAATTACTTTTAATAAACTACTTTTTCCAGAGCCTGTCTGGCCTATTAGATAAACAAATTCACCAGATTGAACCTGAAGGTTTACATTGGATAGTACTAAATGCTTTGGCTGATATATATCAACATTCTTTAATGTTATTACTATGTTTTGATCCATTTTAAAGTTCTAATTTTGTTAATTTACCAAAAGGAATGTCGTTGACGAGTTGCATGATAGCATCCTTTTTGTCTCCTAACCCAATTTTATCTAATGATTTATCAGGTCTGTCTACCCGAAAATAGGCTAATAAAGTAAATTCATCATCACGTAATTGAACATAATCCGGGATTTTCGCAACGCCTTTTACTTTAATGATGTACATATCTTCAAAGTTAACCATAAACTAGCTATTGGTCTTTAAAAAATCTAAAATATTTACACCATCCGCATAGTCGGTTAGTCCCGGTAACTGACTTTTTCCAAAGCCTATCAATGGAATATCCAGGTCTTTCATTGAAGCAGAATTTTGCATGGTTTCTTCGCATACAAGGCATTGAATACTCTCTTTATTTTCTTTTAGGTAAGATTCGATAACATCGATTTGATCGTACTCTTCAAAGAACACAACACCAAGAGGGGAGGCAAAGCTTGCATCTTCTTTTAAGAGCAAAAAACCATTATCAAGGTGTTTATCTCCGTTTACCAAATAGATGGCTTTGTTATATTCGTAATTATTGTTGTATTTATAATGATTAGTAATGGGTGAGAAGGATTCAATTGCTTCAAAAAATACCGAATAATCATATCCTTTGGGAAAGAATATTTTAGAAACATTCCGACATCCTAGTCCGAAATAATCAAACAGGTCATTTCCTAGTTTCTCAAGATCTGATTTACTTTCTTGACCGGTGATAAGTGCTACTGAATTTCGGTTCTTTCTGATTATATGAGGTGTTTTCTTAAAATAATATTCAAAGTAGCGTGAACTATTATTACTGCCGGTGGCAATTACTAAATCAAAGTTGGATAATCGATCTACCAAATCAATTTTAGATGCAAAGGCAGGTTCTATTTCAATTAATTTTCTTAATAAATATGGAATCAAGACCTTATCATCTGAAGAAGGCTTGATCTTGACATTAAAACCCGCTATTAAACACGATAATACATCGTGGAAACCTACCATAGGAATATTTCCTGCTAGGATTAAACCAACCGTTTTATCAGTATCCTTTTCAAAATAAGCAGAATAGGGTTCAATCCATTTTCTTAGATCATCGGCATTTAAAAGTGCAAGATTGGCTTGTAATGCCTGTTCAACATTTTTTGGTGTAAACCAAGGGTTCTGAAACTGAGATGTTTGAACGATCTCAGTTAGCGTTTGATTTTCTAAGGATGAATTTTGAACTTGATTAGATAATTGAAATCCTAGATTTACAAATGCTTCAATGCGTTGATTGCTTGTCAAAATATGTGTTTTTTACTTGAATGTCTTAAGAATACTCTATATTTGTTTACAAAAGTAGGAAACTTATTGTATGCATTAGAAGGTTTTCTATTTAGGATAGAATAAAGTAATTAAACAATATCTCAGAACAATAATGGCAATTATAATTACAGACGAATGTATTAACTGTGGGGCTTGTGAACCGGAATGTCCAAATAATGCAATTTACGATGCTGGTGAATCATGGCGCTACTCTGATGGTACGTCATTAACGGGAATGATAGATTTTGGTGATGGAAAAACAGCAGATGCAGACGAACTTCATGCAGCCATCTCAGATGAAGTATATTTTATAGTTCCTGACAAATGTACGGAATGCGTTGGGTTTCATGATGAACCTCAATGTGCAGCGGTTTGTCCTGTTGACTGTTGCGTAGACGATGAAGATAGACGTGAAACAGAAGAAGAGCTTCTTGCAAAGAAAGCCTTTTTACACAACGAGTAAATAATAAAAACGACCTAACAAGATAGACTAATAGCAAAGATTATTGGTCTGTTTTGTTAGGCACAATAAGAACCGGGCATGCAGAACGTCTTGCCACCCCTTCCGCTACGCTTCCTGAAATAAAATGGTCAAATCCCGTTCTTCCATGTGTTCCTAATATAATTAGATCGGCTCTCCATTCATCTGCCGTAGCTAAAATCTCAACTCTTGGATTCCCTACTTTGCTAAAGGTTATAAGTTCATTATCACTATTCCAAATAGATCCATAACGTTCAAGCACTGATTTAGAAGCTTCCTCTTGCATATCTATTATCTCAGGCATGACCAAAGGTTGCTGTCCTAAAAGAGGATCCCCGGAATAAGTAGAAGAGGGTGGGTCCATTACGTTTAACAAAGCAACATGTGCTCCCATAAGACGTGCCAAATGAAAACCATACTGAGCGGCTTTTTCAGAATAAGGAGAATCGTCGATGGCAATCAAGATTCTCTGAAAATTATTAATAGCATCCATAAGCTTTGATTTTATTTAAAGATAACAAATAATGATTAATCAGGTTTTAAATAGTAGTTTTATATTTGACACAAAATAAGTTTATGACACAATACGGAATTTGTAATTTATCACTTATACCTCTGCGTGCTGAGCCTTCGCACAGAAGCGAAATGACTTCTCAGATTTTGTTTGGCGACTGTTTCGAGATCTTAGATGAGCAGAAATCATGGTCGTTAATCAGATTGGCTCATGATAATTATGAAGGTTGGATAGATACGAAGCAAGTAACTTCCATTAATTTCGATCTATATAAGGAAATAACACATCATACACAGGCCATATCCGATCTTTCCTCTCATGGAATATTGATGAGACTCGGACATGATGAAATGTTGCATATACTACCAGGAAGTACTCTTCCCTTATTACAGGAAGATGGATTATTCACCATTGATGAAACTGATTACATGTTTTTGGGTCTTTCCATAAATCCGGATGCACGCAATATGAGTAAAGAAATAGAAGAAGTTTCTCGGTTTTATATAAATGCACCTTATTTATGGGGCGGGCGCAGCATGTTTGGTATTGATTGCTCCGGATTTACACAAATGGTTTATAAACACTTTGGTATAAAGATACCGAGAGATGCAAATCAGCAGGCAGGTGAAGGAAAAACTATTGACTTCTTACAAAAATCCCTTCCAGGAGATTTGGCGTTTTTTGATGGCGAAGATGGCAAAATTATCCATGTAGGAATTCTGCTCAATGATTCAGAAATCATACACTCATCGGGTAAAGTAAAGGTCGATAAAATAGATGAAAACGGTATATTTTCTTTAGAAGATCAAAAATATACTCATAATCTTAGAATCATTAAGAGGCTCGTTCATTAGTAAGATTTACGCTCCAGACAAAAGCCAGTTTTTCATCCCCTACAGAGATCAACTGGTTTGAATTGCTATTCCACACAATCTTATTAATGGAAAGCTTATGAGCATCGTATCCCTTTTCAAAACTAACCGTTTTTAATAATTTAAAATTATCAGCGTCCCATAGTTTGATACTTTTATCGCGGCTACCGGTGGCGAAGATCGGTAGGGTTGGATGATAGGCAATGCTATATACAGTATACATATGTGCGGTTATCTGCTCTATTCGGGAGAAGTCAGATGTAAGGTATATATTAAGCTTTGCATCTCGACCACCAGATAGAAAATATCGCCCATCTGGTGAAAAGCACAAAGAAGTTATGGGCATCGTATGATCTTTTAACAGGTATTTAAAGCTGTAATCATAGGCATCGAAGATATAGATCCTTGCATCTTTTGTTCCAAAAGCAATGTTTGCTTCCAACGGATCAATCGCAATTACACGAACAGTTTGATTCGATATATCAAGGTGGTGGATCTTCTTAAAGGTTTTCAGGCTCCATACACTAACAGTACCATCTTCAGAAGAGGCAATTAACTCATTTTTTCTTGATAAGTATTTAAGATCAAAGACTGGTTTATTATGAAAGGCCAGTGTTTCAATTACTTTCTGAGAATCAAAGCTAAAAATGCTTATTTTACCACTCCGTTCTCCAATAGCAAGATAATTTAGCGAAGGAATATAATGTAGAGCATAAACGGAGGAATCAACGGGTAATAGCACCTTATCGAAGGTCATTTTATTTAAATCCCAAAGGACAATACCCTTATCATTTCCAGCTGTTAAAAGCTGATTGGATTTAGATCCATTTTCAACAGTATATATCGGGTTCTGATGACCACTTAAAATAGCATCCAACTGCACGGAAAGCTCCAACATAATTTAATCGTTTTCGTGAATCAATATCGTTCACGAAGATATTGCTTATTTATGTCTGCTTTCTAAGTTCTTTGCAATCTTTTTAAGTGAAATTTCTTTTTCCCGTAATAGAACCAATAAATGAAACAGTAAATCAGAAGATTCATTGATAAAGTCCTTGTCTGTCTCTCTTAATGCTGCAATTACTGTTTCGACTGCCTCTTCACCAACCTTTTGAGAAATTTTGGTTATACCTTTCTTCCTTAACTTATTTACATAAGAATCTTCGCTTGGGAATTCATAACGTTGGCTAATAACTTCCTCTAGCTCAAATAAGAAATTTTGATTAAATTCTGTGTTAAAGCAACTGCGTGAACCGGTATGGCAAGTCGGTCCCAAAGGTTTTGCTTTAATTAAAAGTGTATCATTGTCGCAGTCTACATGAGTAGATTTAACTTCCAGGAAGTTTCCACTTTCTTCGCCTTTAGTCCATAATCTGTTTTTAGAACGAGAGAAAAAGGTTACTTTTTTTGTTTTCTCTGTAAGTTCCCAAGCTTCAGCATTCATATAGCCTAGCATAAGAACCTCTAGTGTGTGAAAATGTTGAATAACTACAGGAACCAGTCCATTGCTTTTATCAAAATCAATCATGATTTCCTTTTTCTTCTTTTTTTTATCGTGTACAGATTCCATTTCTTTTTAATTCTTTCTTTAAGTCGGGGATACTTATTTCTCCATAATGAAAAACCGAAGCAGCTAATGCGGCATCCACATTGGCCTTCTGAAATACATCAGTAAAGTGTTGCATATTTCCAGCACCACCGGATGCAATAAGAGGAATACTAAGATTTGAGTTTATCTCACCTAATAAATCGCAATCAAATCCATTTTTAGTACCATCATAGTCCATTGAGGTAAGCAAGATTTCTCCTGCACCCAATTCTTCGGCTCTTTTAATCCACTTAGAGGTTTCTAAATCTGTTTTTAATCTTCCACCATTCAAATGAACATAATTTTGTCCGTCAATAGATCGGGTATCTACTGCAACTACAACAAACTGCTTTCCAAAGGCATCAGCTAATTGTTTAATTAATTCCGGATTTCGAACTGCAGCTGAATTGATAGATATTTTATCCGCACCTGCATTTAACAATGCATCGGCATCGGCTAATTCAGATATACCACCACCAATAGTGAAAGGAATATTAATCTGCTCAGCCACTGCTTTAACTAAGTCGAGCGTAGTTTTTCTACCTTCATTCGTAGCTGATATATCTAAAAACACAAGTTCATCAGCTCCTTGCTGAGAATATTGCCATGCCAGTTCTACCGGATCTCCAGCATCTCGTAAATTTATAAAATTAACACCCTTAACAGTACGGCCATCTTTAACATCTAAACAAGGAATGATGCGTTTGGCAAGCGTAGAAGAATCTAGAATTTTATTAGTGACCTTAGGTTCCATTCTTTTATTTCTTCAATGCTGATTCGATTCTCATATATTGCTTTTCCTACCACCGTAGATTCAACTCTTAACTGAGCGAGTTCCTTTATATCATCCATGGAGCTTATTCCACCGGAAGCAATAAGCTTAATAATAGGGGAGTGGTCTAATAATTTTTTATACAACTCAATTCCTGCACCACCAAGTTTACCATCTTTATTAATGTCCGTACAAAGGAAACGGAAAAAGCCAAGCGATAGACAGCGATCTATATAATCAATTAACTTAACAGGAGAACTTTCCATCCAACCTGAATATTTAATGACCTCATCTAGAACATCAATTGCAATTATAACTTGATCAGAAGATTTCAGCTCACTTAGTTCATCTAAAAAACTAGGATTGGTGACTGCCTGTGTTCCAACAATTACCCTGAATATACCCTCACTGGTTAGTTTTTTTACCATATCAATACTGCGGATACCACCACCGTATTGAATCTTCATATCTACCTTTTTTACAATATCAAAGAGATATTTTTGATTGGTAAAGTCACCTTTGGCTCCATTTAAATCAATAACGTGAATAATTTCAGTCCCATTTGCCTGGTACATTTCAATCATTTCTTCAAGGCTGACATCATAAGATGTCACATCTTTATAATTTCCCTCTCGTAAACGAACAACTTTTTTGTCTAAAATATCTATTGCTGGTATAATATACATATATGCTCCTGATTGGTTATATTGTTGAAAAATTCTTTAATATTAATTCTCCTGCATCTCCTGATTTCTCAGGGTGAAACTGTACACCATAGAAGTTTTTATTCTGAACAATAGCAGAAAATAAAGCTCCGTAGTTGCAAGAAGCGACGGTAAATTTAGGATTATATTCAATATAAAACGAGTGTACGAAATAAAAGTATGATTCCGCAGGGATACCTTTCATTATTTCTGATTCATTCACTTGTTTTATGGTATTCCAGCCCATATGTGGAACCTTTAAATTAATTCTATTTTCAAAATTAAGAGTTTTCAATGGAATTAATTTCAGCAAATCTACATTTCCTTCTTCCGAATAGTCAGTCAGGAGCTGCATTCCTAAACAAATTCCAAGTACTGGTTTCTTTAATTGCAAAATGGAATCAACCATTCCACTTGCTTTTAATTTCTCCATTGCCTTGGCAGCATGACCAACACCCGGAATAATTATGCGATCATAATTATCCAATTCAGCGGGCTTATTTACCATTCCATACTTTAACCCTTGACGCTTTAACGCTGCGGTTAAGGAGAAAATGTTTCCAGCCCCGTAATTAACAATTCCAATTGAAGAAGGTTCTTTCACTTTATTAATTATAGTAAGCCCTTGGTACTCGGCAATTGCATATTATCTGCATCCCGTTTAATTGCCATCTTGATTGATTTTGCAAATGCTTTAAAAATAGCCTCAATTTTATGATGTTCATTTTGGCCCTCAGCCTTGATATTAAGATTGCATTTAGCAGCGTCTGAAAATGACTTAAAGAAGTGATAGAACATCTCTGTCGGCATTTCACCAATCTTTTCTCGTTTAAAATCCGCTTCCCATACTATCCAGCTTCTGCCACCAAAGTCAATTGCAACCTGCGCCAGGCAGTCATCCATTGGTAAGTAAAATCCATAACGAGTTAAGCCTCTTTTATCTTTTAATGCTTCTAAGAAAGCTTCACCTAAGGCAATACCGGTATCTTCAATACTATGATGCTCATCAATATGTAAATCGCCTTTAGTTGAAATCTTTAGATCAACCCCACCGTGACGCGCCAACTGATCCAGCATATGATCAAAGAATGCAATTCCAGTTGTTATGTCAGACTTTCCGGAACCATCTAAATCAAGCTCTATCTCTATATCCGTTTCATTTGTCTTTCTAGTATGTATGGCCTTTCTCTTTCCTAATTTCAGAAACTCATAAATAGCTTGCCAAGATCCTGTTTCAAGAGCAACAGTAGCGGGGTCAATTGTTACATTTTCATTGCTTCCAAGGGTAGGGTTATTATTTAGCCAGATTGCCTTTGCACCTAAATTTTGTGCTAATTTCACATCATTTACCCGATCACCAATAACATATGAATTCTGCAAATCATATAATTCTGAATTAAAGTATTCAGTAAGTAATGCTGTTCCCGGTTTACGAGTAGGCGCATTCTCATGAGGAAAGGTTTTATCAATATGTTCTGCTATGAAATTGATGCCTTCTCCCTTTAATGTATTTATAATTAATTCATGAACGGGACGGAATGCTTCCTCTGGATGAGAATCAGTTCCTAAGCCATCCTGATTGCTCACTAAAACCAATTTAAAATCAAGTTCTTTTGCAATACGTGAAAGATATTGAATAACTTCTGGATAGAATTGTATTTTCTCAAAACTATCAATTTGCTCATCTTCAGGTTCTTTAATTAAAGTGCCATCACGATCGATAAACAATAATTTACTAGCCTGACTTCTAAGTGTACTCTCTGACATGTTTATTTGTAATTATTTAAAGTCTCAATCAACAAATCGTTCTCTGCGGGTGTTCCAATTGTAATTCGTAAACAACCTTCACAAAGTGAAACTTTAGAACGATCGCGAACAATTATTTCCCTTTCTGCCAAATAGTTGTAAACAGAATGGCCATCTTGGGTCTTTACCAAAATAAAATTAGCATCCGAAGGGTATATCCTCTCTACAAAAGGGAGTACAGCCAGTTTTTCAATCAGCCTATCACGCTCCAATGTAGTTTCTAAAATCCATTTATTTACCGTATCGACTTGTTGAAGCCCTTTAAGCGCCAGTTCCTGCGAAGATTGATTGATATTATAAGGTGGTTTAATTTTATTAAACACTTCTATAATCTCCTCACTTGCAAAAGCTATTCCTACACGTAAGCCCGCCAGCCCCCAAGCCTTTGATAAAGTTTGAAGCACAACCAGGTTTCCGTATTCTGTAAGCTCTTGAATAAATGACTTCTGACGAGAATAATTAATATAAGCCTCGTCAACAACTACAAGTCCATTGAAATTCGCTAACAATGTTTCTATATCCTCTCTATATATTGAATTACCTGTTGGGTTATTCGGGGAACATACAAAAATTATACGGGTATGCTCATCAATGTTTTCTGCAATTTTATCTAAATCAAGTTGATATTCTGAGTTTAGATTAACACGCTTAACTTCAACATCATTAATTGCAGCTGCCACTTCATACATACCATATGTAGGGGGTAAAATCAAGATATTATCATGACCAGGATTGCAAAATGCACGAATAAGTATATCAATAGCTTCATCACTGCCATTTCCCAAAAAGGTATTTGCCACAGGCACTCCTTTAATTTTACTAATGGCCTCTTTTACACTGATTTGTAGAGGGTCAGGGTAACGATTAAAATCTTTATCTAATGGTGATCCGTAAGCATTTTCATTTGCGTCTAAGAAAACAGACGCCTTTCCTTTAAACTCATGCCTTGCACTTGAATAAGGAGTTAGATTCTTTATGTTTTCTCTAAGAATCGACTGAATATTAAAACTGGACATGTTATTTATTCTTTGATTGTAAGTGTTTTAACCGTATGCTAACTGCATTCTTATGTGCCTGTAAACCTTCGATCTCTGCAAGAATTTCTATCGTAGGACCTAAGTTAAGGATTCCATCTTCATTAATTTGTTGAAAGGTTATTTTCTTAATAAACGAATCAACCGAAACACCTGAATAAGCCTTAGCATGTGCACTTGTCGGCAAAGTATGGTTAGTTCCTGAAGCATAATCTCCCGCACTTTCTGGAGTTAAATGACCGTAAAAGACAGACCCGGCATTAATTATCATCCGACTATAGGATTCAGGTTCATCAACCGAAACAATGAGATGTTCAGGAGCATAATCATTACAGAACACCATAAGGTCCTGTTTAGAATCAAACAATACAGCATACGAGTTTTCAATTGCTTTTTTAGCAATTTCTGCGCGAGGTAAAACTTCTATTTGTTCCCTTAACTCTTGTTGTACCTGATCGATAAGGCTTTTACTGGTACTTAATAAAACTGCCTGACTATCTTTACCATGTTCTGCCTGAGCAAGCAAGTCTGCAGCAACAAAGGCCGGATTACTCGTTTCATCACCAATAACAACTACTTCTGAAGGACCGGCAGGAATGTCAATAGCCGTATTGGAATTTAATTGAACCAGTGTTTTTGCTTGTGTAACGTATTGGTTTCCAGGACCGAATATCTTATCTACTTTAGGAATACTTTCTGTACCATAAGCCATTGCTGCAATTGCTTGGGCTCCGCCCGCACTATAAATAGTATCGATCTTTAACAATTGGGCACAATAAGCAATATAGGGGTTTATCTTGCCATCTGATTGTGGAGGAGAACAAACAACAATCTCTTTACAACCTGCTATTCGTGCTGGAACAGCCAACATTAAAAATGTACTTGGTAGGACAGCTGTGCCACCGGGAATATAAAGTCCGACACGTTCAATGGGTCTATTTTCCCTCCAACAAGTCACACCGTTAGTCGTTTCAACCCGCTTCTCCTTAATTAACTGATAGCGGTGAAACATGTAAATATTATTAAAAGCTATTTCTAAAGCTCTTTTTTGATTGCGATCTACTTTTTCCGCCTGAAGGTTGATTTCATCTTCACTAATCACCAAAGAATCTAATGAAACCCTATCAAACTTCTCAGCATAGGCTTTCAAGGCTTGATCACCATTCGCTTTTACTTCAGCAATAATTTCTTCGACCTTTTTTTGAATCGTGTGATCTGAATCAGAGTTACGTGATACCAGCTTCTTTTTATCTTCAATATCTAATTGATTATATTCAAAATACGCTAACATAGTATTCCTTTATCAAATTTACACAATGATCTTTTCAATGGGCATGACCACAATTCCTTGTGCTCCAAATGACTTTAAGGTATTAATTTTTTCCCAGAAGTCTTGTTCAGAGATAACGGTATGTACTGCAACCCAACCTTCTTCTGCAAGAGGGATCACGGTAGGACTTTTAACACCCGGTAAAAGGTTTAAAATGGATGGTAGGTTTTTACGCTCTACGTTCAATACAACATATTTTGTTTCATTGGCACGTAAAACTGATTGGATTCTCTGTAATAGCTCCTCAACTATTGAATCTTGTTTGATATCCTTTTTGCCAATTAGAACTGCTTGCGAAGATAATACATCTGCAAAGGGCTCCAATCCATTACTTTTTAAAGTGCCACCTGTTGATACAATATCACAAATAGCATCACTCAACCCTAAACCCGGTGATATCTCAACAGATCCTGAGATCGTGCGAATACTTGCATCAATTTTATTCTCAGTTAAAAATTTCTGTAAAATTACCGGGTTAGAAGTAGCAATTGATTTGCCATTTAATTCCTGCAAAGATTGGTAGTTCTTTCCTTTAGGGATTGCGATTTTCAAAGTACATTTCCCAAATCCAAGTTTTTGAAGGTATTCAACATCAACTTCCTTTTCTTGAATAACATTCTCACCAACAATACCCAAATCGGCAATACCATCTTGAACATATTCAGGAATATCATCATCGCGCAGAAATAGAATTTCAAGTGGGAAATTATTAACAGAAGTTATAAGGGAACTTTTATAGTTCTCAAAGTTTAATCCGCAATTTTTAAGAAGTGCTACAGATTTTTCGTTTAGACGGCCAGATTTTTGTATGGCAATTTTTAATGCTTTCAAAAGATAAATTATTAATAAAATTAAACATTGGGGTTACGCTCCACGTAGAAACATACTATTTTATATCGCCACAATGGCGATGGAAATGTAAGTGATTTGTGAAGATGTAATTCATGTTGTGGAGGTAATTATTAATAGCATTATATATTGCAAATATAATTGCAATTTAGACAATACCAAATAAAAATCTAAATAAAAACTCCCTTTCTTTAAGATATTCCCAAAAGCAGTTGTCTTTATCACTACTTCATAAAAAATGAGGATACCTCGAGGTACTATTATATAAAAAATAGGATTTGTTTACTAATGTAATTAATGTAATTTGGTTCCAAGATATTTAGAAAACAGAAATAAGGAAATTAGTATGGTGGAAGAATTTAAAGCAGCTAAAAGTTTAAAGGAAAAGATAAGTGACCAATATGATGAAGAGATACATCATACAAATAACCCAGTATTGGATCCTCCGAAAATTGAGAAGAATTATTTAGGTAAAATTACGCAGTATATTCAAAAGGATAATAGCTTCTACTTTTATGATAACAAAGCGACAGTAGAAGTTAAAGTGGTAAGTGATGAAATAATCAGAGTCCGTTTAGCACCAAACTCCAGCTTTCTTTCCGACTTCTCATATGCAGTTTCTGATGCCAACCAACATGTAGATTTATATGAATTAAATGAAGATAAGGATAGTTATCGCGTTCAGACCAATACAGTAACCTGCGTATTGAATAAAGAGAACTTTCATATTTCTTTCGAAAACAGGGAAGGAAAAATATTTAATCAGGATCATGCTCCCATGCATTGGGAAGAAAATGAGGATTTTGGAGGATACTACGTTTACTGCACAAAACAAGCAAAAGAAAATGAAGGCTTTTTTGGATTAGGAGATAAAGCTACTCATCTTAATCTTAGAGGCAGAAGATTAACAAACTGGAACTCAGACACCTACTCATACTCATTTAATCAAGACCCGTTATATAAAAGTATTCCCTTTTATTTAGGATTGCATGAAGGTGAAGCGTACGGTATTTTCTTTGATAATACTTTTAAAACCTACTTCGATTTTGCAAGCGAAAAAGCAGATCAGACTAGCTTTTGGTCAGAAGGCGGAGAGCTGCAATATTATTATATCCATGGTCCATCAATGACTGATGTAATAAAAAGATATCATGGTCTTACCGGAACTCATTATTTGCCACCAACCTGGGCATTAGGTTATCATCAATGCCGATGGAGCTATTATCCGGAAAGTAAAGTAAGAGACCTTGGACTACAATTCCGTAACCGTCAAATTCCTTGTGATGCTCTTTATCTCGATATTGACTATATGGAAGGATATCGATGTTTTACCTGGAATAAACGCTATTTCCCTGACCCTAAAGGAATGATTCGAGATCTGGCAAAAGATGGTTTCAAAACTGTCGTAATGATCGATCCGGGAATAAAAGTTGATGATAATTATTGGGTATTTAAAGAAGGAAAGAAAAACAATTACTTCTGCCGAAGAGGAGATGATTACTTTATGGAAGGACATGTATGGCCGGGACGCTGTCAATTTCCTGATTTCACCAATCCGCAAGTTCGTACTTGGTGGGGAGATCTTTATAAAGGATTGGTTGAGGCTGGTGTAGCTGGTGTTTGGAACGACATGAACGAGCCTGCAGTTTTCGGCCGTGGTACTTTTCCAAATGATGTTCGTCATAATTACGATGGCTATCGCGGATCTCATAGAAAAGCGCATAATGTTTATGGAATGCAAATGGTTCGGGCAACTTATGATGGGTTAAAAAAACTTCAACCCAATAAACGCCCTTTTACCATTACCAGAGCTGCATATTCTGGCACCCAACGTTATGCATCTGTATGGACAGGAGATAATGTCGCTACGTGGGAACATTTAAGGATAGGATCTTTACAATTGCAACGCCTTTCTATGTCAGGCTTGCCTTTCTGCGGAACAGATATTGGTGGATTTAGCGGTGAACCTACAGCAGAATTATTTACAAGATGGATTCAGTTTGGTGTGTTTTCTCCATTTATGCGCGCACACTCAGCAGGAGATACTGCAGAAAGGGAGCCTTGGAGCTTCGGCGAAGAATATGAAAAAATAAACCGAAAGTTTATTGAATTAAGGTATAAATTACTCCCCTATATTTATACTGTTTTCAGACAACATGCTCATGATGGCTCACCAATCTTAAAGCCTCTGATTATGCTTGAACAAGAGGAAGTAAGCAACCTGCAAAGAGAAGAAGAATTTGCATTTGGTGATAAGATACTTGTTTCTCCAGTTTTGGAAGCAGGCCAGCAGCAAAAAACAATCTACCTGCCAAAGGGCAACTGGTATGATTACTGGACACATGCTTTAATACAAGGGGGCATGGAGCATCAATTTGAAACTCCACTAGATAAAATGCCCATCTTTATTAAAGCCGGAACGGTATTGCCGGAACATCCTGTTATGCAATATGTAAATGAGAAATCGATCGAGATCCTTGACTTAAATATTTTTTATTCAAACAACCATGTTGAATCAAGCTTATATGAAGATGAGGGAGACTCATTCGATTATGAGAATCAAGGATATGTAAATAAGAAATTTACAGTTAAGGGTACCGAAACTTCCCTCGAAATTACACAAGAAGTTGAAGGTTTATATACCGAGTCATACAAAGAATATCGTGTTAATATCATCGGATTACCTTTCGAATTAAAGACGGTACTTGTTGATAATAAAATAATAGACTTTA
Source organism: Albibacterium sp. (assembly GCF_035514885.1). Taxonomy (NCBI): domain Bacteria; kingdom Pseudomonadati; phylum Bacteroidota; class Sphingobacteriia; order Sphingobacteriales; family Sphingobacteriaceae; genus Albibacterium; species Albibacterium sp. The sequence continues at coordinate 569,697 of NZ_DATJCH010000012.1, read as the reverse complement.
GTCAAAACGAACTTGGCTGTACCATTGTTATAGGAAAAAGATTTAAAAGTATGCTACTTAAATAATAACCACCCTCACTATGCTAAATTCTGTACAAGCTTATTCTAAATTCTCTGATTTTGACATCAGTCTATTTCGTGCAGGCAAACACTATAAGCTTTACGAGAAATTTGGCGCTCATGAACTACAGGTTGAGCAGCAAAGCGGAACTTATTTCGCCGTGTGGGCTCCAAATGCAGAATCAGTTTCTGTCATCGGAAATTTCAATGGTTGGAATCGTTTTTCCCATCCATTGTTTTTACGTTGGGATCAATCCGGTATTTGGGAAGGCTTTATCCCTCAAGTACAAAATGGAGAAATTTATAAATATGCTATAAGCACCAAATCTGGTGAGGTACTTGAAAAAGGTGATCCATTTGCCTTTCAATGGGAAAAACCCCCTTTAACAGCATCCATAGTAAATACTACCTGGTATGAATGGAAAGACAAAGATTGGATGAGAGTCCGGCACCTGAAGAATGCATTGAATGCACCCATCGCTGTGTATGAGATGCATTTAGGTTCTTGGGTGAGGAATTTATCTGATCCATCTGAGTTTATAACTTATACCGAAATAGCCGAAAAACTAATACCCTACATTTTAGATGCAGGCTTTACCCATGTGGAGTTTATGCCCGTTATGGAACATCCATACAGTCCTTCTTGGGGGTATCAAATAACCGGTTTTTATGCTCCAACAGCTCGTTTTGGATCACCGCAAGGATTAATGTATCTGATAGAACAACTGCATTTAAATAATATTGGAGTAATTTTAGATTGGGTACCATCTCATTTTCCTGGAGACGAACATGGTTTGTATAAGTTTGATGGAACTCATTTATATGAACATGCAGATCCCAAACAAGGATTTCATCCGGACTGGAATTCCTACATTTTTAATTATGGAAGAAATGAGGTACGATCTTTCCTGATCAGTAATGCAATTTATTGGCTAGACAGATATCATGTTGATGGACTAAGGGTAGATGCAGTTGCCTCTATGTTGTACCTAGATTATTCTAGAAAAGAAGGCGAATGGGTGCCCAATGAGCTAGGAGGAAGAGAAAACTTAGAAGCTGTTTCATTTCTCAAAGAGTTTAATGAAACAGTATACAGTGAATTTCCAGATGTACAAACCATTGCCGAGGAATCAACCGCCTGGACCGGTGTAAGCAGTCCAACCTATCAAAACGGATTAGGTTTTGGAATGAAATGGATGATGGGATGGATGAATGATACTTTAGATTATTTTAGTGGAGATCCCCTCTTTCGAAGATATGACCATGGAAAGATAACTTTTAGCACAGTATATGCTTTTACCGAAAATTTCATGTTGCCACTCTCTCATGATGAAGTAGTTCATGGAAAAAAATCTCTTGTATATAAAATGCCTGGTGATACTTGGCAGCAATTTGCCAACCTTCGTGCACTTTATTTATATATGTACACACATCCGGGTACGAAGCTATTGTTTATGGGATCGGAGTTTGCTCAAACTTCTGAATGGAACTTCAATCAATCACTCGATTGGCATTTAATGCAATACGAGCCACACCAGGGTATTTTTAAATTTATTCAAAAACTTAACGCCATTTATAAGAATCAACCGGCATTGTATGAAATATCCTTTAGACCGGAAGGCTTTGAATGGATAGAATATGGAGATGCTCAAAGCTCCGTACTGGTTTATCTTCGAAAAGGAAATCATGCAGATGAAAATCTATTAATACTTTTGAATTTAACACCCATTACACACAATGATTATCGGGTTGGCTTACCTGCTGCCGGTCAATGGGATGTTATTCTCAATTCTGACGACTCTGAATTTTACGGATCCGGTGTTAACCAAGGCTCAATTCTAAGTGAACCAACTTCATGGATGGGTCATGCACACTCAGCTTTAATAAAATTACCACCACTAGGAGGATTGATTTTAAAGCGAAAAACAAAAATAATATAGCAATGAAGGTCTTTCATATTAGCGCAGAATGTTATCCTGTTGCAAAAACCGGTGGTTTGGGTGATGTAGTAGGGGCATTGCCAAAATATCAAAACCTATTGGGCATTGAGGCATCGGTTATTATGCCCTGGTATGACAAACCTTATGTAAGAGATCATGAATTCGAGCAAGTGTATGAATCAGAGTTTAAACAAGGTTCTCAATTTTACTCGTTCACCGTTTTAAAGGAAAACAGCAACGCCCTTGGTTTTGAAATCTACTTAATAAAGGTTCCTGGATTATTAGATCGTACTGAAGTATATGGCTATCCGGATGAAAGCAACCAGTTTATAGCTTTCCAGCACGCTCTTCTTAAATGGATAGTTGATCAAAATATTGCACCAGATTTATTTCACTGCCATGATCACCACAGCGGTCTAGTCCCTTTCTTTATCGAGAACACAGAAGAGTTCAAATCATTAAAAGGAATACCCACCCTTGCCACCATCCATAATGCTCAATATCAAGGATGGATGGGATGGCAACAAGCGATTTTAATGCCCACATTCGATTCCGATAAATGGGGATTATTAGATTGGGACCGGAATATTAATCCACTAGCAACTCTTATTAAATGCTGTTGGGCTTATAATGCAGTCTCATCGGGCTATTTAAAAGAACTTTTTAAGGAAGCTAATGGATTGGAAAGTCTTTTTCTTTCCGAAAAAGGAAAAGGTTATGGAATTATAAACGGCATCGATGAAGAAATCTGGAACCCAGAAACAGACCCATTTATTAGTAAAAAATATAGTGTTAATACAGCAACTGCAGGTAAAAAAAGCAATAAAAAAGCATTGTGTAAAGAGTATGGTTTAGATCCTGAATTACCGCTCTTAGCCTTTATTGGACGGTTTGCACTCGAAAAAGGTGCAGATTTACTGCCTGGTTTTGTTCAGGAATTAGCTCAGAAATTTAAAGGTAAAATAAACCTTATCATATTGGGATCCGGAGATATACATATCCAGGAAGCTTTAACTCATCTCCGCGAGAAAGGAAATACAGCTGTAATCATTGGTTACAATGAAAAACTATCTCACCAGATCTATGCTTCATCAGATTTTTTAATCATGCCATCCAGAGTTGAGCCATGCGGTTTAAACCAACTATATGCTATGCGTTATGGCACAGTTCCCATCGTTAGAAGTATTGGAGGGTTGAAAGATACTGTAATTGATTTGTCGAAGAAAAATCCAAATGGAATTGTGTTTGAAGAAGTCTCTTTGCGAAGCATGGTTCAAGCAATAAAGCGCGGATTAAAACTATATGAAGATTCAAAACTATTTAATAAATTACAAAAAGATAACATGAAGCTTGATTATTCATGGAAAAGCTCTACAAGGAAGTATATACAGTTATATGAAAACTTAATTAATCGCTTATGAAACCCAGTGTAATATCCATTGTTTTAGGGGGAGGAAGAGGAACTCGTTTAAATCCTTTAACGTTGACGCGTTCAAAGCCTGCCGTGCCCATAGCAGGTAAATACCGTTTGGTTGATATTCCTATTTCTAATTGTTTAAATGCTGGCTATAACCGAATTTTCGTCCTTACGCAGTATAACTCAGCTTCTTTAAACTCCCATATTAAAAACACCTACAATTTTAGTGTCTTTGAAAAAGGTTTTGTCGATATTCTTGCAGCAGAACAAACAAATGATGGGGATAAGTGGTATGAAGGTACAGCAGATGCAGTTCGTCGAATAGGAAGGTATTTAGAAGCTCATGAATATGAATATATCCTTATTCTTTCAGGTGATCAGCTTTATCAAATGGATTTTCAAAAACTGATTGATTTCCATATCGAAAAGAATGCAAAAATCACATTAGCAACTATTCCGGTAAATGCGAAAGACGCTACTTCATTTGGAATTTTAAAATCAGACGAAAATGACCGTATAACTTCCTTTATAGAAAAACCTAAAAGTGATCTTTTAGTTGATTGGAGTTCTGAAGTTAGTGATGCCATGAAAGGACAAGGCCGAGAATATTTGGCATCCATGGGGATTTATGTATTTAACAAGCATGAATTATTGAATTTATTAAAAACAACTGATGGACTTGATTTTGGTAAAGAATTAATACCTCATGCAATTGAGCACTCAGACGTATACAGCTTTCAATATGATGGGTACTGGACAGATATCGGAAATATTGATTCTTTCTTTGAAGCTAATATTGGATTAACAGATGATATACCTCTATTTAACTTGTTTGATTCCAATACAATCTATTCGCGTTCACGAATGCTTCCTCCTTCAAAATATGCTGGCTGTTTGCTTGATCGGGTAATCGTGGCAGGAGGATGCATAATCAATGCAGATAAGATTGAACGATCAGTAATAGGCGTACGTTCCAGGATAGGAAAAGGAACCGTAATTCGCAATACTTATATGATGGGTTCAGATTATTATCAAAACTTAGATGATATATTAGCCGCGCAAAAAGCTAATAGACCACTTGTAGGTGTTGGTGAACGCTGCTACATTGATAATGCAATTATTGATAAAAGTGCATGTATTGGAAACGATGTCCGCATTACCGGAGGCGAGCATATAGAAGATGGTGATTTTGATACACATACAATTAAAGATGGTGTAGTTGTCATTAAGAAAAGGGCTATTCTGCCAAATAATACGGTTATCGGATCTAAGTAATTTTGAGAAATACAAAATATTCGTTATTCATTAACGAGTATTTTGTATTTTTGTTCTTTAATGGAAGATATCCAAAAGCAATCTTTGTTTTGTCTTAAACAAATTTCTGTATTCCTTCTCGAAAGGAATAGCTCTAAATTATTTATTGCCTTCCTTTTCTCAAGATTATCTCAATCCTTAAACTTCATCTATACCTATGGAAAGACTGATTATTCAATCTGCTAATATCCTTTTTCCAGATTCTAAGTTCTATAAACAAAATGCCGATGTTTTAATTGAAGATGGAATTATAAAAGCCATTGAAGTACCCGGAAAACTAAAAGCTAGCAAAGAAACTAAGCTTATTTCTGGCGAAGGTCAGTATTTAGCACCTGGTTTTTTTGATTTAAACGCAAATTTTGGAGAACCAGGCCTTGAAACGAAAGAAGATTTTATAACAGGTTGTGCTACGGCAGCAGCCGGAGGTTTTACAGGAGTGGTTTTACAACCCAATACCAATCCTCCATTGCAAAGCCGTTCAGAGATAGCTTTTATTGTAAATAGCGCCAAAGATACACCTATTGATATTTATCCTTTAGGAACTATTACCAAAAATAGAGAAGGAAAAGAGCTTGCTGAATTGTATGACATGAAACTAGCAGGTGCTGTTGCTTTTAGCGATGGTGACAGGAGTTTACAACATGCCGGATTAATGAGTAGGGCTCTATTGTATAGTAAAGGTTTTGACGGTTTGATTTTCTCATTTTCGGAAGATAAGTCAATTGCAGGAAAAACAAAGATGAATGAAGGGGAGATGAGCACCTATCTGGGAATGAAAGGAAATCCGGATATGGCAGAAGAAATAATGATTTCACGCGACCTGTTTTTGGTTGAATACAACGATTCTCCAATCCATTTCAGCACAATTAGTACCGCGGGAGCTGTAGAACAAATTCGAAAGGCAAAGAAAAAAGGTCTTAAAGTTACCTGTGATGTTGCTGCTCACCACCTGCTTCTAACAGACGATGAATTAATTTCATTCGACAGCAACTTAAAAGTCAGACCGCCTTTACGATCAAAAGCTGATAGAATAGCCTTAATAAAAGGATTAAAGGATGGCACCATTGATGCCATCGTATCTCAACACACTCCACACGAAATTGAATACAAAAAGGTGGAATTCGAAATAGCAGAATTTGGAATAGCTAGTCTGCAAACTGTACTACCTATGTTATTAAAAGCCAAACTTCCGCTTGAATTAATCATAGAAAAGCTATCAATAAACTCACGAAAGGTGCTAAACATAGAACCAATCCAACTTAAAGTCGGTGAGCAGGCAAATCTAATTTTGATTAATCCGAATGAATTATGGATATTTGACAGCAGGTCTAACCGCTCAAAAGCAACTAATAACCCTCTTTTTAATTCAGAGTTAAAGGGAAAGGTAAGTTTATTAATACATAAAAATAATACTTTAATCCTTTAAAATTACAAGCATGAATCATCAAATAGAACAAGCACTCAAAGCGTCCATTCACGAATATAGCTTAGCCAACAATCAAAAATCAGATGTATTTAGCAGACGTATTCTTGAAGCTTTTAAAATTGATAAACCCTACTTAGAAAAGGTTGAATATTTAGACCGCGTATTCGATGATTTTATTCATTTCGATGATTTACGCGAGGTGTTTTTTGACTTGCTGTTAATTAACTTCTTTACTATTGATGCTGCAAAACTTGAAGCAGATTATCTTGAATCTCCTGAATGGGAACGCATTGAAGATCAAACTATTGACCGAGGAACAGAATTATTAAACGTTCTTCTCTATTTACGTGAATGCAAAGACGAAAAAATAAGTCCTGAATTAGATGACTTTTTAAAAGAGTTCTTATTGGTAGAAGAAGATGAGTTTCAGGATGAATATCGAATCTACGAGCCTTTTATTGAAAATCAGATTTTAGTAGACAGTGATTACGAAGGAATAGCAACTGTAGCCGGAAAACTTGATCCAGATCATGAAGTTGCAGATCTTTTCTATCCGGTTATGTGTTTCTTTTCAGAACCAGAACCTACTGAACAACAATTTGATAGTTATGTAAAATCGAGCAAAAACAAATCCTTTGATGCAGCGATCCTTGCTTTAATCATTGCTTATAACCAATCTTAAACTCAAAATACAATGGATTCAAATACCCTTACTTCCGCAAAATCGCTGGCCATTAAATATGGTTTAATCTGGACAGCAATTAATTTGGTTATCTTTTTACTTGTTTATTATGCTGGCCCTCAATTAATGGGTACCTGGAAATACTCCGCCATTCAATTGGTTATTGGTTTAGGATTGGCCATATATTTCACATTAGAAATAAGAAAGGAAATTGGAGGCTTTTGGTCCTTTAGTGAAGCATTAAAATCTATTTTTATACTCTTTATTATCCCCACAATTATTTTGTTCTTCTTTTCAATAGTCTTTGCAAGATGGATAGAACCTTCCTATGAATCAAAGATTACAGAAATGACATTAAATGCGACAACTGAATTGATGGAAAGGATTACAGACGACCAAGAAATTATTGATAAAGCTATTTCAGACGCAGAGATAGCCATGGTGAAGCAATTCCATCCATCTTTTATGGATATTGTTAAAAGCATAGGCTTCTCAGTAATTATCTATTTTATTGGTGCTATGATATGGGCGGCCATCTTTAAAAAAGACAGACCTGTTTTTTACCGCACAGAACAAGCTGACGAAGAGTTGAACGATTAATGATGAATATTTCTGTTGTCATACCTCTATTTAATGAAGATGAATCCTTACCGGAATTAACGGAGTGGATAGACCGCGTAATGTGGGAAAATAAGTTTAGCTATGAACTTATTTTTATTGACGATGGCAGTACAGATGCCTCTTGGCTTGTAATTGAAAAACTAAAAGAAAAATTTCAGTCGGTTACTGCTGTAAAATTTAGAAGAAATTACGGTAAGTCTGCCGCATTAAATGTTGGCTTTGCAATGGCGCAAGGGGATGTTGTCATTACCATGGATGCTGATTTACAAGACAGTCCGGATGAAATCCCAAAACTGTATAGTAGAATAAAAGAAGAAGGCTTTGATCTGATTTCGGGGTGGAAGCAGAAGCGACACGATCCGCTGTCTAAAACACTTCCTACCAAGCTATTTAATTCAGCTACACGCAAAATGTCTGGAATAAATAACTTGCATGACTTCAATTGCGGATTAAAAGCTTATCGAAAAGAGGTAGTAAAAAACATTGAGGTGTATGGAGAAATGCACCGCTACATCCCTGTAATTGCAAAATGGGCTGGCTTCAAAAAAATAGGTGAGCAGGTTGTTCAGCATTATCCACGAAAATATGGCGAAACAAAATTTGGAATGAGCCGCTTTATTAATGGTTTCCTTGATTTGATATCCATCTTCTTCGTTGGCAAATTCAGCAAACGGCCTATGCATTTTTTTGGTACAATGGGTGCTATGAGCTTTTTTGCAGGCTTTCTTATCACCATTTGGCTTCTGATTCAAAAGCTCATGGCAATTTCATCTCATACAGCTTATCGTGATGTAACCGACCAACCCTTATTCTATTTAGCTTTAGTAGCGATCATAGTAGGTTTTCAGCTTTTTCTAACAGGCTTTGTTGCTGAAATGGTTTCACGCAGCTCAACTGATCGAAATAACTATCAAATCGAAAAGGTAATTTGATATGTTTTTTTCAATTATTATTCCCCTTTATAACCGTCCTCAGGAAATTGACGAACTGCTCTTTACATTAGAACAGCAGGATTACAAAAATTTTGAAGTATTGATCATAGAGGATGGCTCTAAACAGGATGCCCGATCTATTATCGAAAGCTATTCCGATAAAATCAATATTCAGTACTTTTACAAGGAAAATGCCGGACAGGGCTTTGCCCGAAATTACGGATTTGAGCGTGCAAAAGGAGACTATTTTATAATCTTTGACTCTGATTGTCTGATCCCGACTGATTATTTAAATATTGTCTATGACTACCTGAATAAGCATTATTTAGATGCTTATGGAGGTCCGGATGCAGCACATGACTCATTTACCCCCATTCAAAAAGCGATTAGCTATTCCATGACATCTCCTTTCACTACAGGAGGCATTCGCGGTAATAAAAAGCATATAGGCACCTTTCATCCTCGCAGCTTTAATATGGGCGTTTCGAGAAAAGCCTGGGAACAAGTAGGTGGTTTTAAATTGACACGCTTAGGTGAAGACATAGAATATAGCATTCGAATACAGAAGGCCGGCTTTAAAATCGGACTCATTCCTGATGCTAAAGTTTTTCATAAACGAAGAACAGATTTCAACCAGTTTTACAAGCAGTTACATTTCTTTGGAAGAGCAAGAATTAACATTTATAAACATTTTCCAAGCGAATTAAAACTCGTTCACTTTTTTCCATCAGCATTCGTTTTATTCTTATTCGGAACCCTTATTGCAAATATTCTTTCTTTCCCTATTGCACAGTTTGGTAACCTACTCTTAGCTATATATATTCTGCTTTTGTTCGTTCACGCTTGGACAAAAACCAATTCACTAAAGATTGCACTTTTAAGTGTATTTACCTCATTGATTCAGCTAACTGCTTATGGTTTAGGATTTATGCAAGACTTCTGGAAGCGGCTAATTTTACAAAAATAATTATAAAAATAAACATGCCTGAACTATCTGAAATCACAAATAATATAGAGCAGACTTTCAAAACAAAATTTAATTCATCTCCAGATATGTTCTATTCTCCGGGAAGAATAAATCTGATTGGTGAGCATACGGACTATAATAACGGATTAGTACTACCGGCGGCTATTGATAAATACATCTTTTTAGCAATAGCAAGCCGGGAAGATGATGAAATTCATATTTTCTCTCAAGATTATCAAGACAGCTACGCAACTTCCTTATCGGCTATTCAAATTTCCAACAAACTATGGCCTGATTATATCTTGGGAGTCATTGATCAAATACAAAAACTCGATAAAAAATTACGCGGTGTAAATATTGTTTTCGGCGGCAATATACCACAAGGAGCTGGTTTATCTTCCTCAGCTGCTGTAGAGTGTGCAACGGCCTATGCTTTCAATAGTCTTTTTAACCTCGGATTTAATTCTCTTGAACTGGCTAAAATATCACAAAAAGCAGAAAATGAATTCGTAGGTGTAAAGTGTGGCTTGATGGATCAATTCGCAAGTGTTTTTGGTAAAGAAAACAAATTCATTAAATTGGATTGCGGATCTTATGAACATCAATACATCCCTTTTGACACTGATCAATACAGCCTGATCCTGTTCGATACACAGGTAAAACATTCATTGGCCTCATCGGCATATAATGAAAGAAGACAACAATGTGAATATGGCGTACAACTCATCCAGAAACACTATCCGGAAATTACGAGCCTAAGGCAGGCTACTCAAGCGATGCTCGATGAGTTTATCAAACCCTTTGATGCAATAACATATAAACGTTGTCAATATATCATTCAGGAAATCAAACGCGTTGAGGACGCTTGTAATGATCTCCTGGAATCAGATTTTAGACAATTCGGAAAGAGAATGTTCCAGACGCATGAAGGATTAAAAAATGAATACGAAGTAAGTTGCAAAGAACTTGATTTCTTAGTAGATTTCGTAAAAGACTATCCGGAAGTTCTAGGTGCAAGAATGATGGGAGGAGGCTTTGGAGGATGTACAATCAATCTGATAGAGAACAAAGCAATTGACAACATCTCAAACAGTACTGCTATTGCCTATGAAAAAGCCATGGGAAAAGCCATGAAAATATATCCAATATCCATTGTTGATGGAACAAAGCTTTTAAAAGATGCAAGAAATGAATCCAAATAATAAACTATTCTCGGTTAGTATATTAGGATGTGGTTGGTTTGGCTTAGCCTTGGCCAAATCACTTATAGAAAAGGGGTATAGCGTAAAAGGTTCTACAACATCAAGCGAAAAGTTAGATAAACTTAAAGAATCAGGAATTGAAGACTACCAAATTAACTTCTCATCAGAAGAAGTAAACTACAACCCCCAGTTCTTTCAAAGCGATGTTCTTTTTATCTCCATTCCACCAAAAAGGAAATCAGGAGAAGTAAATTTATATCCACAAAAAATTGAAGCCATTTGTAAAGCAGCTACAAATGGCAAAATAAAACATGTCATTCTTATCAGCTCTACAGGTGTATATGAAAATGCGGGAAAAGAATTCACTGAATTAGATCTCCCAAACCCCAACAGCGATTCAGGAAAAGCATTACTTCTGGCAGAAAATATCGCACTAGCTCAAAAGAACTTTAGCATTACGATTGTCCGTTTTGGTGGTTTATTTGGCCCCGAAAGAAATCCCGGAAGATTCTTTAAAGGAAAAGAATCTATTCCTAATGGGCTGACCCCCGTTAACATGATTCATTTAAATGATTGTTTAGGAATCAGCCACGCGATTTTAGAAAAAGAAGCATTCGGAAAAATATACAATGCTTGCTCACCTCAACATCCAAGCCGCATTGACTTCTATACCCATGCTTCTAAAATTGAGAACGAACCAGCTCCGGATTTTATTCATGAACTAAATGAATGGAAGATTGTAAACAGCCTTAACTTACCTTTATTTATAAAATATATCTTTAAAGAAGAGTTAATTCCATAGAAAGATTTGACTTATAATTAATAACTGAGATTTATTTAGAAAATACCTATATTTAGGTATTTTTATGAAATACTTCAGCAGTCACATAAGTTATTTTAACTTTGTTAATCGGCTTACGGATTAACTAACGATTAAGCATACATAGTATTAAATAAATTCTATGATAAAACTTTCTCCTTTCAATGTAAACCTAATCAAGAATTTTTTATTAAACGATAGGCATCTTCATCCTTTAATAATTCTATTAATTGATATGGTGCTTATTTCTTGCGCATTTACACTTTCTTTTTTTATTGTTGAATGGTTTGAATTTGCTTCTATTGATTTAGAGCGTTATTTCTATTACATTGTTCTCTTCAACTTATCAGCCTTACCAATAATCTTTCTATTAAAATTACATACTCGTCTTCTCCGTTTTTCAAATACAACCGACTTACTCCACATATTCCTCGCTACACTCGTTGTTACCTTATTGTTTTTTGGAGGGATAATACTATTCGGAGATCATATCATCAAAGACAATTATAAAGCATTATATCAGCTATTAATAATCAACATATTTGTTTGCTCTACTGTATTAATCATATTCAGATTGCTTGCCAAAACATTTTATCTATCCATGGTTCAACACTTCTCTAACAGGAAAGCTCATCATGTTTTAATCTACGGATCCGATAAAAATGCGCTGTTAGTAAAGCGGGCATTAGAGAACGATCAGGAGATGAACTATATAATAGAAGGATTCATTGATATCGAACATAATCGCTTCAACAGCTATGTAGAACAAAAGAGGGTCTACCACTTCAGTGATATAGAACGCCTTAAAAAACAAAGAAATATAGATGAACTCTTAATTGTCAATGAAAATCTTGATCAAAAATCAAAGCAAATAGTAATTGAACGTTGTATGCGATTGGGTATTCAGATCCTTACAATTCCTCCATCTAAAAACTGGCTTTCAGGAAAAGTTGCTAAAAAGCAAATTAAGGAATTGCAAATCGAAGATCTTTTACAACGCAAACCAATTAATATTCCCTGCAGTATGGTAAGACAACATATAAAAGGTAAGCGAATTCTGGTAACAGGTGCTGCAGGTTCAATAGGCTCTGAAATAGTTCGCCAAGTACTTTCATATAAACCTTCCTTTCTTATATTATGTGATAATGCAGAATCACCTCTTTATAATATTCAACTAGAGATAGAAGAGAAGTTTCCGGATGCCATTGTAGAAATTGTTATTGCAGATGTAAAGGAATATGATCGGATGCACAAGCTTTTTGACGTATGCAGGCCAGAGGTGGTTTATCATGCCGCTGCTTATAAGCATGTACCGTTAATGGAAAATAACCCTTTTGAGGCTATTGCAACGAACGTTGGTGGCACCAAAAATATTGCAGACTTGTCGGTAGAGTTTGATATAGAAAAATTCATAATGATATCTACGGATAAGGCAGTAAATCCGACCAATGTAATGGGTGCCTCGAAAAGATTGGCAGAGATGTATACTCAGGCGCTAGATTCCTTTCCTCACGGCAAAACTCGTTTTATAACCACCCGCTTTGGAAATGTTTTAGGATCTAATGGTTCGGTTATCCCTCGTTTTAGAGAACAAATAGAAAAAGGTGGCCCTATCACTGTTACTCATCCTGAAATCACTCGTTATTTTATGACTATACCAGAAGCAGTGCAACTGGTTCTGGAAGCAGAAACGATGGGAAAAGGAGGAGAGATATTTGTATTCGATATGGGAAAACCTGTCAAAATACTGGATATGGCAAAAAAAATGATCCAGCTTGCAGGATTGGAAGAAGGGAAGGATATTGAGATTGTATTCAGTGGATTACGCCCAGGTGAAAAACTTTATGAAGAACTATTAGCTTCCACCGAGCTAACCTTAGCAACACATCATAAAAAGATCAATATCGCACGTGTACAGAGTTACTCCTATAAACAAGCTAACAAAGCAATAGAAGAATTACTAAAGGTTAATTTACTCCATAATAATGAAGAAACTGTTCGAGTTATGAAACAAATTATTCCTGAATTTTTAAGTAAGAATTCTGTTTATGAGGGCCTGGATGCAGATGACACATCGCCATCCATTGAAGAAGTAGGCTAAGCTCCTTTATGAGCAGCTATATACTTCAATAACTCCTGCTTATCTTTCAGTTCATAAACCATTTCCGAAGCTAGCCTTTCGAAGGCTGAAATAACCTCTTCAATCTTGAAGTCATTTGTCAAACAAGAAGTTGAGTAAACCATTTCGCAAAAGTTTCTTAACTTATATTTAAAAACATAGAGGTTATGATAATTTCTCAATTTCCCATTCTCAAAGAGAAAGAATTCATTAAATGACTTAATCTGTAGAAGACGCAGTAGTTCCTTAAAGTCCTTTTCCATTACGTTTAGTTCCAGAGTTAAACAATAAAATTGATACCTAAAGATGCATCTTAAGGTCAATGAAGAGATATATTAGAGATTATTACTAAAGATAATACCAAAGTAAGAACGTTGCATAGTATAACCTTTGGATATCTGAGAAAATGTAAGATAAAAATGAACTAACAACTACAAAAACTAGTAATCTTAGCTGAAATAGTGCTCATAATATTCCTAATCACTGTTAATTTCGAATATAATTAATTTATAAGTTGGCTAAATAATAATATTGTAATATTCCAAATCATTAGACCTCTTAAACTTATAGCTTGTTCAGGCTTACTGATAAATGTATATGTATAATTTTCCTTTTATTCTCTTACTAAAATTCTATATTGTATCGAGAATTCCAACAGTAGGATGATTAAATCACATGAGTTACTACTTAAGAAACCAACCTAATTATAATTTCAGTCGACTTGATTAAAAAAATTTATAATGAATCAATATTATGTGATAACTTTTCTGATAGTAATCTGTTTAATATACTTCATTATCAGGAGAGCATTGTTTCAAAAGAAAAATAGGAAAGATGCCGCTTTCTATATTAATAACTGGGGAAAAATAAAATCTTTGGATAATTTTTATGATTATGAGCGTATTGATTTACTTTCTAAGTTTTCCAATCCCGAAGTTAGATACCATAGATTATCCGATCAAACCTTAGACGATCTGGACTTTCAAGATGTATTCTCATTTGTTGACAGAACAACCTCCAGAGTCGGACAACAATACTTATATAACAAAATATTAAATCCAATAGATGATGTTAAAAGATTAAATATTTTGGATAAACAAGTCAAGTATTTTATTAACAATCCTGAATTAAGATTTCAAGTTCAAAAAAAATTATCTCTATTATCTAAACCAGAGGCTTATTCAATTGCAAAATTAATTCATGCACCTTCTTATTATAAAGATTCTTATTACTATCTATTTGTTTTGGATACAGTATTACTTATATTCTCTTTGCTCTTAATTCCTTTTTATTCGGGTGCATCTATCATAACAATAGCTCTAATAACCATAAATATGGGGTTATACTTTTGGGGAAAAAGCAATCTCCTTAGCTATATGGTATCTTTACCTCAATTAAGCTTATTAATTAAATCCGTAAAAGACATTGAAAAACTAAATATTGATCAAAGCTTATTTGATACACGATTTTTAAAAGAAAGTTTGGATAGGGGCAAAATCATTCGAAATCGAATAAGGGTTATTAATTTTGATTTATTCTCAAACGATGCCGATCCGGTTCAAATAGCCAAATATATCACGGATTTAATTAAAGCATTTTTCTTGATAGAAATTCATATGCTAAGAAAAATCCAAAATGATATTTTTCTCTGGCACAAAGACTTATTAAACCTTTTTAATTTTATTGGAAATATAGATACAGTTATTTCTATAGCTTCACTAAGAAGTGGTGAAGAACAAACATGTATTCCAGTTTTAATAGAAGAGGGAAAAATACTTCAAGCAGTTAATGTTTATCATCCACTTTTAAAGAATTGCATAGTCAATAGCATTGAACTCAACGGAAAAAGTGCCATTATTACCGGGTCAAATATGTCTGGCAAATCCTCTTTTTTACGTACAGTTGCAATTAATAATATATTAGCTCAAACAATCTTTACCTGCTTTGGGACATCTTATAAAGCAACTTCAATGGCTTTATTCACTTCCTTAAGAATTAGAGATAGTATTCTTGAAGGAAAAAGCTCTTATAAAGCAGAAGTCGATTTGATTTCTCAATTTGTTGAAAATAGCGAAATCAAAGATAACTGTCTCTTTATCCTAGATGAAGTTCTTAAGGGTACTAATACACTTGAACGCATTGCATCTGCCTCATCCATATTGAAATATCTTGATTTAAAGAATCACATTGTTCTCGTCGCGACGCATGATGTTGAATTAATTAATTTACTCGGCAGTAAGTTCGAACCATACTATTTTGAAGAACAGATAGTTGAAGGAAACTTATTATTCGATCATAAAATAAAATCAGGTGTACTTAAAAACACAAATGCGATCCGAATTCTTGAAATAAGTAATTTACCCATAAGAGTAATTCATGAAGCAAATAAAACTCTGCAATCGTTAATAGATAAAGGTTAGTCCTCGAATGTTAATAAATTATAATCCGTTTTCCTCTATGTTTTTTCCTAAAAACTCTATATTGCACCGAACAAACCCTCACTATGAAGTATGTTTTAGGAATTGACGTTGGCACTGGCAGTGTTAAAGCTGTAGCGGTGAATCTCCAATGCGAATCTTTTGAAACCTCCCAACAGTATTATTCCTTTAGTTCTACTAAACCCGGTTATCACGAGCAAGACCCTGAACAGATATGGGAAGCATTTCTAGCCTGTATTAAAGATGTTATTCATAAAATAGGATCACAACCTATGGCCATCAGTTTAAGCAGCGCGATGCACAGCTTATTAGCCGTAGATAACGATTGTAAACCTTTGTCGCTTATGATGACCTGGGCAGACAGCAGAAGTTCAGATATAGCACAAAGACTTCAACATTCTGCCGAAGGTTTAGCAATTTATATGGATACCGGCACACCGCTTCATGCGATGTCGCCCTTATGTAAGCTGATCTGGATAAAAGAAAACCAACCTGACTTACTTGAAAAAGCTTATAAATTTATCTCGATTAAAGAATATCTTTGGTACAAACTCTTTCAGGAATATAAAGTAGATTATTCCATTGCGTCTTGCACAGGTTTGTTCGATATTAATAAACTAAGCTGGCATCAAAACGCTTTAGCATTAATTGGTATAGACGAGTTGATCTTATCAGAACCGGTACCAACCGACTACACAAAAGAATTTAGAACTGAGCATCAGAATTCTGAGCTCAAATTTCTCCAAGCTGGTGTTCAATTTACAATCGGTGCAAGCGATGGCTGTTTAGCCAATTTAGCCAGCATGGCTAATAAACCAGGAGTAGCGGTAATGACCATAGGAACAAGTGGCGCTATTCGAATAGCCAGCAAAAGACCGTTGCCTAATGAGAAATCAATGCCCTTTAGCTATATTCTGGATAAGGAAACCTTTATTTGCGGTGGCCCCATCAATAATGGAGGTATTGCTCTTCAATGGTGGCTAAAGAATATTACACAAGGTAAACCTACTGAGGATTCTTACGACGAGCTTTTCAAACAAGTAGGAGAGGTACCGGCAGGCAGCGAAGGATTAATATTTTTACCTTACTTAACCGGAGAGCGCGCACCCATTTGGGATAGCAAGAGCTGCGGTACTTTCTTTGGCATCAAGCTTCAACACGGTCAGGAACATTTCTCAAGAGCTGTTCTAGAAGGCATTTGTTATGCCATGAAAGATGTTCTGGATACCGTTCAGCAAAATGCAGAACCCATTACGCAGATCAATATCAGTGGAGGATTCGTTAAGTCAGATATTTGGGTGCAAACCCTTGCCGATATTACGGAAAAGAAATTAGTAGTTGTACAAACTGAAGATGCATCATCTGTAGGAGCAGCTTTTTTATCCATGAAAGCTCTTAAATTAATACAGGAATATCCAACTTCAAATTATAGCAACCTTAAAACCATAAAACCAAACCCAGTAAACTCCGAAATTTATTCAAAGAATTTTACCATCTTTAAACTCCTTTATTCCAATTTAAAGGAAACCATGCATCAGTTTTACCTAATGAATAACTAAATTATGTCGTCTTTATTAATCGTACTGCTAGGCATTGTACTGCTTTTTATTCTTATTCTTAAGAAGTTAAGCCCAATGATTGCCCTTCTAATCGTAGCTATTCTTACCGGTTTATTCCTCGGAATGCCTGTATTAACAGTGATGGATTCTATTGGTAATGGAATCGGAAGTACACTCGGGAGCATGGTTATGGTTCTCGCGTTGGGAGCGATGATGGGCAAGCTGATTGAAGATAGCGGTGCGGCTAAGAAAATCGTTGCTGTATTAATGAAATCGTTCGGATATGATAATATCCAATGGGCAGTATTGCTTACCGGTCTATTGGTAGGTATTCCCTTATTCTATAATGCAGGTTTCGTTGTATTGATTCCACTTGTATTTGCAATTGCATCAGCCACCGGACTACCAAAATTATACATCGGTATCCCCATGGCGGCAGCATTATCTGTTACGCATGGCTTTTTACCACCCCATCCTGGTCCGGTTGCTTTGGCAGCTATTTTAGACGCAGATATCGGAGTAACACTTTTGTATGGAATTATTTTAACCATTCCTATTTCAATCATAGCGGGTGTTTATTTTCCACGCTTGGTTATTAAAAGAGAAAAAGGAATAAGCTTTGATATGAATTCCTTTGCATCTGATACAAGCTTACCCTCAGCCTTTAAAAGCTTCCTGGTTGCGCTATTACCTGTATTTATCATCATTGCAGGAACCATTGGAGCCAGTGTTCTGCCTGAATCGACTTTGCATACAGTTTTTGCATTCATAGCCGACCCAACCGTTGCTTTACTTGCTTCGGTCGTTATCGCTGTAATTGTGCAAGATATACCCATCGCAGAAGCCATGGAATCTTGTACAGAAGGAGTTAAAAGTGTTGCCATGATTATTTTAATTATTGCTGCTGGTGGTGCTTTTAAACAAATATTAGTAGATAGCGGAGTTGGAGAAGTTGTAAAAGAGATTTCTTCGACCTTCCAACTATCGCCTTTGCTGCTTGCCTGGATTATTACAGCATTACTACGTGTTACATTGGGATCGGCCACTGTAGCTGCCTTAACGGCATCAGGAATGGTGCTACCATTGGTAGGACCCAATGCTCCTGCCGAATTAATGGTGCTTTCTGTCGGGGCCGGAAGTTTAATGCTCTCTCATGTAAACGATACCGGATTCTGGATGTTTAAAGAATATTTCAACCTTTCGCTTAAGGAAACATTTACTACCTGGACCGTCATGGAAAGTTTGGTATCCATACTCGGTCTGCTTGGCGTATTGTTATTAAGCCACTTTGTATAATAGTTGAGATTTAATTTTCTTGTTTCTGCTCGTATCTATAGTCTTTCTCCCTAATTGGTCCATACATTGAACGGCCCTTGTAAACCATAAAAGAGTTATTCATGCGTTATCCAAGCATTATGTCTACGCTTTTTCACATATTTTAGCGTAGACATAATGCAGCTACAACCTAGTAAGTTCTCATGGATATTATACGAGGTATAGACTTGGTATTAATCAATCCCGTAAAACAACATGTGGAAATATTTGTATTTAGTATATGTACAAAGATGAAGAAATAAAGAAAAAGGCCTTTGAAGAATTATCAAAGCTTAATATAGCTGATTTAGAAGCAGAGAATGAACTTAATCTTGAAATCTATTTCAATAACCCGGATGGAAGCATTGAAAGATTTACAGTATTCTTTGAAAGAGGTCTTGACAAGGGTAAAGAAGCTTGGGTAATCCGACATATTGTAAGTCCGGACAAGCTGGAAAGTCCAGTTGATAAAAAACAAGACAGCATTGAATAAACTGTCTTTGATTAATAATTAGGCAGTTTCTTTAAGTAGATGACGTGTTCTTGTGCGATAGCGAAGAAACAGTAGAAGAGAAGATGTCATCAATCCAATAGTTAAACCGTACCAGATACCCTTTAAACCAAATCCGAGGTGAATTCCTAAATAATAGCTAATGGGTAAACCGATTATCCAGTAAGCAACAAATACGATAAACGTAGGTTTATTGACATCGCTCATGCCTCTTAAGATGCCCAAACCAACCGATTGAGTGCCATCAAACAGTTGAAATAAGCCTGCTATAATCAGTAATTGAGCAGCTAAATAAATTACTGCTGGATCGGCTGTAAATATCCAGGGCAATTGCTTATTAAATACCACAAAGATAATAGCCGTGAACATCATAAGAATTAAAACGATGTGATAACTTGAAGCGGAAAATTTGAACAGACGATCGAAATTATTTTTCCCAAAACTATTACCCACCTGAATGGTTGCCGCCGAAGCAATACCTGTTGCTACCATGTAAGTTATGGCTGCTAAGTTAATTGCTACTTGATGGGCTGCTTGCTCTACAGCACCCAGCTGTCCGGCTAGGATAGAGGCAGCTGCAAAGGCTCCGATTTCAAAAACATATTGCATAGCAACAGGTGATCCTATTTTCAAGATATTAACAGAACGAATCCAATCAATTTGCTTCCATACAAAGTGTTTAATATATGGCCGGAAGTCTTTGGAATTGAAAATATAAACTCCCATCACCAGGGCCATCAAACAACGATCTATGAGTGTAGCATAACCAACTCCGCTAACACCCATTGGCTTAATACCAAACATTCCTTTAACAAATATAATTGCTATAATAACATTCAATACGTTTCCCCAAATGGTAATCCGCATTGCTTGTCTGGTAAACCCTAATCCCTCTGCAAATTGTTTAAAAGCACTAAATATCATTATCGGAACAATAGAAATACTTAGGATAAGCAAATATGGTTTTGCTTCAACTACAACTGCTGGATCTTGATCTAGATGGGTTAACATAGCCATTGAACCGTAATAGACCAGAAAGAATAAAACAACTCCGGAAATTATATTTAGAAAGATACTGTTTGAAAATAATCGGGCACATTCTTCTTTGTTATTGCGACCATTTTCCTGAGCAATCAGTGGGGTTAAGCCAAAAGCTATTCCCAGGCCGACAACCATCACAATCATAAAAACACTGTTTACCAATGACACAGCAGCTAAAGGAACAGTACCTGCAAAATGTCCAACAATAACACTATCAGCGGTATGTACCAAGGTATGACCCAACTGAGAGATCATAATAGGCCCTGCTAAATGCAAGTTAGAACGGTAATAAGGGAGGTACTTTGAGAAATATGCTTTCAATGTCTGATTTTTTTAATCCGGCAAAGATACGTATATCTTATTCCCTTTGGAATCAACAAGTAAAATTGGTTATTTATACCCTTACAAACCCGATCATTAATCCTATATATTTTCATCATTATTACTAAAAAATAATAACTTTGAACAATCAATAACCAACACAAGAAAATATGTACAGTTCAATTCTTTTATTTTTAAACATTGGCGGGCAGGAAATGATTTTCATTTTCGTGATTGCGTTGTTCCTCTTTGGTGGCAAAAAACTTCCTGAGTTAGCGCGTGGTCTGGGTAAAGGTATAAGGGAGTTTAAAGATGCTTCTGAAACCATTAAACGCGACATTAACGACCAAATTAACGATTTTGAAAAAGATGTTAAAAAGACTTCCGCACCGAAGGCCATAGAAGAAAACTCATCAGTTCCTGCCAGCAGCAATGCGACAGATGTTACTGAAGATGTTCGACCTTCTTCAGAAGAAGCAGCAAATGCAGATGATCCAACAATGGATCCTAACTATGATCCGCAATACGATGGGCATTACCAACCAAATTACGATTACAGTGTTCATGCTGACGAAGCAACAACAAGTCCGGCAGTTGAAGTTCCGGAATCAACTAATAACGCAGAACCTCTTAAGTCAGAGGATCTGAATTCTAAAAATGATTAAGCATTAAATCCTTTTATACATACTGATGAGCCGGAATTTATTTTCGGCTTTTCTATTCGACTAAATTAAGACTTCATTCCCTTTTTTTAATTTATGAATTACGAATCTAAAATTTCTCAAGAGCTTGCTTTGGCAGGTAATCAAGTAAAAAGCACTATTTCTTTACTTGAAGAAGGAGCAACCATCCCTTTTATTGCACGTTACCGAAAGGAAATGACCAATGGTCTCGATGAGGTTCAAATAACAAGTATCCGAGATTTATTAAAGCAATTACAGGAGCTTGAAAAAAGGAGGGAAGCCATCTTTAAATCTATTGAAGAACAACAGAAACTGACTCCTGAGTTAATAAAGATGCTTAATGAAGCGGAAACGCTTAGTGTATTGGAGGACATTTACCTACCTTATAAGCCAAAAAGGAAAACTAAGGCAAGTGTAGCAAGAGAGAAGGGATTGCAGCCATTGGCAGATGTGCTTCTTCTACAGGAAGAAGGTGATGTTGTACAGATTGCAAGCCAATTTATTGATGCAGAAAAAGAAGTTGCGTCTGCTGAAGATGCCTTGCAAGGTGCACGAGATATTTTGGCAGAGCTTTTTTCTGAAAATGCATCAATTCGCTCCAAGGTTCGGGAGCTTTTTTATGAAAAAGGAGAATTCAAATCCACGTTAATTTCTGAAAAAGAAGAAAGCGCTCAAAAATATAAAGACTATTTCGACTGGAAGGAAGCGGTTAAGACCGTTGCTTCGCATCGATTGCTGGCTATGCGCCGTGGTGAAAAAGAAGGTTTATTAAAATTAGAATTAATTGTTAATGAAGAGGATGCAATTGACATACTAAATAAAGAGTTTAAGAAAGGAAATAACGTTAGCTCTAAACAAATAGCACTTGCCACACAAGATAGCTACAAGCGACTAATTAAACCTTCTATTGAAACAGAGATACGAGTATTAACACGTCAGAAAGCCGATGATGAAGCCATACGCGTATTTACTGAAAACGCACGTCAATTGCTGCTGGCTGCTCCGCTAGGTCAGAAAAGATTAATGGCGATAGATCCGGGTTTTCGTACCGGTTGTAAAATTGTTTGTTTAGATGAACAAGGTAAACTCCTTGATAATAGTGTTATATACCCCCATACAGGGCAAGGGAAATTAAAAGAGGCAGAAAAGATTGTTACCGATTTGATTGGTAAATTTTCAATTCAGGCTATTGCTATTGGTAATGGGACTGCAGGCAGGGAAACGGAAACATTTATTCGGAGTATTGTTCCATCTTCAATCATTGTAGTGATGGTTAATGAAAATGGAGCTTCAATTTATTCGGCATCTCCTGTTGCTCGAGAGGAATTTCCTGACTATGACATCACCGTTAGAGGAGCTATATCAATTGGCAGAAGATTGATGGATCCTTTAGCTGAGTTGGTTAAAATAGATCCTAAATCAATAGGTGTGGGTCAATATCAACACGATGTTGATCAAAGTAAATTACAAACTTCGTTGGATGAAACGGTCAGTAGCTGCGTAAATGCCGTGGGGGTTTCACTAAACACAGCTTCCAGGCAAATCCTAGCTTATGTTTCAGGCTTAGGGCCTGCTTTAGCCAATAACATCATTTCATACAGAAATGACAATGGCCCTTTCAAATCACGTGAGGATTTAAAAAAGGTTCCTCGATTGGGTGGAAAGGCTTTTGAACAGGCTGCCGGCTTTCTTAGAATTACGGATGCAGAAAACCCCTTGGATGCCAGTGCAGTGCATCCTGAACGCTATTCATTGGTTGAAAAAATAGCAAAAGATTCTAAAAGCACGGTTTCTGACCTATTAAAGGATGATAAGCTCAGAAAGAGTATCAAACTTCAAGACTATGTGAATGATACAGTAGGTTTACCGACATTGAATGATATTTTTTCGGAGTTGGCAAAGCCAGGGAGAGACCCGCGGGATCAATTTGAAGCTTTTGTTTTCGCAGAAGGAGTAAACGGTATCGATGATTTGAAGGAAGGAATGGTTTTACCGGGATTGGTTACGAATATTACGAATTTCGGTGCTTTTGTAGACATCGGCGTCCATCAAGATGGATTGGTACACCTGAGCCAACTTTCCAATCGATATGTAAAAGATCCGAACGAGGTCTTAAAGGTAAATCAGCAAGTAGAGGTGCGGGTTACAAGCGTAGATATCGCTCGTAAAAGAATTGCTTTATCCATGAGAAATGAACCGGCACCCATTCGAAAAAAGAAGCCTTTGAAAATTAAAAAACGTTCAAATAATGATAGTCAGCTGGATATGCAGGCAAAGTTGGCTGCTTTAAAGGAAAAATTTAAATAATCTTTATTTTATATAAGGCTACAAAATATAAAACGAGTTAATTTGGTAATTCAGTTGTAATTTCTGAATAAAAATTAAATATAATTGGTGTCTTTTATTTAAATTTTGCTACTTTTAGACGTTCTGACCACAATATTCGTTGGTAAGTAATATCTTAACATCAATATAATATTTATAGCAGATTAGAATTTATATTTTATGCGTGCATAATAAATTTTAACCTAATTAATTACTTTTGTATAAAACCGAATTTAAATATGTCTGAAACTATTTCTTTAAAAATTGGGGAAAATAACTTAGAATTACCTGTAGTTACCGGAACAGAGAATGAGAAAGGGATTGATATTTCAAAACTCCGTGATGAAGCAGGCTATATCACTCTTGATCCTGGATTTAAAAACACAGGTGCTACCAAAAGCGCCATTACATTTCTAGACGGTGAAAAGGGTATTCTTCGTTATCGTGGATATGCTATTGAAGAATTAGCTTCGAAATCAACTTTTGTCGAAGTTGCTTATCTACTGATTTACGGGACACTGCCAACCGGAGACGAGTTGGAAACTTTCCGAATGACAGTTAGAAGGCATACACTGATTCATGAAGACATGAAAAAGTTCTTTGATGGTTTTCCATCAAAGTCGCATCCAATGGGTCTATTGTCTGCTTTAGTAGGGGCACTATCTGCTTTTTATCCAGAATCTTTGAATGCAAATGCCACAGAAGAGGAGGAAAACCTAACAGTTATTCAACTATTAGCAAAAATGCCGACCATTGTTTCCTGGATTTATAAAAAATCGTTAGGCCATCCGCTAATCTATCCTTCTAATGACCTGGATTACGTAACCAACTTTTTAAACATGGTCTTTGGTCAAAGAACTGAAAGTACTGAAATTGATCCGGTAATGGTCTCTGCCATGAATACCTTATTGATTCTTCATGCAGACCATGAGCAGAATTGCTCAACCTCTACAGTTCGCATTGTAGGATCATCACAGGCAAACTTGTTTGCATCTATTTCTGCGGGAATATCTGCTTTATGGGGCCCGCTTCATGGAGGAGCTAATCAGGCTGTTATTGAAATGCTTGAAAAAATTAGGGAAGATGGGGGAGATTGCGATAAGTGGATAGCAAAAGCTAAAGATAAAAACGATTCTTTCCGCTTAATGGGTTTTGGCCACCGGGTGTATAAAAATTTCGATCCACGGGCAAAAATTATCAAAAAAGCATGTGATGAAGTATTGGATAAATTAGGGATTAACGATCCGGTTCTTGAAATTGCCAAGAAACTTGAAGAAGCAGCACTTAATGACTCTTACTTTATAGAGAGAAAGCTTTATCCAAATGTTGATTTCTATTCAGGAATTATCTACAGAGCCTTAGGCTTTCCAACAGATATGTTTACTGTTTTATTTGCATTAGGCCGACTTCCGGGATGGATTGCTCAATGGCGTGAAATGCGTAATAACAAAGAACCAATCGGCCGTCCACGTCAGATATATGTGGGTGAACCAGAAAGAAAATATGTTGATTTAGCAAAACGATAATAAAAACAGCCCCGTTGAATATCAACGGGGCTGTTTTATGGATTAAGCTCTCTTTTTATCGGTTAATATCAGGACTACTCCTGCTACAAGTAAAATACCACCGGTATAAGATGGCCAATTAACTTGTTTTTCTTTATCAGCATTCACTTCCAACGGGCCAATATCTACCACCTTTTCTTGTTTGGTATAGCTAAAGCCAGTCCATATGAGCATGACAATACCCAAAATAGTAAGAATAATTCCAAAAGTTTTCATAAGCATGTTTGATTGATTAAAAATATTAACAGAATCATTATAAAAATGTTTTTAAAATGCGTTAAATCATCTTTACTCTTTTCTGCTTAACATTAAAAACTATATCTTTATCCTTATGTTTCCAACCCTATCACACCTCATAGAATACCTTACAGGAATCTTTGTTCCTCTGCCTATTCAGACTTTCGGTTTGTTCGTTGCAATTGCATTTGCCTGTGGATATAGTATGTTTGTAAAAGAGCTTAAACGGAAAGAAAAGGAAGGTTTGATAAAGCCATTTCAACGAACACGCATTGAGGGAGAGCCTGCTACTAATACTGAACTAGTATTGAATGGTATCTTAGGATTTTTATTAGGCTTTAAGATTGTCCACGCGATTTTTAATTATCAAAAACTCGTTCAAGATCCACAAGGTTTCATACTCTCTAGCGATGGAAATATAGTAGGAGGGCTTGTATTAGGCGCTTTATTTGTTTACTGGATATGGAAAGATAAGAAAAAAACTCAACTTGTTAAACCTAAAAAGGTTACGGAGACTGTTCATCCTTATGAGCTGATGGGGAATGCCTTGGTTTGGGCAGCGGTTTTTGGATTATTAGGAGCAAAGATTTTTCATAATCTGGAATACTGGGATGAATTTATGGCTAATCCTATAGAAGGCATATTCTCATTTAGTGGTTTAACTTTTTACGGTGGATTGATATGTGGTGGTGCAGCAGTTTTATACGTTACAAATAAGCATGGTATTAAACCTGCCCATATGCTGGATGTTGGAGCACTCGGAATGATGTTAGCGTATGGAGTAGGAAGGATGGGTTGTCATATGGCAGGTGATGGTGACTGGGGAATTGAAAACACCAGCGCTAAACCTAGCCTGTTATCATGGCTTCCTGACTGGGCATGGTCTTTTAGATTTCCTCATAATGTAATTGATGCTGGTATTACTATCGATGGATGTACAGGTAGATTTTGCCATATATTACCTACAGGAGTATACCCAACATCTTTATACGAATTTGTTGCGTGCTTAGCCTTATTCGGTATTCTTTGGTTCTTAAGAAAGAAAATCAGGTATGCAGGCATGCTGTTTGCCATCTACCTGATCTTTAGCGGATTGGAGCGTTTTACAATTGAGCTTATCCGTGTGAATTCAAAATATCATGCTTTTGGATTAAGCTTTACTCAGGCAGAAATGATTTCAGTAATCATGGTTCTGGCAGGTATAGCTGGTATATTCTGGAGTATAAGTTACGCTAAAAAAAATCCGGAGACAACGGCTCCGGAGTATAATTAATAAGTAAAAGCTCTGATTAAATAGAGAGCTTGATTAAAGCGAGTCGGCAACTACTTCCTGAACTTCAGGAACCATTCTTTTCAATAAACCTTCAATACCTGCTTTCAAGGTAATAAGAGAGGAAGGGCAGCCGCTGCATGAACCACGTAGTTCAACAGTAACAGTACCTTCGTTATAATTTAAGAAATGAATAGCACCACCATCTTGCTCAACGGCAGGTCTAACATAATCATGAAGAATTTGTTGAATTTTAATTTCAGTCTCTGTGCCCTCAAAGCTCACATTCGTATCGGTAACGACCTCCTGAACCTTTAGGTCAGACTCTACTGCTCCTTTTACAAACTCTTTAACAATTTCTTCAATATCTTCCCAAGCGCTATCAGCCGATTTTGTAACGGTTACAAAATTACTAGCAAAGAAAACACCATCAACAAAGTTGAATTTATATAATTCACTAGCAAAGGGTGATACTTGTGCAGACTCCTGAGTAGGGAAATCCAAGCTACCATTCATTAATAATTTATTTACTAAGAATTTGCGAGTAGCAGGATTGGGAGTTTCTTCGGTATATACTTTAATATTAGCCATAATTTATAAATAGAATCAGATGCAAAAATACGAAAAAAACACGAGGCATCGTCAGCTACAAGTCAGGAAGACTTTCTTCTCGAGATCTCATCACGAATTTTAGCAGCCTTTTCATAGGCTTCATCTTCCAATGCTTTATTAAGTTTTTCCTTTAATTCCTCATCGGAAAGTGTAGAAAAAGAAATAGGGCTCTCTTTATCTTTGGATCCAAGGTCCTTTGGGTCTGAATCCATATTTTCAAGAAAGGCAAAGTCATTTCCTTCAATTATAATGCCTGCAGATGATAAAATAAATTCGTATGTGTAGATAGGACAATTAAACCGAACGGCGATGGCAA
This sequence comes from Albibacterium sp., assembly GCF_035514885.1. Lineage (NCBI taxonomy): Bacteria > Pseudomonadati > Bacteroidota > Sphingobacteriia > Sphingobacteriales > Sphingobacteriaceae > Albibacterium > Albibacterium sp. The sequence continues at coordinate 542,006 of NZ_DATJCH010000012.1, read as the reverse complement.
TGGCATCTGATGTACGCGCATCGATCTCCACTATTCTACCATCATCATTACAAATTAGCTTGGCAAAGAAAATGCCATCAACAAGATTATATATTAATACTTCATCGATTGTAATATCAAAAGTATCCGCAAATGATTTAAATAAATCATGGGTTAGCGGTCTGCTAGGCGTCATTTTCTCAATCTCAATCGCAATAGCTTGAGCCTCAAACCCGCCGATAATAATCGGTAATCTTCTGCGTCCATTCACTTCTCCCAAAACTAATGCATATGCACCTGATTGGGTTTGGCTATACGATAAGCCAATAATCTCTAATTTGATTTTATCCATATAATCTTTACAATAAAAAAATCTTCGATAAATATTATTTATATTAAAGCATATTTACCGAAGACTCCTTTATAATATTATCCCGCCTTATACGATTTTATTGCCGCAATCAATTGAGGAATAACCTCAAATGCATCACCCACAATTCCATAGTCAGCCACTTTAAAGAAAGGAGCTTCAGGATCTTTATTTATAACAACAATAGTCTTCGATGCACTAACACCCGCAAGGTGTTGAATGGCACCAGATATACCAATTGCAATATACAAATTTGGCTGCACAGATATACCTGTTTGACCAACATGCTCTTCATGTGGCCTCCAGCCTGAATCAGAAACTGGTTTAGAACAGGCTGTAGCGGCTCCTAATACGTCGGCAAGCTCTTCTATCAACCCCCAGTTTTCAGGGCCTTTTAGGCCTCGGCCACCTGATACGACAATCTCAGCATCGGCAAGAGGCACTTTATCTGTTGTTCGTACAATATCTTTGATAATGGTATTTAAATCCGTAGTTAATTCTGGATTAAAATCAACAATCACTGGTTGAACCTTATCCTCTTGCAGTTCAAATGAATTTGGCGTAAGTGATATCACCTTATTGCTTGCTTTTAATTCAGTAAAAGCGAATGCTTTACTTGAAAAGGCGACTCTCTTAACAATGAGATTGTTGCCACTTATTTCAGGAAGAGCTATTGCGCCCGGTGCAAAGGCAGCCTCTAATTTAGCTGCAACACGAGGAGCCAGGCCTTTACCACTGAAAGAGTTTGAAAGAATAACAACGGAAGAGTTTTCATCCTTTGCTGCAGAAGCAATAACGGATGCGTAAGAGTGACTAATAAATGATTTTAACTGTTCAGAGCTAACGTTTAATATTTTTGAGGCACCATATTGACCCAAAAGATTCAGATTGGATGGATCAACAGATCCAATAGAGATAGCAGTTAATTCAGTATTTAATAAACCTGCAATTGCTTTGGCATAAGAAACCACTTCAAATACAGATTTTTTAAATTCACCAGCGGTATTTTCTACATATACTAATACAGACATTTTCTTCTTTGATTTACGTATATATGCTTAATAAAGCCTATATAACATGTGATTTACTGTGCAACAACTCTACCAACTTTTCAGTTTCATTAGCTGCTATTAACGTTACTTCACCTCTGGGCTGTGGGGTTTCAAATTTAACGATACTTGAAAGTTCAGCTACATCCAGAGCCTCAAGAACCTGTAAAGGTTTAGTTCTTGCAGACATAATGCCCCGCATATTTGGAATGCGCGATTCTGCAACACCTTCGGCTACACCAACTATACATGGCAGAGAAATACTTAGCACTTCTTTTCCGCCTTCAACCTCACGGTCAACCAAAGCAACTTGATCTTGAAGTTCGATTTTCTTAGCGATGGATACAGAAGGTATATTCATTAGTTCGCCAACAAAACCTGCAACCTGTGTTCCATTATAGTCGATTGACTCTCTTCCTGTTAATATTAAATCAAAGTTATTTTCTTTGGCGTAATTTGCAATTTGATTGGCTACAAACCAAGCATCTCTAGGTTTCGCATTAATGCGTACTGCATCATCTGCGCCTGTAGCCAGGGCCTTTCTAATAGTCGGTTCTGTCTCAGACTCCCCAACATTTATCACAGTTACTGTTCCTTTTCCACCTTCACTTAGTTCAATAGCTCTAGCTAAAGCTATTTCATCGTAAGGATTTACAATAAATTGAACACCTGCCGAATTCATTTCGGTATTATCGTTTGTAAAGGTTATTTTTGTGGTTGTATCAGGAACACTGCTAATACATACTAATATTTTCATTTAGTTATTTTTTAAAATTCCTTTTTTTACAAATCTAACAAAAAAAACTACGACTGAACAATGAGCAAAGAACGTTTAGAACAATTAATGAACTTTTTAAACGGTGGTTCAACCGATCCATTTATAAGATATGCAATTGCTACAGAGAATGTAAAATTGAAGCAATATGACCTGGCTTTAAAGTATTATCAGGACCTGGTTTTAAATAACCCCGACTATATTGGAACCTATTATCATATGGGGAAACTATTAGAATTGTTAGATAGAAAGGAAGAGGCTATTGCAATTTATGAAAAGGGGATGAATATAGCCAAAGAGACAAAGAATATGCATGCATTTGCAGAGCTACAAGGAGTTCATAGAATGGCCTTGGGATTGGATATGGATGATGATGAGTATTAATTAGAAAGGCAAAGGTTCATCACTATTCATATCATTCATTCTGGAAGAACGTGTAATGATTCCCGGACTATTAAATTCTTGAGAAGGAGCCATTCCTGCTGAGAAGGAACTGGCAGGTGTTCCAAAATCATCATCGATATCAGTAAACTTAACGTACTTACCGACAAATTTGAGTGGAACTGTTGCAATTTCACCATTTCTATGCTTAGCAATAATTACCTCTCCAACACCAGCGGTGCTATTACCGCTTTCATCCTCTGTAAGACCATAATACTCTGGTCTGTAAAGGAATAGAACCATATCCGCATCTTGCTCAATAGATCCTGATTCACGTAAATCTGAAAGCATAGGTCGTTTACTATTTCCTGGCCGACTTTCTACAGCTCTGCTTAATTGAGAAAGTGCAATTACAGGTATATTTAATTCTTTAGCAACTGATTTTAAAGCTCGTGAAATACTACCAATTTCTTGTTCACGGTTTCCACCTTTTCCATCGACTTTTCCGTGCATTAATTGAAGATAATCGACAATCACCATCTGGATGTCAAATTGTGCCTTAAGCCTTCTACATTTTGCGCGAAACTCAAATACGTTTAACGCAGGTGTATCGTCTATTAATAATGGGGCTTCTGTTAACTTACCAATACGTGAGTGCAATTGAGTCCATTCATGATCGGCTAAATTACCTTTTCTTAGCTTTTCTTGCTCTATCTCTGTTTCACCTGAAATCAGACGATTTACCAACTGAACGGAAGACATCTCTAAGGAGAAAACAGCAACTGGTTTATCATATTGCACTGCCGCATTCCTAGCACAGGTTAACACAAAAGCTGTTTTACCCATGGCAGGTCTCGCTGCGATAATAATTAGATCGGAAGGTTGCCAACCCGAAGTAATTCGATCTAATGCTGTAAAGCCGGAAGGAACACCCGTCAAAGAATCCTTACGGTCGCGAAGCTTTTCTAAAGCATCTACCGCATTACGCATAATATCATCAATTTTCTGAGTATCACGACGTAGATTATTCTGAGCAATATCAAATAAGCTTTTTTCTGCGCTATCCAATAAATCGAATATATCGGAGGTTTCATCGTAAGCTTTTGTGATAATCTCGGAGGAGATCTGAATTAGCTCTCTTTGAATATATTTTTGCGATATTATTCGTGCATGGTATTCAATATTTGCAGCAGATACTACCCGGTCAGTTAATTGTGTAAGATAATAAGCTCCACCAACTAGTTCTAAGGAACCCATTTTACGAAGTTCAGCTGTTACCGTTAATATATCTACAGGTGACGACTTCTGAAAGAGATTGGTTATGGCTTCAAATATCTTGCTATGAGCGTCGCTATAAAAGGTTTCTACTTTTAAGATATCAATAACAACCGAAAGCGCATCTTTTTCAAGCATTAAAGCACCAAGAACTGCTTCTTCCAAATCCAACGCTTGAGGAGGCAATTTACCTAATCCGCCAGTTAACTGTGAGTACTTTGATTTGCGGTCAATAAAAGCAGGTTTGTTAAATCTGTTTGATGAAGGGGTAAATTCATTAGTACTCATTGATATCTAAATAACTAGGTTTATGCTCTAAAACGTATTGATTTTCTATAAAAACAAAGATATCTAATTTTTATTCGATCTGGCTATTTCATTTATGAACACTTAATTTTTGCAGAGATGTTATCTTGCATTTTAACATTTGAAAATAGAGGAAGTAATTAACATTCACTGTTAATAAAATGTTAACATTGTACTCAATCAGCTTATTTTGAAAGCTTTATTTTGAATGTTAATAAGTTTAAGACTGTTTATTAAATTGCGTTTTATTTAAATTACAATGAAATATTGTTCACCTATAATTAATGCAGTAACTTCGTAGCGAAAACAAAATTTATGCAAGATTTTTCCAGACCTATAAAAAGAGAGACCAATCAATTCATTTTTGGTATCCGAGCAGTCATTGAAGCAATTGAAAGTGGTAAAGAGTTAGAGTCTTTATTTATTCAGCGTGGTTTAAATGGCGGATTACTTATTGAATTAAAAACATTGATCAGAGAACGTAATATCTCTTATCAACAGGTACCGATTGAGAAGCTTAATAGGCTTACACGGAAGAACCACCAAGGAGTTGTTGCCATTATATCTCCGATAACGTATCAAAACATCGAAGATATTATTCCTCTTGTCTATGAAAGGGGAGAGGTTCCTTTGATTCTGATGTTAGATGGAGTAACCGATATTCGTAATTTTGGAGCTATAGCAAGAACTGCAGAGTGTGCAGGTGTAAATGCAATAGTAGTCCCTCAAAAAGGATCGGCAGAGATAAATCCTGACGCCATAAAAACATCTGCAGGTGCCTTATTCAAAATACCGGTATGTAGAGTTGATAGTCTTTACAAAACAGCTAAATTTTTACAGGAATCTGGCTTACAGTTAATTTCATGTACAGAAAAAACGGATGAAACTATTTACAAACCGGATTATACCTTACCAAGTGTTTTAATTTTAGGATCTGAGGAGAGAGGTATTTCAGATGATTTAATTCGAATATCAGAACACCTAGCTAAAATACCGCTCTTTGGCGAAATAGCTTCATTAAACGTGTCTGTTTCTACTGGAGTAGTTGTTTATGAAGCAATCCGCCAAAGAACTAAAAAGTAGATTTTACAGGTATTTACTTCCGTGCTTTAATTTAACATCGGTAAGAATCTGCTTGAGGTTATGTTCCTGATCTCTCGGAATTATTAATAAAACATTATCTGATTCTGCAATAATTAAATTATCAACTCCCTGCAATACAACGAGTTTTTCTTCCTTTACACTTACCATACAGTTCTTTGAATCATAGAACATTACATTTTTGGAAGGTATGGAAAGATTGCCGGAAAAGTCTTTGTCGGCCAAATCATAAAGAGATCCCCATGTTCCTAAATCGGACCATCCGAAAGTAACCGGTAAAACATATACATTATCCGCTTTTTCCATGACTGCAAAGTCAATAGAAATATTAGGGCAGCGTTGATATGCTAAGGCAATAAACTGTTTTTCTGTATCAGAATTGAGGTATCTTTCTCCTTCAGAGAATATCTCATTTAACTCATAAACATACTTGCCCAGTGCTTTTATGATAGAGTTTGCAGACCAAATAAATATACCTGAATTCCATAAAAAGTCTCCACTCTGTATGAAAGTTTTTGCAAGTTCTAAATTAGGTTTTTCGGTAAAAGTTTTCACTTTCTTGAATTCCTCCTTAGCCTTTCCATCAAGATACTGTATATAACCATAACCTGTATCGGGTCTGGATGGTCTGATACCCAATGTAATCAACCGATCTTCTTCTGTTGCCGTATTGAGTGCTTTTACTATTGATTCTTCAAAGTTTTTTTCATCTAAAATTAAATGATCTGAGGGTGATACAACGATGACAGCTTCGGGATTGATTGATTTAATTTTATGGCAGGCATAGGTAATACAGGGAGCTGTATTACGCATGATTGGTTCTGCTAATATCTGATTATCAGAAACTAACGGAAGTTGTTCTTTTAATATTTCTAAATGAGATTCGTGGGTAATTATAAATATATTTTCAGTAGGGACTATTTCACTGAATCGCTGATAGGTTGATTGTATTAGAGATTTTCCGGTACCAAATAAATCTAAAAATTGTTTAGGATATAAAGATTTGCTAACAGGCCAGAAACGACTTCCGATTCCGCCAGCCATGATAACCACAAAGTTATTTTTCATTGAATCTATTTAATGAGTAAGGACAATAAAAATGTTTCCAAATCAAATGTAAGCTTTTGATTAGATAATTCCCTCTTTAAGTAAATCGTGAAGGTGAACGATACCAGCATATAGGTTGCCTTCTGTAACAATTACTTGAGTGATATGGTTCTTTCGTAACAGAACCAGCGCATTTACAGCAAGTTCATCCTTCTGGATTTTAATAGGATTTGTTCCCATTATATCTTTTGCAGTTAAGTTAGCAATATCTTCATGATTTTCGATCATTCTACGAATATCTCCGTCTGTAATAATTCCGACAATATTGTTATTCTCTAAAACAGCAGCAGCACCCAGGCGATTTTTTGTTATTTCTACTATAACTTTCTTAATAGAGTCGTTAATTAACACACTGGGTTTTTCATTCTGAGATGCTAAATCACCAACTTTCAGATATAACTGTTTTCCAAGGGATCCTCCAGGATGATATCTTGCGAAATCTGTATTACTAAAAGATCTACACTCCAATAATGATATGGCCAATGCATCGCCCATCGCTAATTGAGCTGTTGTACTGGTAGTTGGAGCAAGATTGAGGGGACAGGCTTCCTTTTCTATTGCGGTGTTTAATATAAAATCTGCTTGTTTGGCAAGGTATGAGTTTAAGTCGCCTACCATTGCGATTAATTTGTTACCAGACTGTTTTAATAAGGGAATAATAACTTTTATTTCGGGTGAGTTTCCGCTCTTAGACATAGCAATAACTAAATCATCAGATTGCAACATACCTAAATCACCGTGTATGGCATCTGCAGCATGCATAAAGATTGCAGGTGTTCCGGTGGAGTTCATGGTAGCAACAATTTTTTGAGCTATAATAGCACTTTTCCCAATTCCTGTAATAATAACCCTACCTTTGATCTTTAAAATTTCAATGACCACCTTAACGAAGTCATCATTAATGTATTCGGTTAGTTTTAGAACAGCTTCTGCTTCGGTTTTTAATGCATGAATAGCAATGTTTTTTATTTCCGAATTAGTTTTCACAATTTTTTTTTATATTTAGTACAGAATTCACACAAAAATATGTTATTTTGAGTAATCTAATGTACATATTTAGATATTTCCTTGAGAACAACAATGCAAATAGAAAAATCATTATTCGATAATCTGCAAATATTTTTTGGTTTTGATACTTTTAAAGGGGAGCAAGAGGCAATCATAACTAATATTCTGCAAAAGAGAGATACTTTTGTTATTATGCCTACGGGGGGCGGTAAATCAATCTGTTATCAGTTACCAGCACTGATGAGTGAAGGCACAGCAATTGTAATTTCTCCTCTTATAGCTTTAATGAAAAACCAGGTCGATCAGTTACGCGCATTTGGAGGTTCTGAAAGTATCGCTCATTTCTTAAATTCGTCACTTAATAAAACAGAAATAGCTCAAGTAAAAAAGGATGTAATAGATGGTAAAACAAAATTACTGTATGTTGCACCTGAATCGCTATCCAAAGCTGAGAACATTGAATTTTTGCGCTATATAACTGTTTCTTTTGTAGCAGTTGATGAAGCACATTGTATTTCTGAATGGGGCCATGATTTTCGCCCTGAATACCGTAAAATAAGACAAGTAATTAATAATATAGGCGATAATATTCCAATTATCGCACTTACCGCAACAGCTACTCCAAAGGTTCAATCTGATATTCGTAAGAATCTGAACATGGTAGATGCTAAACTGTTTAAATCTTCTTTTAATCGCCCAAATTTATACTATAAAGTACAGCCGAAGATTGATGTTGTCAAAGAAATCGTTCGATTTATAAAAAACAATGCAGGGAAATCAGGTATAATTTACTGCCTGAGCCGAAAAAAAGTGGAGGAGATTGCTGAAATTCTAAAAATCAATGGAATCAGAGCTTATCCATATCATGCTGGACTGGATGCAAAAACGAGGGCAGAAACACAGGATTTATTCTTAATGGAGGGTGCTGATGTTATTGTTGCGACCATCGCTTTCGGTATGGGTATTGACAAGCCTGATGTTCGATACGTAATTCACCATGATATACCCAAAAGTATGGAAGGGTATTATCAGGAAACAGGAAGAGCAGGAAGAGATGGTGGGGAAGGGGTTTGCTTAGCTTTTTACTCTGAAAAAGATGTTGAAAAGCTTACCAAATTTATGAAAGATAAGCCTGTCGCAGAGCGTGAGATTGGTACTCAAATCCTAAAAGAAGTGATCGATTATTCTGAATCTGCAGTATGTAGAAGAAAGCAAATTTTACATTATTTTGGAGAGGATTTTGACGCAACAGGATGCGATTGCATGTGTGATAATTGTAATGCTGAAAAAACATATTTTGAAGCAGAAGACTCTCTATTAAAGGTATTACAATTTATACAAGAGCAGGGAGATAAATTTGATGACCATCATATTACCAATGTAATGATGGGGCAAAACAACCAACCGATCTCTTCATATAAACACGATGAGCATCCTTTCTTTGGCTATGGAAAGAACGAAGGAATTTCCTATTGGAAATCGTTCTTTAGACAAGCTGTACTCGAAAACTTTCTTTCAAAAGACATTGAGAATTATGGTCTGCTACAGCTAACGGAAAAAGGGAAATCATATTTGAAAAATCCATACTCTATTAAGTTTATCCTTAACAGAACAATGGAGAAAGCTTCGAATACCGGTGAAGGTAATACAATCGAAGGAGGAAATGCTGTAGATGCAGTTCTTCTTAAAATGCTAAAAGATTTAAGAAAAAAAATAGCCAAACAAAAGGGTTTACCTCCATTTGTTATTTTTCAAGATCCTTCTTTGGAAGAAATGTGCATACATTATCCTGTCTCAATTGATGAATTGAAACAAATTCAAGGAGTAGGGGCAGGTAAAGCATTAAAATTCGGGACTCAATTTGTTTCTTTGATTAAGAACTATGTTGAAGAGAATGAAATTGATCGCCCGGTCGACTTAATAATAAAGAGTACAGCCAATAAATCAGCATTAAAAGTATCGATCATTCAAAATATTGATAGAAAAATCGGTTTAGATGATATTGCTTCTGCAAAGGGTATAACATATGAGGAGATTCTGAAAGAAGTAGAATCTATTGTGAATTCAGGAACACGATTAAACCTCAACTATTTTATAGATGAGGTACTCGATGAAGATCGTCAAAACGAGATATTTGACTATTTTAAAGAAGCAGATTCTGATTCCATTGAGGCTGCATTGGATGAGCTGGGAAATGATGATTATTCATTCGAAGAAATAAAACTGATGCGTATTAAATTTATGTCTGAGCTGGGAAATTAAGTCCAAAAATATAATAAAAACTAAAAAATGAAAATAAATCCTTTATCAGGTATTAAGAATTCAGACTCAAGTAATTTCTTTTTAATGGCAGGGCCTTGCGCAATAGAAGGTGAAGAAATGGCCTTACGTATTGCAGAAAGAATTATTCAAATTACAGATAAATACAATATCCCATATATATTTAAAGGATCTTATCGCAAAGCAAATCGCTCTAGGATAGATTCATTTTCAGGCATTGGAGATGAAAAAGCATTAAAAATACTAAGAAAGGTTGGCGAAACTTTTAATATTCCAACCGTAACAGATATTCATGAAAGCCATGAAGCAAATATTGCTGCAGAATTTGTAGACGTTCTACAAATTCCGGCATTTTTATGCCGACAAACCAATTTATTAATCGCTGCTGCTGAAACAGGCAAAGTAGTGAATATTAAGAAAGGTCAATTCTTATCTGCTGATTCTATGCGTTTTGCAGTAGATAAGGTTAAAGAGTCGGGGAATAATCAAATTATTTTAACCGACAGAGGAAATACATTTGGCTATCAAGATCTTATAGTTGATTTCCGTTCCATTCCTCAGATGCAAACATTCGATGTCCCGGTAGTAATGGATTGTACTCATTCATTGCAGCAACCAAACCAAATGAGCGGAGTTACTGGAGGAAAACCTCAACTTATAGAAACGATCGCAAAAGCAGCCATAGCAGTTGGGGCAGATGGAATATTTATTGAAACACATCCGGAACCGTCGATGGCAAAATCTGATGGAGCCAATATGCTGCAATTAGATCTCTTAGAGGGCTTGATTGTGAAGCTTGTTCGCATAAGATCAGCAATACTTTAAGATTTCATATTCCAATAAAAGCAATATATACTCAATTGGTATAAACTTAATTACATACCAATAGAGAATGACAATCATTGCTTTGTTATAATCATCATGTTTTTATTTAACATAATATGTATTATAAACACAAATAAGGTATCGATTTATACATAACCGTAGCTTAAAATTCCAATTACACAATTTTTTCTATACATATTTGAAATAATACGAATAATATATCCCGAAATTTGAATAATACGCATATTATAATTATTATTGTTGACAAAAATAAAAATCAAAAAATAACTATAATAATATGTCCCCAAAATTTAAGTCTTTCATAAAACTTCTCAAAGAAAGAAATCCTAATCAACCGGAATTTATTCAGGCTGTAACTGAGGTAGCCGAAGATATAATTCCATATATGGAAGAATATAACCCTGCTTTTCTGGATGAAAAGATTTTAGAACGCATAATGGAGCCAGAGCGTGTGATCAGTTTCAGAGTTTGCTGGGAAGATGATAATGGAGATATTCAAATCAATCGAGGATTTAGGGTTCAGATGAACAGTGCAATTGGTCCATATAAAGGCGGTTTGCGTTTTTCTTCTACAGTTAACTTAAGCATATTAAAGTTTCTGGCATTTGAGCAGGTTTTTAAGAACAGCTTAACCGGACTTCCACTCGGTGGCGGTAAAGGTGGTTCTGATTTTGATCCAAGAAATAAATCCAACAAAGAAATTATGCGATTCTGCCAAAGCTTTATGACAGAATTGAGCCGCCATATTGGTTCTAACCTTGATGTCCCAGCTGGAGATATTGGAGTTGGAGAAAGAGAGATCGGATATCTTTTTGGACAATACAAGCGAATCAGAAATGAATTTACTGGAATTTTGACCGGGAAAGGACCAGGTTGGGGCGGTAGTTTAATTAGACCTGAAGCTACAGGTTATGGCTTACTGTATTTTGTAGAACAAATGCTTTACGAGAGAAACATCTCTATTAAAGGTAAAGTTATCACAATCTCTGGTAGTGGCAACGTCGCTCAATATGCAGCAATCAAAGCTGTTAATTTAGGTGCAAAGGTTATTACTGTATCTAACAGCGACGGTGTACTTTACGACAAAGATGGTTTTACGATTGATAAAATTCATTTTATTACAAAGTTAAAAAATAAAGGTTCAAGAGATTTTAAAGAGTATACAGATTTATACGATTCAACTTTTACACCAGGCAAAACCCCTTGGATTTATCCATGTGACATTGCCCTACCCTGCGCTACTCAGAACGAATTGGATGCTGAAGATGCTGATTTCCTAATTAAGAACGGATGTTTCTGTATTGCTGAAGGCGCAAATATGCCTTGCACTATGGCAGCTGTTAAATTAATATTAAAATCAGGTATTTCTTATGCACCTGGAAAAGCAGCAAACGCAGGTGGTGTAGCAGTATCTGGTTTAGAAATGTCACAAAATCGAATTGGACAATGCTGGACTGAAGAGAAAGTAGATGCCAAATTAAAACATATTATGCATGATATCCATGATACATGTACTCATTACGGTAAAGAAGAGTCGGGTAAGATAAACTATTTAAAAGGCGCTAATATTGGTGGATTTATAAAAGTCGCAAAAGCAATGTGCGCTCAAGGAATTGTATAAATGAGAACCATTGCAGAACTACCTCACCCTGATTGTAAAATAACTATCTTTTCAATGAATCAGAAATTCATAATAAAGATAGAACAAGGGAGTCTTGAACAATCTTACAAGATCCCTGAATTGGATGTAACAGATGGAGTAAATGGTGTATTTCAACTGATCGATGAAACCTTTATCAATAACGTCTTATCTCATTTTAAGGCCATGATGACGTCTTTTAAAGACACCTATAATAGACATGAGTTTTAGTTAACAATAACTAGAGATAAGTTATCATAATTCATTGATAACTATGTACATAAACCCTCAATCAGAACAATATTCTGTTTGAGGGTTTATTTTTTTAATACATATAATGTCATACATAACGTATAAGTTCATTTAAATATTATAACATCTTGGTTAACAATTAAATATAATTCTAACAGAATTTAATTTGGTACGCTTATTCACCAAATTTATAACAACTTCCTCAGTTCAATGTAGAGACTCCCCACTATTATGAATACTCTCAGCTTGTTCGAAATGCATGTTAAGCTTACAGCAATGCTCGCATAGATCTACCTACCTTCCATTAATAACGTTTGTTTGAAATGAAGTTTGGATATTATCAATCCGTAATTTGATAAAGAAAATCACTTGGCTTAAGAAACACATAACAATATGAATTCCATGATTCAAAGCACTAAGATTGTCAACAATGAAGGGATGATTATAAGGAGTCGTTCCCAGACTATGGACATAAAAAAAAGAGCTGATCCTAAGGAAGGATCAGCTCTAAAATATTATAATACTATTTACAGAATCTGCTAATATCTTTTCAGACTATTTATACTGTACGCACCAACGATAGTTTTGGAAAATAAGATTTCAACAATTCGAAGCCTCCAAACATGGCAGCACTATATAATAGAGTACCTGCAAGAAAGTTTTTCTCAAATGGTATTGCCATTACAAGGCATTCTAAAAAGCCTGCTGGACTTTGCGCATATACCGGATTGTTTATCCATACACCAATATCTGTTACTACCCAATGTATAAGAACAGTTGCAAACGCTGATAAAAGAATACTGGTTGGTTTTACACGTTGAATGGTTCTGCCCAATAGAACAATTAAGGCGAAACTTAAATATACCCAAAAAATCCCTTCGTAAAGAAGCGTGAACTCTCCGAAATAACCATAGTTAATAAAAGCATCAGAAACTAATAGAATCAATAAAGGAAGAAGAAATGCCTGATATTTATTCTTGATATAAGCACCTCCAAAAAGAGCAATTGCTCCAACCGGGGTGAAATTAGCTAGTTCTCCAAACCTATCAGGACTCAATCCACGCAAAGCTGCAAAACCAATGATGATAAATAAGATAATCCAAGTTCTAATATTAATTTTCTCGAGCGACATAATTGTATTTTATTTTTTTATGCGTAAAGATAACAAAAATATAAATTAGGGTGAATTTAAAGTCTATTAATAAAGGCATTCTTTAAGAGCTTATCTATTATCTTTGCTTCATGATAGAAATTTTTACTGATGGAGCTTCAAGTGGAAATCCGGGACCTGGTGGTTATGGCGCAATTTTAAGGAAAGGACAACACTATAAGGAAATTTCAGAAGGTTTTAGAAAAACTACCAATAATCGCATGGAGCTTTTAGCAGTAATTGTTGCTCTGGAATCTATTAAAATTCCGAATCAACAAATAATGATTTACTCGGATTCAAAGTATATAATTGATGCTGTGGAAAAGAAATGGTTGTATGGGTGGATAAAAAAGGGATTCGCGGGGAAAAAGAATAAAGATCTATGGTTAAGATTCTATGCCATATATAAACAACATCAGGTAAGCTTTACTTGGGTTAAAGGTCATGCCGGACATTTAGAAAATGAACGTTGTGATGAATTAGCAGTACAGGCATCTAAAGACCAATTGAATTGGAAAGTAGATACTGTTTTTGAAATGGAGCAAAGCAAGCTCTTATAACAAGCTCGTTTGCTCCATTATAATTATCGAATTTTATATTTCATCACTATAAACATAGCGAATCTCTTCACGTAAATTATAGCGGGAAGCCATTACCTCTCCATAGGCACCAGCCGTACGGATAGCCATTAAATCATTCCTGCTTGTTTCAGGTAAAACAACTTCTTTGGCAAAACAGTCTGTACTTTCACAGATAGGTCCAACAATATCATAGTTAGCAGTCACAGATTCGTTGGTTTGTGAATCTTTAATTTCTAACTTTTCTATCTTATGATAAGCTTGATATAATGCCGGACGCATTAGTTCAGTCATTCCTGCATCCAGGATTAAGAAATTCTTCTTTAAGCCGGTCTTCACATATAGAACTCTGCTAATTAAACTTCCACATTGTGCTACAAGTGCTCTACCCAATTCAAAGTGAACTTCCTGATCTTTTCTTCGATCTAAAAACTGATCAAAAATATTAAAATATGCTTCAAAGTCTGAAATGCTATTTTGATCAGGGTTATGATAATCAACACCAAGCCCCCCTCCTACATTCAATACCTTTAAATAATAATCCCGCTCCTCAAACCAAGTGTTTAATTCGTTAATTTTAACACACAAACTTTTGAAAACATTGAGATCTGTAATTTGAGAACCAACGTGGAAATGAATTCCAATCAGTTCTATATTATTTAAGGCCTTTAGTTCTTTAATACAAGAATCTAACTCCCAAATCTTTATACCGAATTTATTTTCCTCTAAGCCGGTAGTTATGTAATGATGCGTTTGTGCATCAACGTTTGGATTAATCCGCAATGCAATACGAGCTTTCTTACCTCTAGCTTGTGCTAATTCATTTATTACTCCTAATTCCTGAATAGACTCAACATTAAAAGCAAAGATATCATTATCAAGAGCTGCTATAATTTCTTTATCTGATTTACCTACGCCAGCAAAAACAATTTTGCTCGCATCAAATCCAATTTCAACAGCTTTTAAAACCTCATTACCACTTACACAGTCAGCTCCAAAACCAACATCACATATTGATTTCAATACCCTATCATTAAAATTAGCTTTTAACGCATAGTGAACATGAAATCCATGTTTATCGGCTTCCTTCTTAGCAGTTTGAAGAGTATCTTCTAATAAAGATATATTGTAATAATAAAACGGAGTTTCTTTATTCTGAAATTCCTTTACTAAATGATCGTTAAACATACCTGATACTATACCTTAAAATAAACGATTATGCAATGATTTGAGCGCTTCAACTTTATCTGCTGTATTTACAAGAAGAGATATATTATATTCACTTCCTCCATATGATATCATTCGAACAGGCAAATGTTTTACTGCATCCAAAACTCGTGAAGTATAACCGTGTGTACTTGAACTAAAATCGCCTACTACACATATAATCGTTTGATCATAATCAAGTTCTACCTCACCGAAATCCTCTAGTTCCTTTTTAATATCTTCCAGGTGTTTGGTTTCATCTATTGTTAATGAGATAGCCACCTCTGACGTTGTAATCATGTCAATCGGTGTTTTGTAGCGTTCGAAAATCTCAAAAACTCTACGTAAAAATCCGTAAGCTAACAACATCCTTGAAGAATGGATATTAATAGCAGTAATTCCATCTTTAGCTGCAATAGCTCGTACTCCACCTTTTATAGTACCTTCAGCACTAATTGTAGTTCCTGGTGCCGATGGATCCAATGTATCTAAAATCTTTACAGGAACATTATAACGCTGTGCTGGAAAAACACTTTGAGGATGTAAAATTTTTGCTCCAAAATAGGCTAACTCTGCAGCCTCGTTAAAGCTAATATGTTCAATGGGCTTCGTTCCATTAACAACTCGAGGATCATTATTATGCATACCATCGATGTCAGTCCAGATTTGAACTTCATCAGCTTGAATTGCCGCACCGATTAAAGATGCAGTATAATCACTTCCCCCTCTACGTAAGTTATCTATCTCTCCGAATGAATTTCTACAAATGAAACCTTGCGTAATGAACAACTGACACTCTTCATCTTTATCCAGCAATTCTTGAAGATTCTCCCTAATAAAATCAATATCAGGTTCATTATCTTCATCTATTTTCATAAAATCAAGCGCAGGTAATAGGCGTGATTTAACACCTATTTCTGTTAAATAGAAATAAAATAAAGTAGTAGATAGTAATTCACCCTGGGCAAGAATAACCTTCTCCTCAATGTGGGTAGATTGTTGTCCCGAAAAAGAATTTATAAGCTTAAAATGATAGTCAATTAATTCCTTTCCATTCTCCAACCCTTCCTTCGTTGTAAATAATTCCTGAATAAAAGCATCATACTTTGATCTCAATTCTTTTATTATTGAGTCAGCAACTTCCTTTTTATCTTGCTGAAAGGCTGAACTGATTTCAACTAAAGCATTTGTAGTACCTGAAACGGCTGATAAAACGATGATTTGTCTATTATCTGATTTTGCAATCTGATATAGTGCTTTCATTCTTTCGGCAGTCGCTAAGGATGTTCCCCCGAATTTTAGGATTCTCATTGGATATAAATATTAAAGGCCAGCTTATATGAAGCTTATTAAGACAAGCCATTTTACCAAGTTCAGGTTATTTAATATAGAACTTTCTTAATTAAATAACCTGAACAATTATAATTTTATGAATATTGTTAATTTATGAACCCGCCAGTTTGGCAATAATCAAACTTGCAAGCTCCTCTCCTACACGCTGTTGAGCTTCGTTTGTAGCTGCACCAATGTGTGGAGATAAAGATATTTTAGCATTCGTTAATAGCAAATTATTTGGTTGAGGTTCATTTTCGAACACATCCAAACCTGCGAAAGCAACTTTACCAGAATCTAAGCTATCTAATAAGGCAGTTTCATCAATAATTCCACCTCTTGAAGCATTCACGATACCAACTCCGTTTTTCATCTTCGAGAATTCTTCAGCACCAATCAATGGCTTACCTAAGAAAGGAACATGAAGACTTATAAAATCTGCATTTTGCAATAATTCATCCAAAGGAACCTGTTTAACATTGAATTTTACAGATTGTCCATCAAAGAATGTTAAAGAAACTTCAGTATTAACCGGAAAAGTATCTGCTACTATTACATTCATCCCTAAACTCAATCCCATTTTAGCCGTCTCATGCCCGATACGACCATAACCTATAACTCCTAATGTCTTTCCACGCAATTCCACACCTTTAGCATAAGCCTTTTTTAATCCTGCAAAGTTAGTCTGACCTTCAACAGGCATTTTTCTTTGAGAGTCATATAAAAAGCGTACCCCATTAAATAAGTGAGCAAAAACTAATTCAGCCACAGATATTGACGATGCAGCTGGCGTATTAATTACAGCAATTCCTTTATCACGAGCGTATTGAACATCAATATTGTCCATTCCTACCCCTCCCCTTGCAATGATCTTTAAATTCGGACAAGCGTCAATTAGTTCTTTACGAACTTTTGTTGCGCTACGTACAGTTATAACATCATATTGAGGTAATTTCTCTATTAATTCGTCTTGTGGAATATGAGTAGTATCTACCTGAAAACCTGCATCTTCAAGTAACAATTTACCACGATCATCTATTCCATCATTAGCCAGTATTCTCATTTCTAAATTCTATTTTTTTATTATCTATTATTTTCTTCAAATTCCTGCATTACATCAACCAACAAATGAACACTTGATATTGGCAATGCATTATATAAAGATGCTCTAAATCCACCTACACTTCTATGTCCTTTTAAAGCAACCAAATCTCTCTTTTGCGCAAACGCTAAAAACTCACTTTCCAATTGAGGATTTTCCATCACAAACGCAACGTTCATTCTTGAACGATCTTCTATTGCTGCAGGGCCTCTAAACAACGGATTACGTTCGATTTCATCATATAAAGTGCGAGATTTAACAATATTCTCTCTTTCAATCTCTTCTATTCCACCTTTTGCTCGTAACCACCTAAGATTTAGCATAGCAACATAGATCGAGAATACAGGAGGTGTATTATACATTGATTTTGCATTAATATGCGATTGATAATCGAATATAGAAGGAATGGTTCTTCCGGTCTTTCCAAGCAGATCATTTTTAACAATAGCAATTGTTAGCCCAGCCGGTCCAACATTTTTTTGAGCACCTGCGTATATCAAACCAAATTTTGAAACATCTATCTTACGGCTCATGATGTCAGAAGACATATCACAAACAATAGGAACAGGCGAATTAGGAACCTCAAAAAGTTCCGTTCCAAAAATAGTATTGTTAGATGTATAGTGGAAATAATCCGCGTCAACCGGAATAGAATATTCCTTCGGAATAATTGTATAATTATTGTCTTTACCTGAAGCAACTACCTCTACCGATCCAAAATTTCTTGCTTCTTTTATTGCATAACTAGCCCAACTACCTGTATCAAGGTAAGCACTTTTTCCACCTTCTTTTAATAAATTCATAGGAGCCATTGCAAATTGCTGACGAGCACCGCCTTGTAATAGCAAAATAGAATAATCTTGCGGTACCGAAAGCAAATCACGAATCAAAGATTCTGTTTCGGCCACTACTGCCTCAAATTCTTTGGAGCGATGTGAAATTTCTAAAATAGATAAGCCAGTATCATTAAAGTTAATTACTGCTTCAGAAGCTTGTTTAAAAACCTCTTGAGGCAAAATACATGGTCCAGCACCAAAATTATGTTTCATTCGTTGTAAAATTTAAGTTAAATATCGCGATAAAATTAAATATTAATTTTCATTTTATCATTATTATTAACATAATTTTATGAAATAAACTAAAATATAAATAGATAAATACAAAATATCTAATTTATCAAAGGATTTAATATAGAATATAAAAAAAAACGGAGGATAATCTCCTCCGTTTTCAAATTACGTTATGTAAAACAATTTATATTCGAATATTTGACACTGAGATGTTTTTCAATTCATCAATTGCATCTTCTGGATCCTTCGCTGAAAATATAGCATTTCCTGCAACCAAAACATCTGTTCCAGCTCTAAGAAGTTCACCTGCGTTCCCTAAATTAATACCGCCATCTACTTCAATAAGCAAACTGTCATTCTTGCCAGCTGCCAATGCCTTCAATTGACGAATCTTCTGATAGGTATTCTCAATGAACTGTTGTCCACCAAAGCCCGGATTTACAGACATTATTAAAACAAGATCCAAATCTTCAATCACCTCACTCAACATAGCAACCGGGGTATGCGGATTAAGAGCAACACCAGCTTTACAACCAACATCCTTGATGGCTTGAATTGTACGATGCAAATGAGTACAAGCTTCGAAATGAACGGTGATATTATGAGCACCATAATCTCTAAATTGCTGAAGGTATCTATCTGGTTCAACAATCATTAAATGAACATCAAGAGGCTTCATTGCATACCGGTTAATAGCCGATAAAACAGGGAAGCCAAATGATATATTCGGAACAAATACTCCATCCATAATATCGACATGGAACCAATCAGCATTGCTGCGATTAATCATATCGACATCATCTTTTAGATTAGCAAAATCTGCTGATAAAATAGAAGGAGAGATTAAATGTTTCATATTAATATTGATATTCTTATTTAGAATCGTCTCTTTCCGGTTTCGGAATCAATACTTTTCTAGATAATTTAAATTTACCTTGTTTGTCAATGTCCAGTAACTTAACCTTAATCACATCTCCTACATTAAAGATGCCATCCATGGTTTCTAAACGTTTCCAATCTATTTCAGAGATATGCAGTAAACCGTCTTTTCCTGGCATAATTTCAACAAATGCACCAAAAGGCATAATTGACTTAACCTTACCTTCATAGATTTCACCAATCTCAGGCTTAGCAACAATTGTTCTAATACGGCCAACCGCATCATCAATAGCTGCCTTATTATCAGCAAATACTTGTACTATACCTTTTCCATCTACTTCTTCAATTGAAATAGTAGCACCGGTCTCACGTTGCATCTCTTGAATAATCTTACCACCAGGTCCGATAATAGCACCAATAAATTCTTTATCTATTGAGAAGCTAACAATTCTAGGAGCATGTGGTTTATAATCTTCACGAGGAGTAACCAACGTCTTCTTCATCTCACCCAAAATATGCAAACGAGCTTCTTTTGCCTGATCTAAAGCCTGAGTAAGAACTTCCCATTTCAAACCATTTATTTTCAAATCCATCTGACAAGCAACAATACCTTTTTCAGTACCTGTTACTTTAAAGTCCATATCTCCTAAATGATCCTCATCTCCTAAAATATCGCTTAATACTGCATATTTACCTGTATCCTCATCCATGATTAAACCCATCGCAATTCCAGATACCGGAGCACTGATTTTTATACCTGCATCCATAAGCGCCAATGAACCAGCACAAACAGTAGCCATAGATGATGAACCATTTGATTCTAGGATATCTGAAACGACTCTAATTGTATATGGATTCTCATCACCGGTCGGTAAAACTTGTCTCAACGAACGCATCGCTAAATTACCATGACCAACTTCTCTACGGCCCGGACCTCTATTAGGACGAACTTCGCCTACTGAGAATGATGGGAAATTGTAATGCAATATAAATTTATTGTATCCATGAATAAACGCACCGTCTATCATTTGCTCTGAATCCTTCGCTCCTAATGTAACAGAAGTTAATGATTGAGTTTCTCCACGTGTAAACACAGCAGACCCGTGAGCAGCAGGTAAATAATTCACTTCGCTCCAAATTGGGCGAACTGTACGAGAATTACGTCCGTCTAAACGAATTCCTTCATTCAGAACTAAATTACGAACAGCTGCTGATTGCACATCATGAAAATACTTTTTAGTTAAGAAAACAGTATCATCATCCAAATCTTCAGTTAAAAACCCTGAGAGAATTTCTTTAAACTGTGCCGAACGTTCTTGTTTTGGAAGACTTTGCTTAGCTATTTCGTAAACTTTATCATAAGCTGCTGCATAAATAGATTCACGCAATTCAGGATTAGAAGGCTCATGATTATATTCACGTTTTACTTTTTTGCCAACCATCTCTGCAAGATCAAGCTGAGCTTGAACTTGTACTTTAATTGCTTTATGAGCAAAAGCAATAGCCTCAAGCATTTCCTCTTCAGAAATCTCTTTAGACTCTCCTTCAACCATTCCAATATCAGAAGCCGAACCAGCAACAATAAACTCTAACGTTGCACGCTCTAAATCTGATAGAGTCGGGTTAAGAACAAGCTGACCGTCAATCTTAGCAACACGCACTTCAGAAATAGGACCATTAAATGGAATATCTGAAACTGCCAATGCAGCAGAAGCTGCTAAACCAGCTAAAGCATCTGGCATTATATCTTTATCAGCAGATATTAAGCTAATCATAACTTGTGTATCTGCGTGGTAATCTTCTGGAAATAATGGGCGAAGCGCTCTATCTACTAACCGTGAAATTAAAATTTCATAATCAGACAAACGTGCCTCACGACGTAAAAATCCACCTGGTATACGACCAGCTGCAGCATATTTTTCTTGATAATCTACAGATAACGGCAAGAAATCTGTTCCAGGTTTAGCTTCTTTAGCAGAAACAACTGTTGCCAACAACATGGTATCGCCTTGTTTTACTACAACCGAACCATCGGCCTGTTTAGCCAGTTTCCCTGTAGAGATTTCAATCTGGCGACCATCGCCTAAATCGAATGCTGTTTTAAATTCTTTGTAACTCATTTTTGTTTCGATGTAATACGGTTTCATCTTCAAGCCGTATTTTGTTAATATATTTTATTGTGTTTTACAAAAATAAAAAGCCATCTCCGTTTGGGATGGCTTTCTCAAAATTTTCCTGATTTCTATTTAATAATATCTCTCAGTTTTAAGGCTTTGATAATTGCACGGTATCTTTCAATATCTTTTTTATAAAGATAAGCTAATAAACCACGGCGTTTACCTACCAATTTTTGAAGTGCTAACTGAGTAGAAAAATCTTTTCTGTTCTTCTTTAAATGCTCAGTTAAATGAGCAATACGATGTGTAAATAAGGCAACTTGTCCTTCTGTAGATCCCGTATTGGTTTCTGATTCTGCGAATGTTTTAAAAATATCCGCTTTGTACTCTTTACTTAAATACATTACCTGAATAATATTAAAGTGTAATTAATTAATTTTATGCAAAAATAAGGTATATATCTTATATTACAATGAATTGGATTATAATTTTTTAATTTAACGACATGAAGATCTATTCCCGTTTTAAAACTTCCTACAAAGTCAGGCCCGATGACATCGATATGTTTCAACATGTTCATAATAGTCGCTACTTCGATTATGTAATGGCTGCTCGTTATGATCAAATGCATGAATGCTATGGCATGAGCATGGAAGAATTTATGAATAACGGTTACGGATGGGTAGTTCGAACTGCTCATATCGATTATAAGCGAGCATTAACAATGGGTCAGGAATTTACGGTCGAAACAGGAATCGAAAGTATAAACTCAAAAGGATGCAGAGTTAACTTCGAAATACAAATCACTAAAACAAGAAAAACAGCGTGCGACGGCTGGTTTGATTATACACTAATTGACCTCAAAACCGGAAAATCAGTCCCCGTAACCCAAGAAATGATTAATAAATATTCAATTTAATTTTAATCAATAGAATAAGTAGTCCCTTCCAACGCTAAAAAAGAATTCTGAAAAACACTCCTGCATTCATCAACCATAGGTTCCAAGTTTCTGTAGCGAGCTGAAAAATGACCGATAAGCAATTTCTTTGCTAATACCTTTTCAGCAATTATACCTGCTTGCAAAGCTGTTGTATGATATGTTTCCGCAGCCCGCAACAAGAGATCATTTAAAAACGTAGCTTCATGATATAATAAACTTACACCCTTGATAGAATCATGGTATTTACCAGAATCCAATGTATCAGAGCAAAATGCATAGCTACGCGTCGAAGGTGGCGGATAAGTAAACTCTGAAGACTTATAAACCTTTCCATCATCTGAGACACAGTCAATCCCTTGCTTTAAAAGTGATAAACATTCAGTAGGAACAGCGTGAGCTTTTACTGCCTGTATATTAATTTTAGCCAATCGCGGTCTTTCATCAAAACGAAAACCAGTACATGGAATACGATGATCAAGCGGAAAGCTTCGAACGCTAACATCTTCATTCTCTAAAATTACTTGCTCCTCAAAAGGTTGAACAGCATTAAATATTAGGGGGTATCGTAATTTAGTATCAGAATAACGCAAATGAAGATCTATGATCTCCTTTAATTCCGGAGGTCCAAACAACGTTAATTCTTCTTTGCGCCCAATTAAATGCATAGAAGATATCAAACCAATCAGGCCTAAATAATGATCTCCATGTAAATGGCTAATGAAAATATACTTAATTCTGGATGACTTGATATTATACTTAAGCAACTGGTGCTGTGTACCTTCACCACAATCAATTAAATATAGCTTCTCATTTATATTTAATACCTGAGATGTTTGGTTACGCCCGTATGCGGGCGTGGCTGAATTACTACCTAATATCGTTAATTCAAATGTCATCCTTCTTCTGATGCCGAAGACCCTCTAAATTCTTTTTCCAACTCTTCCATAAAAACAATATCCTCTGCTTCTTGAATTGTAGGTACCGACACTAACACGTCATCCAGTTTACAAATATCAATCAGTTGAGTAATCGCAGGATTTGCATGTGCAAGAATGAAAATCCCGCCCATCGCTTTACACATTCTATGAGCCATTAATGCAGAGCGTAAACCTGATGAATCAACTTCGTCTACTTCAGAGAGGTCCAAAACAATATTTCTTTGCCCATCTGTATTAATTCGAATAAACTCCGATTTAACCTGTGGTGCAGCACTCCCATCCAATACTTTTTCATGTGGTTTTAAAACCACATAACGCTCATGCCTATCAATTGTAAATTTCATGTTGCTCCTTATTTCTATTTTATATCTTCCAATTTATTTATCGCTCTTACTATATTCTGCTCCACTCTCTCATTAATATTTTCAGAATGTGGATAGTCAAATTTCTCACCAACTATATGTTCATATAATTCGATATACCGTTCCGAAATAGATTGAACTACCTCATCAGTCATTAAAGGCACACTCTGCCCGTCTTTTCCCTGAAATCCATTTTCAATTAACCATTTACGAACAAACTCCTTGGATAATTGTCTTTGCGGGTCTCCACTCTCTTGCAAACTATCATAAGAATCTGCATAAAAATACCTGGAGGAATCCGGTGTATGAATCTCATCCATCAAATATATCTGATCTTCTATCTTCCCAAATTCATACTTTGTGTCTACTAATATCAATCCACGCTCTGCTGCAATCTCAGTCCCTCTCTTGTATAAAGCCTTTGTATATTTTACTAATTTAGTATAATCTTCCTTACTTACAATTCCCTGCTCCAATATTTCTTTCTCAGAGATATCCTCATCATGCCCTACCGAAGCTTTTGTTGTGGGAGTAATAATAGGCTCCGGTAACTTATCATTTTCACTCAACCCATCCGGAAGTTTTTCTCCACATACTTCTCTTTTTCCTAATTGGTACTCTCGCCATGCATGTCCAGAAAGGTAACCTCTGATTACCATCTCTACTTTAAAGGGCATGCAAATACGCCCGATACTCACATTTGGATCAGGCACATCAATCAGCCAATTTGGAATAATATCTTCTGTTGCTTTTAATGCTTTTGCAGCAATTAAATTCAAAACTTGCCCTTTATATGGAATAGCACGTGGCAGTACGACATCAAATGCCGAAATTCGATCGCTAACAACCATTGCCAGGTATTTATTATCGATGGTATATACATCCCTTACTTTCCCTTTATAAAAGGCTGTTTGACGTGGGAAATTAAAACCGGTTTCTTTTAAAGCGTTCATCCTATTTTGTTAAATATCCCCGTATGCAGATAATATACTTTTAACTAGTTTATGCCGTACCACATCACTTCCACTTAAATAAATAACATCAATACCTTCAATATTATCCAACAGCTTTATAGCAGTATTTAATCCTGATTGTTGTTTTTTTGGCAAATCTATCTGAGTAACATCTCCCGTGATAATAAATTTGGCCGTTGGTCCCATCCTTGTTAAAAACATCTTCATCTGCATATCCGTTGCATTTTGCGCTTCATCTAAAATAACAAAGCAATTGTCCAATGTTCTTCCCCTCATAAATGCCAGTGGTGCAACTTCAATCACCCTGTTCTCCAACATGTATTTAAGTTTCTCTGCAGGAATCATATCATCCAAGGCATCATAGAGAGGTCTTAAATACGGATCTACCTTTTCTTTTAAATCCCCAGGCAAGAAACCAAGATTTTCTCCAGCTTCAACCGCCGGACGAGTTAGAATAATTCTTTTAATTTCCTTATTTCTAAGAGCTCTGACAGCCAATGCTACAGCTGTGTAAGTTTTACCCGTTCCTGCTGGTCCAATAGCAAAAATAATATCATTCTTCTGGATACTATCAACCATCTTTCTCTGGTTGGGTGTCCTTGCTTTAATAACCACACCGTTGGGACCAAAAACAATCGGCTCTCCTCCTCCGGGCGCAACTAACTCTTTACTTTTTACCGAACTCTTCTCTACTTCTTTTACAGAATTTTTAGAATCATAAATCGTCTCGATGTCTCTTTCAGTAAGATTATTATACTTTTCAACATGAGCCACTACAGCATCGAAATACAATCTAAATTCTTCAAGTTCCTTAGCATCTCCCAAGATAGTAAGATTGGTACCTCGCGCAACCATCTTTATTTTTGGAAAATATTTCCTTATTAATTTGAAATATTCATTTTCCGGACCCCATAGTATTTGTGGGTCAATTTGTTCTAGATTAATTTTTACTTCACTCAAATTAATGTTTTTAGAAGGCTAAATTATATGTAATAAATTTGAATCTTTGCAGATCAAATTCCTTACGCAAGATTACTAATAATGGAGCATAAAAAAAAGCAAAATAATTCTGCTTATGTTTGCAAAAATGAGTTAAAACCAAATTTGGATTTGAGGAGACGTTTTTAATGATGGGTATAATTACTTTAACTACTGATTTAGGACACAAGGACTTCTATCAAGCTGCATTAAAAGGAAGCATCTTGACGCTACATCCTACCGTAAGGATCATTGATATATCTCATGATATTGCACCATTTGATTTGCAACAAGCTGCCTTTATTTTAAAAAACTCCTACCCTTATTTTCCTAAAAAGACAGTCCATTTAATTGGTATCGATTCAGTTTACAATGAGAATACTAAATATTTGGCGCTGAAATATAATGGGTATTATTTTATTGGTGCAGACAACGGAATCTTCTCATTAATTTTTGAAAATCAACCAGAAGAAATCGTAGAACTATCCATTATTCAAGATTTAAAGTTTCTTCATTTTCCACTCACTGATATCTTTGCAAAAGCTGCCTGTCATTTAGCAAAAGGAGGCAAACTATCAGAGATTGGCGAGCCAGTTACAGAACTGGTTCAACGTCGTGTTTTTGAACCTATTGTAGAACCTGATGCGATTCAGGGAAGTGTAATTTATATTGATTCATTTCAAAACGTTATTACCAATATTCATAAAGAATTATTTACAAAAGTTCAAAAAGAACGCCCTTTCACACTTTATTTTAAACGAAACGAAACAATCAATCAGTTAAGCTGGCATTATAACGAAGTTCCTGAAGGAGAAAAGCTTTGCCTGTTCGGCATTAGTAATTACCTTGAAATTGCTATCAATAAAGGAAATGCCAGTGGATTATTAGGACTACAAACTGATAATATTGTCAGAATTGAATTCGAAAATAAAAAGTAGAAATGAATTACAAGGTATTTTTCTTTTTTGCAATTGTACTATTAAGCTATCAACCTCTTCTTGCTCAAGATACCTTAGCCTATGAAGTGCAACGTCAACGAGTAAATTCTTTGCTTGAGCAACGCAGTGCTCGCTTCGGACAGTTTGATCAAAGCTTAAAGGCTCGAACTGGCATATTCGGTTTAAAGACAAAAAAAGATATGCAGGCCTCCATTGATATTCTAAAAGAGATTGTCAGAACTGATAATAATATATTTAAGGAAACTAAAGTATTATTAGATTATAAAGACATGGAGAAAACCTTTATTTCCTCCGAAGCACAACAATCCACCAAGCGTATCAATGGCTATATTAGTACCATCAGCAAACTTGAAAAGAAACAAGAAGAACAATTGCTAAAAATCCAGCAACTTCAACAAACATCAAGTCGTTACCTGGTTGTTTCTCTTTTCAGTATTCTTCTCGTAATTGTACTTGTTCTTTTTCTAATAAAAAACAGAAAACGCTCATAGTGAAAAACCTCGGAGAAATTTTATTTAGAAAGCGAAGTATTTCTTAAACTTTACACAATAAAACCTCTGACTTTCAGAGGTTTTATTGTGTAAAGTTTAAGAAGATTATAAGAACTATTAGATGCTAGAACTTAAAGGTAACCCCTGCATTTAATACAGATACTCCATAACCCAGCTCAGCATAGGCACCTACGTTTTCACCGAAGTACCACCGTCCACCTAGAAAACCCGAAAGACCCAAACCGCTTCCATAACTATTCCCTAAAGAGCCATCATCTCCATCAGAAGAGTATTTAACAATATTATAACCAAGCATAGCTCCACCATAAACATCAAGTTTTGGAGCATTCGTAAAACCATTATAATGATAGGCACCTCTCGCACCTATAATGGTATAATTCCATTTAGCAGTATAACCCAGATAATTATATTTATAACCGGTATTACCTATATAACCACCAAGACTGATCACGCCCGGGCCGCCGATATCCCACATCCCATGATCAACAGATACTGAGATAGCAGGACGCGCCTTACCTAATCCACCTAAAGAAGTTCCTAACCCTATACCAGCATTTGCCATAGTTGTTCCATTTTGAAATTGCTGTGCATAGACAGCTCCCGTGATAAAAATCACCAAGACGGTAAAAATTGCTTTTTTCATAATTTATATACTTATTTAGTTAAACAAAGTAATAAAGTGATGATTCTAATTTTGACATTTACAAACAGCCCCCCCAACTGGAGCCCCATCAACAGTAGCTTCAACATAATGCTTACGGCCAACTATTATTTCTGCTTCCACGGGAACAAGTCCTATCTCCTCAACGTCCCCTCCTACCTTATCTTGTTTCATCACAGTCCCTGATACTTTTATACGTATTCTTTGATCAGAATTCTCTACAAGAGTAAATATTGCATTACCCCATTCGCCCACCTCATCAAAACCATAAAGTGGCAGATAGTCATAATCACCTGTTTCAAATGATGTTGCACCAAAAAAACTCACAGGATAATCTCCAACAGGCGTCTTAGTATTAAAAAAACCATTAGTTGCAATAACGTCCATCACCGACTCCTCACTGGGGTCTGTTTTTGCTTGGGTTATTCTAAATCCAAAACCATCTTCTCCGGATCCCGCTGTAATCACAATTTTGTCTTGGCCAAACTGATTTGGAAGGGTAGTATGTCCATCTATCGTAACTTTATACAAACAATCGTCAGTACCTTCAGGACCGTCAAGGTCAGCTTCTTTTGAACAGGATGTGACAAATAGCGGTATAAAGCATAGGCACATCATTTTTTTAATTGCTTTCATGTTTTTCTTTATTTTAGTTTTAATAATTTCTAACCGGGTCGGCTCGTCAGCCTCTTTCCCCGAATGACGAAAGCAAAGTTAAATCGACAACTTTTTATACAATACCCCCCAAAGGGGGTTTTTATCAGGTATACGTACATTGTATCTTTGTTATATATTATTAGAAATAAGCCAATTAAATAAACAGTATGACGACAAAACATATACATAAGTACATACGGCACGTGTTACGCATCATCTTATGCCTAATTTTGCCAGGACTACCTTTAATCGGCTATGGACAGTCGACAGACTCACTAGAGCAAGTATTAACTTCAGAAAAGCTTACAGAGAATGAAAAAATTGAGTTATATCTGAAGCTGGCAGACAATTACTCGAACTTTAATATGCAGAAATCATTAGATCATGCAAAAGCAGGCCTGGCAATAGCTATACAAACTGAAAATAAGAAAATGGAAGCCCTATTTTATCAAAATATGAGCTTAGCTTATATCAAGGGGTCTGTTTACGATTCAGCAGAAGCTTATTTAGACAAAGCAATGCTAATCGCACAAAAACTCAAAGACACAAAATTAGAAGCAATCATAGATAGGGTTTATGGTAGTTTATATGGCTATCAAAATATGTATGACCTGGCGATGAGCTATTTCAAAGAATCAGCAGCCATACTTGAAAAATTAAATGATAGTTATGAACTATGCCAAGCATATACAGGTATAGGCAGTGTTTATCGAATGTTGAGCAACTACGACCAAGCTCTAATTTATTATACAAAGGCAGAAGAATTAGCAATACAAAGTGGGAATCAGACTAGATTAGCCGACATATATACTGTACTCGGATCTATTTATCGAGGTCAGGAAAAGAGCATGGAAGAAGCCGCGCAACCAATCAAACAGGGATTGAAAATCTATCAGGAAATAGGTAATAAGTATGGAGAAAACCAAGCCTTGGCATCATTAGCAAGTACATATAATTATTATGAAGATTATGATGCGGCTCTACCTATAGCGAAACAATCGTTACAATTAGCCGAAGATGCCGGATTTCCCATTTTTGTAAGTACAAGTGCAACTATTTTGTCCGCAATATATTATTATACAGGTAAATACAACGAAAGTATAGCTGCTGGATTAAAAGTTATACAAGTAGATTCAACGGATACCAATCTTACTAAACATGCTTATATCCATCTTGCATTAGCGTATGGACGACTAGGTAAAATAGACTCTATAGAGCATTATGTAAACCAGTTTTTTACAACCCTCCAAGAACAACATAATGAAACCTTTCATCATACACTTTCTGAAATGGAAGTAAAATACGAAAGCGAAAAGAAGGAACTTCAGATCGATGCCCTGCAAAAGCAACGAAGGCTATATTTATGGCTTGGATTGGCTGGAGGTCTTCTCTTGCTCATTGCATTAGCTCTAGCTGTAATACGCTACCGTCTGGCAGTCAGCCGGCGAAAACTTGCCGAGGAAGAGACTCAACGATTAGAACAGGAAAAACAACTCGTGGCGGTACAAGCTACACTGGATGGCGAAACGGCCGAACGTACCCGACTAGCCAGAGACTTACACGATGGTTTGGGCAGTATGCTGTCTCTGGTAAAGATCAACTTGCCACAAGTGAAAGGCAATGCCGTTCTGGAGGCTGTAGATGTTTCTCGTTTTCAAAAAGCCTTAGGCATGTTGGATGATTCCATACAAGAGCTCCGTCGAGTAGCACACCATATGATGCCCGAATCACTTCTTCGTTGTGGATTGAAGGTTTCTTTATCAGATTTCTGCGCTGCCATCCCGATTGTGCACTTTCATTATTTTGGAGACGAAGCCCGCCTGTCAGACAATCTGGAAATCATGGTCTATCGTTGCATCCATGAACTGGTCAACAACGCACTAAAACATACAGAGTCTACTCAGATCAATGTGCAACTGGTACAGGAAGACAAGCGCATATCATTCACGGTACAGGATAATGGTAAGGGTTTTGACCAACAGAATGTAAAAGAAGGAATGGGTTTACAAAATATCCGCCAGCGGGTGGCTGCTTTTCAGGGTAAAATGGAGATATATTCATCAGGTCAGGGAACGGAAGTACATATAGAGCTAAAACTTACAAAAAATGAACCACATAATTAGGGTAGCCATTGTAGATGACCATAAAATCCTCACAGAAGGATTGCAGGGGCTGATTACCGGGTCAGGGTTAGCCACCGTAGTCAGTGTAACGCATAGTGCATCAGATTGCCGGAACTCCTTAGGCTTTTGTAAACCGGATGTATTGCTTCTAGATGTAAGCTTACCGGATATGAGCGGATTGGATTTCTGCAAGGAAATAAAAACGCAATTTCCGGAAATAAAAATACTAGCTCTAACCACTCACAATGAGTACAGCATTGTAAAGCAGATGCTCGACAACGGTGCTTCCGGTTACCTGATTAAGAATGCTATGACCGAAGAAATATTAGCAGGGATACAAGCAGTCGCAGCTGGCAAGACATTTCTTAGCCATGAAATCGACATTTTAATGAAACGTCCGAAAGAGACACATATATGGCTAAGTCAGCGTGAGCAGGAGTTGCTTAAACTGGTTGCCGAAGGATTAACAAATGGTGAAATTGCCGAACGAATATTTTTAAGTCCTGAAACCATTAAAAGCTATCGAAAAAACCTACTTTTAAAACTGGATGCTAAAAACACAGCCGTTTTGGTCAGAATAGCCTTAGAAAAAAAGCTAATTTAATCGCACCTTGGCAGAATCTTTGTTTCTCTAGCAGAAACATCATTATGAAAAAGTCAATGAGCCTTATAAAAACATCTTTCCCATTCTTAATCGTTTTACTTATATCTTCCCAATTTATTATAGGATGTACTGGTAATTCAGCTCAAAACTCACAGGAAGTATCGCAAGTTGATAGCTCACAAAACACAGCTGTAGACAGTGTTAAGTTGAAGCTATCCGATAGTGATACAATTTTTGTAATTGCCGGAAAGTCATTGGGAAGGTTTGAATTAAAACAAGAAGTAGAGCAAGCTCAATTATTCGATATATTAGGAAAGGCTGACAGCTCAGATGCTGCCATGTGTAAAAGCTGGAACATGTGGCACTTAGATAAAAGATCTCCCAAAAAGGAACTGGATGTTTATGCTGTTTGTGATGCAGATGTAGATATGCGCAAAACCATACAAATTATGCGACTAAGCCATGTCAATTTTATTACAGAAAAAGGAGTCACATCTACAAGCACCCTTGGTGAATTAAAAACAGCTTACCCAAATGCAGAAAGCATTGAGGGTATTGAAACCTCATCTTCTACACAAATTACACTAATCGACGATGTAGCTTCAGGAATTGCTTTTGAAATCAATAACGATCAAGTAACATCCGTCTCTATACATGCCCCCGGCGAAAAAATTATAAACACCTATTTACCATTCTACAAACAAATTAAATAGACTGATAGATATTATGTATTTTTGGAGCCTATTAGATGAATATATATGGCACGCAACGTTTCGAGCACAAAAGAAGAACTTCCAAAACCCAAATTAAACAAAGAGAATCTCAAAAGCGTTAAAAAGCTTTTAAAATATCTGAAACCGTATCAATTCAAGTTTATAGTTGGAATGATATTCCTTTTTCTATCGAGCGTAACCTTACTGGCTTTTCCTGCTCTTTTAGGTGCAATGATAGATGCCGCGCAATCTAAACAAACGTACACCTGGCTTCCTTCAAACATAGCAACCATTGGTTATATCGCATTCATAATTCTATTTGCTCAGGCAATTATATCATTCTTCAGAATCCGCTTATTTGTAGAGGTATCAGAGAAGTCAGTTGCCGATATCCGTCGCGATACCTATTTTAACCTCATCACTCTACCCATGGATTTCTTTTCAAACCGTTGGGTAGGTGAACTAAACAGTCGTCTGTCTGCAGATTTATCACAAATCCAGACTACCATGACCACGACTCTGGCTGAGATGATCCGACAAATCATCACCATGATCGGAGGAATAGCATTCTTAATCATCGTATCACCAAAGCTTACTTTATTAAATCTTGCAGTACTTCCTGTAATGATTATTGCAGCAGTATTTTTCGGAGGCTTTATCCGTAAACTCTCCCGCCAAACACAAGATCAGTTAGCTGAATCGAACACCATTGTTCAGGAAACCTTACAAGGAATTTCTAACGTAAAAGCTTTTGTAAATGAAGCTTTTGAAGCAGGAAGATACAAGAAATCGCTCACTGAAGTAGTGCGTATTGCTATGCGCGGCGCCAATTATCGAGGAGTATTCGTTTCTTTTATCATCTTCTGCATCTTCGGAGCTGTAATCGGAGTAATCTGGTATGGTTCAGTATTGGTATTAAATGGTGAAATGAGCGTTGGCGATTTAACCACCTATATTTTATACTCCATGTTCGTAGCAGGTTCTATGGGCAGCTTTCCTGATTTATATGCCAATGTTCAAAAAGCCGTAGGTGCAAGTGAACGAGTTATTGAGCTATTAGAAGAAAAGCAAGAAGACATTTCAGTCAACCCTATTAATAGTGCAGACAGGAAACGTATTTCCGGAAACTTAAGCTTTGAGCATATAAACTTCTCCTACCCTTCTCGCCTAGAATCTCCTGTATTAAAGGATATTTCTTTCTCTGTTAAGGCAGGTGAAAAGTTAGCAATTGTAGGACCAAGTGGTACAGGAAAATCAACCATAGCCTCATTAATTTTAAGGTTCTACAATCCACAAAGCGGACAATTATTATTCGATGGCAGTCCGGCTGAAAACTATTCATTAACCGATATCCGAAGCCAGATTGCTATTGTTCCGCAAGATGTATTATTATTTGGTGGAACCATCCGCGAAAACATTGCTTATGGAGATTTAAATGCTTCAAAAGAAGAAGTCATTGAAGCTGCAAAAAGAGCTAATGCCCACGACTTCATTACCGGATTTCCCGAAGGTTATGAAACATTGGTCGGTGAACGGGGAGTTAAATTATCTGGCGGTCAGCGTCAAAGAATTGCCATTGCCAGAGCACTTCTCAAAGATCCTGCAATCTTAATTCTCGATGAAGCTACTTCCTCTCTCGATTCAGAATCAGAACGTTTGGTTCAAGAAGCACTTGAAGAACTATTAAAAAACAGAACATCCATCATCATTGCACACCGTTTATCTACCATTCGTCAAGTAGATAAAATCATCGTAATCAGCGAAGGTGAAGTTATAGAAAGCGGAACTCATCAGGAACTTATTCAGCAAGAAGGGGGAATGTATAAGTATCTATCAGAATTACAAACAGAGACCAAACCAATTCATTCTTAAAATGTATTTATAGAATGAAGAAGCTATTTTTTAAAACTTTATTAAAGATCAATAACAGTCTTTTACCCCGATATGCCGGTAAAGACCCTATGGCATTGAATAACTTTCAAAAGCTAGTTCTTGGTTTTCGCTATTGGGTATTAAAAAACGCTTTATAAAGTAGTATTTTCATCATTGTTTAATTCTTCTAAACGAAGTGAAACACGCTTAATAGAATCATTCAGATAATCATCTTCAATTAAACCATCTCTCATCCTTACGATACGATGTGCATGCTGAGCAATGTCTTCCTCGTGCGTAACCAAAATAATGGTGTTTCCTTTAGAGTGAATTTCTTCTAATAAGCCCATTATTTCAATGGATGTTTTAGTATCCAGGTTACCTGTAGGCTCATCGGCCAATATAATCGATGGATTATTAATTAAAGCTCGCGCAACTGCTACCCTTTGTCTTTGACCTCCGGAAAGCTCATTTGGTTTATGATGAACCCGATTTCCCAATCCAACATTCTCAAGTGCAGCTTGTGCTCTTTGAGTCCTAGCCTCTCTACTAACACCGGCATATACCAAAGGTAAAGCAACATTATCAAGAGAAGTAGAACGAGGAAGTAAGTTAAACGTTTGAAACACAAAGCCAATTTCCTTATTTCTTACGTCGGCTAAATCATCCTCTGACATTTCACTAACACGGATATTATTCAACAAATACTCACCACGCGTAGGTGTATCCAAGCATCCCAGAATATTCATTAAAGTCGATTTCCCTGAACCGGAAGGTCCCATCAAAGCTACAAATTCGCCCTTTTTAACTTTCAAAGAAACTGATTTTATCGCATGAATAGTTTCTGCTCCTATAACATACTTCCTACCAATATCTGTAATATCTATAAGTGATTGCTCTGTCATCTCAATTATTTTACTGTTAGATACCTAATTGATCAATTTGTTACTAATTAAATAATCCAATTTTCTTTATACAGTTTATATACCATTTCATGTAATTCATCAGCCGTTAAATTCAATCCAGCTGTTTCGATGGGTTTCAAAACATGTACCTTCACCGTTCCGGGCTTAGTCCCATTTTTCGCACCATCATCCCAATAAATCTTCCAGGCATCCTCTATAACAATCGGCAATATCGGAATATTAGCATCCACTGCTAATTTAAAAACTCCATTCTTAAACTTTTGTAATACCGGTGGAAACTCATCTGATATCCCTCCTTCCGGAAAAATGGCAATGCTTTTCCCCTCATCCAGATACTCTTTAGCTCTTTTAAATGCTTTATAAGAAGATATTTTACTTGTGCGGTTAACCGGTATATCAATTGTTCTGAAGAAAAATCCTGTTACCGGATTATGCAATAATTCCTCTTTACCCATAAAGCTGAAATCAGCTTTACAAACCTTCATCAACACTGTTATATCTAAATTTGAAGTATGATTTGCACAAATTATATAATTACGAGACCAATCAATAGGTTGATCAATACTGAATTTATAATTAAAACCAGCAAAACGGGAAGCTAAGGAAGCTAATGTTCGTCTTAACCGTATAATTCGGGAACGATTTTTAGAGACATTCTTCCCTAAGAAATAAAAAGCAGGCCTGAAAGAAATAAAGAAGATTAAAACCAACGCTAAATAGAAACTTCTATGAAGGTGTTTCATTCTTACGCCACACTAAATTTCACCATGAGCAAATATACTTTCTTTTAATCCACCCTTTACCCCACTCTTTTTTAACAAGAAATAATGCGAACGAATTGCCTGATACGCCGGATAACAAGTATACGGAAAACCATATTCTTCTGCGTAGCGACGAATAATAGGAGTAATTTTAGGATAGTATGTATGGGCAACATGCGGAAACAAATGATGGGCAACATGGTGGGTAAACCCTCCAAAAAGGAAATTAGCCAGTTTATTATCAGCGCTAAAATCCTTGGTTACCGTTAATTGATGAAGTGCCCAGGTAGTATTCATCTTACCATCTTCTGGTGGCATTGGAAAAACTGCATCTTCATCAACATGGGTTGAAATTAATGCAATTACCCCAAGCATACTTGCCGAAATATGCATAACCAGCCATGCCAGTAAAATCAAATACCAAGGCTGATCTAAAACAAGAATCGGAATTACAATCAGATAAAAAATATTGAATATTTTAGCAGCGAAAAGCTTATAGTACTCTATTTTAGGAATACGAAGTATCCGCTTTAAATAATTATCTTTCGTACCATAGAAGTCTTTAAAATCTCTATTAAACAACCAGTTTAAAGTATAAAATGGATAAATAAACCACATATAAATATGCTGATATTTATGAATCTTTAAGATCGGACTTTCAGGAAAGAGATGAACAATATCACTTTGTTTGATATCAGTATCCCAGTTTTGAACATTTGGATAAGGGTGGTGCAATAGCAAATGTCTTTTAGACCAAATGTAACTATTGCTACCAAACAGCTCTAAAACATACATAAACCGTTTATTCAGCTTTTTATTTTTAAAAACTGCACCATGTGCCGCATCATGAAAAGCGTTGATAAACAAAACCATGGTAGAGAAACCTAAAAAAATATAAGCAAGAAAAAGAAGCCCTGTATTATTACCAAAAACCAATATACAAGCGTAAAGAATAAAATAAAACACTAATACACCGACAGATTTAATAACATTTTTGCGTTGAATAGACGTATCAGTTAATACATTATCCTGAACTTCCTTTTGTAGCTTTCTAAAAAAATCATCTGGGCCGGCTTTCTGATAGGTAGGTCTAATAAATGTTTGTTCCATGCTTGATCTCTAAAAATAAACTGTTTTAATTATATTGGAAAGCATTTTGCAAAAATCGTGCTATCCATTACAAATGGTCATACTTTTATTTAGTATTGTAAAAATACAAATTATAAAAGATAATAATCTTAAATTATTGTCAACTTTAAGCCAGTAATACCTATTCATGAACGACGAAAGAACCTACCGTAAAATAATCCATATTGATATGGATGCATTTTTTGCATCGGTAGAGCAGCGCGATTTTCCTGAATACAGAGGCAAACCTCTGGCTGTTGGTGGCTCTCCCGAGGGCCGTGGTGTAGTCGCGGCTGCTAGTTATGAAGCACGCGTTTTCGGCGTCCGTTCAGCCATGCCTTCACACAAAGCAATACGTCTTTGTCCGCATATTTTATTTGTGCGTCCTCGTTTTGACGTCTATAAAAAAGTATCCGGTAGCATTCGTGAAATCTTCAGAAGATACACAGATCTCATAGAACCCCTATCCTTAGATGAGGCATATTTAGATGTAAGTTATGATAAATTAGGTATTGGCTCTGCACTTGATATCGCAAAAGAGATTCGGGAAGCCATCCGGGAAGAATTGCAACTCACAGCCTCCGCTGGCATCTCGATTAATAAATTTGTAGCAAAAATTGCTTCCGACATCAATAAACCAGATGGTATAACCTTTATTGGGCCTTCAAAAATTGAAGCTTTTATGGAGGCTTTACCTGTTGGAAAATTTCATGGAGTGGGAAAA
The DNA here is from genome assembly GCF_035514885.1 of Albibacterium sp. NCBI lineage: Bacteria > Pseudomonadati > Bacteroidota > Sphingobacteriia > Sphingobacteriales > Sphingobacteriaceae > Albibacterium > Albibacterium sp. The sequence goes on along the minus strand of NZ_DATJCH010000012.1, from coordinate 504,372 downwards.
GTTACGGCCCGCAAAATGGGACAAATGAATCTCCATACCGGGGCTGATCTGAAAAGGTTGAGCGAACATGAATTGGTAAAACACTTCGGTAAGCAAGGACATTTTTATTATAGGATAGTTCGTGGAATTGATGACAGGCCTGTACAGCCTAATCGAGAAACAAAGTCGATCAGCGTAGAAGATACTTTTGAGCACGATTTAACCCGATTAGTAGATATGGATTTTGAACTGGAAAAAATCGCTGAGAGATTAGCAAGCCGCTTGCAAAAACATCAGCTTAAGTGTCGTACCATCACCCTAAAGATTCGCTTTAATGACTTCTCAATTATCAATCGGAGCAAATCTTTATCTCATAATACGGGTGATCTATCAATCATTCTGCAAACAGCAAAAGAATTATTATCAAAAGAGTTATCGGCCGAAGACAAAAGAGTCAGGTTATTAGGAATTACCCTTTCCAATTTTCATGAAGTCATTGTCATAGATAAAAACCCCAAACAATTACGTTTATTTAAGTAAATCAATTCCAAAATGAACCGATTAGATCGCATAACTGCTATTCTTATTCAGCTACAATCTAAACGTGTTATAAAAGCACAAGAGATTGCAGACCGTTTTCAAATCAGTTTAAGAACCGTTTATCGTGATATAAAAAGCTTAGAAGCAGCCGGCATTCCAATAATCGGAGAAGCCGGAGTAGGCTATTCAATTATGGATGGATACAGATTACCTCCTGTTCAATTTACAAAAGAAGAAGCCACCACCTTTTTAATGGCTTCAAAAATTATAGAAAAGTACACCGATGCTGAAAACTATCAACTTTATGCATCGGCATTATTCAAAATCAAGGCTGTACTAAGAAACGTAGAGAAAGAATACCTTGAAGATATTGAACCACATATTCTTGTTCTTAATAACAATCCGCAAGAAGAATCCGGTAACAACCAATTTCTACAAAATATCTTAAATGCCATCAATGGAAAAAAGCTTGTATCCTTACAATATAAAGATTTAAATGCTCAAAAAACCACTAACCGACCCATTGAAACCATTGGAATTTACCTTCAGAATGGCTTTTGGTATTTCATTGCCTTTTGTCGTTTAAGAAACGATTACAGAACCTTTAGAGCCGACCGAATAATCGATTTCAAAATGTTAGATGAATGTTTTCAAACACAGCACCCTACCTTAAAAGAGTATTTAAAGATCAAATCGGAACAGGACAACTTGCAAACCGTAATTCTGAGTGTTGAAAAAAGGCTCTCTAAATACCTTTCTACACAGAAATACTATTATGGCTTTGTATCCGAAGAAGAAAAAGACGATCGAATAGAAATGACATTCCTTTCTGCTTCATTAAAAGGTATTGCCAGCTGGTATTTAACCCTTGCCCGAGGTGCAAACATTATATCACCCGACTCCCTAAAACAAGATGTACGGGATTTAATTGCAGAAATTTCAAAAAAAATATAAAATTATTTTTCCTACTGACACAGGGTTGTCAGCAGCTCATAGTTTCTTTGTTGTACAATTAGAAAAAAGTAAATTCATCACACTTAAAAACAATTTATTATGAAAATGTCTGAAGTATTCTTAAAGGAACTAAAAAACGAAAGCAAAGCAACAAGAGAGATGCTATCTCGTATACCAGACGATAAATTTGGCTGGCAGCCACATCCTAAGAGTATGACTATAAAAAGCTTAGCTACCCATATTGCAGACCTTCCATCTTGGGTTGGCATGGCATTAAACACTACTGAACTGGATTTTGCCAGCACCCCTTATCAACCAAAAGACCTTAATACCACCCAAGAGCTATTGGCCGAGTTGGAAAACAATTTAGCGGATGGAATAAGCCAATTGGAGAATGCCAAAGAGGAACCATTTTCAGAAACATGGACTTTAAGAAATGGTGATACCATATTGAGTACAGGAACAAAAGCAGACATTATTAGAATGTCTCTATCGCAAATTATTCACCACAGAGCACAGCTTGGTGTATTCTTACGCTTGTTAGATATCCCGATTCCCGGAAGCTACGGACCAAGCGCCGACGAATCTTTTTAAAGAACGATCAGATAATTTTATGTTTCACAGCAGTAATAATTAAAGAAAGAGCCTGCGTTGCACCATAATAATATTGGCCGAAAGCTTCCGATGGATATTTCCAATAAACATCTTTTTCAGTATCATCTTTATCGGCACCTTCGGCCAAATTGAAATAAGGTTTCCAACTGTATTAATTAGGTTTGAAGCAAAGTTATTCCCCGTGATTACGTATTGAATACAAATACTGTCTATCAATATCTAAGAGCGTAACCTCCCCCTATTGTTTAATAGAAACGCAAAAAGAGGTTGAAATTTATTCAACCTCTTTTTTTTTATCATAACTTCTTTACCTATGATTGATAGAATGATATCTAAAAAAAATCTTTAGAATAAATAGGTTTGTGCTGTCGGCGTATTCTTTTACCAAGGAATTTCTCCTGTAGCAGGATTGGTTTCTTCACTAAAGAAATTACCGGTCGGACCATTATTATCAATCAGGACGTATTTGATTACTCTATTGGCAGCAACACTGACCTCGCCACCATTAAAGAATGTAAAGTCAGTTTTCGTAAGTCCCGGACAAACGGCATTTACCTTAAAATTTGTATCACGCAACTCATATGCTAACTGGATTGTGTACATATTAAGAGCAGCTTTTGATATTGCGTAAACTCCGTATTTAGCATAGCTGTACGCAGGCCATTCCGGATTACTTTGCAATGAAAGAGAGCCTACGCTGGTACTCAAGTTGACTATTCTTGGTTCTGAGGATTTTTTGAGCAGATCTATAAAAGCTTGTGTAACGTTCGCTGTACCTACCAAATTTGTTTTAAATGCAGCCATGTATTCGTCACTTGTGGCTTCCAGTACGGTGTAAGGATCGCTTCCTCCGTTGATACCTGCATTATTGATGAGTACATCCAAAACCGAAACCTTATTACCTAATTCTTCCCGTGCTGAACGTACCGATGCAAGGTCAGTAACATCCAGTTCTACGGCTTCGACATTTAAAAATCCTTCCGTATTAAGTTTCTGAACTGCCTCCAAACCGTTCTCAATATTACGGCTCCCAATGAATATGAAAAATCCCTTTTCTAAAAGTTGTCTGGCAGTTTCAAAACCGATGCCTTTGTTTGATCCTGTAATTAATACCGTTTTCATATTTTGTAATCTTAAAATTTTCAATACAAAAATCAGGTATTAGACAGTGGGATCATTTACCAAATGGTAAAAAGCGCATCAGCGGATGTTTTTCCGTATTCTGCTAAGAGACTGTTGGGTTACTCCTAAATAGGAAGCTATGTATGATAATGGAACACGGTTCGGAAATAAAGGGTAATTTTCCAAAAATTCAAGATACCTTGTGGTAGCGTCCTGCGAAATTACCGGGCCTTTCCTTGACTTTTGGTACATGCACAGCTGTACCATTTTATTCTTGATATTGTCCCAACCCACGATAGTATGGGATAGCTCTTCCCAATTCTTTTTTGAAAATACGATAAGACAACAATCTGTAATAGCTTGCAAGTACTCAGAAGATGAGGTATCTGCCTCGAAGTTGACATAATCACATACAAGGCTGTTTTCGCTGATGAAACAACGGGTAATTTCTTCACCTGTATTATTGTAATAACAACCACGAACAACACCTTCTACTATAAATCCAACCTCCTTTGGAATTTTGCCCGCCTCAGAAAAATAATCTTCTTTTTTTAATTGCAGGATTTGTCCCTTGCTTATTACAAGTTCAATTTGCTGCTTGTTAAGATTTCCAAATTGCAGAATATATCCAATTAATTCTTCCATATGTGCAAGTTAAAAATTATATCCTTTGGCTTATTTACCATTTGGTAAAAACAACTTCTGATAGCTCATTACCGATTTATTTAAGCCACCAGATAAGTGATCATGTCCGGCCAAATACTACTGCCACTTAATGCCAATGACTAAAATATAGAAAAATACACAAAAAGCCTTTATAAAGACTTACAATAAAAATCAAGCAGAATATGGAAGTCCTATTTTAAAGAAGAGTATTGGCTGGATAACACTTTCTGGTATATCAGCATACTTGGCCGTATCAATACAATGAAAAGAATTTCCATTATCTTCAGCCTTCCCGTGCAACGTTAACTGATAATATTGACTTGCTCTTTCAACCTGGCCGTAGGTTGCAAGGGATATAAAACTAATAAGGATGGATAGAACTATTTTCATGAAATAAAGACAGATATTATGTATAAACCCAAAATTATATTAGATTAAAAAAACCTTAATTTAAGTCGGTGGAAATAAAGACGAAAAGAAAATTGGTACGACTTAGAAACAGTGCATTTCGAAGATACATTCGAAAGCATGAAAAGCACCTACCTGTACTATTTTTCATGGGAGGATTCATCTTTGACACCATGACCCTAGGCAGAATAGATCGAATATATGATCTTAGTATCCTTTGCCTCCACATGATATTCCTAACGGTAAATATCTATCTTCTTAATTTAGCTGATGATCAAAAGTGGAAAAACACCTTTATCGAGAGATTCGAGATCTACCTTCCTTTAGCCATACAATTTTCTTTTGGTGCACTTTCAAGTGCCTACGTCATTTATTTCTCAAGGAGCGTCTCTCTATCAAAAACAGCTTCATTTTTCATCATTTTAGTCTTTATACTATTCGCAAACGAATTGTTGAAAAAACGAATCTCAAATAAATACTTGCAATTTAGCGTACTCTATTTCTTAAGCTTTACATTTTTCAGCTTTATAATTCCCGTTTTTATCAGAAAGATGAATCAAGATATTTTTCTGATCTCTGGATTTACTAGTTTAGCTTATATTTTCAGCCTACTAATTTTTATCTACCTAGTAAGTCCCAGCACCCGCAAAGAAGTTCATTTAGGGAAAATGATCAGCATGATCTTGATACTTTATACAACATTAAACTTCTTTTATTTTTTTAAACTAATCCCTCCTGTTCCCTTAGCATTGGAAGAGGGTATTGTTGCCCACCAGGTAGAAATAAGCAATGATAAGTACAAAGTTATCTATGAGGCAGATGAATGGTATATATTCTGGAGAGACCACCGATTGGAGTTCACACACCGTCCAAATGAAGATGTTTATATTTTCACATCCATCTTCGCTCCTACCAACCTGGAAAAAGCCATTGCGCATCGTTGGAAATGGTTAAACCCGACTACTAAAAACTGGGAAATTGTAGAAGACATTGCCTATGAAATCAAAGGCGGCAGAACAGGCGGCTATCGAGGATATACCTACAAAAACAATGTTAAGAACGGAATCTGGAAAGTAGAAGTCATTACTGTAGACGAAGAGCTTGTTTTAGGTGTGGTTGATTTTGAAATTGTTTCAGGGTCTAGCACAAAACAAATAGATTTAAAGGAAAGAACGTTTTAGTCAAAAGGGATATTAATTCCTTGAATCTCCTTATATTGTTATTATGATGTCAACCTATTCAAATAATAAAATGACCAATTTTAAATTAATAGGATTAAAACTAAACGGAAAAACAAAAAACGAAAACGGACAATCTGGAAAAGACTGTGGTGAGTTATGGCAATATTTTGAAGAAAACAAAATAGCGGGATTTATACCGAATAAAATTTCTGAAACTATTTATGCTGTTTACTATGATTATGAGCAGGACGAAAATGGACTTTTTTCATATTTCATCGGATGTAAAGTTGATGAAAACACTGAAAAACCTAAAAGTTTAGACGAAATCATAATTCCTCAACAAAACTATCATAAAGAAACTGCCAAAGGTCAAATGACAGGTTGTATTGCTGATGCCTGGACAAGAATTTGGAACTCTAATCTCAATCGGAAATTTGGTTTCGACTTTGAAGTATATGATGAGAGAAGTCTCGATTGGAACAATGCAGAAATTGACATTTTCATTTCTATAAACAATTAAAGTAAAGACGCAAACCGTTAGCAGTCATTGTACCGAAGTTCACGAAGGACAGAAAACATATAGAATTTAATGACAAACAAGAAAAACATTTTAGCAATTATTGGAAGTGCGAGTTCAATTTCTTCAAACCTAAGACTTGTTGAAAAAATCGCAAGTTTGACAAGCAAAGAATTTAACCTGACAATCTATAACGACCTAAAAACTTTACCCCATTTTGACCCTGAACTTTCGGACAATCCACCAAAACAAATAATTGAATTTCGAAAAAATATTGAAAAAGCAGACGGAATAATTTTCTGTACACCAGAATATGTTTTTAGTATTCCAAGTGGACTGAAAAACTCAATTGAATGGTGTATTTCGACAACAATTTTTTCGGACAAACCAATTGGAATAATAACGGCTTCTGCAAGTGGACAAAAAGGACACGAAGAATTACAACTAATAATGAAAACAATAATGGCAAAATTTACAGACGAAACTTGTTTATTAATTCAAGGAATTAAGGGAAAATTTGACGAACAAGGAAATTTAACTGACAAGGAAACTGAAAAAAAAATATATGTATTTACAAATGCTTTAATAAATTTAATAAACTAAAACCCAACCGTTAGTATAATCCCAAACAACACACATCAACAGCACCTACAATAAATTGGCGGTTCAGTAGTTAAATAGTACTTTGTGCTTCGAAATCACCAACTTCTTATAGCTTGGACTCGCAATGGCTATTTATGCAACACTCAATTTTTTGACCCATCAAAGCAAACAATGATAAACGTAATTGTAACTTACACGGTAAAACCAGCATTTGTTGAAGAGAACAAAAAGAATATTCAAAAATTTCTTGATGACTTTAAAAACCTTGATACATCGACTTTTGAATATAATATTTACACAAAAGATGATAATACTACATTCGTTCACTATTCTACTTATCGTAACGAGGAAGTTCAAACTGAAATCTTGAATGTTCCATCATTCAAAGAATTCCAGAGGTTAAGAGACGAAAGTGGACTTAATGGAACGCACACAGTTGAAATATTGACTTATGTAGGTTCTTCAAAAAATGAATAAACTAAAAATATATCTAGAAAGCTTAATCCATTTTACAGATAGTGAAATGAAAGTATTCACTTCACTATTCTCTGAAATTCAGTTGAAGAAGTCTGATTATCTTGCCAAAGAAGGAGAATATTCAACAAAATTAGCTTTTGTCTCAAACGGAGTCTTAAGAGCCTTTTTTCGTGATAAATCGGGAAGTGAATACAATAAAACATTTTTCACGCCATCAAGCTTTGTTGCAGCTTACTCCTCAATAACAACAAAGCAGAAAAACCTAATTAACATTCAGTGTTTAACAGACTGCACACTCTTTTTTGCTGATTTTAATCAACTCACCTCTCTTTATAAAGAGTATCCAAAGTTTGAAAGTCTTGCTCGAATATTAGCAGAATACAAATTTACCATAAAAGAGAAACGTGAAATTGAACTCGTTACTCTTGAAGCGACCGAACGCTATGAAATTTTCAAAAAAGAACATCCTGATTTAGAAAACCTAATTAATCAGTACCATATCGCTTCCTATCTAGGTATTACTCCAACTCAATTGAGCCGAATAAGGGCAAAAAGGTAAAATCTTTACCTATGTAAATGTTTTCAAATTTTATTCTCGTGAATTTTGTCTTAACACGAAAAATAATTTAATAGGATAAAATGAAGAAAACAATAAGCGTGATTATCGTTATGGCCATGGCCACAGTAAAGGTTTCTGCACAAAGTAATAAGATATTATTCATAATGAGTGCAGCAGATACCTTAGAATTAAACAACGGAGAAAAGCTTCGACAAACCGGGGTTTTTCTAAATGAGTTTTATCTTGCCTACAAATCGGTAACCGAAGCTGGATATACCGTAGATATCGCAACACCAAATGGAATAGTTGCAACAATAGATGAAGAAAGCATTCAAGACAAATATTGGAAAAACAGCTTAAATGTAAAAAAGGAGGCAATATCATTTACTAAGACAAATAGTTTGTTTAACAATCCAATAACACTTGAAAAGGCTCTCGAAAAAAAATCAGAGTATATAGGCTTAATAATTCCTGGTGGACAAGGCTTAATGGTAGACTTGAAAGATGATAATAACATACCAATCCTTTTAAAGTATTTTGCAAAGGAAAATAAACCAACTGGACTTATTTGCCACGCTCCAAGTCTGATATTAACTATTCCAAAAAATGAAAACCCATACATCGGTTTCAAAGTTAATTCGGTCTCACCCATTGAGGAGTTCGTTATTGAACGTTTCATCATGAAAGGAAAACCTGAAAATAGAAAAACAGCAAGGGGATTAAGAAGATTAGGGTTAAAATATAGAAGTGGACTACCAAAAGCAAACTATGCGGTAAAGGACAGAAATTTAGTGACCAGTCAGAATCCATTTTCTGGTTCTTCCTTTAACAAACTATATTTAGAAGCATTAACTGAATATTTATCGAAAGAATAAATCTCATATTAACAAGAATACTTTATTAATAGTTTCGCTATTTTGCAAATGATTAATATATTTCTCTACTAGTCAATGTTTTAATATATTTACTTAAGAATAAAACGCTATACATATATAACGTTGATTGGCGAAATATGATTTCGTTAATACAGATGTTGGCGGTCATTATAACGGACGGTTCAACGAAGAAATTGAAACTTTAAAAATAATAGTATGACAAATGACATTCTAACAGTAGAAACTCAAATGTTAATCAGGAAACCTGTATCAACAGTTTTTCTTGCATTCATCGACCCTAAAATCACTACAAATTTTTGGTTCACAAAGTCAAGTGGAGAATTAGAAGAAAGTAAAACTTTGAAATGGGAATGGGAGATGTACGGAATTTCAATTAATGCACACGTAAAAAAGATAATCCCCAATAAGAAAATAACAATAGAATGGGATGAGCCAATGACAACCATAGACTTCGAATTTATAGAAATAGCAGAAGATAAGACTTATGTTGTGATTAAGAACTATGGTTTTAACTTAAAGGGCGATGAACTTATTGATAAAATTAAAGATAGTACAGGTGGGTTTACGACTGTATTGGACGGACTAAAAGCATATTTGGAACACGGTATTAATTTGAATTTAATTGCAGATAAGTACCCAAAAGAAGTTGTTAATCACGGACATTAAATTGACAAACTTAATGACTAAAAACAACGAACCGCCAACAACGGCTATGCGCCAGGCGTAATCCGTCCTTCGGTTGACAGATTACGGATACGAGAAATGTTCGTTTCCAAAAGGACCATTTTAGTAAAAACCCCGCCCGGCGCATAGCCGCGGAACGTTAGTATAATCCAAGACCTACACACACCAACAAAGTGACAAGAAAAACAAATCGCAAGAAATATGTTAGGACTTAGAACAACAATTTATAAAGTTGGAGACATTCAAAAAGCAACAGAATGGTACTCAAAAGCGTTTGAAACGAAGCCCTATTTCAACGAACCTTATTATGTCGGCTTCAACATTAAAGGATACGAATTAGGCCTTCAACCGGAAGAAAATCCGACTTTAAATAAAGTTGAAAGTGTAGTTTCGTATTGGGGTGTAGAAGATATACAAAAGACTTTTGACAGACTTATTGAATTAGGAGCGATCGAAAATGAAAAACCTTTCAACGTTGGTGGTGAAATAATGACAGCAACGCTGAAAGACCCATTCGGAAATGTAATTGGCTTAATTTTCAACCCACATTTTCAACTTGACTAATAGTGGCCTGCCTACCAACTATCACGATCCTAAATGAACGGATTGCAAGAACTTTTTGAAAACCAATAAAAGGGACTGAGGTTGCTCCTCCGGCACATAATGTCCGCAATCTACAATCACTTCACATAATCCATTTTCAGAGAGTGCATTATGTTTATTACCCCTTGTATAGTAAGCTATCTTTTTTTCCTTAATGTGGATGAAATCAGATTTCATAATCTTTATTTTATTCTTGTAAAAGTCGGCAACAATTCATCCATAATAGTTATATAAAAGCAAGTTTATATAAAAAAAACAAGTTTATATAAGTTAAAAAAGTATCTTTAAAGGTAAAATATATCCAAATAAACCATAAGTAAAAAAATCATGAGTAAAAGACATTACATTGCAAACTTTATACTAGCTGTGGCACTATGTTCCACAACAGTATACGGTCAGACCAACACAAACCCACAAAAAACATTAAAAGAAGCCTACGCTGGTAAATTTCTCATAGGAACTTCAACCGATTTAAGAGGGCTTTCGGAAGCAGAGTTAGCAAATGTCAAAGCACATTATGACATTAATACACCTGAAAACTCCATGAAACCGCAACCCATACACCCTTCTGAAGGCAGGTATAATTTTGAATCTCCAGATGCCATGGTTGCTTGGTGTAAGGAGAATGGCATAAAGGTTTGGGGACATACTCTATTGTGGCATTCACAAACAGCTCCTTGGTTCTTTCAAGCAGATAACACAGATGCTGAACCAGTTACTGGCCCTCCAACACGCCCAACAAGAAACAGAGACCCCAATGCCCCTCGCCCATCTATGTCTGAAATGTGGCGTAATAGCATCAAGGGAGAGCTAGCTAGTCGCGAAGTAGTACTTCAACGTCTTAAGGATCATATTATGACTGTTGCCGGACACTACAAAGGTTCGGTTATCGGATGGGATGTTGCCAATGAATCGATTGCCGATGGTGGTGACGGAACAACAGAAAACCTACGAGATTTTAGCTGGTATAAGGTTGTTGGACCAGAAGTACTAACCTTAGCATTTAAATGGGCTCACGAAGCTGATCCGAATGTAGATCTTTACTATAACGACTACAATATTGAGCAAGGTGCCGTTAAAAATACAGGTAAACACGCCAGTTCTATGTTATTATTGAAGCGTCTTATCGCAGAAGGAGCTCCAATTACTGGTGTTGGTATTCAAGGACACTGGCACTTAGACACCAATTTGGAAGACGTTGAAAAAGCCATTGAAAATTACGCATCTCTTGGTCTAAAAGTTTCTATTACAGAATTAGACGTAACAGCAACTGGGAATAATAGTGGCGCTTTCGGTGTGAACCAAGGCGACAGATCTATACCAGCAGAGAATTATGAAAAACAAGCTGAAGTATACAGAAAACTGTTTGAGATTTTTATGCGCCACTCAGATGTTATTGATCGTGTTACTTTATGGGGCATTAGCGATACTAGATCTTGGCGTAGAGGACAAGACGCCCTTTTATTTACTGGAGACCTGAAACCAAAACCAGCTTTCACAGCGGTTATTGAAGCTAGTTCAAATTAAATAAAACAACGAACTCTCTAATCATTAGGGAGTTCGTTGTTTATAACCATTATACTTCTCCCCCCTACCTCTTATACCAAACACCCAATATAGCACAAGGATTAAAGCTCTTATTATTTAAATAGCCATAGCCCTCCGGAGTCACATACAACCTCAATCCGAAAGCAAGAAGCAGCATACCATTTTCAATTGGAGTTTTTCCTGCGAGCAATGGGATTTCAAAATTCTGTTCCTCAAATCCTTTCGAAATATTGAAACGTTCCGATTCAAAATAATGAATTACCTCAGCATACTCATCGTCGAAATCATAATGGATTAACGCGAACGCGAAACCCAAATAAGACATATCACTCATCAAACTTTTTTTTGAAGGATCAGCCTTAAATTCAGCGATACTAATTGTAGAATTATCCCCAGCTATTGTTACTTTTGGATTTTCCAGAAGTATATCACTAATCTGTACTTTTGAATTAATAACCATTCTTTCAAAACCAGGAACTACGTTCCAATCATCATAAGCCGGATCTTTATTGATTTCTGTTTTAGAAAAGAAGTTACCTCTAAAAAAGCTAACCATACTACAATACAGTGACCCTTCTTGAAGGCTTAAAGAAAAAAATTTCAGCAATCTGAAAACCCTTGAACTTTGAGTGGATGCTTTCCCAAATCTTTTACTTTCCACGATAGTGCCTTTTCGAGGTTTCACCGTACGCGGGTAGGATTGAATGATTTCCTGTCCGTTCAATACGCGATAAACATAGTTTCCAATCCGTCCATGAATTTTACCATTCTTAATAATTGCCATAATCTTAAAATTTAATGCGTGAAACAAAACCAAAGATTGGCGAATTATATGCGGAAGGCTAGTTTGTGAGAAAATTGCTTAATGAAACGGGCATTTGATTAACAACAGGATTAAATGATTAGGAACAGCTAAAATATACGTTCTCCATTAACAGAACGTACATTAAACGATCCATCTCTATACCTTCTCCTACATTACAGAAAACTTACAGAAAGATTACACTGCTATATCTACGCTATAAAAGCCAAAAAAGCGTAGACATACCACAGGAATAATTCTCTAATAACTCTGATATGTATTACAAGGTCCTTAGATGTTACATACCAGTTATATAGACTACTATATTCGATTGAGTAGATCGAGGTTGAAAGTAAAACTAAAAGTAAAATTATTTGTCATACTTATTTACAAAGTATGGACAAGATAGAAAAAGTTACCCTAATAGAATCAAATAAAAGTTGGAATGGGAATGATTTACCAGAGTATCCGGATGGGAAACCCAAAATAACGATTCTGAAAATAACGATCCCTCCCCATTCTAGATTAAGTATTCACAAACATTTGGTTATCAATGCCGGCGTACTAACAAAGGGTGAATTAACCGTAGTGGATGAACAAAATAATGAGCTGCTTTTAAAAGAAGGTGATGCCCTGGTTGAGTTAGTAAATACTTGTCATTTTGGTGAGAATACAGGAGACTCTCCTGCTGAGATCATTGTTTTTTATGCAGGAACCGACGATTTACCAATAACGATTGATGAGAATCCTAAATTAAGCGATTGTTATAAAGCTTGGGAAGCATCAAATGAATGAGTGAAACGATTATTTTTATTCGGAATTCTTCAATTGTAATTTACTTTTTAAGTTGTCCGATTTTATTAAGTACTTCAGTTAATTGATCAGGCTTTTTTGTACCTATCAATAATTTCTTCTTATTGGTAAATATAAGTTGTAACCCTATATTACCTGAAACATTGTAAGCCGTTCCGCTTCCAAAAACACTAAATCTTACTCCCCAACCACCATACTCAACAAGAGGTCTGTATTTCCTTACAAATGAACTGGAGATACTGTCCCACGGATAATGCTTGAAAGAGATACGAAACGGAAAAAACCTGACATAGATACCATCATGCTTTACCTGAGTTTCTAACTTAATAAGTGCAAATGCAACGGTAAGCAGAACAACTATGATTGTAATAATGATAAGTCCCTCGTTACTCATAGGCTTATCACCAAATTGCTGTCCATCAATTATTTGCTTGTATACTCCTATTAAGAACAATGCATCAATCCCAAGAAAAATTAACCAGAACCACCACTGTTTAAATCTCTGTTGTTCGCTAAATAAAATCTCGTTGTTCATGTATTAATTTATGACTGTATTAATCTATTGGCTGAAAATACTAATAAGTCTAATCTATTTAATCTCTATTTGAAATAAACTTACTGTTGCATTGTGATAATGTAATGGAAGTTCATCAGTGTTCTTCAGTTTTAAAAGACCCAGAAAGTCAAAACCGCATTTTGAATAATGGCTGATAAGTCCTATATTTTCTCCTACAGTATCCATGCGAATGAACTTTTTATTATGATCTTTTGCATGCTGTTTCGCCCAATCAACGATTTTAGCAACTAAACTCTGCCCTCTAAAATCCGGATTGACTGCTATTCTATGGATATACACAGCTGGATCTTCATTTCGCTCTTCCCAGATCTGAGGATCGCTAAATGTTGTTGCCCAAACACAGGCAATCTTGCCGTCAATGATGATTTTCCATTGTCGATTTTCCAAGATCTCAGTCTTCACCATTTCTCTTTCGAAGTCCGGCCAAGGCACTACGAGCTTACTTTTCTGATAATTTGTAGCAGCATGGTAAAATTCAAAGATCGTCTCTATGTCGTTTAAAGTACTGTTTTCTATTTTCATTAGTTGGGACAGCTATTTTTTATTTTTTCTTAATGACTGCTTTAATAAACTCAACACATAATCGATGTCATCCAAATCGCTAAGTTTAATTTCATAAGAACCGTTTCCCCAGTGTCCAACATTTGAAACGTCTCTTGCTATTTGTTTTTGATCTTGCAAATCGCCACTTTTTAAATTAATATAGATTTTTAATCCTTTCCATTGCAATACAATGTCACAGAAAATATTGTTATCTACCTTAAACCCAATGGTCTGCTTTTTAGGTTGTGTTGTTACATTGTCGTCTAAACTAATGAGCCTTTCTTTTACCTGTTCATAAAGTTCTCTAGTTTCAAAGTCAACTTTTTGCAAATGGTCCTGTTCTGTAAAGACTTTAACTTCTTTGCTAACATTTTCAACAATTTTATCGTTTCTCGAAATTGTCTTTATGCTTTCATTTGTTGTTGATTTTTGAATCTGTTCAAACGAAATCGTATCATTTTCAAATCGCTTTATTTCATAAAGTTCAATTGGTAAGTCCTTAAAATTAATTGCTTCCCTCTGATAGTTCGTGAAGGATGGGGAAATAAAAATCACTCTCGACTGCGTCCAATCAACATCACTTCTCTTTAATGTGGTCTGTTGACTCTCATTATATTCAAGTATAAAATCAGCTTTATTATTTAACATAAGAGAGAGGTAAGCATAACCTTGATCTATAACGCTAAAATTTTTATCGCGCTTGTATTCAATAATTACAAAAGATTTGTTCTCTCTATCAAAGGCTAGAGTATCAATACGAAAATTGTGCAACGCAAACTCTGTTTTTATAAAATCAAGGTGCAAAAGTGAATTCAAATTATTTTCAATAATCTTCTGAATATCCCTTTCAAGTTTAAAGGAAAGTTCTTTTATGAAGTCAAGTTGTGGTCCAAGTTTGTATATCGCCATTTTAATTCCAGTTTCGTTAAACTTCTATAAATGTAACAACTAAACGGATTAGATAAAAAAGATCGAGGGAATGGGTAACAGAAAAAAGAATTACCTTATTAAATACAAGTAATAACAACCAAATTATTTGCATTTCATAAATAACAAGTGTAAATTTACACTTTACATCGTTAGCATGATAAAAAGCTTTAAACACAAAGGATTAAGACTACTTTGGGAAGAAGGAAAAGTAAACAAGTTGCCTACTGAACATGTGAATCGTATTGAACGTATGCTTGAAATCATAGATAGTGCCGAACATGTTCCAGAAGATTTTAGCGTATTTCTAAATTGGAATATTCATAAACTATCTGGCGATTTAAAAGACTATTGGAGCATCAAAGTGAATAAGAACTATCGTATTATTTTTTACTTTGATGGCCAACATGCTTATGATTTAGATTATATTGATTATCACTAAAAAGAAAGAAATGGACAGAAAGATGAGGAATATCCATCCCGGTGAGATATTAAGGGAAGAAATTATTCAGGCTCACGAATTAAAAATAGGTGAAACAGCAAAAATGCTTGGCATATCTCGTCAAATGCTAAATAATATTATTCATGAAAAATCAGATATAACTCCAGATATGGCATATCGGATATCTCTAGTATTTGGTGGAACAGCCGAAATATGGGCAAATATGCAAACAAAGTATAATTTGCATATCGCTGCTGAAAAAGCTAAAACATTTAAGCTAGAACCTTATCGTAGGTAGTTAAACTCCAGTTTAACACTTGCTCATGTGTATCGCCGTTTATTGGATTAGATTGAATATTTATTCAATCTTTATTTATTGGTCATTACTTGATAGGTAGGATCTTCAATAATATTCACATCAATAACCGATTCAGCATTTTTAAGTAACTGTCTGCAATCTTGACTTAAATGGCGTAAACGCAACTTTTTACCCTTCTTTTTATACTTCTCCGTAATTTTATTCAGAGCTTCAATCGCAGACATATCGACAACCTTGCTTTCTCTAAAATCTATTATTACTTCTTGTGGGTCATTCAGCACATCGAATTTTTCTGTAAAGGCAGCAATAGAACCAAAAAAAAGTGGACCAAAAATCTCATAATGTTTGATTCCATTTTCATCTAAGTACTTTCTTGCGCGTATTCTTTTAGCACTTTCCCATGCAAATACCAAAGCCGAAATAATAACACCAATCAATACCGCCAACGCCAAATTGTGTAAGAGTACTATAATCAATGCTACCAGCATACCTATAAAGATATCATGACGCGGCATTTTATTGATAATTCTAAAACTTACCCATTCAAAAGTTCCGATGGCTACCATCATCATCACACCAACCAAAGCCGCCATTGGAATTTGTTCAATTACTGGACCTCCCACTAAAATAATCAGTAAAATTGTAAGAGCACCGATAATTGCCGAAAGTCTTGCTCTGGCTCCCGCACTTATGTTCACCAAAGTTTGGGCAACCATCGCACAACCACCCATTCCTCCGAAGAAACCATTAGTTATATTTGCAATACCTTGAGCTACAGCTTCTCTATTAGATTGTCCTTTTGTATTGGTTATCTCATCCACCATGTTCAATGTTAGGAGGCTTTCTATCAATCCAACGCCTGCCATGACTAAAGCATAGGGGAAGATTATTTTCAGGGTCTCTATATCGAAGGGGATTTGCGGTATATGAAAAGAAGGTAGCGAGCCTCTTACAGAAGCTATATCAATTACCTTCTTTGTATCTATATTGAAGAAATAAACGATTCCAAACACGACTAATATGGCTACAAGGGAAGCTGGAACGGCCTTAGTAAATTTTGGCAGTAAAAATACAATCGCAATGGTGAGCAAAGTTAAGCCAGCCATCAAATAGAGTGTCGGTCCCTGCATCCAAGTTTCAATACCGTTCTGCACTACTTTAAATTGTGCTACTTGCGCCATAAAAATGATAACTGCCAGACCGTTTAAAAAACCATACATAACGGGATGTGGTATTAAGCGAACAAACTTGCCTAATTTAAAAAGGCCTACCAACATTTGGAGGATACCAGCTAAAACTACAGCAGCAAATAGATATTCTACACCATGTGACGAAGCCAAAGCAATAAGTACTACAACTGTTGCTCCGGCACCACCAGATACCATACCGGGTCGCCCACCCAGGATAGCTGTTACAAGACCCATCAAAAAGGCTGCATATAATCCTGTTAAAGGTGAGAGACCTGCTAGAATAGCAAAGGATAATGATTCTGGAATCATCGTCATAGCGACAGTTAAACCTGCTAGAATTTCATTTTTATAATTTATATTCTGCTTGAAATCAAACAGATTGATTATCTTCTGCATAAACGTATGTACCTAAATTGGCAAGAAAAGTAAAATATACCTGAAGTGAGATCCTCGGGCACAACAAAGAAACCAAAATTAAATTTGGAAAATGTAGGGGTTCCATTAAAATTATATTCTTTTTATATTGTGTTTATGAAATGGAAAATAAAAAATTGAAATACAAATAAATTATAATTGACCTCCACCCTTACCCAAAGTTTCCTTAAAATCTGTATTTTCGCATCCATATGGAAACAGTCGTTAGCGGTATCCGGAGTACCGGGAAATTACACTTAGGAAATTATTATGGTGCAGTAAAGAACTTCATTGAGATGCAGGAAAATTATAACTGCTTCTTCTTTATTGCCGATTGGCATGCGCTTACTACACATCCTACTTCTGCCGAAATGCATAAAAATGTTCGTCAGGTGGTGGTTGAATACCTTGCTGCAGGAATCGATCCTGAAAAGGCAACTATTTACGTTCAGTCGGATGTCCCTGAAATTACAGAACTTTATTTGTACTTAAATATGAATGCTTACATGGGTGAGCTTGAACGTAGTGCTTCTTTTAAAGATAAAGTGCGGGCAAATCCGGATAATGTTAATGCAGGCTTATTGACCTACCCTACACTAATGGCGGCTGATATTCTTATACACCGGGCTACGAAGGTTCCTGTTGGGAAAGATCAGGAACAGCATTTAGAAATGGCCAGAACGTTTGGTAATCGTTTTAACAGGCTTTATAACCAAGATTATTTTCCAGAGCCTTATGCTTTTAGTTCAACGCAGAAACTGGTTAAGATTCCGGGTCTGGATGGAAAAGGCAAGATGGGTAAATCTGAAGGTGAGGGAAATGCTATTTTCCTTTCGGATACTCCAGAGGCTATCCGCAAAAAGGTAATGAAAGCTGTAACAGATTCAGGTCCGACAACTGAAAATCAAGCTAAGCCGGATTATATTCAAAATCTGTTTGATTTGATGGCTGTAGTTTCATCGAATGATACAGTTGCTCATTTCGATGAGTTATACAATACTTGTCAGATTCGCTACGGCGATTTTAAGAAACAATTAGCGGAAGACATGATTGTTGCCACAGAACCGATGCGTTCAAGGATCAATGATATTGCAAACGATCGTGAATATGTTAAAAAAGTAGTTAATTTAGGTGCTGAAAAGGCACGGGCTTCTGCTCAAAAAACTATATCAGACGTACGGGAGTTAATTGGCATCAAATCATTTTAAACAAAAACATGCATATAGCGATTGTTGGAAATATCGGCGCGGGTAAAACTACTCTTACTCGTTTGTTATCTAAACACATGGGATATGAGCCTCAGTTTGAGGCTGTAGAGCATAATCCTTATCTGGAAGATTTTTACAATGATATGAAACGCTGGTCGTTTAACCTTCAAATTTTCTTTTTGAATAGTCGGTTCCGTCATATGCTGGAGCTTCAAAAAGTGCAAAGGAACATTATACAAGATCGTACTATTTATGAGGATGCCTATATTTTTGCAGAAAACCTGCATGATATGGGTTTGATGACGGCTCGCGATTTTCAGAATTACAGCAATATTTTTGAAAGTGTTTTAGAGTTTATTCAACCTCCAGATCTGCTAATATATTTGAGAGCTTCTGTCCCTACCTTGGTTGATAATATTCAATTACGTGGCCGCGATTATGAGGCTGGTATTCGTTTAGATTATTTGTCGAAATTGAACGATAAGTATGAAAAATGGATTAGCTCTTATGATGGCGGGAAGTTGTTGGTTCTCGATAAAGATAAACTGGATTTCGAGAATAACACGGACGATTTATCTTATGTATTGGATAGTGTGAATCGAGAAATAAACGGTTTGTTTTAATCATGAATATCATTGGTATTATCCCCGCCCGCTATGCTTCAAGTCGTTTCCCCGGAAAACCGCTGGTTGATATTGCAGGTAAATCAATGATTCAACGGGTGTATGAAAGATGCCTGCTATCCAAGAGTTTAAATGAAGCTGTAGTAGCTACAGATGATGATAGAATAGCGAATCACGTACAGTCTTTTGGTGGAAATGTTATTCTTACTTCCAGAACACATAGTAGCGGAACAGATCGCTGTGCTGAAGCGGCTAATCATTTTCCGGATGCCGACATTGTTATCAATATTCAAGGAGATGAACCGTTTATACAGCCAGAGCAAATTGACTTACTGGCTGCATGTTTTAATACTCCTGGAACTGAAATAGCAACCCTTGTTAAAAAGGTAGACAGCTATCAGGAACTCTTTAATCACAATACACCTAAAGTGGTGATAGATAGCAATGGAAAGGCTTTGTATTTCAGCAGAAATACGATTCCTTATCAGCGAGATATTCCCGAAAATGAATGGCTGGAAAAGCAAGCTTATTTTAAGCATATCGGAATTTATGGCTTTGACGTAAAAACTCTACAGAAACTACCTCAACTGCCAATATCTTCACTTGAAAAGGCAGAGGCATTGGAGCAATTGCGTTGGTTAGAGAATGGTTATTCTATTCAGACTGCCGAAACAAGCTATCAATCGTATGGTATCGACAGTCCGGATGATATCACCCTCGCATTAAAAGAATTTAAAGACTTCTTGTAAATTACTCCAGATAATTGCCTAAACGCATTAACAAGGCACGGTATTTATTGAATATTGCTGATTTAGATATAAATCCAAGATACTTATTATTTGCATCGGTTACAGGGAGTATCCAGATGTCTTCACGATCCATTTTCCGCATAACTTCATACATATTGGCATCAATACGTATAATATCCTGAGGAGGTTGAGCAAGTTCTTTCATTGTTTTATCTGCCGACGCCTCGCCTATCAATATCTCAAAGAGTTTTTCGCTGTAGATAACACCTATTAAGGTTTGATTATCATCAACTACCGGAAAGATATTTCGTTTCGTATGAAGAATATCCAAGCGTCTGTCCATTGGTTTTTCATCGGGATGTAAGATGGTAAAGTTTCGTTCCAGGACATAACGCAGTTTCATCATTTTTAAAACTGTTTTATCTCTATCCTCATGAGGAAGCCAATCGCCAGACTCAGCTAAAGCTTGTGTGTATATTGAATATTTCAGGACACTTTTATTGATAAAATAAGTAATGGCCGAAACAATCATTAGAGGAACCATTAAAGCATATCCTCCTGTGATTTCAACTATAAGAAATATTCCTGTGAGGGGTGCATGCATAATTCCGCTCAAGGCCCCTGCCATTCCTGCTACAATGAAATTAGCAACGCTTAATTCAACCAGTCCGGTTAAATTAATGCCGTAAGCAAATGCAAAACCCAGTATACCTCCCATCACCAAACTAGGCCCGAAATTACCACCATTACCACCACTATGTAAGGTTATTACTGTTGAATAGGCTTTTGCAAAAACAGTTACAAGAGCATATACAAAAACTAGCCAGCCAATATTCTGATAGCTTGCGAATATACTATTGCCCAATAAGGAAGTACTTTTCCCAGCCAATAATTCTTGTATAGCTAGATAACCTTCGCCATATAAAGCTGGAAATATAAAGATCATCACTCCCAATACCAATCCGCTGATGATAACTCGATGATATTGATTGCTGATTTTTTGAAACCATCCCTTGGCAGCATGATTTAATTTATTGAAAAATACAGAAAAGAGGCCAACGCATAGAGCTAATAGAATATAAAAGAACAAAGCATCGAATGCCCAGCTATCGGTTACAAGATAGAATAATGGTTCACTATACAGCAG
The DNA here is from genome assembly GCF_035514885.1 of Albibacterium sp. Taxonomy (NCBI): domain Bacteria; kingdom Pseudomonadati; phylum Bacteroidota; class Sphingobacteriia; order Sphingobacteriales; family Sphingobacteriaceae; genus Albibacterium; species Albibacterium sp. The sequence continues at coordinate 483,266 of NZ_DATJCH010000012.1, read as the reverse complement.
TCTGGATACTACAGATGAGGTTGCTGCGGCAATTAACAAAGGAATAAAGGCAGGAATTGAGAATTCAGGAAGGAGGATCTCTATGGCGAATACCATTCCTGCTACCGGACTGTTAAATGCTCCTGCAATTCCAGCTGCAGCACCACAGGCCAATAACATGGTAACTTCACGGTAATTCAATCCGAAAAACCGTCCGATATTAGATCCGATAGCTGAACCGCTTGCAACAATGGGTGCCTCTAAACCTGCTGAACCACCAAAACCGACTGTTAGTGCACTGGTAATGATTTGCGAATAAACATTGTGCACAGGCATTCTGCTTGATTTATTGGAGATGGAATACAGAATGGGTGTAATGCCATGTTCCATCTTTTTTGCCCTTATAAACTTGCGAACATAGAGAACGCTTAGCATAATACCGATTAAAGGGAAGAACAAATAGAGATAACCTCTGAAATCCCAAGAAACGTCGTTTTGTAAGATTGTGGCAATATATAGGGTGAGTGCTTTTAGCGCAGAGGCAGCTAAACCTCCTGTAATGCCGACTATTACGGCTAATATTATTAAGAAATTTTTGTTGGATATCCGCTGTATCCTCCACTGATTTAACCTGTTAGCAATGGCTGTAGCTTCTTTAATCATTCATACGACTTAATTATGGATGTATTGTTAACTTTGCTAAGTTAATTAAACGGAATATATTGAATAATGTTTATGAAGATTTTTAGTAAAAAAGTACTGGTCATATTTCTACTGTTTGCAAGTGTTGGTACCTATTCATTTACATTCCTGGATGAGGGAATGTTTCCTTTGAGCGATTTAAATCGAGTTGATTTAAAGAAAGCCGGACTGGAAATTAGTCAGACTGATATTTTTAATCCCGGACAGGTGGGTTTAGTTGATGCTTTGGTACGTGTAGGTGGCTGTACGGGTTCTTTTATATCAGATGAGGGCTTAATCATTACTAACCATCATTGTGCTTTTGGTGCTGTGCGCCTGGCAAGTACACCTGAAAACGATTACTTAACGAATGGTTTTGTAGCTCGTCAAAAGGAACATGAAATACAAGCACAAGGCTTAACGATTCGTATTACGGATAGTTATGAAGATGTATCGAATCGGGTACTGCAAGCTGCTCAATCATCGACAGATCCTGCTGAAAGAATTCACCTGATTACACAGGAACGTTTAAATATTGCGAAAGAAGCAGAGGAAAAAGATCCTTCGATAAAGGCTGAAGTATCGGAAATGTTTATCGGTAAGAGCTATGTTCTTTTCCGATATAAAACCATTGAAGATGTACGCTTAGTATATATACCTCAGCAAATTATAGGTGAGTTTGGAGGAGATACGGATAACTGGATATGGCCAAGACATACAGGAGATTTCTCTTTTCTACGTGCTTATGTAGCGCCTGATGGTTCACCAGCGGCTTATTCCGTTGATAATGTTCCATACAAGCCTAAGAAGTTCTTAAAGGTAAATCCAAATGGGGTGAAAGAGGAAGATTTTGCTTTTATATTAGGCTACCCGGGCAGAACATTCAGACATCGTCCGGCTCAATACATTGAATATCAGGAAAAATTCTTACTTCCCTACACAGCCGCTCTTTATGATTTTCAAAACAACGAAATGATGAAGGCTGGTAAAGATGATCGGGCAATTGAAATTAGTTTGGCCACACGTATTAAAAGCAATGCGAACGTGATGAAAAACTACCGCGGTAAGATGAAGGGCTTAAAGTCGATCGAGCTTCTTAAAAGTAAACAAGAAGAGGATTTGGCACTGGCACAGTTTATTGAGAATGACGCTAGCTTAAAAGGCAAATACGGAAGTCTGATGACTGATATTGATAATCTTTATAAGGATATTTTCAGCGATGCTGAGCGTGATCTATGGTTTAATCAGATCTATTCAAGTACTCGTTTACTGAATGTAGCAAGACAGCTGAATGCTTTTAAATTGGCAGTAGAAAGCAGTGATAACAAGGAGGAAACATTTCAACGTAATTTACCGCGCCTTACAGATATTCTGAATAGTCTTTATGAAAGTTATAACTTTAGTGCAGACAGTGCTATCTTCACTAAAATGCTATTGGATGCGTCTAAATTTTCTAATAATCAACCGGTTACCGCTGTAGGGAAAAGATCAAATCTGATTGCTTTTGCAAATGCATCTTTATCTGAAAGTAAATTAAAGGATAAGGATTTTGTATTCACTAAACTTTTACGATCTCCAAAGTCGCTTAGTGATTATTCGGATAATCTGTTACTTTTCCAGAAGGATCTTGAAACTCAACAATTGGCATTAAAACCTGAAATGGACAGAAGAGAGGGTGTTTTAAATCAGCTAATGGGTGATTATGTGGCAGTGAAGGAACAGTTTCAAAAAAGGGACTTTATTCCGGATGCTAATAGCACCTTGCGTTTAACCTATGGTTATATACGTGGATATTCTCCTGCTGATGCAACCTATGTAAAGCCATTTACGACAATCCGTGGTATTATTGAAAAAGGACAGCTTGGTCTGCCTGATTTCCGCTACCCTTCGAAAATCAGAGAAGTTTGGGAAGCTAAGGATTTCGGACCCTATGCAATGAAAGAGTTGGGCGATGTACCTGTCAACCTCTTATACAATATGGATACAACCGGAGGAAATTCTGGTTCGCCAATTATGAATTCTAAGGGAGAGTTGATTGGTGTCAACTTTGACCGTGCTTACGATGCAACCATTAATGATTTTGCATGGAATGAAAGCTATAGTCGCTCAATTGGTGTTGATATACGCTATGTGCTTTGGGTAGCTGATAAAATTGATCATGCTGATTTCCTATTAAAAGAAATCGGTATCTGATTTTACAAATTGGATGTGCTAATCGACTGAACCAGCTCGGTTAGCACGCCATTATTATCTTTTGGATGAATAAAGCATACCCATTTATCATCCGCACCTTTTTTAGGTTCCTCGTTTAATAAACGGGATCCAGTTTCTTTAAGACGTGCCATTTCTTTTTTAATATCTTCTACTTCATAGGCAATATGATGCATACCCTCTCCCCTTTTTTCGATGAATTGATGGATAGGGCCTTCATTATTTAATGCTTGCAACAATTCAATCTTACTCTCTCCCACTTTAAAGAACGCTGTTTTAACATATTCACTTTCAACGGTTTCAGTTTTATAGCAGGGGCTTTGTAATAGCTGTTCGTAGTTCTTAATTGCTTGATCCAGATCCTTAACGGCTATGCCTATGTGTTCAATTTTCTCCATCGTTGTTTTAAATAGAATTAATTCATCAAATTTGCTTAATTAACATATAAAAGTTCACAATCTTTTTAAAAATAAATAAATCGTGATGGTAGCTTCTATTTATTTAGATAATAATGCAACAACACAGATTGACCCAAGAGTTTTACAGGAGATGATGCCTTACCTTACGGGAAACTACGGAAACGCCTCTAGTACAAATCATAAATTTGGATTAATAGCTGCAGAAGCAGTACAAACAGCCCGACAAAGGGTTGCAGATTTAATTGGTGTGGAAGACCGGGAAATAACCTTTACTTCCGGAGCTACGGAATCTATCAATATTGCCATTAAAGGCATATATAGCCGATATCAATCCATTGGTAAGCATATTATCACCTGTCAAACCGAGCATAAAGCTGTCTTAGATGTATGTCGTTCGCTTGAAAAACAAGGTGCAGAAGTGACTTATTTAGCAGTAGATAATCACGGAAATATCGACCTACAGGATTTAAAAAATGCCATTCGAAAAGACACGGTTCTCATTGCATTGATGTATGCTAATAATGAAACCGGTGTTATTCACCCTATTAAAGACATTGCAGATATCGCATCAGAAAATAAAGTGCTTTTCTTTTGCGATGCGACACAAGCGGTTGGTAAATTGCCTATTTCGTTAAAAAATGCAGGAATCGATATGATGGCTTTCAGTGCACATAAGATCTATGGGCCTAAAGGAGTGGGTGCTCTTTATGTAAAAAGAAAGTCGAAAAGGATTCAACTAGAGCCTTTGATGATGGGTGGCGGACAGGAGAATGGCTTGAGAGGAGGAACCTTGAATGTTCCTGGGATTGTTGGCCTGGGTGCTGCAGCTTTACTTTGTAAAGAGAGTATGCTGGAAGAAAGTAAGCGGGAGGAAATATTAAGAGATCACTTACAAGAATCTCTATTAGAGCTTGAAGCTACAAGTGTTAATGGACTTACTAATAGTAGATTATCGCATGTAACTAATATTACCTTTAGATTTTTAAAGGCAGAACATATTATGGTAAGTCTGGGTAATATTGCTATGGCTTCTGGCTCTGCATGTTCTACAAGTTCGCTGGATCCTTCGCATGTTTTATTGGCAATGGGGCTCAGTAAAGACGATGCACATGCTTCTTTGCGTTTTAGTTTGGGAAGATTCAATACGAAAGAAGAAATTGATCAGGCAATTACGCTGGTTTCACAAAAAGTAAAAGAACTTAGAGATGAATCTCCAGCCTGGCAACTGTTTAAAAGGGGATTAATTGAATAGTAATTTCATTTTAGGATGACTAAAGAATTGTTTGCTTAAATAAATAATGTCGATATTTGTAAAACTATTTAATAACTATGATTACAATTACTGATAAAGCCAAGCAACGTGTAGAAGAAGTAATGAAAGAAGAGAATTACGATCCTTCTTATTTCGTTCGCGTTGCCGTTGATAGTGGAGGTTGTTCAGGTTTGACATACAAATTAGACTTCGACAATCAAGAACAAAAGGACGACCAAGTATTTGAAGATAAGGGGATCAAACTAGTATTAAATATTAAATCCTTTCTTTATTTAGCTGGTACTGAATTGGATTTTTCGGATGGACTAACCGGTAAAGGTTTCGTCTTTAATAATCCGAATGCTTCTCGTTCATGTGCTTGTGGGGAAAGTTTCGCTGTTTAAATCCTTAATTTTCTTTAGATTATTTTTTTTCTATGTTTGTAATGACCTATAAACATAGAAAATATGAATCCTGTTACGCCAGAAATGACAGTGCCGGACTTGCTACGCAATGTCGTTAAAAACATCCATTCGGAAGATCATTCTTTTCTGCTGGAGAAAATTGGACAGGAATGGACAGAAATATCATATAAAACTGCATACGAGTATATCAACGCGGTTTCAGCTTACCTAATTTCAATAGGAATACAGAAAGGTGACCGAGTTGCCTTATTAATTGAAAATAGCCCGACGTACCTTTACTTTGACCAAGGCCTCCAACAAATCGGTGCGATCAATGTATCGATCTATCCTACTCTTCCAGAAAATGATACGGAATATATCTTGAATGATAGTGGTGCAAAAATAATTTTAGTAGGGAGTCATTTTCTATTGAAAAAAATTATTAAAATCGTCAATAGCTGTGAATCATTAACACGGATTATTACAGCATTTGATGATTATGAAAAAATAGTAAAAGATGCGCATTTAAAGGTTGGTGTAAGTTCTTTTTCTTCGCTTATTGAAGAGGGTAAGAAGGTGTATCCGGATTATAAAAGGCAAATTATTGCAGCTTGTGAAGCCATCATCCCATCAGATTTATCTACCCTTATTTATACTTCCGGAACTACAGGAATACCAAAGGGTGTTATGCTTACGCATTCAAACCTTGTGAATAATGTTCGCGCAAGCTTGGATTTGATCCCTGTTATTGAGCCAACTGATTTATTTCTATCCTTTCTTCCTCTTTCGCATGTTTTTGAAAGAACTGCAACTTATCATATATGTTTTGCTTGCGGTTGTCGAATTGCTTTTGCACAAAGTTTAGAGCTGCTTGCCAAAAACATGGAAGAGGTTAGACCTACTGTATTAAACTGTGTACCACGTTTATTAGAACGTATTCATGATAAAGCAATTCAAGGGGGCACGCAAGGAGGCGGCATGAAAGCTAAGATATTTACATGGGCTTTGGCAGTTGGAAAAGAGTTTAGGGAGGTACAGGAAAATGGTAAACAAGCAGGTCCTGTCTTACTCTTAAGACAGCGTATTGCAGAACGCCTGGTATTCAGTAAAATAAAAGCGAAAACAGGCGGCAGGCTTAAATTTCTTATTTCTGGAGGTGGTGCCTTATCTCAAAACGTTGGTGAGTTTTTCGGTGATTTGGGTATAAAAGTATTGGAAGGTTTTGGTTTAACAGAAACATCACCTGTAGTATCAATCACGGAATATGACCGACAAGTGTACGGTACAGTAGGAAGAGTTGTGCCTCGTATTGAGATAGCAATTCAAAACTATGAAACGAATGAGATTTATACCGTTCAAAGTTTTGATTCTTTTGATCCTTCATTTGAATGTGCGGAAGGCGAAATTATCATTCGCGGACATTGTGTTATGAAAGGCTATTGGAATAAGCCAGAAGAAACAGCCAATGTAATTGATAAAGAAGGTTGGCTCCATACAGGAGATATAGGAAGATTTTATAAAGGCAACCTTCAGATTACCGACCGTTTAAAGAATATGCTGGTTAATTCGCTTGGTAAAAATATCTATCCTACTCCGGTCGAAAATACCTATCTAAAAAGTCCGAAAATAGAACAGATATTTCTAATAGGTGATAAACGAGAATATATTACAGCCATCATAGTTCCGTCGCAGGAGAATTTGATGGCGAATCTCAATATCAAAAAAGATTTCTTTGAAAAGCCTGAGCAATTTATTTCAGATGCAGATATCTTCAGCTGGCTTAGTGAAGATATAACAAAGCTATCGAACGAATTAGCTAAGTTTGAACGGATTAAAAAGTTCTTGGTTAAACGCAATCCATTCTCTATTGATGAAGGAGAGCTCACCCCTACAATGAAAGCCAAACGAAGAGTGATTGAGAAAAAATACGCAAAAGAAATTGATGAACTTTATAAAAGTGATTAGAATCTGATTTTATTTAGCTGATTAAAATCTTACATTTACTGACTCAATCGTCAATATGGCTTTAAATTACGTCTGGATCTCATTTTTTCTTATCGCATTTGTCGTTGCCCTATTTAAACTTATTTTCCTTGGCGATGTTGAGATATTCCAACGTATTATCACAGGAACATTCGATAGTGCAAGAGTAGCCGCAGAGATTTCATTGGGATTAATTGGCTTAATGGCCTTTTGGTTAGGGATTATGAAAATTGGTGAAAAGGGAGGAATGGTTCAGCTCTTTTCAAAAGCCGTTAGTCCATTCTTTCATAAATTGTTTCCTGAAATTCCTAAAAACCACCCTGCTTTGGGCTCTATCCTAATGAACTTTTCAGCGAATATGTTGGGATTGGATAATGCTGCTACTCCATTAGGCTTAAAGGCTATGAAAGAATTGCAGGAACTGAATCCTGATAAGGAGACAGCGACCAATGCTCAGATTATGTTTTTGGTGTTAAATGCCTCTAGTTTAACACTATTACCCATTAGTATCATGGCCTATAGAAAGGAAGCAGGTGCGGCCGACCCTGCTGATATTTTTATACCTATTCTTATCGCTACGTTCTTTTCTACCATTGTAGGGTTAATAACGGTAGCTATTTATCAGAAGATCAATCTATTTAACAAAGTAATTCTTGCCTATTTAGGAGGTATATCCTTGTTTATCGGTGGTTTATTATTTTACTTTAACACATTGCCACAAGAGCAAATCAGTACGATTTCAAAAGTTGGAGGAAATGTTACGCTGTTTGCAATCATTGTATCATTTATTGCCTTGGCGATGTACCGAAAAATAAATGTATATGAAAACTTTATAGATGGTGCTAAGGAAGGCTTTGAGGTAGCAATAAAAATAATCCCTTATTTAGTGGGTATTTTAGTTGCTGTAGGTGTATTTCGAGAGGCTGGAGTAATGGATTACCTTGTTGAGGGAGTTAGTTCAATTGTAGCTTGGTTTGGTGCGGATACCCGATTTGTAGAGGCATTACCGGTGGCATTTATGAAACCGTTAAGCGGAAGCGGCGCCCGGGGGTTAATGGTTGAATTAATGAATGCTAATGGTGCAGACGACTTTGCTTCCAGAGTGGCCTGTGTGATTCAAGGTTCTACAGAAACGACTTTTTATGTTTTAGCAGTGTACTTCGGTTCAGTTGCTATTAAGAAAACAAGGCATGCACTACCCTGCGCACTTCTAGCTGAATTAGCTGGGATAATTGCTGCTATAATTGTAGCTTATATATTTTTTGGATAATACTATGGAAAACAAAAAGACTATTGCATTAATTGCTCATGATGGGAAAAAAGATGAGATGATTCAATTTGCTAAAGCCAATCATGATAAACTTAACAAATTTCATATAATAGCTACGGGCACAACCGGACAACGAATTATTGAAACCAACCTGCCGGTTGAACTTAAATTAAGTGGTCCGAAAGGCGGTGATGCGCAAATCGCGGCTATGGCTGCAGTAGGTGATTTAAGTGCAGTTCTATTCTTTAGAGATCCACTAGGAAAGCACCCGCATGAACCCGATATTCAAATGCTTATGCGTATTTGCGATGTGCACAATGTACCATTAGGAACGAATCCTAGTACTGCTAAGTTGATATTGCTGGGTTTGCAGAGTGAATTATAAATATGGCTTTTAAATAAATGCAAATTTATTATAATGATCCAATTTAATAAGAACGAACAATACTCCCCCTATATTGGGATTAAACGTGAACGCTGGAGAAAGTTAAATGGATCGATATCCTATAATCTATCCAACGAAGATATTGGTTCTCTAAATGCTTTGAATGAGCCATTAACGCTTCAGGAAATACAGGAAATTTATTTCCCGTTAAGTCATTTACTGAATATTCATATTAATGAAGCAAGACAACTCCATTCTGAAGTAAGTAGGTTTTTGAAGGATAGAACACATAAACTTCCTTTCATTATTGGTATTGCCGGTAGCGTAGCAGCGGGTAAGAGCACAACGGCGAGGGTTCTGCAAAAGTTGCTTTCATTAGCACCTAATAAACCACAGGTGGATCTGATAACTACCGATGGTTTTCTCTATCCGAATAGCGTTTTGGAAGAAAAGGGAATATTAAACAGAAAGGGTTTCCCGGAAAGTTATAATACAAGGAAGCTGATCCGGTTTTTGGCTGATATTAAATCGGGCAAAAAAGAAATCTCTGCTCCTACGTATTCTCATCTTGAATATGATATTATGGAGGGTCAGGATCAGTTAATCGACTCGCCGGATATTGTTATCATTGAAGGAATCAATGTGTTGCAAGTTAATCTATCTAAGAAGCATAAGGGTCCAAGGATTTTCGTTTCTGATTTCTTCGACTATTCCATTTATGTACATTCACACGAAAAGAACTTATTAAAATGGTATGTAGACCGATTTATGTCGCTAAAGGATACAGCTTTCAAGAAGGTAGATTCATATTTTCATAAATATGCTACTCTGGACCATGAAGAGTCTGTAAACACTGCTACATCCATTTGGAACGAGATCAATAAACCGAATCTTTTGAAGAATATTTTACCGACCCGCTATCGTGCTAATCTTATTCTTGAAAAAGATGAAAATCATTCCATTAAACAAATTAGTATCCGTAAAATATAATTAGTCTTTTTGCTGAAAATCACTGGGTAATAAGCCGGTATACTTCTTAAAAAATCGTGTAAAATAGGCCGGATCATCAAACCCTGTCTTGTATGCTATCTCCCGAATTGGAGTGTTTGTCCAGAATAACAATCTCTTCGCTTCTAAAATACGCTGCTCGTTGATGAGTGTTTTTGCGTTTTTTCCGGTTATCTCTTTAACTACATCATTTAAATGTCCGGGCGATACAAATAAACGTTTAGCATAGTCACTTACCTTGACTTCTTCAAGTGCATGAACGGTTACCAATTGCTTAAAGCCTTTATAAATGGAGTTGTATTCTTTTCTTTTCTCAAGAGAATCATTTCTCTTAAGGTGGAGAGAGATCTTATCTAACAAGGCGCTGAATAATTTTGCCAGAATCTCTTTGTTCTTTAAGTCTTCATCGTACTCCTCAATCATTAAATTGATGAAATTCATAAAGGAATGCATGATATCGCTGTCAAGCTCTATAACATCTGTTGCAAATATATCGTGCCAATTGTTTCTACTCTGTAAGGATATCAAGAATTGCTCTTTGAAGTTAATAAGGAGGAGTTTCGCATTTTTCGCCTTTACATGGAAATGGATTTGTTCTGGTCGCATCACAATTAAGGCGTTGGCCTGAACCTTATATTCATGAAAATCGATAAACTGAATGGTCTCTCCGGAAATTAAAAAATAAATACTGAAATAGTCATGTCGATGCGGTTTCTTGATTTTCTCCAATGAATCGATATTCAAATCAAGCCATTTTATATTGAAAAAATCATCCTCATCTAATATATTCGATGAGCTTTTATAAATTGGAATGGATTTATCTTTCATAAGAACCAAATATCTGAATTTCCGTGAAAAGTACCATTATTTCCCGACTTTATTATCTAAATAAAGAATTGCTTGCTGTAATTTTGATATTGTAATTAGAAGAAGACTATCATGAGCCAGGAACAAGACTTAGTAGAATTAAATGTGACAGGAATGCATTGTAATAACTGTGCGCTTTCTGTCCATAAATTATTGGAGAAAAAAGGACTACAAGATATACATGTTGATTTTGCAAATGAAGAGGTTAAGTTTTCAGGAGCGGAGGATTCATCGCTACCCATTATTATAAAAGATATTGAGGGCTTAGGCTTTAAGGTTTATGAACATGAAGAAGTTCCGCAGGAAAAATTCTATGACAAAGTAGAGAATCGCTTTTACTTTAGTCTGTTCTTCGCGATTCCTCTGTTCTCGCATATGTTCCTTCCATTCCATTGGTTGCATAATCCTTATATCCAGCTTGCTCTTTGTTTACCTGTTTTTATATTAGGTACTGTGCATTTTGGAAAAAGTGCGTTTAACTCACTTAAGAATGGAATGCCCAATATGGATGTTCTTATTTATATCGGATTCACTTCTGCATTTATATATAGTTTAGTAGGAACCATATTTGAGTTAGGTGCTAATTACATGTTCTACGAAACAACAGCCGTAATTATTACTTTGGTATTGTTGGGAAACCTTTTCGAGAAAAGATCTGTTTCGCAAACTACCTCTGCAATTAAAGATTTGCTTAAATACCAACAGGTTAAAGCTACTCGCGTTCAAGGCGAAACACATGAAGTCATTGACTCAAGGATGATTCAGAGTGGGGATATTTTGCTGGTCAATACAGGTGATAAAATACCGGCAGATGGTGATATTATATGGGGAGATGCTTCGGTCAATGAGTCCTTAATAACCGGAGAAAGTGTGCCGGTCGAAAAGACAAAATATGATTCAGTAATTGGGGGAACAGTAGTTGAGCATGGAACCATTAAAATTAGTGCTACAAAGGTTGGAAAGCACTCCGTTCTTTCTCAAATTATTGAGATTATGAAACGTGCCCAATCATCGAAACCTCCTATTCAAAGATTAGGCGACAAGGTTGCCGGTATATTTGTACCCGTCGTAGTAGGAATTTCTGCTCTTACCTTCATTCTTGCTTACTTTGCTTTTAATATTGATTTAGGCGAATCAATTATGCGATCCATCGCCGTATTGGTTATTTCCTGCCCTTGCGCTATGGGATTAGCTACGCCAACTGCTGTAATGGTAGGTTTGGGTAGAGGAGCAAAAAAAGGTGTTTTAATCAAAGGCGGTGCTACCGTTGAAGAGATGGCCAACTTGAAATATATGGTTTTTGATAAGACAGGGACCTTAACTACAGGCGATTTCAATATCAAGGCAATGGATGTAATTGATATAAGCAAAGAGGAAGCGGCTTCTATTGTTGTTGGCTTAGAGAGCTATTCTAATCATCCTATTGCAAAATCACTGGTAAAAGAACTGCAGGATCAGGTTACAAAGAAATTTATATTTACTGAGGTAAAGGAAATTAAAGGATTAGGTATAAAAGCTACTGATAAAGATGGCAATACCTATGAAATTGGGTCTAATAAAATCTTAGGATCGGAAGATGACGAGTTTGATATCTATTTAAAAAGGAACGATAGTTTATTGGTAAAAATTTCCATTGAAGATCAATTGAAGTCCGATGCCAAAGAGCTGATTGATATTTTAAAAGAACAAAAGATTACACCCATACTATTAAGCGGTGACCGGAAAGAGAAATGTGAATCGGTAGCGAAGAAGCTGGGAATTGAAATTGTTTACGCTGAGAAACTACCGCAGGAAAAGCTGGATATTATTGATTCTTATAAAGAAAAGGGAACAACTGCGATGGTTGGGGATGGTATTAACGATGCGCCTGCTTTAACTACGGCTGATGTGGGTATATCATTAGGGAATGCCAGTCAGGTAGCCATTCAATCTGCTAAAGTTGTATTGCTTAATAATGATCTTAAATCGGTGATCACCTTATTAAAGGTAGGAAAGCATACATTGATTACGATTAAACAGAACTTATTCTGGGCTTTCTTTTATAACGTTTTCGCAATACCATTAGCTGCATTGGGCTTTTTAGGCCCAATGTTAGCAGCTTTGGCAATGGCATGTTCTGATGTGGTAGTTATTGGTAACTCGCTACGTTTAAAGATTAAAAGACTGGACTAAGCCCAAGCTCTATCTCCTTTGGTATAAGGAATATTTCCATCATACCGTCCAGGGATAGGATTGTATCTTAAGGCTTTGGTTGTACCTAATTCAGATGTAAAGTAACCTAACATGGTCAGTTCTTTTATCATTCTGAAATAGTGATTGGGTTCATCTTCCTTCTTATTTCTGTGGTATTCTTGTTGCTCCTTATCCAGATCAATTAATAGAGCGGTTCTTTCCTCAGCACTCAGCTGTTGAAAGTTCTTGCTGTATTTCGTATTGGAGGTCTCTTCAAGTTTTGAGAGACCCTCCATAAATGTTTTTTGATCTTGTTCAGTATAGCAGTCGCGTACCATTATTGGCATAAACTCTCCTACTCCTGCCTCCTTGGCTCCAGGAGTTTTTGTTGCAGGAAGGATTGTATCAGCGATGTCTCCTAAGAAGTCTGTCTGAGTTTTTTCAAATAGGCTTGCAACTTCTTTTGTGGCAGGACGAGTACATCCTTCGAGGAATAACTGTCCACCTATAATTGTACCACCAAAAATTAATGCTACCCGATTAATTGCTTCTCTTCTATTCATGATGCTTTTCTTAATGGATATTATAGATTCTGTTTTTTCAATTCACTAACGGCATAATCTACTGCACGAGCTGTTAATGCCATATAGGTAAGAGATGGATTTACAGCAGACGCTGAAGCCATGCATGAACCATCTGTTACAAATACGTTTAAAGCGTCCCAAACTTGGTTATGCTTATTTAAGACTGATGTTTTAGGATCAAGACCCATACGAGCAGTACCCATTTCATGAATTCCTTGTCCGAAATAATATCCTGAATCAAAGGTGGACACATTTTTCACACCGGCAGCTTCTAACATTTCTTTTCCATCCTCCATCATATCCTTTCTCATTTTCAATTCATTCTCACCTAACTCACAATCCATTGCCAGAATTGGCAATCCCCACTTATCCTTTTTATCCTTGTCTAATGTAATCTTGTTATTGTGATTTGGTAGAATCTCACCGAAAGCGGTAATTCCTATCGACCATGGTCCTGGTTCACTTAGTTCATCCTTTAAGGCACCGCCAATATTCATTTCAGCAATGTTTCTTGACCAGCCGCTCCGGCTTGCAGAACCTTGATATCCAAATCCGCGTAAATAGTCACGTTTGTCGTCTCCGACATTTCGATAACGTGGTATATATACACCATTAGGTCTTGATCCATAATAATATCGATCATCAAAACCTTCAACTATACCGCTTGCCCCTAATCTAAAATGATGATCCATTACATTATGACCTAGCTCTCCGCTGCTACTTCCTAGTCCGCCTTCCCATACATCAGTCGCAGAATTCATTAAAACCCAGCTAGAGTTAAATGTAGATGCACATACAAAAACAATTTTAGCATAGTATTTATATGTCTCGTTTGTTTCAGCATCTAATACTTCTACACCGGTTGCCTTTTTAGTGTCTTTATCATAAAGTATTTGAGTAACTATAGAAAATGGTCTCAAGGTTAAATTACCGGTTTTAACAGCAGCTGGTAAGGTAGCAGATTGAGTACTAAAATAAGCACCAAAATTACAGCCTAGCCAGCATTTGTTTTGGTATTGGCAATTGGTACGATCGTGATGAGGTACCGTAATATTTGCTGTACGACCAATGATCATTTGTCGGTTGCTATTATAATGTTTTTTTATGCGCTCTGATACATCCTTCTCAACAACATTCATATCCATTGGAGGCATGTAATCTCCATCAGGTAATGCAGCAATTCCATCTCGGTTTCCGCTAATTCCTGCAAACTTTTCTGCATAACTATACCACGGTGCGATATCTTTGTAGCGTATAGGCCAGTCGATGGCTATGCCCTCTTTAGCATTTGCTTCAAAATCTAAATCACTCCAACGGTAACTTTGACGGCCCCAAGTTAATGAACGCCCTCCCACTTGGTAACCACGATACCAGTCGAAACGTTTAACTTCTGTATAAGGGCTCTCCTTCTCATTCACCCAGAACTTTAGATTCTTCTCATTTAGAGGGTAATCACGTTTTAATACGGGATAATCCTCTATCATTTTTTGAGTACGCCCACCTCTATGGGGGAATTCCCAAGGATCGGTTGTATTATTTTGGTAATCTTTAACATGTTCAACATTCCACCCTCTCTCCAGGACAATTGTTTTTAGTCCCTTTTCTGTCAATTCTTTTGCAGCCCATCCTCCACTAATTCCAGAGCCGATTACGATTGCATCATACGTGTTATCTGCCATAATTTAATAATTTAGGTATTATATATAATTAACTTTCTAAAATTGCTTGTTTCTGATTCCTGTCTCGGAAAAATACAATGAATAATAAAATAACTACTCCTGCAATAGCAGCCGGTATTAGCCATATACTTTGCCAGTTATGTGTACCATCACTGTTTAAATAATTATCTACTATTGGTCCTGAAATTAAAGATCCGATTAACATTCCAACACCGTAGGTTGCTAATGTAATCATACCTTGAGCAGCCGATTTAAATCGGTCTCCTGCTAAGTTATCAGTATAAATTTGACCAGTTACGAAGAAAAAGTCATAGCAAATACCATGAAGAACCACTCCTCCAATTAACATCCAATAGCCGGCGTCGGCGTTTCCGTAAGCGAAGAATACATAACGAAGAACCCATGCGAACATACCAAATGCGAGCATTTTCTTAACCCCAAAGCGTACAAAAAGAAAGGGCATAACCAGCAAAAATAAGAATTCTGATACCTGTCCGAGCGACTGAATAGCTGTTGGTGCTGCTACGCCTACTTCAGATAAAAATGCATTGGTAAAATTATAGTAAAAAGCTAAAGGAATGCAAATAGCGACAGAAGAGATAAAAAAGATCAGGTAGGATCTGTTTTTAAGTAAACGCAGCGCATCTAAACCTAATATTTCTCCGATAGATATCTTCTCACCTTTTTTCATTGGTGGAGTGTTGGGTAATGAAAAGGAGAATAAACCCAATATCATTGAAGCAATAGCAGCCATTTTAAAAGTATTTCCCAATTGACCTGAATCTTGGCTATCCCAGGCAAGGTAACTGATTAACAGACCAGCGATAATCCAACCTGCAGTTCCTAGAATACGTATTGGCGGGAATTCCTTTTCGGTATTGGTCATTTGTCTAAATGCAATTGAATTTGCTAAAGCTAATGTAGGCATGAACAAGATCATGTACACTAAAATTAACGGAAAAAAGCCTTCAAATGTTGGGGATTGTCCGGCAAACCAAAGAAGAAGTGCGCCAACAATGTGTAGTACAGCAAATATACGTTGAGCCGGAAAATAACGATCTGCAATAATTCCAATAATAAACGGTGCTAGAATTGCACCAAAAGATTGTGTTAAGAAAGCTGTTGCGACTTGAGTTCCTGTAGCATTATAGATGCCAAATAAGAATGTGCCTAGCGTTACAAACCATGCTCCCCAAATAAAAAATTCAAGGAACATCATGAATGATAATTTTAAGCGAATGCTTGTGTTCATAAAGAAAATTGATTGATGGTTTTTGATTAAGTGATTATTGATCTATTTTGATTATTAAATATACTACTTTTTCTAAAGACTTATTCCCATTTTTAATTATTAAGAAAGGAACTAAATTGGCTATCCTGGAAAAGAAACCTATAATTGCAGGAGAAACTCATTACTAAACTCGCGCTGGATATCAATAAAACTAGGGTAATGTACCAGTTGATCAGCAATAATAATAGCGGGTTTTACGCGTACTGTTATAGTAGTTTTCTTTTTGGATTGATTTGTACCAGCTATAAACTCTTGGATATCATGCCTAATAGTATCATTTACCAAGAACTCATAAATGTTTTTGTTAAGCTCTAATCTAACTTCTTGAACTCCGTTGGGAGCAACATCTATACGTTGATTTATTGACCCTTCCATTAACTTTTGTTTGTTAATTAATATTTCATAATCGAAATAATTAATAGCAGCATAATTACTAGTCGGGTTTGATATCTCAATGGTCAGATCCGCCTTTAATGGAATATTTTTATTTAAAAATCCCAGTGCTAAGGAAGGTATATTCGTTAAGCTCATATCTTTTTTTGAAATCAGCTGCTGAACATCTGTTCCTGAGATATGAATACTATTTATCTTCACGATCTGATAGGTGCAATCAGCCAAAGTCTTCATTTCTTTGGCTTGCTGGCCAACTCCGCAACCAGTTAAAATAAGTAGCATTAAACTAAATGAAATTATTCCTTTCATAAAAAATTGTTTTACAGTCAGATGAATTCAACTGTGAAGTTAAATATAGAAATTCCTTTATTTATATGAATATGATAAAAGGTTTTCCAAATCCTTGATATGAGCTAATTCTGGCTTACGAACAAATATACCCGAATTACTGTCCTTTCTGAGCCCTCTAACAAAAAGGTAGATAACACCGCCAAAATGACTTTCATAATCAAAAGTCGGCATTCTTTGTTCTAAGTATTTTTTAGCTGCTACCGTGTAGATAAGGTATTGTAAATGATAGTTGTTTTCAATCATCACTTCATCTAAAACCTCTTTAGAATAAAAGTCCAGTGAGTCTCCTAGAAAGTTAGACTTCCAGTCCAAGATATAAAACAAACCTTTATGCTCAAAGAACAAATCCATTTTCCCATTCATGATGCCCTCAAGCTCTCCATAGGAATTGACACTAAATGGGTACTTCGTAGTAGACAGCGAATTTAAAGTCTGAGTATTAAACGCGGGAACATTAAAATCGAATTCCAATTCATTCAGACGTTTATCCTTTGTTAACTCTGACAATCTAAATTCTTGATCATTAATTTCAATTTTTGCATGTAGTACTTCTCCAATCAACTCTATTAGTGAAGCTTTATAATTTTCTAATTGCCGTGGCAGAAACCTGATTAAGGAAGCATGTACATTTCGTTCCCAAGAATGATCATTTGTAAAATCAATGTTTTCGAAAATATGATGCAAGAGATTCCCCGTTATATTGCCCTTTTGTAGCTTTTTGAAAATAAAAGATTCATAGTCCTTTAAATCCATTAAGTCATTCTTCTTTTTAACATAGATCGGTTTTTTCGCCAAAGAGGAATAACTTAGTTTTCTCCAATATTTTTCATTCAAAATGAATTTATCTGCATAGCTGGGAACAGATAACTGTTGTTTGGCTGACTTAGAATATTGATAATCGCGGGGTGCCTCTTTTGGTTGAGAAAAATTAATAAGCCGGGCTTCCTCCGCAGAAGGTTGAACCGCTTTGATAAAGGGGCTTAAAGAAGTATTTTGGTTGCGCGGAAGATGGCCTATATAACATTTATAAACAGCACGGGTTATGGCAACATAAATAAGTCGTCGATTCTCCTGTTCTATTTGCCTTTCAACCATCTCACAATACTCATCGCTTAGGTTTTCTGTGATACCAAACAGGTATTCTCCGGTAGAGTCATTCTTAAAGCTACAGAAGTCACGATCATTTTTTGATTTCAAATCTAAGAATGGTGCAAAGACAATATTATATTCCAAGCCTTTACTTTTATGAATGGTAACTATCTCAATCGCTTTCTCATCACTTTCAATTCTTTGCTCAAACTCATCTCCTTCTAATTTCATCCCCTCCAAGCCTCGTTTAAGCCAATTTATTAATTCAGTTTGTGAAAAGTTTTTACTTGATTGTACTTTATGGAGTATCTCTATAAGTTGATATATATTAGTAATAATCCTTTTGCCATTTCCTGAAGCATCATTTAATAAGCTTCTTTTAACACCATAATCAATAATAAACTGCATGAGCGTTACATAAATACCCGCTTCTTTCCATAGCAGCCCATATCTTTTAAAGTTTTCTAATTCTGCATCCTGATCTAATTGCAATATCTCTATACGGTTATATCCTGTTAAAGGGTTCAACAATGCTTTATTAATCGTATAGATATTACTTTCGCGAAATGCATTTAAAAGATGATACACATATACTGATTCCTGGCTTTGCAGAACTTTACTGTCATCAATAGTAATGGCAGGAATGCCACGTTTAGCTAATTGGGACTTTATTTTCTTTCCTTCAATGTTACTTCTTACAAGAATTCCAATGTCAGAAGCTTCAATTCTTCTTTTTTCGCCATTTCTCTCAATAAGATGATCGTTGTTGTCCAATAGTTGTATAATTTGATCAACTACTGCTTGGTATCGTTCATCTGCAAGATTACTTTCAATTATTGTTATTGGAAAATCTATCTGGCCAGTATATAGCAACGCGCCTTTACCATTACCAGGAGAATCTACATGATGGTAAACTATTCCTTCCTTCTCCCCCTGATAATAGAACGTATCAAAATCATCCGAAGGTTTAAAAAACAAATTCATCGCCTCTATTAAAGGAGCAGAGGAACGATAATTATGATTCATTCCATATTTAGTATCTACTTCATTGCTAGCTTTGAAATAGGTATTCAGATCTGCCTGCCGCCAGGCATAAATAGATTGCTTGGGATCTCCAATATAGAAAAGAGTTGTATTTTGTCCGAAGGCTGCGCGGAAAATCTCATATTGAAGTTTATCTGTATCCTGAAATTCATCAATAAAAACAGCACTGTATTTCTCTTGAAGTTCGGCTACTAACTTCTCATTATCTTTTTTTGTTAAAGATCGATGCAGTTGTTCAATCATATCATTAAATGAAAGAACATTATTCTTATCCTTATGATGAATGATATGTTGAATTGAATCTTGAATCAGCAAGCAGTAAAGTGTATTGAGGGTGTCACTTACATGTCTGGATATATTATTTTGAAATACATTGGCCTCTTCAATTTTCTCAAGCCAATCTGGAAAAACTTTTATAATATTAGCTAATCCCGATTTCTCCTTCAAGAATTTAAGAAAAGCTTCTGGCTGATGAACATATTGCAATACATTTTTTTGTGCGTAGCTATTGGAATTACACCGCTCGATAAGTTCATTGGCTGAATCTAAAATCTCTTTGTATAAATCCTCTAGAAGCAACTTTTCCTCTTCTTCGATAGCAAGTAGCTTAGTAAGAACAGCTTCTGATTCACTTTCAGGAAAAGAATAATGTACCTGTGGATCATAATCAATATATCGCTGACCGTTTAGGTGGGTTTCTATGAATTTCTTTAATACTTTTCTGCTTAACTTATCTCCCTCCTTTTTGAATCGCTCTTTGTTTAAGAACTTTAATAGACCGGGATTAAGCGTCGTTATTCTTTCACGCCAAAACTTGTTTACCTCATCTTGTATTAGAGACGAGGTATCTTGCAAGGTTTCTGCACCAAAAAGCTGGTTGGTTTCAAAAGCAAACTCATTTAACGTTTTCTGACAAAAGCTATGTATGGTCATTACCGAAGTCTCATCCAGCAATAACTTTGCTTCTTTTAATAATTCAATAACTTCTTCATCACCCCATTGACCAATTGATCTTTCTACCAATAATCTAATGGTCTGATCATCAATCTTCTCTTTATTGGCACATCTATACGCAGTTCGTACAAATAAGCGGATTCTTTCTTCTAATTCTGCCACGGCAGCTTTGGTAAAAGTTACCATCAATATTTTCTTGATACTAAGCTTTTGTTCAAGTATCAATCTTAGAACAAGAATAGCAATTGAATAGGTCTTACCCGTTCCAGCACTGGCTTCAATTAAATTGCTACCACTCAATGGAACATCTGACGCTACAAAATTTAAATGACCTCGCGTTTCCATGAGCTATTCCTTTATTTTAAATAATCTAAAAGCTTCAGCCATAACTATTTCAGCATTATCTATATACTCCTGATATGATTCTTCCTTTTCAAACAAACCATTATTATATTCATTGATTAGGTATTGATCTGTACAGGGGCTTTTATAGTTGTCAAAAATACTGCTTAGCATGGTTTTATACTTTTTTGCATCAAATTGAGCTAGTTCATCAGGATCATTCTTAAATTTCGGATGGAAAATAAAGATACTTTCCTGTCCCTGTATAAACGCTTTGAGTAATTCTGCTAATTTCAGCTTTGCTGTCTCTTTATTAAGTTCAGAAGAATTTGTTTTATATATGCAGTTTTTAAAGCCGTCGATTAAATAAGCTTCACCTTCAAATCCACTGGCAACAGCGATTAACAGTTTTAAATAGCACTCTAATCGATATTTAGTACTATTCTTTGAAAAGCTGACCAATATTATTCTATCACCAAATACCTTATCTATCTCACCTGTTAGTATTAGCCCTTCAATTTCGAGTTCGATTGGAATATTACGTTCTTCCTGACCATTTATATATTCTTCTAACAGTTTCTTTGTAGGCTCAATAGCTTCATAAATATTACTTAATAAAGTATGAGATATATTTTTTAGGGGTAATCCTCCCTTTTTAATACCACGCTGAATATAGTCTGGTAATTCCTCTTGTTCTAAGAAAAGGAAGTCTTGCTTTATCTGCCATTCTTGTAAACCGTCCAATTCGAATATCTCGGTATCAGGCAATAAAACACGTTCCTCTCTATAATATATGTTCAGAACCTTATTGTAATAGTATTCAAAGGGATTTTTAAAGAAATTAATTAATTCCTTTACGGATACCTCCTCCAATGTTAAGCTTTCCTTTATATGAAAATCACTGGAATTTAATTTCTCTCCTCGTTTCTCATTAGCAGCTAGATAATTATAGGTACCCAGGGGCTGTGGTGTAAAATTATGCAAGGGATGCTGAATAACAAGTTGCTCTCGAATAGATGAATCATCTGAAACTTCTATTCCGGAAATAATATAGTCAATCAGCTCATCCACAATTGCAGATGGGGGCAGCAAACTATTGTCTTTTATATTCTTACCAATATAGCTTAGGTATAAATGTTCTTGAGCAGAAAGGATAGTTTCTAAAAACAGATGTTTATCATTTTCCTTAATATTTCTGTCGCCTTTTCTCTTATCTTGCTGCATAATATTAAAGCTGAGCGGATCCTCTTTCCGTGGAAATTTATCAAAGCCTAAACCTAGTAAAGCAACTACTTTAAAAGGGATACTTCTCATTGGAATTAGAGAACAAAATGTAATCCCGCCCGATGCGAAATTATTAGTGCGTACCTCGCCGGATATGTTACTAAGGAAATTGTATTTGAACACATTGTAACTAATCTTCTCTTGTAGATTTTCGCTAATCAGATTTAGTTTTTTCACATAATTAATCAATAACTGATAGTCATCATTAACTTCTTCTTCAGATTGAAAAATAAGATTTGAAACAGTTCTTAAAATATAATCACCCCATTCAATAAGTGTTCTATCCTTCTGCTGTTCTTTGATTGTTTCAATTAATATCTCTACAAAGTGAGAGAAACGAATGAGTTCGAACGCCTGCTCTCCTTCTACAATATCCAGGGGATAAAAACTATATCCATTTAGCTCATACTCATCATCCATTTTCATACAGATACCGTATATAACTCTCTTCAAGCCGTTCAGCCAGCTTACATGAACAGTATCATCAGACAGATTACCCTCTATGCCAAACCGAATACTAGCATCATCAACTACTTTTCTTATTAGCTCTACATTCTCAATCTTAAAACGATTACGAATATAACTCCACTCCAATAACTGCAAGATATCTTCAGCCTTAAAACTCTCTTCTAAAGCTAGAAGTGCATGGAGGGTTCCAATCAATCCATCACTTGCTTGAATGCTCTCATCAGCAATTGTAAATGGGAAAGTATAGGGAGCAGATCTAAAAACAGCTTTTATATAGGGCGCATAGGTATCGATATCACTTACCATTACGACAATATCTCGCGGAGATAAACTTCCGGGATTTTGATCTACCAGATGGACCAGATGATTATATAAAACTTCTACTTCCCTAACTGCAGTATAACATGAGTTCATGCTTATGGAACCATCCTTTATATCATTAAGACTTAGCTTATTTCGCTCATCAGATACAGCATTATTGTAGATATCATTTTGAATCTTACCTAATAAGTTTCTAGGTTCAGGTTCAATACCATTATCGTCGTATTCATTTAGAAAGTCATCCTCCTTGAAAAACAAACCAAAGGTATCTTGAATAACACGCCCCCAGTTGGTCAAGAGTGCGTTTCCTTCAATAGGAACCTCGTAAAGAGATGCATTTTGTCTTGCTCTGCTCTTCCACCTTGCAATTTGTTGAGGACTCTTATCATCAAACCAATAGGTCGAAGGTGCTGGATTCAAGAGATTAAAAGAAATGTCAATATGTTTGGCTAATTCATGGAATATTTCCAAATGATACGCTGTAATGATCGATATTCCAAAGAACTCAATTCGGGGAACTCTTCTTTTTAGATTCTCCTGTTGAGAAGGGTTTTGAAGGTTGTCAATAATATATTTTCCTACTCTTGTTTTATCGGGCATTTTATCCCCAATTTTAATCTTAAGAGTAATCCAAAGATATTTCTGCCAATTATTATCGCTTAAATCCGGAATCTGCATGCCATTCCATTCATTAATCATCTCCGGTCGATAGATTTGGTATTGATCAAATAAATCGGCGACCTTTTCTGCCAAAGCCATTCGTTTGGTATCTTCTCCCTGACTATAATATTGCGAGATAAACGGAAATCTTGCTTTAAATGTCTGATCGTCTAATAATCCAAAAATAAGCCATTGAAGGTTATCTACTGAAAGGATTCGTTCTTGCGGACCGTCTAATAAAAAATAGACCTGATTAATGATGTCATTAGGTTTTAAGAATTGACAATTTGCTGTAATTCCTAGCTTTTCAGCCAATTGTATTTTCAACCAATTATTCATCCCCAATGTTTGGGTTACAATAAAATGCGGATGAAAAACAGTTGGCAAGGGCTTCTGCAAATTATTAGCAAGCTGTTCAACTAATTTAAATAAGGAATTGGAAACATTTAATTGTAAGCTCATCGATCATTTTTTATAGAATCATTAAATCGATCTTTAATTCCTGAAGCTCTTTTGACAGTTCTGCCTGTCGTTGAGAGTATTACACTCTCTGAACTTTGAATAATCACGCTAGATTTGGCTCTCGTTACTGCTGTATATAACAATTCGCGTGTTAAAATATGGGTATCTTCACGGTCAGGTAAAACTACTAGTACTTCTTCATATTCCGAACCTTGACTTTTATGGATGGTCATAGCATAAACGGTTTCAGATTCAACAATAAGCTGAGGAGATACAGCTTTTAGTTGCTTTTCACTATCTTCAAACCACGCCATCATATTATTATTTGAATCGGGTCTGATAATACCTATATCACCATTATATAATCCTAAGTCATAGTAGTTTTTGGTTATAATAATGGGTCTATTCATATAGAACTCTGACTGATTGTCAATTAGCCCTTCCGTCTTTAAGAAAGACTCTATTTCTGTATTGATGTTATACAAGCCAGATTTCCCCTCTCGGACTGCACAAAGTACCCGCAGATTATTAAACTTATGCAAAGCTGAAAGAATGTTTTCCTCATCAATATAAGCTTTATAAGCCCTAACAAAATTTCCAAATACATCGGAGTTATAGCTTGTATCTATATAAACCTGCTCATCATAGCCTATGTTAAGAAATTCCTTTATCTGAGATAGGTTATTTGTAATTATCGCTTTGCTGAATTTACCAACTCCCTTTCTGCTATCAAAACGCCGACTCCTCTTCAACTCAATTATATGACTTTCAAGTGGATGTAAAGGCTCTTTTGATATAAACTTTTCAGTTAATTTACTTTCATTATTAACTATAAAAGAGTTAATTAATTCAATCTTATTGGCAGACATTAAATTTACCTTTTCTTGTGTCTGACATAAATCTCTAAATAAACTTCCTGCCTCAACAGATGATAATTGGTCTTTATCACCTAATAATATCAAACGAGTATTTGTTCCGATGGCATCTAATAATTTAGCAAACAAAGCAACATCAATCATAGAAGCCTCATCTATAATAACGATATCATATTTTAAGGGGTTCTGTTGATTGTGTTTAAAATGAATTGACCCATAAACCGTTTTAAGCATTCGATGGATGGTTGTGGGTTGAGCACCCTGAAGTGATTCTGATAAACGCATAGCAGCCTTTCCTGTAGGAGCGGCTAAGCCAATTCTTATATCCGGATTTATAGTCTTCAACAATTCCAAAATTTTAGAAACTGTTGTGGTTTTACCAGTACCAGGGCCACCTGTAACAATCGTAAAATTGTTTAATAAACCAAAAATGGTCGCTACCAATTGCCAATCTACTGCCTCATCAGGAGATAAACCTTCTAATGAAGTTCCGTTAGGAAAAAGATTGGATATTAACTCTCTATGCTTATTTATTAAATCAATCCGATTGGCCAGATCTTCAGATTCACTTTCAATCAGAGCCTGTATTCGCTTTAAAATAATGGTTTCATAAACGAAATATCGCTGAAGATATAATTTTGATTTATACAACACAAAAGGCTGCTTCTCATCAAAGGAAGTACTTACTAAATGTTCTTTCTTTAAATCATCTTCTATATCTGACAGACTGTGATATAATAAAGGAAATTCGATATTATCATCCAGAACTTCATTCAAGTCCAAGCAGATATGCCCTTCACTCAATTTTTTTAAAACTAAACTGGCAAAAGGCTTTAATGTCTCGGCTTTAAAAAATTCAGCAAATTGTTCGTGAACGTTATTTAGGGTTTGCATATCCTATTACATCTAAACGTAAACAATTTTATTACTAAAACAGAGTTAGGGAACTGCTTAAAGTACAATACAAGTAGGGTTATGCTTAACCTGGAAATTTACGGAATTAGCAATAAAACAAAGCTCTCTTGCCCTGGCGTGCAATTTGTTTGCTTTCTCTACCATTGATGCTTCACTTACAGTAACTATTGGCTTTAAGGTAACCTCTGTAAACTGTCCGCTACGATCCAATTTTTCCTCCATTACACCTGAGGCATTATCTGAATAATCGACAACAACAACGCCTGCATCTGCGCATAGATCAAGATACCAAAGCATATGACAGCTCGATAGGGCTGCTAACAAAAGTTCTTCTGGGTTGTATTTGCTCTTATCACCTCTAAATGACGAATCTGAAGAACCCAATATATCAGGTTTATTTTTACCGCTAATTTTATGATCACGACCATATAAACGTGAATCAAAAGTTCCGTGCCCTTTGTTACCAGTCCATTTCACCGTCAAATCGTAAGTATGGATTTTATTCATTGCTTAGTCTTTTCGTATATCTATAAATATAGAAAAAATTAAGCACTCTTAAAGGCTATTTTGAGAGCCTTCGCTATTAAAATATTTAAATAAACTTTCCGGCCTTGACTCAAAAGCTAAATAACGAGTTTCTTTAATACCGTTTTCAGTATCTATAGCTGCAAGAGCATTCTGATTACGCTGAATTTCTTGATAGAATGCAGCCATAAATTCTTGAGGAACTGGCTCGGTGCGTTGAAAATTCTGTTTTAATGGGTCTACCTGTACACCATTCTTCCAGAAACGATAACATACATGTGGACCAGTAGCTAAGCCGGTACTTCCTACATAACCTATTACCTGACCTTGTTTAACTCGCTGCCCTCTTTTAACAGCAGTCTTGGTCATATGAAGATATTGAGTTGAATAGGTTCCATTATGTTTAATCTTAACAAAATTACCATTTGCACTTGTAAAGCGAGAATCTACAACTACGCCATCGCCAGTTGCGATAATTGGCGTTCCTTTAGGGGCAGCATAATCGGTTCCCAAATGAGCTTTCCATACTTTCTGAATAGGGTGCAAACGGCTTTTGCTGAACCTGGAGGTTATTCTACTAAACTTTAAAGGTGCCTTTAAGAAGAAACGCTGTAAGCTATTTCCATTCTCATCATAATAATGACCTTCTGAAGAACCTTCGGGTTTGAAGTAATGAGCCTGATACTCTTTACCATTTTGAGAGAACACAGCAGATTTTACATTAATAGCACCTACCGCTTCATCTTCAACATATTGTCTGTCATATTCAATTTTAAACCAATCACCTTTTTGAATGGAATAAAAATCAATAACCCCTCCAAAAATATTAGATAGATATACCGCCATATCCGGATCACCACCATTCTCCTGTAAAGCTTCATACAATGAATTTGTAATCGTTCCTCCAATAGTTTCTGCTATTGTACGAGTGGGTTTCATCTCTTTATATACCCGTATAGAATCTCTCAAGTCATACACAATGTAATCAACTGCATTCGGCTGATAAACGAAAAATTCAGCTTTATCAGAATCATTCAGAAAGACAGTATAAGGTTTATTGGCAGCCATATTACGTACATCAAACACAGGTTTTGATGCCTTTACCAATTTAGCGATCGTTACTTTATCAATTTGGTAGCGATCTAATATTGTTGATAGAAATTCATTCCTCTTAATCGTTGAATTTTCAATGCGATAATCATCAACCGTTAATCCGAATAATCGTTCAGAAATCACTTCGTCGATTACAGCAGTATGTTCAGCTGGTAAATTTGGTTTATCCGATGTATTGGAATCAAATGCAGAGAAAGTCAAGAAACTGGTTAACAGACTTATGGATAGTAACACCAATATGCTTAGTGCATTTATTTTAATTTTCATCTATTACTTATTGCAGGTTTTTGAATAAAAATAGTATTCCGTCTAATTGGTTATTCAAACGAAACGTCTAATTTCATTAATTCTACTTACAATAACAAGAAAAGAAGAGATTTATTATAAATTATACTTAATTATTTCATCTTGAGGAACACCTTCCCATTTATTCGGAACATTTCCTTTGTAACCAATATCCTCAATTCCAATTTTAGTTGTATAGAATCCGGAGGCTGTAAGTTGCCTCAACCGACTAAAAAAGGCAACCCCTTGTTGCATTTCAGGAGCAGCTTTGTCTGGGTACGCAATCTCATCTATTAACTCTATCTGCTGCTCATTATTACATTCTATAAAAACAGAATCAAATCGAGTAAAGCATTGCATATCCAACCACTTTAACCCTCCACGCATAGGTAGCTGATGCTGCGGCATATCTTTTACAATGAACTCAATAAAATCAGGTACGCCAGCATCTGTAGCACTCCCTGAAACTTCATCTTTAGGAATAATAATATCTACCAAAACCGTAATTGTAGCCATTTCATGCTCACCAAAGAACTTCCCTTCATTCAATTCATTGATGTGTTCAGTTTCAAACTTTTCACGACCAGGAACAGCCTCAACTTCTCCTTTAGCTGTTTTAGTATTATCATCTGTTGTACAGGATTTTAGCAAAGCTGTTGTGCCTATAGCTGTTAACCCTAAAGCTTTTAACGTATCTCTTCTATTCATCAGGATAGGTTTTGTTTTTTTCTTTGTTCTAATATATACTCAGCAGTTCTCATTGACAAGGCCAAAATAGTCCAGGTAGGATTTTTATCTCCTTGCTGTACAAAAGGAGCACCATCCACAACAAAAACATTATCACAATCGTGCGCCTGTCCCCATTTATTTAAAGCTGAAGTTGCACGATCATCTCCCATTCGCACAGTTCCAACTTCATGGATAATCTCTCCTGGTTTCAATAAACCATAATCGTTTTCCGGACCTTTCGGTTTGGATATATTCATAGCACCCATTGCATTTAACATCTCCTCAAAGGTTTCTTGCATATGTTTTGCCTGTTTAAGTTCAGCATCGCTCCAAGTATAATTAAATCTTAAAACCGGAATACCAAACTTATCAACCACATTCGGGTCTATCTCACAATAATTCTCCTTTCTGGCTATTGCCATTCCTCTACCTGCCATTCCCACTTGTGTACCATAAAAGCGGCGATAATCATCTTTCAAAGATTTACCATAGCCACCAGCGTCTTTCATATTACCATTCCGATCAGGAACCAAACCGTTTAATACCGGCGTGTTTCCACCAAAACCATAAGAAGGCATACCAAAGCCTCCACCATACTCTATATGATAGCCTCTCGGAAAATCCAGATTCTTGTTATCGAGCCACCATGGAGAATAAATGTGAACGCTTCCAACGCCATCATCGTTATAACGTTTTCGATCCATTAACTGAGGAAGAAAACCTGACATTGACACCCCGGTTGAATCATGCAAATATTTACCAACAATATCACTGCTGTTAGCTAAGCCATTAGGGTGGTTATTTGATTTAGAATTTAACAAGATTCTTGCCGACTCGCAAGCACTGGCAGCCAATATTACCATAGCTCCCTGAACCTGGTATTCCTGAGAATCCTCTTTACTGATATAAGAAACTCCTGTAGCTTTTCCATCTTTATCCGTAATAACCTCACGAACCATCGCATTTGGAATAACCTTCAGATTACCAGTTCTAATAGCAGGAATAACTAAACAAGATGATGAAGAGAAATCTGCATAAACCTTACAACTTCTCGAACATTGTCCGCAGTTAAAACAAACACCCCGATCTTTATTCCCAGGCAGCTGTTCGGTAAGAACAGAACCCCTACCCGGAATTACTTTAACGCCTGTCTTCCTCGCTCCTTCCATAATAAAAAGTTCAGTAAGCCTTGGCTTAGGGGGTGTTAAAAAGATCCCATCAGGTTCATTCTCCATCCCTTCCTTTGTACCATATACACCAATTAACCGATCTACTTTATCATAATATGGTCTAACATCATCATAGCTTATTGGCCAGTCATCGGTAAGTCCATCGTAAGATTTTCCTTTAAAGTCAAGCGGCCCCATACGTAAGGAAATCCTCCCCCAGTGATTTGTTCTCCCTCCCAGCATTCTTGATCGAAACCACTCAAACTCTGTATTATTATTTTTTGTATAAGGCTCACCATCTAATTGCCATCCTCCATAAGCAGCATCAAAATCTCCAAAAGGTCTGACTGTTGAAGCACCACGACGCGGCGACTCCCACGGCCATTTCAATTGATGCGAGTCAATTACCGGGTCAAAGAAAGGTCCGGCCTCAAGCATCAGAACATTTAAGCCCGCATTTGCAAGAACATAGCCAGCCATTCCTCCGCCAGCACCCGAACCTACAATAACAGCATCATACTTTGTTGTTGATTTTTTTATTTGAAAATCCTTCATCAACGGATCGGTTTAAGGTTTATAATTTATATTGATCTAATAAGATAGGTCAATATAAATTTAATTTTTATAAATAGAAAATATTAAAACCCAATTAAAAATAGCAAGTTACGCTGAGTGATCCATATTCATGTGCTCTTAGCTGATTTTTAACTTCGCGTGTGGTATGTATATAATTGATATTTAAACCAATGCGATCCATTGCCATTTGTACTCCTATAATCTGAGAAAAAACAAAAGGTTTAATATCAAACGCCATCGGTCTTTGATCGGCAGCTAACATTCCTCCCTGTATCGTTGAGTTGTAAACAATCCAACTCAATAACGGACGATAAAATAAATAGAGCTCTTTGTCGGGTTTCCTATTCCCCGATTGCACCCTGCTCCCCATAGCAGCCGACTCAAATAAGGAGTTAATCTTTCCAAAGCGTATATTCGGACCAACAGTTAGGCGCGTATTATTTAGTCCGATAGAAACAGCAGTATTCATAAAGATATCCATGCGTTTTCCGTTATTCCGAAACAGCAGACGGCTGTAATTTGCACGGGCATCAATACCAAGCGCATTATTCAACTGATATTGCCATCCGTTTATTTCATAAAAACCAAAAAGCTGATGAAAGCTTCGTTGAATATCTTCCCCAAAAGCTTTTTTCCCAATAACAGCCAGCTCCACACCCATACTTACCGCTTCTTCCCTTTTTGAATACCAACTCATTTCACCATTCACATACAAATAGCCTGTTATTGGCCTATCGATGTCTTCTTCAGATTCAATATCTCCGGTATATGCATTGTAAATCTTATGCCCTACCCCAACGGACCAAAGCTTATTCTCCCATTTATCTTGAGAGAATCTATCCGAATCAATCGCTCTCTTATAAAACAAACCTATGCCATTTGTATAGTATTCATCCTTAGATCTCATGAGATATACATCATTATCATTTCTGAATCCTAATTCATTGTGATTCCTTTGTTGACCATATGCACAATTGAAAAAAATCGCGCATAACAAACAGAAAACAAAAGCACAGAATCGATGCATATCAGCAACATTTGGTTTATAACAATTCAAATTTATCAGATTTTTTATCAAAGCCATCAATAAGTAATTCTATTTCCATTTAAATCTCTAATTTCGCTTCTGGCTTGATTTTAGCTGACTATTTTTATTACAGATAACCATACATGATTATTTTATGCATATGACAAAGTGCTCTCTTAAAAACAACCTCATAAAATCAGCTGTCTTCTTTCTTCTCCTTTTAATATTAAGTCCGCTTAATACAAAAGCGCAAGCAGTTTATCAACCTTATTCTTATCAATTCTATCAAAAGCTAAATTCAACACAATATAGTACCGAAACTCGTCAGCATACAGCTTTAAAACCATTCCTTATCGATTCTATAATGCTCCCACATTACGATTCCTTAATGAATCTCAATGTTCAAACCCGCGATAGCTGGCTAGGAAGAAAGATATATAACGAACATCTTATTGAGAGCAATACAGACAACTCACATTTCTATGCTGATATTCTACCGGACCTCACTTTGGGGCGTGACTTTGCAGGAGGTGGTAAAAATACCTTCTTAAGAAGTTTTGGAGTTCAGGTTGGTGGAGATATTAATGACAAATTCTATTACTACGTAAGTGCTTATAATAACAGAAGCATCTTTCCCAATTACATAAATGCTTTCATTGACCAATCAGAGGTCGTGCCCGGCCAAACCTATGGAGATGTCGGAGAAAATGTTCAGAATTGGAATTATTTCACTGCTGTAACTTCTTATACACCTAGCAAATACCTGAATATCAGTTTAGCTTATGACAAAAACTTTATAGGTGATGGTTATCGGTCTATGCTTTTATCAGACAATGCGTCGAACTATACCTCTCTAAAATTAACAGGCAAACTTGGTAACGTACAATATATGAGTATGTGGTCCTATATGATTGACCCACTAGCTCCTGAATTAGTTAATAAAACCAGAGGGAAATGGGGAACCTTTCAATACTTAGACTGGAATGTAAATAACCGTTTATCATTAGGTTTTTTTCAATCAATTATATGGGCAAATCGTTCAGAGCTTGACGGCCTTCGAGGTTTTGAGCCAGCTTATTTAAATCCTATTATCTTTCTCCGGCCTCTTGAATCATCCGATCCCGGTTCTCCCGACAAAATGCATTTGGGTTTAAATACTAAATACAAAATCCTAAATAATCTTTCCGTTTATGGTCAATTCTTATTAGGTGAATTTACTGCAAAAGAATTTTTTTCCGGCAACGGTTATCTTCATAATAAATGGGGTGCTCAACTTGGTTTCCGAAGCTTTGATAGCTTTGGAGTTAAAAGCCTTAATTTACTTGGCGAGTTTAATACCGCCCGTCCTTATACCTATACGCATTTTGACCCGGTTAGTAATTATGGTCATTTTTCACAGCCTTTGGCCCATCCATTAGGAGCGAACTTTCGCGAATTTGTAGGGATAGCAAACTATTCAATCAATCGTTTTGACTTCTCTTTACAAGGCAACTTTTCCACTTACGGCTTGGATCCCGATGATCAAAGCAATTACGGTAAAAATATTTTCAAATCATACAATGACTATGAAAACTTATATGGGAATTACGTTGGTCAAGGACTCAAAACCAATTTAACTTTTGTAGATACCCGGGTTTCTTATTTACTAAATCCAAAATACAACTTACGTTTTGAATTAGGTGCTACTCTTCGCCAAGAGAGAAATGAATTCGGAAGAGAAACTTCAGGAGTAATTACAGTGGGATTACGCTCTTCCTTTAGAAACTTATATTACGACTTTTAATAACTAAAAGTCATAATATAAATTACGGAAAGATGCACGCAATCCCAAAGTAATTAAAGTACTTGTATTGGTCCATTCAGAATTACTTTCGCGACGCAAACCTGCTCCTGCTTCTAATCGAAGGTTATATTTGGGATTTACGACATAAGCGATTTTCGCATCAGCATATACCATATTGGTCTTTAATCCTTGTCCAATCGAACCTTTATGTATTAAATCAGCATCGTATGGTTTAAACAAATCCTTTCCATAATTATCGCTCTCAGCTACATCTAAGCCATAAAGTCCATAATTGCCCTGCAAAGAGAAATCAAACTTCTTATAGGAGTAATTAGCTATCCCTACAAATTCACGAAAGTTAGCTCCTAATGGGTGAGCTAATGATTGAGAATAGTTACTATAACTTGTTAACGGATCATTATCTGCATAGCTATAAGGTTTTGCAAAATTATACTCAGCTAGAAAATTCAGGTCCTTTACACCCAACGCATCAAAACCACGAACACCAAGTTGTCCGGATAATTTTTTACTCAACAAAAGCTGTCCGTAGAAAGATGCCTTTTTAAAGGCCTTATACTTAGTATTCAACCCAACCTGCATCATATCACCTACTCCAGTGTCATCTCTACTAGCCCATATTAAAGAATGGAATAACCCCATTGAGAAACGGTTACTAATATTCCAGTCAGCGTATTGAAAGGCACCCCATTTCCGGAGGCTTCTACTTCTGCTTTTATCATGAATGCTCTCTCTCGGATCCAGCATATAAGAGACAATACTAGTAACCTGTACATCTCCGAACAAACCGTTAAATTTAAAAAAGGTACTGTTAGAAGACACATCCGACAACAACATAGATCGATAACCATCACCTATAAAGTTTTTATCATAAGCTATGGTAAAATTCAAATTTTGTACTGGAGAATAAGACACAATAGCCGAAGCGTAGGCCCAATCCTGCTGATCTGTACCTAATTTTCCATACATCTGTCCCGGCACCACCTCATTCTCCAAAATAAAATCATTCACGTAGGTTGGGAACACTCCCTGGTTCTCATAAGCACTCGTATAGAAGAAAAACTTATCACTGATAGTCCCTCCTAATTGAAATCCTCTTGTATTTAACCATGTATTTTTACCAGCCCCTCCAAAATCTCTACCTATCTGAAAATCGGGTATAAAATCTCCATAAAAAGTATAGTTCTCACCTTTTACATCTATTAAATGTTCATTCCACAATTTACGACCTACCCAAGTCAACCGCTCTCTAACACCGATATTCATCAATGAATCATAAACAGGTGTCATTACCGAATCAATAATCATGGGTTTCACAGCTGTATGCCGATTCGTTTCCCAGCTATATTGAACTTTATTAAACTTTTGATAAAAATGATAAGAATATGGCTGATACGTTGCCTGTGCCTGAGTTAATATAGGTACAAAAAGAAAAAACAGGAATGTAAAAATATTAGGAGAGCGTAGTTTTATATACATGCGACAAAATATTCGTTTAAAATTTCATCATTATTCGTAAATGAATAAATCCAATCCCTTACAGCTAAAATCAAGCCAAACAAATTGCTTTCCAAACATACCGAGATTTTCACAAAAACCTCAGTTTATTTAATAAATACAAAATAAAATTTACTTATTCTTTAAATGCTTTTCAATATAAATTTGAGATATTAGGCATGATTTAAATTCGTATTATTGTAAACTATTGAATCAATCCACTATCTATTTCATGAAGGGAAAACGTCTTCTTAAAGCTCTTAGAAAATACAGCCAGC
Source organism: Albibacterium sp. (assembly GCF_035514885.1). Classification (NCBI taxonomy): domain Bacteria; kingdom Pseudomonadati; phylum Bacteroidota; class Sphingobacteriia; order Sphingobacteriales; family Sphingobacteriaceae; genus Albibacterium; species Albibacterium sp. Next base: position 448,923 of record NZ_DATJCH010000012.1, on the reverse strand, counting down.
TTAACGTTAAGATTAAAAATGAAAACATCTTTGATCTTTTAAATGAATCAATTGCTTTGATTGCTAAGGTACCGTTAAGCACCATCATTCTATATCAAGGAAATGAAATAGAACTTATAGCTAACTATGGTTCAATATTAAAATATTCCAGACTTTCTAAATCTTCCTATGAGCATCTAATTAGGCACGATCCTCTTGAGATCGAAGACATTGAAAAAGATCCTGTCTATCGAGAACATCCCGGTTTTATCGATAATAAAATTCGTTTTTATGCAACCTACCCATTCTCCGATTCAAATGGTGTGTTATTAGGGAGCATAAACCTCTTCGATTATAATCCCAGAACGCTGAACGCAGAACAAAAGGAATATATTTTAAAGGCTACCCGACGGGCTTCTCAAATCACAATCGACAGGAGAAATCAGCAAGTATCTTCTCTAATAGAGATACTTTTCGAATCTACCGATGATTTAATCGTTGTTTCTAACCGCGAAAAAATATTACATATAAATCCTGGTGTTGTAAAACTATTAGGCTATAGTCAGGAGGAAATATTAAACAGTGAACTAACTCACTATTTTCACCCGGATGATGTTCATAGCTTTGAGGAAATTATAAAAAACAATAGCCAAGGTTCCATCTCGAAAAAGCTAACCAACCGCCTTGTTTCAAAAAGCGGAAAAATACATCACATTCAGTGGGCAGGGGTTATCGACGAAAAAACTAAATTAATTTATTCAATCGGCAGGGATATTACCAGCCTGCAAGAACAGAAAATACTTTTATCCAGAAGTGAAAAACGTTTTCGAGCTTTCTTTGAAAACTCACAAATTCTGTTCTGCATGCATAGTTTAAACGGCGATTTCATATCCGTTAATAGAACCGGTGCAGATATGGTTGGTCATACAATTCGAGATGTAGAAAAGCTATCCCTCTTCGATATTATTCCGAAAAGCAATCACCAACTCCTTAAAGAATATCTTGAAGCCATAAAGATCAAAGGTCGCGCTGAAGGAATAATGAAGGTTATAACAAAAAGAGGAGATATTAGAACCTGGTTATTTAATAATGTATTGCAACGCGATGATCAGGAAAAAGAATATATTATAGGTAGTGCTGTTGATCTAACTGAGCGTTTTGAATTAGAAAAGCAGTTAAAAGAAGCAAAACTCAACGCCGACCAAGCGAGCAATGCAAAATCAGAGTTTCTTGCCAACATGAGCCATGAAATCCGCACTCCATTAAACGGAATTATTGGCTTCACTGATTTAATGTTAAAAACAAAGCTAGACGACACTCAACAGCAATATATAAACATCATCAATCAGTCTGGCAGCACATTAATGGGAATTATCAATGATATTCTTGATTTCTCTAAAATAGAAGCTGGAAAACTAATCCTCAATAGAGAAAAAGTTGATATACAGGATGTAGCAGCACAGGCCTGCAGCATTGTTACCTACGGAATAGAACAAAAGGGTATAGAACTTTTACTAAATATATCTGAAAATGTACCCCGTTATATTTGGGCAGATGAAACACGCTTAAAACAAATATTGGTAAACTTATTAAGCAATGCTATCAAATTCACAGAGGAAGGAGAAGTAGAACTTAAAATTGCAATTATCCAAGAATTAAATGATGGAACAAGTCTTATCCGTTTTGAGGTAAGAGATACCGGTATTGGCATAAAAAAAGAAAAACAGAAAGAAATCTTTGAAGCTTTCGCTCAAGAAGATGGCTCCATAACCAAAAAACATGGTGGTACAGGCTTGGGTCTTACTATTTCTAACAGCTTATTAAAACTTGCAAATAGCAAGCTTCATTTAATAAGCGATGTAGGAATGGGTAGCTGTTTCTATTTTGACGTTGCGTTAAAAACCGAAAAAGATGAACGAGAAGACCTTTCTTTAAAAGATATCAAATCAGTACTTGTCGTTGACGACAATGCCAATAATAGGCGCATTCTCAAGCACATGCTTGAATTAAAGACAATTGAGGTTGATGATGTCGAAAGTGGCTTACAAGCACTGCTTCATCTTAAAAATGGCAAAAAATATGATGTTATTATCATGGATTACCACATGCCTACCATGGATGGGATTGAAACAATAAGAAAAATAAAAAGTGTCATCCATTCACAGAATCAGCCTATAATTATGCTTTACAGCTCCTCAGATAACGACTATCTTCAGGAAGCATGTGATGAACTTAAAGTAGAATCACGTTTGGTGAAACCTATTAAAATGCGTGAAATGTATCAGGTTCTATCTCAATTAAAAAAAGATAGCATACGCAAAAAAATAAAACAAGAAGAGAAGTTCAAATTTACGAAAGGAATAAAAGTCTTAATTGCAGAAGACAATGAAGTTAATATGTTCCTCACCAAATCTATTATTCAACAAATTGCTCCTGATGCATCCATCTTTGAAGCCAAAGATGGAGAACAAGCTGTCAATCAATATAAATCTGAAGAGCCGGATATTATTTTAATGGATGTACAAATGCCTAATCTAAATGGCATTGAAGCAACGCTTGCCATCCGCAAACTGGAAAAAAGTTTCCATGTGCCAATTCTTGCTTTAACAGCAGGCGCAATGAATGATGAAAGGAAAAGATGCTTGAAAGCAGGGATGGATGACTTTATGACCAAACCTATTGTAAAACAAGACATAGCTGATATGTTTATCAAATGGTTAGGATCAGATGCTGCACATGACAGCCCTTCTATGTACGAAAGTCCGACAAACTATCAATCGATAAATCACATTGACCGAGCATGGTTTAATGAATACACATCATTAGATCCAACATTTAAAGCTGAATTCATTAAACTTTTGGTATTTGAACTTTGTGAAAGTGGTAAATATCTCACACAACAAGTTGAAACAAGGGATTTGGAAGCACTGAAAAAAACCGGACACAAATTAAAAGGCACCAGTTTAACTGCAGGATTAACTGAATTAAGCAAGCTTGCGATTGCGTTCGAATTATTAACAGAATTTGAATCTATCTATATCAAAGAATTGTTAGAAAAAACATTAGAAGAAATCAAAATTATCTTAAACCTGTTAAAAGAAGAACAAACGATTTAATAATGGACAGTACTCAGCAAATAGAAAAAATCAGAGAACAGGAATCTATTATCAAAGAACTGGAGCAGGATATTCAATCTAAAAAACAATGGATATCTCTTATCGCTCATGACTTTATTGGAGTATCCAGAAATCTTCTTTGGGTTTTAGATGCGTTACAAAATAAAGAAATCACACCAGAGATTCTTTCAGAGTTACTCCCTGAATTAAAATCAAGTGCAATCATCAACCAACATACCATTGAATCAACCCTTGCTTGGGTATATGCTCAGCATGATTCTTTCGTCCCCCAAAAGGATAAAATAAGTGGTTTTAATTTGTTTCAATCTATTCAACAATCCCTTAGCAACGAATTAAAGAAAAAGAGTATACAACTTTCATTTGAAGGAGATCAAGATGCTACATTTATCAACGACGAGGTATTAATTAGATTCATTTTACGAAAGATCATTGAAAATGCTATTAAGTATTCTTATGTTAGTGGAAATATAATCTTTCACTGTATGATAATTAACAATGAAAGCATTAAATTTACCATAGAAGATTTTGGGGCAGGAATGAGTGATCGGGTTCTCGAAGGTATATTTAATATCAACGAAGTAACTCATACCGGAACCCTTAATGAAAAAGGTGCCGGTATCAGCCTGGCCATTATCAAGGATATAGCAAAATTAATAAACGCTTCTATTGAAGTTACGTCGAGAGAAGATAGTGGCACAAAAATAAGAATAAATCTGCCGCAAACTTTTTAGTTGGAACCACATACAATGACCGAAAAAATACTTATTGCAGATGACCATGGCGTAGTTAGATTAGGTTTGTCTTTAATGATTAAGAAATTGAGACCTTCCGTTATTATAGACGAAGTTAGTAACTACCGAAGCTTATTAGATATACTTAATAAAAAGGAATTTGATTTAATTGTACTCGATATTAAAATGCCGGATGGTAATTTCCAGGAAACCTTAGAAATTATTAAAATTAAACATCCAAATATTAAAGTACTTATATTCTCCGCACAAGATGAACAGCTTTTTGCAGTTCGATATTTAAAAATGGGAGCCGATGGCTTTCTGCATAAGCTAGCAACCGAAGAAGAAATTAGCAAAGCACTTGAGAAAATGTTTGATAAAGGAAGCTACATCAGCAATGAAGTTAAAGACACCATGGTTTTTAACTCATTAAATAAACATGTACCATCTCAAAACCCTATTGAAGTTCTCTCTAATCGCGAAATGGAGATTGCAGAAAAACTTATCAAAGGCCTTAGCTTAAAAGACATTTCAAACGATCTGAATATCCATATAGCATCTGTAAGTACATACAAAACGCGCTTATTTAAAAAACTAGACGTACAAACGGTTCCTGAATTAATAGAAATATTCAGACTTTATGACATTTCGCTTTCATAGATAAGTAGTAAAGTTATTACTCGGCATGCTATAACTATACTACAAAAATGTAATACTTCAACTCGTAGCTTTGCGGTAACAATCTTTGTAATTAAAGTGAAATACCATAAAAATGAAAAGGAATTATATAACCGGTACATTTATCAGCATCCTGTTTCTTATAACTTTTTCAGTACAAGCCCAAGTAAGTACCAATGTCAGTATCAATTTAACAGATGTTATTTCAGTAGACCCCAATAGTAGTATTCACGCCGATCCTGTAAGATTCCAATACAAAAATGAAGGCGATTACAACAAAAGCCAAACCATCGTCAGAAACAGCTATCTGATCGTTACAGCTACCCAATCTTATGATATCAAAGTAAAAGCCGACGGCCCTAATTTCATTGGTGAAGGAACAGCTGCTGGCAGTACTATTCCAGTTAACGTTCTCACCGTAGATGCTAGCGATAATACTTCGGATCTGCCCGGCGCTGTTATATCTGTCATTAACTTAAGTACCGAAGATCAAAACATTGTCACTGGTGCGGAAAAAGGAAACGAACAACAGCTCACCATTAAATACATTATCCCTCAGGCAAAATCACAATCGCCTGATATTTTAGGGAAACCTAGCGGAAATTACATACAAAAACTAACCTATTCAGTTATTGCCCATTAAGGTATTAATTTATTATAAGTATTCTCTTGTAGTAAACTTACTACTAAAACTTATTAACATATATTACAAATCACAAAAACCATTCTTCGCACCTTTGTTTGAGAAAATTAATAGCGATAAAATGAACACCAGTATTAACAACTTTAAAATAAATATAAAAACCAAAATGGTGTTGGCTATAGCTTTTTCAATGCTTATTTCAACATCATATGCACAAAGTGCTTCATTAGCAGAATCTGGTTCTACACTATCTCATGTACCGATACCAGTTGCTGTAGAGGTTGATGATTTCATTAGTCTAAGTTCTGATATTGGTGTGGGGGGCTTACAGGTAAATTTAAGATTAAAAAATGAAGACGATTATAAGAAGGGGATTTCTTTGACTATGCCTAATCATATTGTTGTATCAACCAATAATAAATTCAGTCTTTTAGCAAGAGCTGCCAATAAAAACTTTACATCGACAGGCTACTCATATTTTCCGTCAAATGTATTAGATATACAAGTAAAAAATACCGATTTATTGGGCACTGAACTAAACCTCCAAAATATCCGAGGTTTAGAAATCAATGATCAAACATTAATTTCAAACGCAGCGCCAGCGATCAAGAAGTATCTGAATGTTGAATATACCATTTCGTCCAAAAATGCTATAGATAAAATATTAGGTATTAATCCTGGCATCTATACCAATACGATCATATATACACTTAGCACACTCTAAAACAAACAAATAAAATTAACAAGAATTTAAAAAAATTAAGAACCAATAACATGAAAAAGCAATTACTTATCGGCGCATTATCTTTTGTAGCCATCCTGCTTGCAAACACATCTGTAAAAGCACAAACAGCTAACGTAACTATCAATTTAAGTGACGTAATATCTATTGATCCCAGCAGTACAGCGGCAGGAGCTAACATTGGCTTCTCTTATCCAAATGAAGCGGCCTATAGAGCAGATCAAACAGTATCGCAAAACGATCACTTAATCATCACTTCAACTAAAGCTTTTGACGTAAAAGTTAAAGCTGGTGGAGAAAATTTTATAGGTACGTCTGGAGATGCGACAGGTAAAACTATCCCTATTAGTGTTTTAACAATTAAAGTGAATGGAAGTAGTGATGTTGGAGGAACAGCTTCAGAGGTTGTATTAACTGGAGCAACTGAACCCCAAACTCTCATTACCAATGCTCCACTTGGGAGTCTCAAACTTGTTGACATTGATTATTTTATTCCTAAAGAGAGGTCTTCATCAGATGATATCCTAGGAAAAGCAGCTGGTGATTACAAGCAGACTGTAACTTATTCAGTAGTCAACCATTAAATTTAATTATGGGAAAGTTTCCTAATATCCGATCTTTGTATTTAATTTAGGAAACTTTTCTATTATGAATTTAATAATGAATCACAAAACAACCCAAAACATCATCTTAAAGATGATGTTTATATTAGCGTTCTTTACAGGAATAATTAGTGTCAAGGCACAAGGTATTTCCATGTCGCCAACTCGCTTATTCTTCAGCGGAAATCCTGGAGAAACTTTGACAGAAAATGTAATCTTTACCAATGGCTCGGCAAATTCTATCACGTTCAATACTAGGATAAATGACTGGTATCGTGATAGCATAGGAGAAAAATTATACATGGATCCAAATACATTATCTAAATCAAATAGCAGTTGGATATCCATTCCCGAAGAGCTATTTACGGTAGATGCCGGTTCAACACTGACCATTCCTGTTACTATGCATATTCCTGAAAATATTCCTGTCAGTGATGTTACCAATAGCATGCTCTTTTTTACTCAAATAGGACGACAAGATGATAACTATCAAAGCGGAATGGGGATTGGTTTACAGGTTTTGTTCGAGTTCGGCTTACATGTTTACAATACACCACCGACCAATCAAACACAGGATCTGGAATTTACTGCGGTTGATGATTTGGGGATCATTAATAAAGGTGACAATCCTTACCGGAGGGTTGGTATAAAAATAAAGAATGTTGGAAATACTATCAGTGATTCTAGTGTTGAACTAGAATTAACCAATAAAAACAGTGGTGAAGAAATCAAATTAACTCCAGTTAATATTTCTATGCTTCCTGAAGCAGAACAATTGGTTTACTTTGATATTCCAGCAGAGACGAAAGGCTCTTACGCGGGTGTATCCTTTATAAAAATGGGTGGAACCACAGATATCCGAGTGGCAGAAAAAGATTTTGAATTCAATTAATAACAAAATAAAGTCTCTGATACGAGGTTAGAGCTATGTCACTGTCTTTAACAGATGAAACGAATCATTGTTTTTATTACGTGCCTTTTAGGGGCGCTAAGCACTGCTATTGCACAGCCGAAAAAAGATTCTCTTCTTTTCTCGTTTGAACAGGATACGATCTTGGCGGAACCTGGAAGTACTTTGCTCAACTTCTTGCTTATAAAAAATGAAAGCAATCGTCCAATAGAAATAACAAAAATTGCTGCTCAGACATCTTATCCGGGCACTCTACTTAAACCATCTTCAGCTGCCTTTACCTTATCTACCGGCGAAGGCAAGCGCTTTCCGGTTAAATTTTTAGCCAATCAGGAATTCTTAAAGATACCAGACAAATCTGTTCACTATAGTATCAATTATGTTATTAATGGTAATGACCGGATACAAACTACCAGCTTTTATATTGATCGGAAAGAAGATAACAGCGTAAGCATTTATCCTTTCGCTACCGAAAACTATTTAGATCCAAACCTCCCGGAGAGTAAGGTTTCTTTTTTTATTGAGAACAGAAGCTATTCGGCCCGACAGATCAAACTAAGCTATCGAGTTCAGCCAGAAGGGCTACAAATCAGTCGAAAAGAGGAAATCATCAGTTTGGAAGCCAAAGAGAAAAGGCTTATAGATCTACAGGTAAGTACACGCTCTAGCAACAGCTTTAATCCTGATTACCAGCTCCTAATTAATGCAGAAGATATGGCATTGAATAAAATAATAGGAAGTACGAATATCCGGGTGATTATATTAAGTAACTCAAGACAAATGAATGCTTCAGGCTCTGATATGTCTGACAATTCCATAGAGTTAACACATGCTCAATTGAACCGTGGATCAACCTACGATCAGCTAAGAGCAAACGGCCTGTTTGCTCTAGGCAGACTTCAAGCCGGCTTTAGTACTAACGTTGATTATTACGCACAGCAACAAAACCTTAATATTTACAATAGCTGGTTCGAACTAGGAAGTGACGCAATGACACTGCGACTCGGCAATATATACGGAGAAGACTATGATTATAGCATTAGTGGTAAAGGTGCTAAACTGACCTATCAGCCGAATGATCACCACAGCTTTGAAGCATTAGCTTCAGAAAACGATTACAGCCTTTACAATTCAATAAAAAACTCACGAGAGCTAGCACGTACATTTGCTACCCGTTACCAATTTATGAACAATGGGAACAAAAAAGCTGGGATTGCTTATGTCTATAACACTGACCCCAATACTTCTATCAATACTAATTTATTGACACTTTCTTCAGCAATAGCGATAGATTCCATTCAGAACCTACGATTTGACGGAGGTGTTAGCAATCAAGAGAACATATCAGCAAATCTGAGTGCAATTGGTTATTCAGCAGGTGTCTATTATGGTTTGAGTGGCAAAAAGTTACAGATCAACTCCAATAATTCCTACAGCACTCCGAAATATGCCGGACAGAGAAGAGGGTCATTGAACATCAATCAAAGTTTTTCTTATCGCGTTAGCCAAAACAAACAGATCTTTTTACGCTATACTAATACTATCAATCAGCCACGATATTTAACTACCTTTTTTGACACAAACGGAAATTCTCTTCCTGAAATTCATTATTATGGAAGAAGCCAAATATTTGGAACCGGATTTTCACTTAATCATCCAAGTTTCGACTTCTCTGTCTCTCCTCAGATTACGGAACAAAAAAATAACACAAATAATCTGAACCAGAAATTACTTTCCTATAGCTTGAAAATGGATATAAGCACTCATCTAGGTACCCATAGTCTGAATTTCTCTACTGAATATGGTTCTTCGAGCATCGATGATGGAAAAAATTGGTATAAAAATCTGCGTTTATTATTATCTTATCGATATAACAAAATCAGTTTAAATGCTTTAGCTAGTTTTAACCCTCAAAATATCTATGAAGTTATTCAATCCACAGAGTCAAAAAACAAAGTTAATAATTACTCGCTTTACTCTTCTTACTCTTTTACTGCCTTCAATCAGAAATTAAAAACAAACCTTTCGGGAGGAATAAACTATTCAAATACTTATGGGAATTTTAATAAAAATTTAAATGCAAATATTGAATATAAATTGGCAAATACCTGGTCATTGACAGGTTCTGGCAGTTACAGTGGGTTTAAATCTGAAACTTTCTCGAGCAATAATTCACAATACAGATTCGGTATTAAAAAATATTTTAGACAAGCAACCAGTGTAGGCAATCACAATGTAAAATTAAAGCTCTTCCAAGACGATAATTATAACGGCATTATGGATGCAAAGGAAAAAGCGATATCAGGCAAAATAATACGACTCAATAACTCAGTTGCTTTAACCAATAAAGACGGCGAAGTAAATTATCAAAATGTAATGCCAGGAACCTATCGGCTAAGTATCAATAATCAAGAAGGATTACAACTAAAAGGAGTCGATTCTGTTTTGGTAAACCGGAACCGTACTTTACTTTTACCCATGATCCAAAATATCCGCATATCAGGAGAATTAAAGGAAATACGTCAACAATACGACACAAAAGAAGCTGATATTACAGGAATCAATGTTTATGCAAAAAATGAAAAAGGAGAAATATTCAATACATTTGTAAATCCACAAGGAGGTTTTGATTTTTATCTCATAGAAGGAAATTATACGGTATACTTTGAAAATACTCGCTACGAGTTTTTAAACCCTTCACAAAGCGCTCAGGCGATCAAAGGAGAGACAAGTAAGAAATTAATATTTGAATTCAAGAAAAAAGGTACTGAAATCAAAGTTAAAAAATTCTAAGAATGAAAGCAATCCTAACAGTCATCACCTTTTTATTTCTACAGTATGACTGCTTTGCACAGAGTGCGATAGCAATTTCTGCATCTCGGCTATACTTTGCAGAGGAAGGGAGTAAGGAACAGTCCTTCATTATCAAAAATCTGAATAGCAATGACACACTAAATATTAGAATATCTGTTCATGACTGGAATTACGACTTATTTGGAAATAACAAAGTATATCCTGCTGGTGAACTTGCTACCTCACTCGCCAATTATTTAACAATTGATTCCGGCGATTATATTACCTTAGCGCCAGATGCAGTTGATACAATACGGGTCACTATCAATGCTATACCTAATGATGGAGTAACAGTCCATACCGCTATGCTATATCTAACACAAATTGAGAAACCCAATATCAATACAACATCCTTAGCGATTAATATGGTTGTACAAGTAGGTGTGAAAATTTATTATAAAAATAAGGAACACACTAACTCTGAACTACAACTTTCTAACTTTAAATTGGTGAAGAAGGATCGGGAGAACAACCAAAGCTTGATGCTCTCCATTCATAATAGTGGTAATATTTGGTTAGAAGGGGTCATTAAATATGAATTATTAAATCTTGATACTCGGGAAATGATTAGATTAGGAAATACGGAATTCTTTACTTTACCTGCTGATAAACAACAGGTGAGTATAAATTTACCGCCTAACCTGAAAAATGGAAGCTACAAAGCCTATGCTCTGGTAGAACCCATTACAAATAATGGTATTAATAACGTTGAATTAATCTTTACAAATTGAAAGCTAAAAGTATAATCTTTTGTTTATTGCTACTATCAAGTGTAAATCTGATGGCACAGTCTATCAGTGCTTCACAAGGAAATGGTGTCTGGATACAGTTTTTAAATCAAAGCGATTTGGATAATGGCGGGACTTCCATTGGTAACGTGCAACTGCAACTCTCGATCGGACACAATAGCAGCCTACCCAATTTTAAAATAACCGTACAGGTTACGGCCCCTATTACTTTTGTAAACGGTACCACACTGGCTCCACAATATGTGTCTTTAAAGCATAATCCTTCAATTGCAGAAATACCGGTATTTGCAAATGCCATTAAAGCTCCTACCAATTACATTGCTTTAAACTATAATGAAGTAACATTAATTCAATCATCTTCTACCCCTTTAATAGCTCCTCCTTATTACAGTACTTTTATTCGTTATGATCTTAAAATTGCCGGAGGACCGCAATTGGTAGAATTACAAAATGGTGAGTATCGATGTCAACTTACTTTTCGATTGTATGATAAAAACAATCAATTAAAATCTACTTCTACCGCAGTTTATAATTTTGGTAAATATTTTAACGGTACGGGTGGTGGTGGAAGCACTCCGATTACCAGCTTAACTTTAGTTAACGGCGCACAAAATCCTTCACTTAATTTTAACAATGGAGAAGACTATAATAACGGAACTGCAATAACAATAAACAATGGGCTAAGGGTTCAATCGGCTGCACCTTATCACATTAAGGTAAATGGCAGTGCAGATAACTTCTCTTCGAGCGGACCCAGCGTTATTCCTCTAGCCGCAGTAAAACTTATGAGCAGCAATGGAATCCCCGCTCCTATTGATGTTACCCATAATACTATCAGTTTAAACAAGTCGACTACAACCTTGTTATCAAAGAATTCTTATACAGATCCAAATCCGGTATACTATAACTTAAAATATTTTACTACAGCAAATGAGAATAGTTTTAAAAATGCACGATCAGGTATCTACTCCACCACCTTAACTTTTACCATGGAACCCAAATAACCTACATTACCCATACCATTGGCCACCAGTAATAAATAAACAAAAATATAAAGAATATTGATGTCAGGTTAAGCCATAAACCAATCCTTGCCATCTCTCCTATCCTTATTTTGCCCGAACTAAAAACAATCGCATTGGGTGGTGTAGCAACCGGAAGCATAAAAGCACAGGAAGCCGCTATAGCAGCCCCCGCCAACAAAGGTATTGGAGGAATACCCAAAGCAGCTGTCAAGGTTATCAATAAAGGTAAAATCATACTTGCAGTAGCTGTATTAGACGTTACTTCAGTTAAGAAATTAATTCCCGCAATAACAAGTAACGATATCAGCATAGCAGGAAGGAAATTTGCAGCCATAAATTGCATAGCAAGCCAACTTGCCAAATCAGTTTGAGAGAAACCTTTTGCAATCGCCAAACCGGCACCGAAAATCAATAATACATCCCAAGGAAGCTTCTTAGCTGAATTCCAATTCATTAACATCCCTTTTCCTTCACCCGCAGGAACCAAAAACATAAGTAATGCCCCAACAATTGCTATAATAGTATCGTCCAAACCAGGAATAACTGTATTCCAGATAAATGAACGGGTAATCCACAAAAAGGCAACCAACGAAAATATAGCCAAAACCCTTTTCTCCTGAAGAGACATTTTTCCCAATTCTAATAAGGCTAAATCTTCAGCACGATCGTCCTCCCTTACTTTATAGCGTGTAAGATAGAACCAGGTGACAAATAATAATAAAAGACTAAGAGGAAATGCAAACATCATCCATTGAAGAAAGGAAATCTCAATCTGAAAAGCTTCTCGAACTACTCCGGCAAGTATTAAGTTGGGCGGAGTACCAATTAAAGTAGCCATCCCACCAATAGATGCTGCATAGGCAATACCCAACATTAAACTACGAGAAAATGGTTGTCGCTCACCCATATGCTTTATAACCGATAAGCCAATCGGTAGCATCATAATAGTTGTAGCGGTATTGGATAGCCACATAGATAAGAAGCCAGTCGCCAGCATAAAACCCAAAATCATCCGCTTCTCTCCCTTCCCTACAAAATCAATAATTTTATAAGCAATTCGTTGGTGCAAGCCCCATTTCTCAATGGCAAGGCCAATTATAAAGCCACCCATAAAGAGAAAAATTAAAGGATTGGCATAAGAAGTTGCAGTCTGATCGATTGTTAAGCCGCCAGCCAGTGGTATTATGGCTAATGGTAATATGGAAGTAACTGGAAGTTCTGCAGCCTCACTGATCCACCAAATCGCTACCCAGCAAGTACAAGCCAAAACGGCCTGCCCTTCAGGCGACAAGCCTTCAAAATGGATATACTTGATAATTAAAAAAGATAAAGGACCGGCCAGCAGGAAGAAGTTTTTCCAAGTCATAAAACATTAATCATGTTGTAAGAAATTAGTTTATAGCGGATTTCGAGCGTGGACCTAAAAATTCCTTACGCTAATATAAATAAATAAACTAAACCTTAAAAAGACTACCTGACTTGTCCGTCACCCCTAATCAACCACTTTTCAGTAACCAATTTCTCCAATGCGAAGGGTCCGCGGGCATGCAGTTTCTGAGTAGAGATACCAATTTCTGCACCCAAACCAAATACACCACCATCGGTAAAACGCGTAGAAGCATTCACATAAACGGCTGCAGCGTCTACTTCATTTAAAAAGCGCAACTGCTTATCGGCATCCTTTGAAACAATGGCTTCCGAATGTTTGGATGAGAAGTTGGAAATATGATCTAAAGCTTCATCTATATTGTCCAATACCTTAACAGAGCATTTCATATCTAAAAACTCACGACCGAAATCTTCATTATCAGCATGCTTTAAATCCTTATAATCAGCATGAGATAAAATATCAAATGATTCTTTATCAGCAAATATTTCTACTTGATAATCAGACAGTTTAGGAGCCAACAAGTCAAGAAAAGGTTCAGCAATAGCACGGTCTACAATAACCGTATCCAATGCATTGCATACCGATGGCCGGGTAACTTTAGCATTCACAACAATATCGACTGCTTTCTGCAAATCTGCGCTCGCTTCCACATAGGTATGGCATACGCCGGCACCTGTTTCTATTACCGGAACTTTCGAGTTATTTCTCACAAACTGAATCAGTTGATCAGAACCACGAGGAATAATGATATCTACGTATTTTGAAGCATTCAATAGTTCATCCACAAAACGGCGATCAACCGGTAAAAGCTGAACAATAGCCCGATCAATATTAAACCTATCCAGACATTGATGAATAAGCTCTACCAAGATCGTATTTGTATGAAAAGCATCGCTACCTCCACGAAGCAAACAAACGTTCCCTGAACGTATGCACAAAGCGGCTACGTCAATCGTTACATTTGGCCTCGACTCATAGATCACTCCTACCACTCCCAAAGGCACGGTTTTCTTTATAACCTGCAATCCATTATCCAATGTTCTTTCAACAATCACTTGATTGGCCGGATCTGGCAAGGCAGCAATCTCATCTAAACTGGATGATAAGTCATCAATACGAGCGTCCGTCAAAACCAAACGATCTTTCTTGGGGTCAGCATCATCCATTTTATTTAAATCCAACAAATTACTAGCAAGGATTTCTTTCTTAGAGTTTTTTAGCCGTGCTGAAAGCTCTTTCAGCAAAGACACTTTAACTTCTTCAGAAAGAGCTTGAACCACCGTAGTTGCTTTCGCTGCACTTTTAAGGATGTCTTGAATATTCTCCATTTGTCTATGAATCGTAAGGTTTATATAAATACAATATCATTGGCATTTGCCACTTCAAAATTCTGCGTTTTTAAATTCTTTATCAGTTCTCCCGATGAAATTCTGGTTTTTGCTACTGCAATCGCATGGTTATCTTCATCCAGAATCTCAATCACCTCCCCATGCTCAAAATCTCCAATCACCTCCTTTACTCCTACAGCCAGCAAGCTAAATCTTTTATTTAAAGCAGCTGTTGCTCCTAAATCAACCTTTACCTTGCCTTTTATCAGGCTTCCGCTTGCAAGCCAACGATTTCTCGCCGACATGGAACATGGCTGAGCCTTACAAACCGTTCCTGTCTCACCTTTAATAGCTTTCAAGATACCATCTTCAGTCCTTATTCCAAAAATTACGGCCTTAATACCCATTTGATTTGCCAAACGTGTATAAGTCAATTTGGAAGTCATTCCTCCTAATCCAGATGCTGACTTCTCCTTATTCGCTAACTGTAAAACCGACTTATCGCTGGTATCCAGTGCTGTAATCACCTCTCCTTTAGCATCCAATACGCCAGGAACCGAAGTACTGAATAATAACAAAGATGCATTAAAACCCACAGCAATCAAAGTTGCCAGCTCATCATTGTCAGAAAACTTAAGCTCTAAATTGCTGACAACGTCGTTTTCATTCGCTATTGGAATAATATTATTCTCCCAAAGCTTTTCGTAGGTCTTCTTTAACTGAAGAAACTGCTTACGGTTAGAAAAATGAGTACGCTCACTTAGGCTTTGTGCAATGTGGATACCATAAGGTGTAAAATACTGCGAGTATTTATTAAGCAATAAAGTATTTCCAATAGCAGCAGCAGCCTTTCTTTCGCTCAGACCTTTCTTATAATTCTGTATAAATGATTTACCCGCGGCAACCGCTCCCGAAGAAACTAAAACAATGTGATATTGGGAATGAATTTGTGCAACTTGTTGAGCTATATCAGCAATTACCTGCTCATCCAGTTCTCCGTTATTGGTAGTGATTGATGCTGTTCCAAATTTTATGACTAGTATCGGTTTCTTAAGAATTGACTTTTTCAAAATAATTGCCTTGGTATTTAAATTAAGGAACAAAATAGAGAATTTATTTATGAATTTCGAAATAGAACGGTAAAATAGATAGAATATATTTTCTTTGGATTATTATAAAAAGGGTAAAAATGAAAGGTTCCCAAGCGGGGAGAATGGGAACCTTTACTAACCAATTATAAACCTAAATTATGATGATACAAATATAGTGTACATCATACACTAATGCAAGTTTATAAAGATTTTATTTTAATATTTTTAAAACTTACATTATCACCATGGTCTTGCAGTAAAATATGGCCTTTTTCAGCTTCACCAAAGTTCACCCAATCCTTATATTTACTACCCGCAACTAACGCACGATACTCTTCTGAGCCGCGTACATAAGATAAAACAACTACCCCATTCAAATAATGCTCAACTCTTTTATCAGGATAAGCAACAACTCTTCCTCTATTCCATTCTCCTATAGGCTTCATAAAACGAGGTTGTTTATTGGCTGTAATTAAATCGTAAAGAGATGCAAGAGTACGATTACCATCTTTCCCTAATTTAGCATCCGGATGCACATCATCATCCAAAATCTGATATTCCAAACCAATGGCAGAACCTGCACTTTGCTCTGCAAGTGTAACAAAATATTTCACTCCGCTATTAGCACCGGTAGTTAATTTAAATTCAAAGGAAAGATCAAAGGCAGAGTATTCATCTTTGGTTACAATATCACCTCCATTAGCAGATTCTGCTCCGTCTGATGATAAAACCGATAATACACCGTCAGATATTTTCCATCCTTTTTCAGGAAAAGTATCTTTATGAGCCCCTACCCAGCCGTCACTTGTTTCTCCATCAAAAAGTAATTTATAACCATCCTTTTTCTCCTGCTCAGACAGGTTATTGGTTAAAAGGTTAACAACATACACTCCAGTTGAAAATTCTTTTGGTTTCAAATTTTGCGTTTGTAAGTTTAGGTTCTTGAAGTATACTTTTTCCCCTGCTTTTCCATCACCATAAACAGCATGCACTTGCAAACCGATAAATCCATTGGCATCCAACGTGTCAACCAAGTAAGCAACTGGAACATCGTTAATCCAGGTTTTTGTTTTATTGCCAATGCTTTCAATTCTAAGATGATTGTATTCACCTACCTTAAAAACTTCTTTTGCAGAAGGATTCAGATCCAACGGATAAAGCCACATTCTACGGGCCTCATCGTAAATTCCACCTGTCCATTTCCGATCAGAGGGATCTATTTCCACCTGTCTGCCAAATACCAAACCAGCTCCGTCTCTTCCTGCAGGATCATACTGGCCGCGAACCATAACTCCTGAATTATTACCAGCACCTTCAATCTTCACATCTACCTCAAAAATATAGTCAGTATACTCCTTTTCGGTGATCAAGAAAGTATTGCCTGTATTCTCCACCGTAGTACCGACAATTTCACCATCAATTACTTCAAATGGCGCTGTACCAGCAACTGCTTTCCAGCCATCTAACGTTTTTCCATCAAAGATAGGCTCACTTTCAGCTGACGCTGAAGCAGCGTTTCCCGATTGTGTACAGGATTGAAAAGAAATAAGAATAAATAAAAAGGAAAATAACGTGGGGATTGTACCTTGTTTCTGCATCATTGTTTTTAAAGTTTTTGTTGTCATTTTTTTAAGATTTAAATCAATATATAATTGGTTTCATTAAGCAAGATATCGAGTCTGATATCGATTGATCTAAAACGAAATTAAATAAAATTTCGGGATAACCTACTTCGAATTTAAAAGAACCTGATACCTAACATGTACGTACCTCGTATAACATAGCAGTAAGCTTAATGAGTGATTCCTACGTTATGTCTACGCTATTTTAATTAAAATAGCGTAGACATAACGCAATAATAGCACAGTAACAACACTGGTATATTAAACATGGTACGTAGAAGTTACGAGCAAGGTTCGAAGGAGAATTACTAAATTGCATCCTTATTATTTTAAATTATGAAAAAAGACGATCGGATCATTCATTCCAAGAATTATAAAAAAGGATCATTTCAAAATCTTTCTCATACTCCGACTATGGCTCCGGATGTTTCTTATTTTCAAATATTAAAGGATATGTTAAGAAGGCCAAAGAGTGTTCGCCCTCAGCAAATTATCCCATCAATTAAAACAGACTTAAGGTCAATTTCATCAAAAGAGCCCGTAATTGTTTGGTTCGGACATTCATCCTACCTTATCCACTGCGATGGAAGAAATATCTTAGTAGATCCCGTTTTTAGCGGCCATGCATCTCCATTTTCTTATATGGTTAGGGCTTTTGATGGATCAAATGTTTATACAGCCGATGATATGCCTGAAATTGAGCTATTGGTTTTAACTCATAATCATTATGATCACATGGACGTTCAAACCATTGATAAATTGAAAGGGAAGGTGAAAAATTATTTAACAGCAATTGGTGTTAAGCAGTCTTTAGAAAAGATGGGTATTGATGCTCAAAAAATAACAGATCTGGACTGGTGGGAAAAGAAAGAATACGAGAATCACTTTGTGCTAACAGCCACACCGGCTAGGCACTTCTCTGGCAGGGGTATAAAAAGAGGTGGAAGTTTATGGGCTTCTTTTGTGTTGGAGATCGATGACTATAGAATCTTTATCGGTGGTGATTCAGGTTATGATACCCACTTCAAATTAATTGGTGATACTTTTGGACCCTTTGATATAGCAATATTGGAATGCGGCCAATACAATAAATCATGGCCTTTTATACATATGATGCCTGAAGAAACTGTAGAGGCTTGTATAGATTTAAATGCAGAAATACTGCTTCCTGTACACTGGGGAAAGTTTGCTTTGGCTAATCATCCCTGGAATGAGCCTATCCAGCGCGTCAAAGAAAGTGCTAAACAGAAAGAGGTAAAAATGCTAAGTCCGATGATAGGAGAACCCATTACTATAAGAAAGAACCTACTTAGCAAAGAACTGACGGAGTCCGAAAGTAATCTGCAAAAAGAATGGTGGAACTTTGACCTATAATAATGGGTGCCTCAAGATAAATTAATTAGTCTTTTTTCTCAACTCTACCACTTTCACGGTCGCTCTTTCTACCAATAGCATAACCACTACCACCACCAATAGCTGCTCCAATGGCTGCACCTCTAACAGGTTTGTCTTTATCTATTAAAGCTCCGCCAATTGCTCCAACACCAGCGCCAATGGCTGTGCCTTTAGCAGCATCGCTCCAACCTTTCTTCTCTTGTTGCTGAGTAGCTTCAGGTGAAGCATGAATTACAGTGCTGGTATTTGATGTTGGTATAACATTCGATTCTTTTTTAGAATAACTTTTACTTTCTTCTTGCTCTGCTAATGCGGCTTTTGCAGCTTCTGCTGTTTTAAAACTATCCAACTTTAAGCTATCACTTATTCGTTTATCAGCCATTTCTTTGGCTAAAGTATCTTCTTTTGTGCCGGATGCATTATTGCATGCTGTCAAAATACCAATTGACATGGCAAACAACATGACAAGAGTTATTGTATTATTTTTCATATTAGTTTTTATTTATAAATATATCAGGATGTGAAATCATCCACGATTTGTATAAGAAATAACTATGCCAAAGTATATATTTTACTTAAATGGAATCGAAATAAGCACTGTCTAAATCCTCGTAAATGGAGTTATTACTTAAGAATTCAGGCACAATAATTTTCATTTTACGAACTATTGATTGGCTATCTTGCTTTTCATTAATATTCAATAATTCAATAATAGCAGCATTGGCTTCTTCATAAGAATGATTTCTTACTTTAGCTATATTTATTTTCTCATGATGAGTAGGGAGGGTAAGCTCAGAAGAAGCAAGGAGTTCTTCGTATAGCTTTTCGCCGGGTCTTAATCCTGTATATACAATTTTAATATCTATCCCTTCAACATAACCAGCAAGTTGGATCATCTTCTTTGCCAAATCAACTATTTTGACCGGCTTGCCCATATCAAAGACGAAGATCTCTCCCCCATGCCCCATCGTTCCTGCTTCTAAAACCAACTGTACGGCTTCAGATATCGTCATGAAATAACGTGTAATCTCAGGGTGCGTAACTGTAACCGGACCTCCTCTTTCAATCTGTGCGCGAAAACGTGGTATTACTGAACCATTAGAACCCAGTACATTACCAAAACGAGTAGTTATGAAACGAGTTTTTACATCAGGTGAATTTAATGCCTGTATATAAATTTCTGCAATGCGCTTAGACGCTCCCATTACATTGGTAGGATTTACCGCTTTGTCTGTAGAGACCATTACAAATTTTTCGGCTTGATATTTCACTGCTAAATCTGCAATATGTTTAGTTCCACCCACATTTACATCAACAGCCTCAAAAGGATTATGCTCCATTAAAGGCACATGCTTATAAGCTGCAGCATGGTAAATTACCTGAACGCTGTATGTCTTAAAGATAGATTCCATCCGATTGATATCACGCACATCCGCTATAACCATCTCAATGTGAGCAGAAGGAAAATTATCCTCCAATTCTAACTGAATAGCATGCAAGGGCGATTCTGCATGGTCGCAAAGGATTAACAATGCCGGTTCGTAATCCAAAACCTGTCGTACAATTTCAGAACCAATAGAGCCTGCAGCACCTGTTATTAAAACACGTTTACCACATATATCTTTTTTTACACGGCTTGGATCAATTACAATTGGTTTTCTTTGCAAAAGATCCTCGATTCGAAGCTCATGCATCTGCTTTCGATTCAGGGTTCCAGAAAGCCACTTACTGGAAGGAGGAACGGTAACGACTTTAATCCCTAAACGAATGCTTCGTTCAATAACAACTTTTTTAGAACGCTCGTCCAAATTTTCATGAACAATTATCAGTTCTTGTATTTTCTTGTATTTTTTAAGCTCAGGCAGCTCTTTAAAGTGATAAACCTTTTTCTGCTCCATATAGCTGTATAATCTATTACGATTAATATCGATAAAACCAACAACGACATAGTTTACTTCCTGATTGCTCTCCAAAGCTTGTTTTACCAATACTGCGTTTTTATCAGAACCATAGATTAGCACATTCACAAAATCTTTACCTGCAAAACGCCGTGTTAAAAACTGATATATATTACGACCAGCTACCCGAAGCATAACCAAAAGAGATGTACTGATAAAGAAATTGATCAGTACAATTAAGAAAAGGTTTTGGTACTCGTTATCAATAATGGATTGCGCAAACAGCAGCATCGCGCTTAAAAAGATAACATTAAACGTTATTGCTGCAGAAAATATACGAAATAAATCTACGCTGTTGGAGTAACGCAGTAAACCGGTGTGCATACGGCCAACATAAAGCGTAGTGATAGCAATAAAGGAGAATGAGATGATATAGATTGAAAAACGTACCGGATTTATTAATGTAAATTCAAAACCCTTAACCAAGAAAAAAGAGAATGAAAATGACCACAAAACTATAAGCAAATCAAGAATTAGGATAGTCCATCTCGATACAGTTTTTCCTTCTACGAGGAACCGTTTCATTTTCTCCTTTATCCTGAAAATAAATTCATTCTGAATCATCATTTAATGGGCCCAGTTTCGCAAAAAAGTTTTTGATTGATAAAAAATTTAATTGTTAATCTTATTCACTAACCAACAATTTTCAAAAATAATCAATAAATGTTCAACACGAAACACTATTATTGATTTTATATTTAATGAATAGCCTAAGATTTAGTTATTTTGTTCTAACTTAAATACATGCAAAGCTGTATAAGATATAGAATGAATAATAAAAAAATTGTAGCTTCTCTAAAAGATGTGAGTAAGGTTTATAAAACCGGAGATACCACAATTATAGCATTAGATAATACGACAGTAGATATATACTCACATGAACTTACACTTATTATGGGTCCATCCGGTTCAGGAAAGACAACTTTATTATCCATCTTGGGCTCGGTAGTTTATCCAAGTTCAGGTGAAGTACTGATAAACAATGAAAATATAAGCGCATATTCTGAAAACAAATTAGCAGCTATCCGCCTACAAAAAATAGGTTTTGTATTTCAACAATTTAATTTACTTCAACCACTTACTGCATTGGAAAATGTTTTACAACCTTTGATATTATCTAAAATGGATCGTGTTAATGCCAGTAAGTTAGCTAAAAGCACTCTGGAGAAGGTGAATATAGCAGACAAGATGCATACTTTACCAAGAAAATTAAGTGGTGGCCAAAAACAGCGTGTAGCAATTGCAAGGGCTTTAGTAACTGACCCTCCTATTTTATTATGTGATGAACCTACCGCCTCCTTAGATTCCAAAAGTGCTTCCTTTGTTATGGAAGAATTAAGATTACTAGCCAATGAAGGTAAAGCCGTTGTGGTGGTAACACACGATTTACGATTGAGAAAATATGCAGATCGAATCATGTATGTTGAAGAAGGAAAACTTTCAGATAATTTAAAAAATGAGGAAGATTATAAATAATATACTTTTGCTGATAGTGATATCAACGGGATTGGCATCTTGCGGAAATAAGTCAGCTGGTAATCAAAGTACAGCTATAGATAGCTTAAGTCAACGCAATGACATAGAAAAAGTTACAGGTATTGGAAAAGTAGAACCTTTGAGTGGATTAGTAGATCTGGCAAGTGATGAAGGAGGGATTATTGAGTCAATTAATAAGAAGGAAGGAGATTCATTAAAGAAAGGAGAAATCATTTTGTCTTTTGATTCAAAGAAGGAGGCTATACAATTGCAGAATCTGAAAATCCAGATTGCTACTCAAAAGCAACGTGTAGAACAAGATCGGGCTAATGAGAAACAATACGAGATAGCTTTACGTGAAAAGTCTGCTGATTTAAAAGTTAGTGAAGAATTAGCACAATCAGGAGCTGAAACCCGGCAACAGGTAGAAACACTTCGCAAAGAACGAGATGTATTGAAGGCTAACTTAGAAGCAGCTCAGAAAAGCACGGCAACGAATCGCTTAATTATTCAGGAGTTAGAAAATGAGATTGAGCAAACAGAATCATCCAGAGCGGATAAACTTATTACAGCGCCGGACAACGGTGTGCTATTATCTTTGAATGCTGAGATTGGTAAGGCAGTAGAGGCCTTTGTTTCCATCGGACAGTTTGCTGCTGATGAACCCCTCATCATCCATGGAGAAGTAGATGAATTGTTTTCTGATAAAATAAAAGTCGGACAAACTGTTAGTATTCATCTGATTGGGAACAATGAGAAAATCGCAAGTGGAGAGATCATTTCACTCTCTCCTATTCTCCAGGATAAATCACTTTTTTATGATGAACCCGGTGAGAGAAACGATCGGCGAGTTAGACGATTTAAGGCGTCCATAGATGAAGAAGCTTCGCTGTTAATTAATAAAAAGGTAGCATGTGTTATTGAGTTATAAGTTCTTTTTATGATCCAGACTGCCTTTAAATTTATGAAGTTCGATATTCCAAAAAGCGTTGGTGTTTTGGTGGGTATCGTTATCAGTGTTTTTTTGATAGGCCAGCAATTGGGAACGCTGAATTTCTTAATGAGATTAATGGGTGGAATTATTGAAAACTCAAATGCACAGAGTACAGAAATATGGGTAATTGATAATACGACCAATAATGTGAATGTACTTACTCCTATTGATCAACGTTTTGTTCAGGAAATTGCCAGCATACAAGGAGTTGCTTATACCGAAGGCATGATCACAACTCCTGCTACCGCAACCTTCGATAATGGAAGAACAGCATCTGTTACTTTAGTGGGTAGCAACGGTCCGCTCTTCCCTGCCGGACCTTTAATTTCAAAAATTACAGAAGGGGATTTACAAGACTTAAATCAATCGGATGCTGTCAGTGCGGAATTTTTCTCCTCAAAAAGCTTGAATGTCTCATTGGACTTGAATCAGACATTCGAACTCAATGGAAAAACAGCGGTTATAAAGGTAATGACCAAAAACATACAGGGTTTTGGTGGAGAGTATATGTACTCTTCCATTGATAATGTACGTTTTTATGCAGACTTCCCTAATTCCAAAGTAAGTGCGGTGGGAGTTAAATTGGTGGAAGGTGCGAATGTCGAATCGGTTGTTAATCGAATCAACTCAAGCTTTAACGGGGTAAAAGCCTGGGATAAAGAAGATTTGAAGAGCTCAAGCATAGAAGAGATTCTGCTAACCTCCAACATGGGGATTAGCTTTGGCTCGTTAATCGTATTTGCCAGTATTAGCGGTTTCTTTATTATCGGCTTAACACTCTATTCATCTGCTTTGGATAGAATGCAGGATTACGGAACCCTAAAAGCTATGGGAGCAACAAGTGGCTATGTAAGCCGATTGATTTTAACACAGGCTTTCCTATATGCAATGATAGGATTCGTGTTTGCTCTTATATTATTGATACTGTTTAAAAATGGAGTGGAAAATGCAGGACTAATAATCAACCTATCAGCAGAGCTTATTTTAACTTTACTAGGTATAACACTTTTCATTTCGGTTGGGGGATCTCTCTTTGCAGTTCGTAAGATTCGCAAACTAGAACCTGCATCTGTATTTTAATTAAAATGTATAAAATGAAGATCGCTAGCTTCTTATCATTCTTTCTGATCATGTCAGCTTTTATCAGCTTCGCTCAGGAAGTTAAGTTAGAATTATCGTTGGAGGAAGCGAGAAGGATAGCTGTTGAAAACAATCCGGATTTTAATATAAATGCACTGGAAGTAGACATTGCAAAAGAAACACAAAAACAGGCTGCGTTAAAGCGAATTCCTCAAATTTATGGTGACTTTAATTTACAGCAGAACCTGATCATCCCAAGTACACCTGTACCTGCAAAAGCTTTTGATCCGAATGCTGGAGATGACGAATTAATGCTTCTACGTTTTACAACCAAATGGACTTCTAATATTGGTGTAAATGCATCGTATGACTTATTTAACCCCAGCCTTCAGGGAGCAGTAAAAGAAGCCGCTATTGAAAGTGAAATCAAAGAAACCGATCATCTATTAGCCAAAAACCAATTATTGTTTGATGTAGGGGACGCTTATTACGCTTGTCTAGTTGCATTAGAGCAAGTTAGATTAGCAGAAGTGGATAGTTTGAGCAAATTTAAAGTAGTAGAAATGACTCAAAAACAATTTGATGCCGGACGTGCTACCTTACCTGTTTTAAACGAAGTTAAGCTAGCTCAGAATAATAGTCGCTCTAACTTTCAGGAAGCATCAAAGATTTTTAAAAACTCCAAAGAAAAACTGCTTGTTTTGCTAGGCTACTCCCCTACAGATCCTGTTAAAATTTCTTTTCAAAAGGAATTAGGAGAAATGCTTTCAGATACAGAAACTTCAAGTAGCGAGGAGCACTTAAGTTTAAACCTTAGAAAGCTGCAACAACAAAGTAAACTTGCAGAGATACAGCTAAATACTGCCAAAAATGGATTCTTACCCACCCTTAGTTTAAACGGTTATTACGGATCTCGTTTTTATGACAATTCCTTCCAGCTATTTAAAGGAGGTAATTGGTTTGGAAATAGCTTTATTAATATCGGGCTTCGAGTGCCAATTACAGAAGGGATAGACCGGATAAAGAAGATTTCTCAATTAAAAATACAACAGCAGATTATAGCAGAATCTATCCGTTCTCAGAGAAATAAACAGCAATTAGACATCAATACAGCACGTGATGACGTAGATTATTATGAACAGGAATTTAAGAGAAAGAAAGAAAACATTGCAATGGCAGAGGAGAATTTAAAGTTGGCAACGCAGCAATATGAAAAAGGGAGAATATTAATTAGTGACTATTATAACGGCGTTTATACATTTCAAAAAGAACGAACAGCTTATTTAGAAAGTCTTTATAAGCTGTTCGTTTCAAAGCTTAGCTTAGAAAAAGCAAGCATGGATTAACTTATTTTTGTGGAGGCAATGAAGGCCTTATCTCTATTTTACTAGGAAGAGAGCGTGAATTCATCTTTAGTATATCTGCTACTAATTCTCCAATATCCTCCTTTTGGATCTTCCAGGCATCTTGGTCATTTACTTCATGTCCATTAAATGCAGTAGCAACAGAACCCGGCATAATGGTAGTTACGCGAATCCCAAACTTACGTATGTCAAGCATAACTGCCTGAGTAAAACCGGTGAGACCGAATTTACTTGCGTTATACGCAGAAGCTCCTTCAAAGAAGTTGGTTCCTGCTAAACTTGATATCGTAATAAAATAACCTTTGCTAGCTTTTAATGCTTCTAAGGAAGCTTTAATACTATAAAAAGGACCAGTTAAGTTGGTATCAATCGTTTCGTGCCATTCTTCAACAGACAAATCGGCAACTGAAGCGAAGTGTCCAACGCCGGCATTAGCTACAAATACATCTACCCTTCCCCACTTCTCTACTACCTCTTTTACAGCTGTAACCTGATCATCGAAAGAACGGACATCTACCTCTAAACCAATTACTGCTCCAACTCCAATTCCTTTTAGTTTTTTAACAGCTTCTAAGGCCCTTGCTTCTGATCTTGATGTAATTGCAACGTTATAACCTTCCTTTAATAGGGATTCGGCAATTCCATATCCAATACCTGAACTTCCGCCTGTGATTATTGCCACTTTATCAATTTGTGTCATAGTCTTAATTTAATAGTATTATAATAATTTAAATATATTAGCACTAAACTACAGGAAATATATGAGAACAATATTTCCAGACTGTAAAATTTTATTTATTAATAATAGAATCGTCAAGTTGCTTTCAGTTTCCGTATATTTATAAATGCAATAACGCATACTAAATATAACAACCATGGGAAGAAATGATAATAAAACCTCGAATAAGAATCAGAAAAAAGCTCCCAAAGATGCAACTGCAGCTGCTTCAAAGGTAGTTTCAGACTATCAGGCTGGTAAGAAAAGCAAATCATCAGACCTGGATAGCAGGAAGAAGTAATTTTAAAGAGTGAGAAAGTTTTTGTTTAGAGTTATTTGTCTTGTAGTTCTTACGCACTCAGTTAATCCGTCTTTTGGTCAGGATGTGGAAGATGAGTACATGATGGAATTAGCGAGAGAATTATTCTTTGGTATTCCAATAAAATCTAACTTAAGCAACTCACTTTCTTTATTAAAACAATCTAATAGGGTTGGTAATATAGCTGTAACAGATAATTCGGTGATGGCTACATTTATTAGTCATCCTTTTCTCAATATTGATTCCTATAAGGGTGATAATGGTTCCGGATTGGTAAGTCTTGAACTCTTATTCCAAAATGATCAGATCTTTGAAAGGAGAATTATAGTAAACAATCAGACCGACCTCAGAGCATTTAATACTTTATATGACCTCTTACAAAGAGTATCATTTCACATAGAAAAGTCTCCATTGAGTTCAAACTTCCATCGCGAAAGCACTCTTTTCTCTGCAAAAGACGGAAGGAATTTGGCACATATTGAACTATTCTATAATTCAACTGTCCTTGACCATGAAAATACAGTAGAGACTATGGATGTAGTTCTTGCCATTTATGATAATACTTTATACTAAAATACTACTTAGTACTTTATCTTCTATTCTTTACTTGTCGCAATCACCCCTATAATTGTCGCATCAAATATACATTTCTGATTTATCTATGCGTTATATTTGTATATATCAACCAGTTAATATATTATGAAAAATTCAATTTATCCATGCCTATGGTTTAATAATGAGGCCGAGGCTGCTGCAAACTTCTATTGTTCTGTTTTTAAAGATTCAGAAATAAAATTAAAAAGCTCTCTAGTTGTAAGCTTTAATTTATATGGACAGAGGTTTATGGGCTTAAATGGAGGCCCCATGTTTAAAAAGAACCCCTCCATTTCTTTTTTTGTATTATGTGAATCCATAGAAGAAACAAATGAAACCTGGGATAAACTTAAAGATGGCGGATCCATACTTATGCCTATTGACAAATATCCTTGGAGCGAACGGTATGGATGGGTTCAAGATCGTTTTGGCGTTAGTTGGCAACTTTACCTGGGGCAAATGAAAGATGTAGGACAAAAGTTTACACCTTCATTCATGTTTGTAAAAGAGCAATCTGGTAAAGCAGAAGAGGCTGTTAATTTTTATACCTCAATCTTTGAAAACTCAAGTATCAATGGCATTTCGAAGTATACTGCTGAAGATGCTGATGTTGAAGGTTATGTGAAACATGCGCAGTTCAAACTTAATGATCAAGTATTTATGGCAATGGACAGTTCTGCAGAGCATGAATTCTCATTCAATGAAGGAATTTCTATCGTGGTGACCTGTAAAACACAGGATGAGATAGATTATTATTGGAATAAGCTATTAGAAAATGGAAGAGAAAGTCAATGCGGTTGGCTAGAAGATAAATATGGCGTTTCATGGCAGATTGTTCCGGCTATTTTAGATGAATTAATGTCTGACCCCACGAAATTCGAGCGTGTAATGCAAGCCGTTATAAAGATGAAAAAACTAGATATTCAAACCATGATTGACGCTTGATTTATTAATATTTAAATAGATTAAACAATTTGAGATTAATAATCTAACTAACAATTAAAATATATTAGTATATAATTTGAAGAAATAGATTTTATACTTTCCATATCTTAAAGATACAGACGATATATTTGCTTAACTTTATTTATAAAAACAATAATTTATGAGCGATTCAACAAACTCCTCTCCAATCAGTAGGGAAATATCTCACAATGTATATTTTGATGGCAAGGTTCAAAGTCTGGGATTAGAAACAGAGCAAGGCAAAGCCACACTAGGTGTAATGAAAAAAGGAACGTATGAATTTTCTACTTCATCACCAGAAAAAATGGTTGTAGTTTCTGGCATTATGGATGTTAAATTACCGAATGTTAGCTGGGAGAAATACATGGAACACGATGAATTTAATGTAGAAGCTAATACAACTTTTGAAGTTATGTGTGATACTGATGTTGCATATATCTGTTATTATGGATAGCTTTTATCCCTAAACCATTTGTGTTTTGATTATTGAAACCTTTAAACGACTGCATGACAAATTAGTTGGCAATGCTGGAGACACATCACTTCAGGCCAGAATATTTCACAAAGTCAGTATAATTGCCCTTATCGGTCTTCCTTTGGCCTTGCTGGTAAATATTATGATCAAAGTGCCCCTGGTCAACGCAGCATTATTCGTGACTTGGATCGTGATTGCTGCAATGTATATCAATTCACGGTATTTTGGCAGATTGCAATCGAGCCTTATTTTATTCAGTGCCGGTACGAGCATACTCATGGCCTTCAATTACTTTATTAATTCTGGCATACAAGGTCCTACCTTAATTCTGTACTTGCTTTCGCTGGTTTTTACATTATCTGTAATGCCGACCAAGCAGTTTTTGTACTGGATGCTTGGCAATGTGAGTATTGTTGGAACACTCTTACTAATTGAATATTATAACACTGATTTTGTTAAAATCACCTATGTCAAGCGCAGCGATTTGTTTCTTGATACCTCTACAACTTATATTTGTGTAGTAATATGCATTGGTACGGTGCTTTCTTATTTAATTAAAAATTACGAACGCGAAAAGGACAATGCGCTGAAAGCTTCCCAAGCATTAGAAGTAGCCAATAATTCAAAGACACGCTTACTATCCATTTTATCTCATGATCTCCGATCTCCGCTTAATTCTATCACAACTTACCTAGAGACACTCAATGGATATGAGTTATCAGCAGAGGAGCGCCAATTCCTCGAAAAGAACCTGCTTAATGAAACAAAAAACATGCAGGTAATGTTGCACAATTTACTGAGCTGGACAAAATCGCAAATGGATGGTGGTACGAGTGTAAATTTGGTTAGATTAAACTTATCTGAAATGGTAGCAGACTGTCTTCTTATTCAACAAACAGCCGCGAAAATAAAATCTGTGGCGATTTATGCTGACGTTGATCCATCTCTTGAGTTATATGCTGATACGGATATGCTTAAACTAGTAATCCAGAATCTGGTGAACAATGCAATTAAATTCACACCTGCAGGTGGTGAGATCCAGATTAACAGCAATTGTGATCGAGGCAGATTGAGATTGAATATCACCGACAATGGCATTGGCATCCCAAAGGAGAGGCAGGCTAATCTCTTTACACTTCATGCAACATCTACCTATGGCACTAATAATGAAAAGGGTGTCGGACTGGGTTTAATCCTGTGCAAAGAGTATACAGAATTGCAGAATATACAAATCAGTTTCAGCAGCCTGCCAGGCAATGGAACAAAGTTTACTTTGGAGTTTGCTGAGCTTGCCAGCGATAATAAGTTAAGCATAAAAAAAACCGGAGATAAGTCTTTGGAACTTAAACTCCGGTAAAGTACCCCCAACAAGATTCGAACTTGTGACCGACGGTTTAGAAAACCGTTGCTCTATCCAGCTGAGCTATGGAGGCTCGTTGTTAAAACGAATGCAAAAATAATAAAATCTTTAACATTTGAGCAAAATTAAAGTAACAATATCTGCATTTCAAATCTTATTTAATAATGCTTAATTAACTCTTTGGAGCATCATTTGTTTCTACAGCACGTTTCTTGTTGAATATCTTACGTTTACCGTTATTGGATTTTTTATTTGTCGGACGGCCATTTGATTTTATTGGCTCTTTTGGTTCTTCACCATAGGTGCTTGCTAATGGAATTCGATCAACTTTCCGATCCATTAATTCTTCGATAGACTTAAATTTACCGTAATCTTTATTATTTACGAAAGTTATTGCAGTACCTGTGCTTTCTGCTCGGGCAGTACGGCCAATTCTATGAATATAATCTTCCGGATCGCCGGGTACATCAAAGTTGACTACCAGATCAATTCCATCAACATCAATTCCTCTTGAAAGGACATCAGTACCCACTAAGACATTCAGCTTTCTATTTTTAAAATCAAGCAGTATCTGTTGCCTTTCATCCTGCTTCAAATCAGAGTGGAAAGCTTTCACTTGTAAGCCGGTCTTCTTCAGGTCTAGGTCTAAGCGTTTTACTTTTTCTTTCGTCGAAGCAAAGACTATTACACTCTTATATGCTCCGTTTTTCAAAATATCTACCAGCAGAGCATTTTTATTCTCATCATAAACACGATAGCATTGCTGAAGAATACCTTCTGCCGGACTTGATGTTGCAATATTTATGTGCTGCGGATTTTTAAGTAGTTTCTGAGCAAATT
This sequence comes from Albibacterium sp., assembly GCF_035514885.1. Lineage (NCBI taxonomy): Bacteria > Pseudomonadati > Bacteroidota > Sphingobacteriia > Sphingobacteriales > Sphingobacteriaceae > Albibacterium > Albibacterium sp. Next base: position 417,904 of record NZ_DATJCH010000012.1, on the reverse strand, counting down.
GCCTGATCTTTGAAGGCATGGTTGCAGAAAAAAGCAATGTTTGACGTTGACTGGGTAGTTTCCGGATAATATGCAATAGATCCTCTTGGAAACCCATATCCAACATCCTGTCTGCCTCATCTAGAACCAGAAATTTGATATCATTAAAAAGGACTCCTCCAGAATTCAAATGAGCAATTAATCTACCCGGTGTAGCTATAACAATATCTACACCTTCCCTTAAAGATTTACGCTGCTGTTCATAATCTGCACCGTTTCCTCCCCCATAAATAGCAATGGAACTAATTCCTGTAAAATAAGCAAGCCCTTCAATCTGTTGGTCGATTTGCAATGCCAGCTCACGTGTAGGAGCTAATACTAAGGCACTTATGGCAGGTTTCTTTTCCAATTTACAAATACCATCCATTACAGGAAGTAAATAAGAAGCTGTTTTCCCCGTACCTGTCTGGGCACACGCAATTAAGTCGTGATTGGATTGAATAAGAGGAATTGCTTGGGCTTGTATTGGAGTAGGGCTTTTATAACCCATACTATTAAGACCGTCTAAAAGACGTTCATCAAAATTAAAATCAGTAAATATCAATATTGTATAATTATTAGAAAGTGTAAAAGTATTAAAAATAAGTGAAAGTCAACCTTTTATCGAAGGTTTTAAACAAACAAAAATGTACTAAATATTTAATAGGTCAAAATACCCAAAAATAATTTCTAATTTTGTATCCCGTACAAAAAGATTAGAAAAAGGTTAGAAACGATCATTTTCTATAAGAATATCCAACAGATTACTATGACAAAATACATTTTCGTTACGGGCGGTGTTACCTCCTCGTTAGGTAAAGGCATTATTTCAGCATCTCTAGCTAAACTTCTTCAGGCGCGTGGCTATAAAGTTACCATTCAAAAATTCGATCCATATATTAATATAGATCCGGGAACTTTAAACCCTTATGAGCATGGAGAGTGCTATGTAACAGAAGATGGCGCAGAAACTGATTTGGACTTAGGTCACTACGAACGATTTTTGGATACCCCTACCTCACAAGCAAATAATATCACCACCGGAAGAATTTATCAAAATGTAATTCAAAAAGAACGGGCTGGTGATTATTTAGGAAAGACAGTTCAGGTTGTTCCACATATTACAGATGAGATTAAACGGAATATGCGTTTGTTGGGTGAGAGCGGCGATTATGATATTGTTATCACTGAACTTGGTGGTACGGTCGGTGATATTGAATCTCTTCCTTTCATTGAAGCAGTTCGTCAACTTCGTTGGGAACTAGGAAGCAACGACTCCCTTGTTATACATTTAACCTTGGTGCCATTTTTAGCAGCCGCAGGTGAACTAAAAACTAAACCAACGCAACACTCGGTTAAAATGCTTTTAGAATACGGTATACAGCCTGATATTTTGGTTTGCCGTACCGAGCATCATTTAAATTCAGAACTCCGAAAAAAGATAGCCCTGTTCTGTAATGTTAATCTGAATGCAGTTGTTGAATCAATTGATGCACCATCAATCTATGATGTTCCTTTATTGATGCTAAGAGAACAACTTGATAAAACTGTTTTAGCAAAATTAAAGCTTCCAACTCGTTCTGAACCTGAACTTTCTTTATGGAAAGACTTTCTTGGTAAAGTTAAAAACCCAACTTCAGAGATTAAGATAGGATTGGTAGGAAAATATGTTGAATTACCCGATGCATATAAATCTATCAACGAGGCATTTATCCATGCAGGTGCGGTAAATGAATGCAAAGTAATTGTAAAATATCTTTCATCTGAAAGTATTACAGAAGCTAATGTTGCTGAAAAGTTAAAAGGCTTAAGCGGTATTTTAGTAGCACCCGGTTTTGGAGAAAGAGGATTGGAAGGCAAAATAGCTTCGATTCAATACGTTCGCGAAAATCAGATACCTTTTTTCGGAATATGTTTAGGGATGCAATGTGCCGTTATTGAATTTGCAAGAAACGTTTTAGGCATAAAGGATGCAAATAGCTTCGAGATGAACTCTAAAACGAAACATCCGGTAATAAACTTGATGGAAGAGCAAAAGAAAATAAAAAATAAAGGTGGAACGATGCGACTTGGCTCCTATCCTTGCGATCTTAAAAAAGGATCAAAAGCTTCTACTATATATAGTAAAACGAAAATAACTGAGCGTCATCGTCATCGCTATGAGTTTAACAATAAATACCTTGATCAATTCGAAAAAGAGGGAATGATTGCTTCTGGAATAAATCCTGATAATGGATTGGTAGAGATTGTAGAGCTTAAAAACCATCCATTTTTTATAGGTTCTCAGTTTCATCCTGAATTAAAATCGACAGTTGTTCATCCGCATCCACTTTTTGTTAACTTTGTAGCCGCTTCTTTACAGCATGCTAGGAAAATTAATGAAGAACGAAAAGTAACTGCTAAATAAAAATCAAAGAATAATATATAAGTATGGATAGAAATACGTTTACCGGCCTCTTTTTAATGTTAATTATTATCGTTGGTTCGGTATTCCTGATGAGACCATCTGAGGAAGAGATTAAAAGAGAGCAGCTTTTACAAGACTCTATTGCACTTGCAAAGACCAAAGGTGCAAATGCGGTTACGAACGATACAACAGCTATTAGTGCCGTTGATAGTAGTCTAATTGCTACTTCAGAACCAGACTCAATAATTGCTACCGGTCCTTTTGGTAGCTCTAAAAAAGGAACTGAAAAACTTATCACATTAGAAAATGAGCTTCTAAAAGTAAATATTTCAAATAGAGGAGGTAGAATTAAGTCTGTTGAGTTGAAGAACGAAGTGGATTATCAGGGAAACCCTTTAATCATGTTTGATGGTGATGATAATACTTTCGGCTTACAATTTTCAACTGCTGGAGAAAACATCAATACTAACAACTTGTATTTTGCCGGTCCGGATCAAGGATTTTCAGTAAGTGATAGTGATTCATCTGCTTTAACTTTACGTTTAAATTATGCTGAGGGCAAGTATATAGATTATATCTACTCTTTAACAGGCAACAGCTACCAGGTTGGTTTCACAGTAGTTACAAAAGGCATGCAGAATGTGGTTGCTCCTAGCCAAAAGCAATTAATCTTAAACTGGAATTCATCCCTTTCTCAAAAGGAAAAAGACATTGCCAATGAGCAACGCTATTCTACTGCATACTTTAGAACAGCTGAAGGAGATGTTGAAAGCTTGAGCACAGGAAAAGATGATCAAGAGGATATTGGCAAAACCAATTGGGTAACATTTAAACAGCATTTCTTCTCAAACTCTTTAATAGCGGATCAGGATTTCGCTGGTGGAACTTTAGCCGTTAATACTACCACAGCAGCAAATGTTGTTAAATCTTTTGAAGCAGATTTAAACCTCGATTTCTCGAGACAAGATATTAATACCTACCCGATGAAATTCTTCTTTGGTCCTAATAAGTATTCTATACTGAAGGATCAAGGATATGACTTCGAAAAACAAATTGATTTAGGATGGGGACCAATGACATGGATCAACAGATTCATTACATTACCAGTTTTTAATGTTCTTGAAGGATTTAACCTGGGATATGGTATAATCATCCTTATTCTTACGATTCTCCTTAAATTAGTTTTATCACCATTGAGCTACAAGTCATACGTTTCTATGGCCAAAATGCGGGTATTAAAACCTGAAATGGATGAAATTAAGAAAAAGGTTGGTGAGGATAACCCTACTCTTTTACAGCAGGAATACCTCAAGCTCTATAAACAAGCTGGTGTAAACCCAATGGGTGGTTGTATTCCAATGATATTACAAATGCCTTTCACCATTGCCTTCTTCTTCTTCTTCCCTAACCTCTTTGAATTGAGAGGAGAAAGCTTCCTATGGATGAATGATTTATCGACCTATGATGCTATTGTAACCTTTAAACCGATCTTCGGCGTTGGACACATTAGTTTAATGGTAATATTGATGACTTTGGCAACATTGCTTTCAACCTGGTATAACAATTCAGTATCAGGCGTAACGGGCCAAATGAAATATATCGGTTACTTTATGCCGTTAATATTCTTATTCGTTTTGAATAGCTATCCATCCGGATTAACTTATTACTATTTCCTTTCAACCTTATTTACATTCGGACAGCAGTTTGCCATTCGTCAGATGATTAATGACGAGAAAATCCATGCAAAACTTCAAGAGCACAAAAAGAAACCTGAATCTAAGAAAAAGAAATCAGGCTTCCAGAAACGTATGGAAGATTACATGCGTCAACAAGCTCCTGCAGCTCAAACTACTCCTAAAAAGAAATAAGACAATATATTAAGACAATAAAAAAGGCGTTCAAAAATTGAACGCCTTTTTTATTGTCTTAATTTTCCTACTTTCTAGTACTCATCTTCGTTAAAAAAGAAATCTTCTTTCGTAGGGTAGTCCGGCCAAATCTCTTCGATATTTTCATAGGGCTCTCCGTCATCCTCCAGGGCTTGTAAGTTTTCTATAACTTCAACAGGAGCACCCGAACGGATTCCATAATCTATTAATTCATCTTTAGTTGCCGGCCAAGGCGCATCTTCTAAGTGTGATGCAAGCTCTAATGTCCAGTACATAATTCGTTGTATTTAGCGTTCAATTTTCCGCAAAAATATAATAATTATTGATATAATCAAATTTATTTAAAAACAATCGTTTATAAACGCGGAACCCAAATATTCTCTTCAATTTTATCATCATAAGATATCTTTCTACCGAGCACAAAAAGGTAATCACTTAGTCGGTTTAAGTAACTCAAAACCTTCTCATCTACAAAGCTTTCACCTGATAAATGTACCGTTATGCGCTCTGCCCGGCGGCATACACATCTCGCTAAGTGACAGCTGGCAACTGGTAAGTCACCGCCTGGTAAAATAAAATGCTTTAAAGGAGGTAAGACCTCATTCATCTTATCAATCTCTTCCTCCAAAAGGGTAATATCTGATTCATAAAGATCAGGTATTTTCATTTTAGATCTTTCCGGGTCAGAAGCTAAGGAAGAGCCAATGGTAAATAAGCGATCTTGAATTTCCTTTAAAACTAATTTTTGTGCTTCATCTATCTCATGACTTCTGATCAATCCAATATATGAATTGAGTTCATCTATCGTACCGTAGCTTTCGATTCTCAAATGATGCTTGGAAACCCTTGTTCCTCCAATTAATGAGGTCTCTCCTTTATCTCCTCTTTTGGTGTAGATTTTCATATTTATATTTTTAATACGTTCAATATAAATAATTAATAGCAATAAAAAAGGCACTTTACCTATTTCAGGATAAAGTGCCTTTTAAAACAAAAATTCTTATTTAGTATACTTTAACTATGTATACGAAGTCTTGAATTTTCTTGATCTGTGCAGTCCTTGAAAGACCTTTTAACAAATTAGTTTTATTAATCTGCATTTTACGATTTAAGTCATCTTTGGATATCGCCTCTATGGACTTAAGCAGATAGCTTGTTTTTATAGCAAAGGCTGCGCCGTCTGCTTCTTTTTGTTTACCGTTAATTACTCCAATCACATTACCGCTATCATCTAAAACGGGTCCACCACTATTTCCCGGGTTAACAGGGATTGATACCTGATAGGCAATCGTATCTCCACCGAAACCTGTATTAGAGCTTAAGTATCCACGACCATATACAGCTTCTTCTCGAGGAAACCCGATGGTATATACATCTTGTCCTAAGTCAGATTCTGTCTTTTTAAATGTATAAGGCAAAGGTGCAGGTTCTTTAAAGGTCGGGTCTACAATTTCCAGAATGGCAATATCATAAGTAGGATCGATATAAACAACTTCAGTTTTAAAAGAAGCACCCTTGGTATTCTGAACATAAATAGAGTCTGCACCATTAATAACATGGTAATTTGTAGCAATATAACCATTGGAGGTTAATGCAAAACCGGTACCACCAAAGGTACTTGGAGCAACTGCTTTTTCACTATTAGAACTTATATTGCTAATAACCTTATTCTGAGCGTTGACATTATTAACGATGCGATTCATATCGCGCTTTAAGGCACTGTATTTACTCGAGTTGTCCTTTACATCACTGTAAAAACCAGACATCCATAAAGTAGAGAAGACAATTAATAAAGCTACAGACGCAGCAATTAAAGCACTATAACCATAATTCTTCCAAAGTTTAATAATACCACTCGAGTTGGATTTCTTATAGACTTTCGGAATTTCAAGCTTCGATTGAATACTTTCTAATTTCGATCTGAAATCAATTCTATTTTGATATTCGTTTAACTTTTCTAATAACAGAACGTGTTCACGGTATTTTGATGCTTCAGTTGGATTTTCTTTACAATAATCCTCAAACAATCTTCTCTCCTCGTCATTCATGCTTCCACGAACATAGCTATCTGCCTGTTCAATAAAATCAATACCCTTTTTCATTTCATCCTTATATTTAGCCGAAAAATAACTTTTTCAGGCGTTGTAAACATTTGTACTTCTGTGTTTTAGCGTTATCTGCATTTGTATAACCAAATTTCTCGCAAATCTCTTGCATGGACAGATTCCGCAAATAAAAATCACTTATTATAGTCTGACACGGTTCTCCAAGTAAATGAAGCGATTGCTCCATTAGTAAAAACTGATCTTCCTTTAATTGATATTCGAGCAAATCACTTTCTACTGCAACTATTTCTTCATGTTCCTGCACGTTGAAGCTCATCCTATCATTTTTGCTCAATCTTTTAAGCCATAATCGTCTGCATACGGAATATAAGAATGTTTTTAATTTACTGCTTAAAACAAAATCTCCACTATTTACTCGATCATATAAAACAATCACAGCTTCTTGAAAGATATCTTTTGCATCGTCCTCACTTCCATTGTTTTTAGTTATTAGCTGAAAAACCATTGGAAAGTAAGAAGTATATAAATATTCCAATTCAATCGTAGAGCCCTTTGCTATACCTTCAATAACTTCTTGATCACTCAGTTCCTGACTTTTTATGTTGCTCACCATTTAATACTTAAAACGAATAAAAGTAACCCAATTTTCTCACTATAAAGGAAACAAATTTACATTCAACTGATTCAATACACAATTAATATTATTCTTAAATTTTTAAATAGTTGGGTTACCTTTTTCATCTAAGTGTATTAAGTGTAAAATAACATGTTATTTAAAAAACAACAAAACAATTAAAAAATGAAAAATTTATTCAAATTTGGTTTCTTAGGATTAGCTTTAACTCTTGCTGTATCAGCTTGTAACACTCAACCAGCTGCAACTGAAGCAGATGATGTTGACGTAATTGTTAACGAAGATACAACTGTAATCAACGACATCGATACAACTGTTATTGACACTGCTGCTATCGATACTAACGTTGTAAACTAATTTTAGTTATTTCGATAAAAAAACCTGTACGAAAACGTACAGGTTTTTTTTATTCTTTTTTTTATTGAGTTATTTATATATAATTCCAGCTCTTCGGAATTTTTTAGCTTCTTTCCTTTTTTGTACATTTACCGACCTTAAAGAATATATAAATGAATTTCTCTCCCCTTACCACTATTTCTCCCATAGACGGGCGTTATCATAAATCAACAAGTAATCTATCTAACTATTTCTCTGAGTTTGCGCTTATCCATTTTCGCGTTTATATCGAAATTGAGTATTTCATCGCTTTATGTGATTGCGAAATCCCGCAACTACCGAAACTCAGTACTGAAGTAAGGGCACAACTATTGAAGTTGGCTAATGAATTCACAGAAAAGGATGCAGAAGAAATAAAGGAAATTGAGAAAACAACCAATCACGATGTTAAAGCAGTTGAATATTTTATTAAGGATAGATTCGATTTACTAGGACTACAAGAATACAAGGAATTTATCCATTTTGGCCTAACATCACAAGATATTAATAATACAGCCATTCCTTACTCTTGGAAAAAAGCACTTACAGAAGTTTATTTACCAGAGTTAAGCTTAATAACTAACAAGCTTCACAAGCTGGCTTCAAATTGGAAAGACATTGCTCTACTTGCCAGGACGCATGGTCAGCCTGCCTCACCAACCCGTTTGGGAAAAGAGATCCTAGTTTTTTGTGAACGTTTAGAAAATCAGATCAAGCAAATACATCAAATCCCATTTTCTGCAAAATTTGGAGGAGCAACTGGTAATTTCAATGCACACCATCTTGCATATCCTGCTATTGACTGGGCTGAATTCGGGAATAATTTCGTTAATGAACAACTTGGATTATCACGTTCGCAATATACAACTCAGATTGAACACTATGATAACTTCGCCGCACATTGCGATGCGATGAAACGTATTAATAATATATTTATCGATTTAAGCCGAGATATATGGACTTATGTATCCATGGATTATTTCAAGCAAGAAATCGTAGCCGGACAGATTGGATCTTCAGCTATGCCTCATAAAGTTAATCCAATAGATTTTGAAAATGCTGAAGGAAACTTAGGTATCGCTAATGCTCTTTTTGAACACTTAGCAGCTAAACTACCTATTTCAAGACTTCAACGTGATTTAACCGACTCAACCGTTTTACGGAATATTGGTGTTCCGGTAGCACATACAATGATTGCTCTAAAATCATTAATGCGCGGGTTAAATAAGTTGATCATTAATGAAACGGCAATACGTGCTGATTTAGAAAACAATTGGGCCGTTGTAGCAGAAGGGATACAAACTATTCTTCGGAGAGAAGGTTATCCAAAACCATATGAAGCTTTAAAGGATTTAACTCGTACAAATACAAAGGTCAATGAGCAGGTTATTGCTGACTTCGTTGAGAATCTGAATGTTTCTGATTCTATAAAGAAAGAAATTAAATCGATTACACCCTGGAACTATACAGGCATATAATTTCATATAAATTTTTTCCGCAACTATAATATATCAATATATTATAATGATATATTTGCAGTTAAATGTTTAATGCCCGGGTGGCGAAATTGGTAGACGCACCATCTTGAGGGGGTGGCGCCCAAAGGGCGTGGCAGTTCGAATCTGCTCCCGGGTACATTACTCCTTCTATCCATTATTTACAATTCACTTTTCATTCTAATACTATTCAAACTATCCTTCAGCATGAATAAGGTTTGAACAGTCCCATTATCACTTTTTGAGATCGAATAAAATTATATTCAGTGTCTTATTCTGTTAAGGATTCAATTTTAAAGGAAAATTATCTGTTATCTGGAAAACGAGATCATAAGAATACTGGTTTGAACTTTTATATGAGAAGAATTGCAAGAAAGACAAGAGGAAGAGATGAGAAAAGAAATATTTAGCCCCAAATGCACTCAATTGTACATCAGGGCTAAAATTTCTAACAAAAACATCCGAAAGTATATAATTAATTTATAAAAAGAGAATTTAAACGACAAAATATATAGATATACTTACATTTAGGTATGTAATCCGCATTTATATTAAACTATTATTGCTATTTTCTTAAATCTTTCCTACAACTACTTGAATCATTTTATTAAAGTCTAAATATTCAGTAGCGAGATTCAATAAAGCTTCTGGTGTAATATCCGTTACTTGCTGAGTATAGTAATCAAAATAATCGAGTGTAAGACCTGAGAAGTAAGCTTGTTTAAACTTATCCGTATGTGAAAAAACATCCTCCAGGCTTCCTAACATGGATCCTAACAGATAATTCTTAACCAGGGTTAACTCTTCCTCAGAAATTTCCTCAGTTCTTAACCGGTTAATCTCAAATTCGATTTCTTTCAACGTGTTGGCACAAACTTCAGTTCCAACTTCAGACGATATTGTAAAGAATGCTGTATGCTTCAAAGAACCTAAGCCCGATCCGATCCCATACGTATAACCTTTATCTTCGCGGATATTCATCATCAAACGTGAACCAAAATAGCCTCCCAAAGTTGTGTTTAATACTTGTAAAGCTGGGAAGTCTGGATGAGATCGCTGAATACTTAATTGTCCGATACGAATAGCAGATTGTACGCCCCTCTCCCTTTCCATCACAACCTTCTGCGCGGGTACTGCATTAAATACTGGCATAGACAAGGATGGTACTTCTGCGGTTTTTCTCCAATTATTATCAATGGTATTGCTAATGTAATTTATTGTTTCATTTGAGATCTTTCCTGAAACAAATATTGTACAGTTAGCAGGAATTATTTGTCGTTTAAAAAGCGTTATCAAATCAGCACGATTTAATTGATCAAAATCGCTCTCTTTTTGAATATAACCGTAATTACTATTTCCAAAAAGAGTGTTATTAAACTGGCGTCTGGCTAAATAGTCGTTTTTCTCTAAAGCTATTTTCAAAGACTGCTTTGAGTTGCGTTTATAGGTATCTAATTCCTGCTGAGGAAATATTGCATCATTTAATATTTCAAGAGCAATAGGTAATAGATTATCTAAATACTTCGTTAAAGTAACCAGATTTAAGGTTGTTTGATCATAGTTGTATTCAGGAAAAAGATAGGCTCCATAAAAGTCAACCTTTTCAGCAATCTGTGCACTGGAATATTTAGAGGTTCCCTCCAACAACATCGCACTAAGTGCAGAATTTATATTGGGTGTATTGGCCTGAAAATCGGCATTTTCGAATACCCATTGAATGCGAACAAGTTCCTGATCGCCGGCATTAAACATAAAAAGATTAGAACCATTGGATAGTTTCAATGATTCCGGAGAAATTATATTGACACTTTCAATTGGATGAAAAGTGGGTGGATTGATTCTATTAAGCATGGTCTGGAGCTAAGTAAATTAAAGTTGACGAATTATCTTTCTTAAAGATTTCATTACTTGTGTTTCGAATATCTTCAACAGAAACAGCTAAATATTTCTCTGTCTCTTTATTAATTCCTTCTGCATCACCCAATAATTCAAAATAAGAAAGATTCATGGCTTTGTTTAGAATTGACATTTCTGAAAAAACCATTGTGGATTCCATCTTATTCTTCACTTTCTCGAGTTCATAGTCCAAAACGAATTCGGATTTCATCTTTTCTAGTTCATCCCAAATGGCAGCTTCTGCAGTTTCTATAGATACACCAGGCAAAGGCTTTCCTTCTATAATAAATAACCCAGCATCTATGCTCCCGGTAATATAAGCATGAATATCACTAAAAATCTCTTGCTCTTTCAATAGACGACGATATAAGCGGGAAGACTGCCCTTGTGATAAAAGATCCGAAATTAAATCAGCAATATAATATTCTCTTTGCGTTCTTGATGCCATATGAAAAGCAATATAGATGCTATTTGCAGGAACATCAGAATGTATAACTTCCCTTCTCTCCTCCGATTGTTTAGGCTCTGCAGGTAGATCTCTTTCATATTTTATTCCTTGAGGAATGGTTTCAAACCAGTGTTCAGCTAATTTTTTTATTTCATCGGTTTTAACATTCCCGGCTACTACCAAAATAGCATTCTGTGGATTATAATGCTTCTTAAAAAAAGCTTTCACATCTTCAATTTTTGCATTTTCTATATGAGAAAGTTCTTTTCCAATGGTAGCCCATCTGTAAGGATGCTTCTTATAGGCTAATGGCCGTAATTTCAACCAAACATCACCATAGGGCTGATTCAGGTAACGTTGTTTAAACTCTTCGCAGACTACATTTCGTTGAACTTCTAAACTTCTTTCACTAAAAGCTAAACTTAACATCCTATCGCTTTCCAACCAAAACGCAGTTTCTAGGTTTACGACTGGCAATGTAATGTAATAGTTAGTTATATCGTTACTTGTAAACGCGTTATTCTCACCACCAACCAATTGTAATGGTTTATCATATTGTGGAATATTCACCGATCCACCAAACATAAGATGTTCAAATAAATGTGCGAAGCCTGTCTGATCTTCATCTTCGTCGCGTGCTCCGACATCATAAAGAATATTCATAACGGCCATCGGAGTTGAGGGATCTTCATGAACCAAAACTCTGAGGCCGTTTTTTAATATGAATCGATTATATTTTACCATGATTTGTATTTCTATTTAACATTGAATCCAGCAAATTTACTTAAATAAGGAAAGATTAAGGACAATATGGTTGATTAAGACAATTTATTACATTTCAACAAAAAAGGCATCTCCGAAATTTAAAAGAAATAACTCTTTAGTTGCACGTGTGCAGGCTGTATATAACCAACGCATGAATTCAGTATTCAGCATTTCTTCTGTAAGAAAGCCCTGGTCTATAAATACAGCTTCCCACTGCCCCCCTTGCGCTTTATGGCAAGTAACTGCCATTGCAAATTTTATTTGCAGTGCATTATAGTACGGATCCTGCTTTAATGCCTGAATCCTATCTCTTTTTGTCGGCAGGTGCATATAATCCTCCATGATTGCTTCAAACAATCTCTGTTGATCTGCTGCAGGAAGATTTGGACTATCTGCATAGAGTGTTTCCAGCAGAACGCGGCAGCTTAATGCCTCACTATCTGAATCTACAAATTCTAGACTTACATCTGCAAAATGAAATCCAAATTGGGTATGAATATTACTTACTCTTGTTACTTTGGCCATATCGCCATTAGCAATAAAGCTTTGGCTTTGATTATCATCAACCCAGAAATAGTTATTCCGAACAACCATAATATAATCTCCACCGGTTAATTCCTCCTCGCGATAAAGTATCCTATTTCGAATATTAAGATTATACAGGTTAGCATTCTTGTTCGACCGGCAGATAACCAGTGTATTTTCCAGACCATATTTATTGTAGGCATATTCCAGACCTTCAATTAATCGCTCTCCGGTCATCCTATAGATGTCTTTAAATGGCTTTACATAGAACTGAGGATATGGATATGTTTTTTGCTCATTCGAATTATTAAGTATCAGGTTACGGATCATCGTCGCATTATAGAGAATGCCGGAAGCTTTCTCTTGCCTTACAACCTCTGTTAATTCAATTTCAAACACATTTAGGCTAAATAATGCCTTTAAAGTTTTTGACGACAATGCAGGGCTCTCTAATAAGCCTACAGGAGGAAGCTGGGCTGTATCACCTACCAATATTAGTCTACAGTTCTCTCCATTATAAACGTACTCTATTAAGTCCTCCAATAAGCTTTGTCGAGAAAAGCCAGTCCGCTCATTAGAAATCATGGAAGCCTCATCTACAATAAACATGGTATCTGTATGTTTATTTTCTGATAAGGCAAAATCCATATCAGGCGTACCTGCTACTTTTTTCCGATAGATCTTTTTATGAATTGTTAATGCGTTTTTATTGGAATAAGAGGTGATTACCTTAGCAGCACGCCCAGTTGGTGCTAAAAGAACAAAGCGCATCTTTATTTGAGGCAATGCTTTTACGAGCGCGCTTATAATGCTAGTTTTCCCTGTTCCGGCATAACCTTTTAATACAAAACAAGATAGGTTTTCAGGCGAATTTAAAAAGACTGCAAGGAGTTCAAATGCATCTTGTTGGTGCTTAGTGGGTTTATTTGGAAAGTATTGTTTAAAAAGTTCTGCTTTAATCACATCCAAAGTTATGAAAAGGTTTGCCAAATCGATTGTAAAAGCTATTTTTGTTAAGAATGGAAACTCAATCAGAATTATTAAAAGCAGAAGAAAAGTTTATTCAGGAAAATAGCTTGAATTGCAAATTGTTTATTCATCCAAAAGCAGACCTTTCACAGATTGCTATTATAGATGAACATAACAACATACGGTTAATACAGGAAAAACCCACGGAAGACTTTTTTAAAGGTAAAGCAGGAATTCTAAATCTACGCTTTCTTAAAACTTATTTAATAGTTGCTCCAGAATCGGTATCATTAATACCTCTGGATCTTTATGATGACGATGCTAATGTTCCTTTACAGTTATTGACTCTTCCTTACCAATTATTGGAAGAAGAAGCCATACTGCACCAGTTCAAGTCACTAATTGGTAAACAGGAATGTATCATAAGCTATTCACCTCGTAAAGATCAAAGGTTTTGGCTATCTATTCTAAGAGGTGTAGAATTAATCCCCACCACTAAAATAATGGTTAATTATTTAACCGATATGAAAGTGCAATATAAAACCGTTTTAGGGTTAAATTTCTTTGCTGATTTTTATGAAGTAGTTTTGATAGAAGACAATAAACTTAAATTCTATAGCCAGTTTAATTGTTCTACTGCAGATGAATTCAATTTCTTTTTATTAACACTGTTTGAGAAATTAGAGTTAACTCCAGCATTAACACAGTTCTACTTATGGGGAAACATTGTTGAAGGAGATGATTACTATCAACGTTTATCGAAATACAGTCACAATCTTTCGTTCCCTAGTCATGGAAATTTGAATTTAATTGGTCAAAAGGAGTATTCTAACCTCAACTTTCTAATTGGAGGCATCGGATGCGTATAATTTCTGGAGATTTAAGAGGTAGAAAAATTGATCCTCCAAAAGGATTGCCGGTCAGGCCAACAACTGATATGTCTAAAGAGGCATTATTTAATGTACTAAGTAATAGACTGAATTTTGAGGACATCAGGGTCTTAGATTTGTTTAGCGGAACAGGAAACATAACATTAGAGTTTGCCTCGAGAGGTGTTACAGATTTAGTCTCAGTAGATCAGAACTTTAAATGCTGTGCTTTTCTAAGTTCTATGGTAGATGAATTTAAATTACCGGGAGTGAAAGTTGTAAGGGATAGAGTATTTAAATTTATTGAGAGAACACATGAACCTTTTGATTTGATTTTTGCAGACCCACCGTATGACTTAGCTGAACTATCTGAAATACCTAATAGAATCTTTAATACTAAGCTTTTGAAAGCCAATGGATCATTGATACTTGAACATCCTAGCTATCAAAACTTCTCTAATCATGCAAACTTTACTGAGAAACGAAAATACGGACAAACCTCTTTTAGTTTTTTCACTCAAACCTAAGATATGAAAACAGCTGTCTTTCCAGGATCATTTGACCCGATAACAAATGCTCATATTGACATTATTCAGCGGGCAATGCCTTTATTTGACAAAATTCACATTGCTATTGGAGTGAACAGTGCAAAGCAACCCTTTATATCTTACGAGACAAGAAGACAGATTTTAGAGAGAATATTCCTGACTGAGAAGGATAAAATTATAATTGATAGTTACGAAGGACTAACTATCGATTATTGTAAAAAAGTACATGCTAATTTTATTCTACGAGGCATGAGGAGTGTTAGTGATTTTGAGTATGAACAACCTATATCTCAAAACAACCAACTTATAGACGATAAGGTGCAAACTATATTTTTAATAAGCAGTCCGGGCTTTTCACACATTAGCTCTACAATTGTAAGAGAGATTTATAGGAATGGAGGCAATTTAAGTAAACTGGTTCCAAAAGAGGTAATAGACCTTATGGCGAAAGTTTAACCTAAATCAGCGATTAGGGCTTTAATCAGCGGATATGTATTATCTCGAATTAATTGCAGATCCTTAACAGCTACCCATTTGGCTTCAGTAATATCTTCTTCAGCCTGTGGCACTAAATCTGGAACACTATTAATCTCCATTTCATACCAGTTTGTTTTTTTAAGGATAAATTCCCCCTTCAAAATATAAACATGGTAGGTCGACTGAATTTTCTTTCCTAAGAAGTCGATTTCGATGCTGCATTCTTCTGCCACTTCTCTGACTGCTGTCTCGCGCATTTTTTCACCCTCCTCAACTTTTCCTTTAGGTAAGTCCCATTTCCCTAACCTTTTAATAAACAAATAGTCAGAATTAGCATTTTTAACAAGTCCGCCGGCAGCCTTGATGACTCTAACGGCTTTTTTTATTTCCTTTAGGGCTGCTTTAGGATCATTTGTTCGAAGGATATAAGTCTGTTGTAGGTTATTTTCTACAATTTGTTGAAAAAGGTTTTTTATATCAAAATCTTGTATGTCAATATTTTGAGAGAAACTAAAAGATGTTTTGTGAAAATGAGTTAGAATCAAAGCTGATTCGTTCATATAAATTTTATAGATTTGCGGCATGGATCACATGAGTGAGATTGAACAAAAAATAGCAGAATTTCTATTGCAAATTAAAGCAATAAAACTAGAACCAAAAAATCCTTTTACGTGGGCTTCTGGCTTAAAGTCACCTATCTATTGCGATAACCGGATAACCTTATCCTATCCAACAATAAGAACGTACATTCGACAAAAGTTCTCGGAGGTTATTCATGAAGAATTTGGATCAATAGATATGATTTCAGGAGTTGCTACTGCCGGCATTCCTCAAGGAGTTTTAGTAGCACAAGACCTTGGTGTACCTTTCACCTATGTACGGTCGGATGCAAAAAGCCACGGCAGACAAAATCTTATTGAAGGTGAAGTTGTAGATGGACAACGTGTGGTTGTTATTGAAGACTTAATCTCAACAGGTAAAAGCAGCTTAAAAGCAGTACAGGCTTTACGAGATGTAGGTTGTAATGTAGTAGGATTGGTTTCGATATTTACCTATAGCTTACCCATTGCTGAAGAAAATTTTAAGGAAGCAAAATGCCGCTTAATCAGTCTTTCAAATTATGAGACTTTAATTAAATATGCATTTGACAATCAGTATATCAATGAATCAGATGTAGCTTTATTAGAAGAATGGCGATTGAATCCTGAAGATTGGAGCAATAATATAAGTGAATTAGAAATATGACATCTTTCGAAAGTAGGACAACACTAACTAAACCAATCGAAGAAGTGTATGCATTTCTTGAAAATTGCAACAATCACGAGAAGTTGCAACCGACAATGTTTATGACTGGAGCTCTACTAAGGACGAAGCTAATTTTACCATCAAGAATATGTCAAAACTGGCATTAAAGGTAAAAGCACGTAAAGAAAATTCAGAAATCCGATTTGTACCTGAGAGTGAAACTCCATTTGATATATCTTTAAACTGGATATTAGAGCCAAAAGATGGAAAAACTGAAGTTAAGCTGCAATTAAATGCTGAATTGAATATGATGATGAAGATGATGGCATCAGGTCCCTTACAAAAACTTATCGACTTTCAGACAAAGAGGTTAACCGAGCTTTTTTCTTAATTCTTAATTAGAAGCTAATTTTTACTTTGCATTAGAAAAGAGCCTATCTCATGATATAACCTGGCTGTTGGTAAGCCAACAACATTACTGTAAGATCCTTCTATTCCGGTAACACCAACCATTCCAATCCACTCTTGAATTCCATATGCGCCCGCTTTATCAAACGGCTTATATTCATTAATATAGTATTCTATTTCTGCGTTTGTTAATTCTTTGAAATGCACAGTCGTTTTTTCATAAAAGGAATAGATCTTCTGGTTATATAAAAGTGCAACCCCTGTAATTACTACATGAGCTTTACCAGACAGCTTATGTAGCATCTTTATAGCCTCAGTGTGATCCTTCGGTTTCCCAAAAATCTCATCTTCAATTGAAACAATGGTGTCTGCTGCAATCAATAACTCATCTTTTAAAGTTTCAAGAAATGAGTTGGCTTTTTTTTCTGCTATAAAAACAGCAACGGCTTCGGGGCGAAAGCTTTTAGGGTAAGATTCATCAATTTCTTTGGATTTAACCTCAAAAGGAATACCTAATTGTGTTAGAAGTTCTTTTCTTCGCGGGGAATTAGTAGCTAAAATAATCTTAGTATTCTGTATAATATCAAATAAATTCATTGCTTATATACTTTTAACTTTTGAATCAAGATTCCATTTATCCTGTAAGCGTAAAACCTTTTCAATGATATCGCGCACAGCCCCTTTTCCTCCCTTTTTTGACGAGATATAGTGGGAAATGGCTTTAATATCCTCTACAGCGTCGGCAGGACAACTAGCTAAGCCAACCATTTCCATCGCGTGTATGTCTGGTATATCGTCTCCCATATATAGTATATCTTCAGCTTGAATATTGTTCTGTTTCATCCATTGTTCGAGAACCAATGTTTTATTTGAGATATCAATGAATACATCTTTTATCCCTAAACCTTCAAGTCTGAATTTTACACCTAAAGACTTTCCACCGGTAATAACTGCAATAGGATAGCCTTGTTTCACTGCGAGCTGCAAAGCATAACCATCCTTTATATAAAAAGATCTAAGCTGTTCACCTTCTTCTGTAACCAAAACTTCTCCATTGGTAAGAACCCCGTCTATATCAAAGACGAAAGCTTTAACTCTCTTAAGTTGATCAAATAATATCATGATTACAAAATGAGGTCTTTTTAAGAAATATCCAAGAATTAGGAATTTTTTTTATTGAAGAGGGCGATAATTTGATCGCTTAATAAACGGTACACAGCCGAAAGCTGCGGTTCATTTTCTAACTGTTGTAGATGACTCTTTATAACATTTACATCATTCCGGGCAGCAGGTCCTGTTTGAGCTTCACTTGGCATAATCTCCTGAACTTTAAGAGCTGTCTCTAAAATCAACGGACGGATTAAATCAAAGTCTAAGCCATGATCTTTCAAAAGATTTTGAGAGATTGTATAAAAGTAATTTGTGAAATTACAAGCAAACACGGCTGCTATGTGTAATACTTTACGTTGGTCGGAACTACATTCTTGCACATTATCTGAGATGGATAAAGCTATAGATTTTATTGTAGATATAGATTCTGGTTCTGAGCCTTCTATTAGAACAGGGATTTCTTTAAAGTCAACATCCTTGCCCATTGAAAAGGTTTGAAAAGGATAAAACACGCCATAATGTAAAAACCTATTTGCAAAAACTTCGATTGAAGTGCTTCCCGAAGTATGCACTATTACTCCGTTGATAGGCTTCATTTTGGAAATTACGGAGGAAATAGCATCATCAGCAACCGATAATATATACAAATCGGCCGAATCTATCACTTGATCAATATCATTTGTAAATTCAGTATGGAGCTGTTTAGCCAAAGCTTTTGCATGCTCCAGTTTTCTGCTCCATACTTGTATGATATTATAACCCGCTTCCGAAAGAGATGTACCTAATAAGGTTGCCACATTTCCACTTCCAAGGATTACAATTTTCATCTAATGCTTTTTTACTCTTTTATTTCTTTATTTCTTCTGAATATGGAGAGAATAAAACCGATTGTCATAATGATTGTACCTGCCCAAAAGAAATTAATAAATGGAAATTCAATGGCTTTCATTACAATCCATTTCTTTTCTGCTGGTGGTTTTTGATATATCATCAATTCCAACTTATTAGCATCTGGAATAATTTTCGTAAATCTGAATTTTAAGCCTTCTTCATCCACATCCTTTTCAAAGTCATATGCCGAGTTTCCTTTTATCAGATATACAGGTTCTGCTGTATAAGTCTTATCATCCATGGCATGAACCTCTACTGTTAATCCAACAGCAATATCATTCTCTCCCACCGGGATATTCTGAATAGTGGCATTTCGGTTTACACCTTTAACAATTATAAAACCACTGCGATACCGAAGCGTATCACCTACACTTACTTCATAGGTCATAGGCTCTTCATAGTTCTCATACGCTGAATGTCCTTCATGATCGACATGTTCATCTTTATTTAGCAACGTCTCAATTTTTGGTGCAGCAGTTACAATGGTATAAATATCTCTATGTAAGTAATGTCTTGTACTTGGTGTGCCCACTAATCCCATTTTAGGGTTTTGTTGAGCTCGAGGAGTTAATTGGAAAGTTTCTTTAATATTTCCTTTCTCGTCCTTTCTGACATAGTTCACTTTATAGTATACATCTACTCCATCTATACTATCACCAACATAGGTAATCGTATAATCACCCATTTGAATAGGCTCATTTATATACATAAATAAGTTATCCCCTGGCGTTTCAACTGCGTCAAAACCTTCGACAGCAATTACTCCTGTACTATTTTTAGAAACTACATTTTCAGTAGAAGCTGCTACTAAAGCTCCGATTAAAAGTAAAGCAAAACCGATATGCGCAACAGCTGATCCAGCTAACTTCCACTTTCCTTTAAAAGCATCTCCAAGTACTTTTGCATTGGCCACAATGGAGAATACAGCTGCAAAGGTTAAGAGAATATACATGAAGTTTGTATAAACCTTTGTTATAAAAACCACCGCAATAGTTGCAATTATAGCGACTATTAAAGAACTCAATATATTTCTATAGAATTTATGGATATCAGTTCGACGGTATTTAAAGAATTGAGCAGTAGCTGATAAAATTGCAATCACAATCGCGAATGGAACTTGCCACTTATTATAATGAGCTATCGGATCGACAGGAGGTGCTACTTTAGTTCCAAAGATAGCATTGAATACAGGAATAGAAGTACTTGCAACGATTTGGATACAAGCTACTAAAAGCACCATTGATCCGATAAACATCCAAAACTCTCTTGAGTATGTCTCTTCATCCTTTTTAGTTATAGGTAACTCTTTCCAACGGCTCACAAGTGCCCAGATCATCAGACCTAAGAAGATGAAATTGAACAATACTAATTGCCAGAACATACCTAAATCCGTAAATGAGTGTACTGAGGTTTCACCTAGAATACCACTTCTTGTTAAGAAAGAGGCATAGATAACTAATACGAAACTAATCATTACCAGAAAGGCAGCTGTAAAATAAGAATGGCCTGAATTTTTATACGCTAAAAGAACGTGTACCGCTGCGATTAATGTAAACCAAGGAAGAATAGAAGCATTCTCCACAGGGTCCCAAGCCCAGAAACCACCGAAGTTTAATGCTTCATAAGCCCAGAAAGAGCCCATAATAATACCCACACCCAGAATCATCACTGCGAATAATGCCCATGGCATGGCAACCTTTACCCATTCATTATAACGTCTTTGCCACAACCCAGCAAATGCATACGCAAAAGGAACAATCATGGATGCGAAACCTAAGAATAAGGTTGGCGGATGAATTACCATCCAATAATTTTGAAGCAAAGGATTCAACCCTTCTCCATCTGCTATCATCGACAAATAATCTGGTCTCGAGAATATTGGAGCTTCCATTGCATTTCTTAAGAGAATGAATGGAGAGCTGCCTACTCGTTCTCCAAAAAACTCTACTCCTAATAGCATAGACGCTAATACAAGCTGACAAAGCATAACGGTTGTCATAACCGGACTTTCCCAAGTCTTTGCTCTAAACACCAACACAGCACCAAGTAATGCTTGCCAGAACATCCATAACCAAAAACTTCCTTCTTGTCCTTCCCAAAAACTCGCAATCATATAATGGGTAGGAAGAATGGTCGACGAATGTGCCCACGCATAGTTATATTCAAAAAGATGATTATAAATGATATAATACAAACTGGTACCAATACCAATAACAGCAATAAGGTTAATCCAAAAAGCTATCCTGGCAATTTTCATCCAAGAAAGAGCTGCAGGCTCGCCTTTAATTATAGTAGCGTAAAAATAACTTATAAATGACAGTAAAGCGGTTCCGAACGTCAATACAATAAAGAACTGACCCAACTGACCAGGCAAAAGGCTTTCACCTTGATAAATGATATCCATTAAATAATAATATAATTTTAAATCTGCAGGTTAGATGCAGATACTAAACCGATAATTTTAAACTTATGAAGTAGCGACTGCTTCTGTTACTTCGATTTGCTGATCGTTATACTTTGAAGGGCACTTCATTAAAATTTTACTGGCATGAAACTCCTCTCCTACCATTTTTCCTGTAAGAACTATTTGCTCTGAACGTTCAAAATCCTGAGGTTTAGATCCCTGAAAAACGACTTTACATTCTTTACCATGCTCATCAAGCATATAGAATGAGAAGTAATTGGCGTTTTGTGTTGGATTATATACCAATTCTTTTTCCTTATTCAATTGACCTACAACGTGCAATTCAGCTTCTGTTTCTTGGGCTTCATCAAACGAAGCGTAGGTACTTGAATCTCCGTAAATACTAATGATTATTGCGATAAAAACAGCAATTACTACTATTCCTAAGATCGAACTTTTTTTCATAGTTATCCGATAAATTGTTTAACTGCAAAAATACAAAACCAAAGTCAAAAGCACGAAGATTACAAACTTACGCTCATATTAAGAATTATTCTAAATAATTGAGTTTTAATCCCAGTTTATCTTCCTATTTATCTTTTTCAGAGCTTGATTTCTCTTCTTATCAAGCCTTGCCTGAACTGATTTCTTACTTGGCTTGGTAGCTTTTCTTGGTTTCCGAACAATCAAGGCTTGTTTTATAAGAAGAGCAAGTTTATCTAATGCTAATTCTTTATTATCTAATTGCGACCGGCTTTCCTGACAAATTATTTGAATGTAATTTTCAGATCGAGTTCGCGATTGTAACATTTTTGAAATCAATGATTTTTCCTCTTCAGAAAACAAAGATGCCTTCGATAGATCGAACAAAAGCTCAACCTTTGTTGAGACTTTATTTACATTCTGTCCACCACTTCCACCGCTTCTGGAAGTCTTAAAAGATATATAAGGTAATAGGTCCTCTTTTAAAAAGCTCATGTGATCAAAGTTAATATACATTTCTAGTAAAATACTATCTTTGTTTATCGATGGATAAAAGAAATATCATTATTGCCATAGACGGCTATTCTTCTTGTGGCAAAAGTACAGTTGCAAAGGCTTTGGCAAACCGGTTAAATTATATATATATAGATAGTGGAGCTATGTATAGGGCTTTGACCTTATATCTTATAGAAAACCATATTTCTATTAATGATATTGAAAAGATTAAATCTAACCTTTCTAAAATCGTAATAAAATTTGAACTGAAAGATCATAAAACAATCGTATTACTAAATGGCAAAGATGTAAGCTCTAAAATCAGAGAGATGAATGTTTCAGAGTTAGTAAGTGAAGTTAGTTCTATTAAAGAGGTTCGTAATGCACTGGTTGTACAACAACAAAAAATGGCAGAAGATCAGAATATAGTAATGGATGGGCGAGATATTGGCACAGTAGTTTTCCCTCATGCCCAAGTTAAAATATTCATGACAGCTAATCCCGAGATACGTGCTGCTCGTCGTTTCAAGGAATTACAACTTGCCGGTAAGAATGTAACCCTGGAAGAAGTCTTCGATAATCTGAAACGTCGCGATTATCAAGACACTACCCGTAAGGAGAGTCCTTTAATTAAATCGGAAGAAGCCATCGTACTAGATAATACCAACTTAGATCAAGAACAGCAATTAGACTTCGTAATTAATGAGGTTAAAAAAGTTCTGTCCTCTAAAAAATAAGATTTTCTCTTCAATTTATTTCAATAATATATTAAAATTTACTTTTTCAATAATTTATTTCCTACATTTGCAGTCCTGATCAAGGTCGGGAAAAGGAGATAAATTAATTAATGGCAAAAAAACAAGAAGCAGCAAAAGAACTAGAGGCTAAAAAAGCCGAACTTCAAGACACTGATTTAGAATCAGTAAAAGAAAAAGAGAACATCGAATCAGAAGCTGATTCATCGTTCATTGACGAAATCAAATCCAATACTTGGATTACCCCAGAAGGTGATTTTGACTGGGATCAAGACACCAAAGGTTTCGGGAACTACAATGACGCAGAACGCGAAAAATTAGAAGAGCAATATTCCGGCACTTTCAATTCAATCAATCAGGGAGAAATTGTTAAAGGAACTGTGGTTTCAATTAACAGCAAAGATGTAGTACTAAACGTTGGTTACAAATCAGACGGTTTTGTGTCTTTTACTGAATTCCGCGATTTACCAGATCTTAAAGTTGGTGATACGGTTGACGTATTTGTTGAAACTCAAGAAGATGAAAACGGACAATTAATACTGTCTCGTAAACGTGCGAAAACTCAACGCTCGTGGGAAGCTATTAATGAAGCTCTTGAGAATGACATTATTATTAAAGGCTTTGTAAAAAGTCGTACTAAAGGTGGTTTAATTGTTGATATCCAAGGTGTAGAAGCATTCTTACCAGGATCTCAAATTGATATTAAACCAATTCGCGATTACGATATTTATGTAGGTAAAACAATGGAATTCAAGGTTGTTAAAATCAATCATGAATTTAAAAATGTAGTTGTTTCTCATAAAGTCTTAATTGAAGACGATTTAGAAAATCAAAAAACAGAAATTGTTGCTAAACTAGAGAAAGGCCAAGTTCTTGAAGGAACTGTTAAGAATATCACTGATTTCGGTGTATTCATTGATTTAGGCGGAGTAGATGGTTTATTGCATATTACTGATATTTCATGGGGACGTATTGAACACCCAAAAGAAGTTTTATCATTAGATGAGAAAGTGAACGTTGTTGTTCTTGACTTTGATGATGAGAAAAAACGTATTGCTTTAGGTTTGAAACAATTAACACCACATCCTTGGGAATCTTTAGATACTTCTCTTGAAGTAGGTTCTAAAGTAAAAGGAAGAATTGTTACTGTAGCTGATTACGGTGCTTTCTTAGAAATTACTCCAGGTGTTGAAGGGTTAATTCACGTTTCAGAAATGTCTTGGTCACAAAATTTACGCAGTCCACAAGACTTCATAAAGACTGGTGATGAGATTGAAGCACAAATTTTAACTCTAGATCGCGAAGAGCGAAAAATGAGCTTAGGAATTAAACAATTAACTCCTGATCCATGGAAAGACATTGCTGAGCGTTACCCTATTGGTAGCAAGCATACTGCAACTGTTAAGAACATGACTAACTTTGGTGTCTTTGTTGAAATCGAAGAAGGAATTGACGGATTAATTCATATTTCTGATTTATCATGGTCTAAGAAAATCAATCATCCAAACGAATTTACGAAAGCAAATGAAGTAATCGATGTTGTTGTTCTTGAACTTGATGAGCAAAATCGTAAATTAAGCTTAGGTCATAAGCAATTAGAAGAAAACCCTTGGGATACCTTCGAAACTATTTTTACAGTTGATTCTATTCACGAAGGAACTGTATTAAAAGTTGGTGAAAAAGGTGCTATCGTAGCTTTAGCCTATGGTGTTGAAGGATTCAGTCCTAGCAAACACAGTGTTAAACAAGATGGTTCAGCTTTAAAAGCAGATGACACAGAACAATTTAAAATCATTGAATTCAATAAAGATGCAAAACGTATCGTAATCTCTCACTCACGTATTTGGGAAGATGAACGTGCTGAAGCTCGTGTTGAAGAGTTCAATGCTCGTAAGAAAGAAGCCAAAGCATCTTCAGGTGCTGTTAAAAAAGTAAAGGATTCAGTTGAAAAATCTACTTTAGGTGACTTAGATGTTCTTGCTAAATTGAAAAAACAAATGGAAGGCGATGAAAATGCCAAATAATCTCACGAGAACAGATTATTAACCATTGTAAATAAAGAGAGGCCGTTAGAAATAACGGCCTCTTTCTTTTATATTGATATTATCTACAGAGCTTCAACCAAATAGGTTGTTGTTTGCTCTTCTTTTCTTGGCAATATTTTATCTTTTATCTTACAGTAACCTGTAACGCCACGATATAACAAAGCACCACCCAAAGCGATTTCCCAAATAGAATTAGATGGTTTTGAAAAAATATCTTTCATCCCCTTCCATATTATAAAACTTCCGGTCCCTACTGATATTATTCTTTCAGACGTACTAATGTTTACATCATCTGTTGATTGTATTATTACATCAACTACTGAATCCAATATTTTATTTACATTGCTTTTCATAATAAATTTTATTGTGTTTCTTAAATTATAACGTTTACATTCAGAGGTTGTTTTATATAATCGCATCAATTCTTGAATTAAAATCCATGGACTGATTTTTGTGATATTAAATACATTAAATTTGATTCTCAAATATGAAAAACAGAACCCTCTTAATACTATTTATACTCCCTTTTCTAGGAGCATGTTTCAATGAATCAACAAAAATTGATGGAAAGGATACGACTTTTGTTACAAGTCAGGACTCCTCTTCAACCTCCACGCCTCTCTCCGAAATGTGTTTTCTCAAGTTAGACGGAACTCAAATGCAAGACTCAACCTATATCTATGTACGTCTAAAGGGAGACTCAATTAGTGGTGTATATAATTGGATTCCTGCTATGAAAGATGCAAGAAGAGGAATAATCAATGGAATAAAACGCGATGACACACTAAATGTTGTTTGGAGCTATATGCAAGAAGGAATTATAGATACGATTCATACACAATTTCTTCTAGATAGCAATAATTTAAAACAACAGGCATTTCTTACTCGTGAAGACGGTGGACAAGTTCGAGATCGGGACGCACCCTTTGATATTGTTTACAATTCAACCGGCTGTCCGATCTTTTAGTTCTATTATCAAAAAATTATACGAAATCAATACTTTTAACTCTGGCATCCTTACCAATTATTGCAGCAATTTGTTTGAGATCCTTATTTTTGGGTGAGTTTATTTTTAAAGTTAGCGTACCATCAGGTTTTCTATCTAATGCAAAATGATGAATATCATACGACTCATTTTGCAAAATAACATCTATAATAAAGTTTGAATCTTCGATAGAATCAAAATGTATTACCAAATTCCTCTTACTTGTTCTTGCGAATAAAAGACCTTCTACTGGCTGCAATAGCCATAAAATAGTAATTACGATAGCTGTTGTTGCCAATGCTGCCCAATACATCCCACCACCAACAGCTAAGCCAATGGCAGCTACTGTCCATAATCCTGATGCTGTTGTTAAACCTCGAATAATGCCGTGCCTCAAAAATATAATAGTTCCCGCACCTAAGAATCCAATTCCACTTACAACCTGCGATGCAACCCTAGAAGGATCTAATGAAACATTCGGATGTTTCATTAATTCCTCAAAACCATATGAAGAAACAATCATATATAAAGCAGACCCCACAGCCACCATCATATGTGTTCTCATGCCGGCTGCCCATTCCTTGCGTTCTCTTTCGATACCAATTAATGCCCCACAGAAAGCAGCACTACCTAAACGAATAACAATTTCGTATGTTTCAATCATAGAAGTATAATAAAACTGATGAGCTTGTAAAACAGGTATTATAGATAAAAGTTTTAATTCTTCTTTCCATTATAAATTTTCATTTACTTTGCAAGCCATGAATTTAAACACCATCCTAGAAATAATATCTGTAGTCTTTGGTATCTTATATTTAATTTTAATGATCCGAGAGAATATATGGTGTTGGGTATTCGGGATACTGGCATCTGCTATTACGGTATATCTATATGTGCATGTAACACTTTACTTAGAAGCAGGACTTAATATTTATTATATTCTTGCCGGTTTCTATGGGTGGACCTATTGGTATAGGCATCAAAAAAAAGAAGCGGCCAGCGAAAAGGTGAATGTACCAATACGAATCTGGAGGCCAACTAATCATGTAATAGCCATTCTTACATCTGGAATATTAAGTATGGTACTAGGTATAATTATGCATCGTTATACAAATTCCGAAAGACCCTATATAGATGCTGTTATCACTGTTTTTAGCTTCGTAGCAACTTATATGGAAGCAAGAAAGGTGCTATCTACCTGGCATTATTGGTTTCTACTGAACGCAGCATCTATATTCTTACAGTTAGACCGGGGCTTATACTTCTTCGCAATCCTCTCTGTGTTCTATACTATTATGAGTGTTTACGGATTCAAACGCTGGAAGAAAACACTTCTATCACAAGGTACATAACACAAAAAATCCCTGAATATAAAGTATATTCAGGGATTTAAATCAAATCTATTATACTATACTTCTAACAATAAGATAAGAAGATAGTTTACTCAACAGGTAATTTTGTATAACTCTCTTGATGAACAGAACCAACTGCTCTTCCAGAAGGATCATTCTGATTCAAGAATGACGCATCCCATGCTAACGCCTCAGGTGTACTACAAGCTACCGAAGGAACTGAAGGTACGGTAAGAGCCGCAGAATCGGATGGGAAATGCTCTTGGAAAATACTTCTATATAAATACTCTTCCTTATTTCTTGGAGGGTTAATTGGGAATTTCTTATCTGCATCAGCCAATTCCTGATCACTTACCTTTGTTTCAGCTTGCGCTTTTAAAGTATCAATCCAGCTATATCCTACTCCATCAGAGAATTGTTCTTTTTGACGCCAAACAATACTTTCTGGTAAATAATCTTCGAATGCTTTTCTAACAACCCATTTCTCAATACGTCCTCCACCAATCATTTTATCTTTTGGGTTTAAACGCATCGCAATATCCATAAACTCTTTATCTAAGAAAGGAACACGACCTTCAATACCCCAAGCTGCTAACGATTTATTTGCTCTTAAACAATCGTACAAATGCAGCTTACTAAGTTTTCTAACGGTTTCTTCATGAAATTCTTTAGCATTAGGAGCCTTATGGAAGTATAAATATCCTCCAAACAACTCATCAGAACCCTCTCCTGATAAAACCATCTTTATTCCCATCGATTTGATAACGCGAGCCAATAAATACATTGGGGTAGACGCTCTAATGGTGGTAACATCGTATGTTTCTAAATGATAAATAACATCACGTATTGCATCTAAACCTTCTTGTATACTAAAGTTTATTTCATGATGAACTGTACCAATATGATCTGCCGCCTTTCGCGCAGCAATTAAATCCGGAGACCCATGTAAACCAACTGCAAAAGAATGCAATTGAGGATACCAGGCACTTTCTTTGTCATTTGATTCAATACGCTTTGATGCAAATAATTTAGTAACTGCCGCTATAACTGAAGAATCCAATCCACCTGATAGTAAAACACCATAAGGAACATCTGACATTAACTGACGATGAACCGCAGCTTCCAAACCTAATCGTAAGGTTTCGATATCAGCTTCATTATCTTTTATATTTTCGTAAGATTCCCAATCTCTTTTATACCATTGTTGAAACTGTTGCCCATCTTTACTATAAATGTAATGTCCAGGCTTAAAAGTTTCAATGGTTGTACACACGCCTTCTAGTGCCTTAAGTTCAGATGCAACATAAAATGTTCCTTGGTCATCCCAACCAATATAAAGTGGCACGATACCAATATGATCTCTTGCAATGAAATAAGCATCTTTTTCAAGATCATAAATTGCAAAAGCAAAAATACCATTCAATTCATCCAAAAAGGTTGGACCTTTTTCTTGGTAAAGAGCTAAAAGTATTTCACTATCAGTTTCTGTTTTAAAATCATAATCAGGAAACTGTGCGCGAAGCTCTTGGTGATTGTATATTTCGCCATTAACAGCTAAAACAAGCTTTCCATCAGTACTATATAAAGGTTGATTACCAGATTTAGGATCAACAATTGCTAAACGTTCATGAGAAAGAATTGCATTATCGTTACTAAATATTCCAGACCAATCCGGTCCACGATGACGAATCTTTTTTGACATTTTAAGAACGCGAGTTCTCAGCTCAGGCGAACGACCTTTTAAATCAAAAGCTCCAATGATACCACACATATAAAATCTTTTTTATGTTCTTTACCTAATATTTATAAATTTCAAAACAAAGATACCATATTATTATTGAAATTATCAAACAAAAGATTAATTAAATACGGAATTAATAATAATTAAATACTTTCTTTATAAAAGTGATTAATTATTAATCCAATATTTATGAATTTAATTTTCAAAATGACACACCTCCAGCTTATTTAAAACAAACTGGAGGTGTATGAAATGTTTTACAAAATTTATTGGGTTACGGTAATTACACCCTTCATAATAATGTAATGCCCAGGGAAAGAGCATATGAAAGGATAACTACCTGGCTTACTAGGAGCGTTGAAATAAATAGTTTCTGATTTTTGAGGATCAATAATAGATGTATACTCTAAAACTTTCGGTGTGCTTGGTACGTAATCCATTTCGGGGCCTTTAGCTCCTAGTTTCATAGCTAATTGACCGACTTCTGTTCCAGCATTAATATCTGTCAGAACAAAATTATGAGGCATTACGTCCTTGTTATTAAAAGTTAATTTAACCTTGCTTCCAGCTTTAACTGTAATCGCAGAGGCATCAAACTTCAATCCAGGTAAAGTACCCAAGTTAATTGTTTTGTCAACCACACCTTTCCAACTCGCAGGCATTGTTGTCACACGTTTAGCAGCATCGTCTGCGCTTCTTACAGCTTTTACAGCGGGCACATCAGTCATTGATGTATGATTCATGGCCATATGATCATGACTCATAGGCTTTTCAACTTTACTTGCAATTAAATTTGAATTGTTAAGCGAAATTGAATTTTGGGAAAAAGCATATTGTGCACAAAATGTTCCGCACAACAATAGCATAATGTTCTTTGTCATAAAATTTAGTTGTTTATAAATCGTACGCAAATTAATAATTTCATTCAACAAATAAATAACTTTTTACAAAAGTTGAATGTTAAATTATTTTCGTAATCCGCCACCGGGTCTTTCATTTTCCTCTCCTTCCTGTTTTGTTGGATTAGGATTCTCCAAGGCATCTTCATCAATAATCAGAATATCATCATCCATTTGATTACCTAAATCAGCATCATCTGGACTGCTGGCACTTTCCAATATATCTTGTTTGAATAAACTCTGATCTTGGTTTTCCTTATTGCTTTTACTCTTACCTTTACTTTGTGGAAATGTTGCTTTATTACCTTTTTCGATTTTATCCTTCATACATTCTATTTTTAAGTTGTTAAAATCAGAACGTCTATTTAATAGTTATTGTTTAAATAAAAATCTAATCTTAATTTAATCAATGCATTGAATCAAAATCTTTTACCTCTCAATTTCCTTTTGCCCTAATTAAATACTTAAAAGTGGGTATTGATTCATGAATCAGACGGTTATATCTTCGTTAAGTTTCAATCTTAAGTAATTTTTATGAAATTAACATTCAGAATCATAGTATTATTTCTAATTATCACTTGCTTTTCCTGCGAAAAAAGTATTGCACCAAACGAAGAAATACAAAAGCTAAATTGCAATAGTATGCCTAGTGGTTTTCAGTGCTTATCAGCAGCTGGTCAAACTACTACTACTACATACAAAATTCCTGAAGTTATCGGTTATTGGAATTCTGATGATTTTGATTTTTGTGTACAATATAAAAGTGATGGAACAGGTGTAATTACTTATAAAGCCAGTGCCTTTAGTCCAGGAAGCACTGTACCCATTAAATGGGGAGCTATGGTCACGTCAACAGGTGAATTTTATAGTAGTAATGGTGAATTAAGAATCATTCATGAAAGTACAAATGGAACTCCTGTAGACATCCAGATTGCTCTTTTAACTTTTCTTCCTAAAAAACAACAATTTTATGGATATGACCTAGTTCCTGTAAGCTCTTGTGGAACTGCTAACCCGGGAACAGGTAATAATAATGGCAACGAGAACGGAAATGGAAACCAGGGAACCGGTAATTACACATTCTGGACTTCAGCAGACTATGACTGTGGGCCTGTAACTGTCACTATTAACGGGGTTTCGAAAGTAATTGATAGTTATTTTAGTTCGTCGCCAAATTGTAATGAAGTGGGTACCGCAACATTCTCGTTACCTCAAGGAAGTTATACCTTCACAGCAGAATGTAACAATATTAAATGGGGTCCTTCTGCTATAACTATAGTTAATGGAACTTGTTCTAAAATGCAATTAACTTATTCTGGGAAATAAACATCAACTTCAAGAATTTTAAATATGAAACAAACTATTGTATTTGAAACTATTCAAACACAATAGTTTTATTACCGGTAATAAAAACGCGATCCTCAAGGACTAAGGCTATCGCTTTGCTCAATACGGCCATTTCAACCTCCTTTCCGGCAATTCTCATTTGGGAAACACCATAATTATGATTAATATGGATAATCTGCTGTTTAATGATAGGACCTTCATCCAGGTCGCCAGTTACGAAGTGTGCAGTAGCTCCAATTATCTTAACACCACGTTCAAAAGCCTTGCGATAAGGATTAGCTCCTATAAATGCAGGTAAGAATGAATGATGAATATTGATTATTTTTCCTGTGTAATGTGATATAAACTCTGGCGACAAAATCCGCATAAACTTAGCTAAGATTAAATAGTCAGGCTGGTAGTTTGATAGAGTATAAAGAATTTCTCCTTCGAACTCTTCTTTACTTTTTCCCTCATGTGAGATATAGTAAAAAGGAAGAGAAAAGCGTTCTGTAATAGATCTTAAGTACTCATGATTTCCGATAACACATTGTATCTCTGCTCCCAATGTATCAAAGAAATTTCTCATCAATATATCACCCAAACAATGATATTCCTTTGTAACAAAGATGGCTATCTTCTTTCTTTTACTTGGATTTATTGTAATGACTGACTGATCAGGCAAAGCATCCTTTAGTTCATTATAAAGATATTCTTTATCTTTTGGTAAGCCATTGCATTCAATTCGAGCAAAGAAGCGCGATGAGGCCTCATCAACAAACTCCCGCATACTAATAATATTCAAATGTTGAGCAGCAAGGATTTGTGTAACCGAAGTAACCAATCCAATACTATCTTTACATTGGATCAGAATTAAAGTACTTTCCATTCTATTTATATATAAACGAAATGTTTATGTTTTGCAATTATATTGAGGTTTGAAAACATACACTCCAAGTTTTGTTTTCATTCGCAATATTACATTTAATATTTTTATTTTAAGATTCTAGTATAAAACTTATTTAAGTCTCAACTGTTATACTAATTCAAATCTTAAAAACAATTCAACTATGAAATCAAATATTGGTATAACTCAAGAAAACTTATCAAAAGTTGCACATTCTCTTAACATACTATTAGCCGATGAAACAGTATTGTATATTAAAACAAGAAATGCACATTGGAATGTAGAAGATCCTAATTTTCATGCATTGCATTTATTCCTAGAAGAGCAGTATGGTCTATTAGCACAATTAATTGACGATATAGCTGAAAGAATTCGCTCCATCGGTCATTATGCCGAGGCTACATTAAAGGCTTACTTGGAACTAACCCATCTGTCTGAGAAAAAAAGTAAAAAGAACGACGGAGCGGGCTTCTTAAAAGAACTATTAGAAGACCATGAAGCTATAATTAAAGAATTACGTGCAAATATCTCTGTTTACGAAGAAGATTGGAATGATGTAGGTTCAAGTGACTTTATAACAGGAATACTTCAAACCCATGAAAAGATAGCTTGGATGTTAAGATCGCATCTATAGAATCTAGACCATATCTACATTTTGATATTGTAGATTCTACAATCACAACCTCATAGAATCTACAATATCAAATTTTGGCTTTAGTAGATAATACAATTATAAAGGATCCCATAAGTGCAATAAAAACAAACGCGATTCTAAGTGTAAATGCCCCTGAAAGAAATCCGATTAAGGGTGGGCCAATTAAGAAACCAACAAATCCAATAGTCGAAACAGCGGCAATAGCAGCCCCTGGAGACATGGTTGTTGATTTTCCAGCTACGCTATACACCATCGGTACAACTGAGGATACCCCTGCACCAACAAGTAAAAACCCAACAATAGCGGCATATAATGTTGGAAAAACAACTGCTACAAGCAAACCCATTACTGTTAGGGTACCACTAATTTGCAAAGTCCGCTTTAAGCCAAAACGTGCTGCAAAACTATCTGCAACAAAGCGCCCCAGAGCCATTGTACACATAAACGCAGTATAACCTGCTGCTATCCATGCCTTTTCCGCCAAAACTATTTTTTTGAAATAAATTACACTCCAATCAAACATAGCTCCTTCACACACCATTGAGCAAAAGGATATTAGCCCCAATACCAACAAAGACTTATCTGGTATAACAAATGCAGGACTAGAACTGGCGGAGTTATGATCATCATTTAAATAGCGCCAACAGAAAACTATAGAGATTATAGTTATAAAGGCAATAAGCATAAAATGCGGAGCGGGTAATATCTCTTTCCCAATCATAAAAGTACCTATAAGCGCACCTACAAATCCTGCCAAACTCCACAAACCGTGAAACGATGCCATAATAGGTCTACCATATAAAGCTTCAGTTACTACCGCCTGTGTATTAACAGAAATATTTGTTGCATTACTTGCAAAACCAAAAATAACCAAACAGATAACAAGCTGATAAGCTTCATTAACAGCACCCAAGCTAATAAGCGATAAACCATAAACTGTAAGTGCTATCATTAATAATTTCCGACTTCCTATCCTAGATACAGCCCAACCTGACAAGGGTAAGGACAACATCAAACCTACTGGCAGGGCAAATAATACACCTCCGAGCTCTACGTCAGAGAGGGAAAGTTTTTGTTGTATGGTTGCAATTCTTGATGCCCAACTGGAGAAACAGAGTCCAGCCATAAAAAACATAGCTGCTACTGCAGTTCGAATAACGATTTTTGAATATTGTGAAGTTTTGGGTTGTAGTTTATGTGTATGCATAAATGGTATTAGAAATCTAATCTACAAAAATAGATTTATTATAATACATCAACAACATATGCTTTTTTATAAACTAAAAAAGGGTTCTACGGTCAAATAACCGGAAAACCCTATCTTCATAAACCTACATCGTATTTTTACATTGGCGAACCAGTAGTAGGTGTTGTTGGAGAATTTGGAGAAGTACTAGGACGAGGCGCATTTGGTATATCAGATTGTGGCTTTGGGAATGGATCTACACCTGGAGATGTTGATGGTGCATCTGGAGGTGTTGGAATACCCGGATTTGATGGTGAAGTCAAACCCTTATCGGTTGTACCCTCCGTTGTTGGTGTTGGATCATTTGGTACAGGTGTTACTATAACAGGATCTTCTTTTGTAGTATCAGCCTGTATAGTATCAGCCTGAACTTTCTTTTCTAGATTACCGTCTTTCTGTCCATTCGTTGTATCCTGCACCTGCGCATTTGCACTACTTGCAGCAAAACAAAATATAAGCGATGCTGCTAAACCAAAAAATAACTTTTTCATAATGTTGATATTTAAATTATATAATATTTCTATCTCTATAAGGTCAACACTCCTTTGGGTTTTTTAGTTAGTAACTAAATAAAAATCACGTATTTATCCTTTCATATCCGTATTAATGCCAGGTGTTTCCTAGTAAGAATCAAAGTAGCTATCAATATGAATACTTAAAATAAAATAACTGTTTATCAGTTACTTACAATCAACCCAATATTTTTTTGCATTCCAATAAAAAATTAATCAATCGTTTGATTAATTTTGCATCCTCAAAAAAAACGAACATGGATAAAGAGAAAATAGATAAAAAAGAGCGTCTTCTCGACGTTGCTGAAAGGATGTTCTCCGATCTGGGGTATGACGGGGCTTCTACCCGCATAATCTCAAAAGAAGCAGGAGTTAATATGGC
This sequence comes from Albibacterium sp., assembly GCF_035514885.1. Classification (NCBI taxonomy): domain Bacteria; kingdom Pseudomonadati; phylum Bacteroidota; class Sphingobacteriia; order Sphingobacteriales; family Sphingobacteriaceae; genus Albibacterium; species Albibacterium sp. The sequence continues at coordinate 382,681 of NZ_DATJCH010000012.1, read as the reverse complement.
TATGCTAAATTACTATTTTGGATCAAAGGATGGATTGTTCACTGCTGTATTTGAACGCCGTGTATCAACTTTCAGAGCCACCTTACAAAATATTAACAATGAACATATCACTTCTTGGGAGAAGCTCCAACGATGTGTTGATTACTACATAGATCGTATCATTCCCAATAGTTGTTTCCATAGATTAATACATCGTGAACTATCCCTGTCACAAAGATCTGAAATTACAAAAACCATTACAGATATTCTTTTAAAAAACGTAATAGAAGTAAAAAAGATTATTAAAGACGGTATCAATAATGGCAGTTTTAAAGCCGATATCGATGTAGAAATGGTGGTTGCTACCCTGTTTGGGACAAAGTACTACATCCTCAATACACCACAAATGTCATCTGCGGTAATAGAAAGAGACGTAGAAGATGAAAAAGTGATGGAGGAAGAGCTTAAACCTCGAATGAAAAATCACTTAAAAAACTTATTTAAAGCTTACCTACTCAATGAAGACTATAAAAATAGCGAATAAGCAGATCGAAAGCTCTCTATTAAAAAACACAATACAACTGCTCAAACGAGCTGGAATCACATTAATTCTCCTAAGCTTTTTCACTTACTCACAAGCTCAGGAAAAAGTACTAACACTTAATGAAGCCATTCAATTAGGTTTAGAAAACAGCAAACAACTCAAACTCTCCCAATCGCGTGTAAACGAAGCAATTTCACAGTATAATCAGGTCAAAGATAAAGCCTTACCTACGGCCAGTACAAGTTTTGCTTACAATCATACCGAAATATTAAATGATCAATTTCAGATTGGTAATGAGGAAGCATTCGACCTGCCTGCTCGCACAAATGCATTCATAGGTACCGCTTCAATTCAGCAACTGATTTTTCAAGGAAACAAATTAAAATTTGCCAAAGAATCTACCAATCTGTTAACTCAGGTTGCCCGACTTGATATCGATAAGAACAAACAAGATATCATTTATAATATCATCAATGCCTATTATAATTTATACAAAGTACTACAAAGTGAAAAGGTAGTTGAACAAAATCTTCGAGTTATTGATCGGCAAATCAAACAGTCTGAACGATTCTTTGAACAAGGAATTGTCACTAAAAACGATGTATTACGTTTCCAATTAGAGAAATCCAATATTCAATTAACTGGCCTTGATCTTGAAAATAACCGAAAAGTAGTCAACTATAACTTGGATATATTATTAGGCTTACCAGAAAGCACAATCTTAATAATCAATAAAATAGCAGATGATCAAACTATCATCGTGGGGTTACCAAACTACATTGACAATGCACTAAACAACCGCGAAGAGCTCAAACAAATAAGCTTACAAACTCAAGTTGCTGATTATAATATAAAATCAGCTAAAGCCGATCTCTTACCAACTTTAGGAGTTGGCGCTAACATGTATTTCATAAACCCAAGTGGTAAATTTATACCTCCTGTTAACCAATCCTTAGCACCTGTATCTATCGCCGCTACCCTCACATGGAATCTAAGCAACCTGTGGACCAACAAAAATAAAGTAGCAGAAGCACGTATTAAAAAAGAAGAAATCCAGATCAATGAAGGTATCTTTCAAGATCAAATAAAAACGCAGGTCAATCAAGACTATCAAAACTATTTAAAATCGGTTGAAAGAATTAAAATTCTGCAAACTTCTATTACGCAGGCTCAGGAAAATGATAAAATACTAGAATCAAAGTATGAAAACACCATAGCTTCTGTAACAGATCGTATCGATGCTAATAATCAATTATTTCAATCCCAAATAAACTTGGAATTGGCAAAAGCCGATGCAATACTTGCTTATTATACCCTATTAAAATCAACCGCAACATTGAAATAAAATTGAATCTAAATGGAAACCAAACAAAAAAAATCATCAAAAGTAATTCCAATCATCTTAGCTCTCGTAATTATCGCTGGTGCTGCTCTCGGAGTAAAAGAATACATCTATTATAGCAATCACGTAGATACAGATGATGCTCAAATTGATGGAGATATCAGCCCAGTGGTAGCACGCGTTGGTGGCTATGTCGATTCTATTTTATTTGAAGAAAACGAAAAAGTAACGCAAGATCAGATTTTGCTTAAACTAGACGAACGTGATTACCGAATCAAATTAGAACAAGCATTAGCAGCGCAACGTGGTGCAAGCGCAGGGATTGATGTCTCCCAATCACAAATTAGCTCTACTTTCGCCAATTCATCAAGCGCAAAAGCACAAGCGGAATCTGCCAAGGCAAAATTATGGCAAGCTAATAAAGATTACGAGCGTTATGCCAATCTGATTAAAGATGGTTCTATAACACAACAGCAATTTGACCAAGCGAAAGTACAAAGAGACGTAGCACAAGCCTCTTATCAGGCAGCCCAAGATCAATACAAAGCAGCTGTCGAACAGGTAGCAACTACTAAATCACAATTAGAGGTCACCAATACTGGTTTAGACCAGCGCCAGGCAGATGTAGATTTTGCTAAACTACAATTATCTTATACAAACATCACGGCCCCTACCAGCGGTATTGTTTCTAAAAAGAACGTTCAAAAAGGACAACTAGTCCAAGCGGGGCAAACGCTCTTTTCAATTGTTAATGAAAACAGCATTTACGTTACTGCCAATTTTAAAGAAACTCAATTAGAAGATATTAAAGTTGGTGCTCCTGTTAATATTGAAGTTGATGCTTATCCCGATGATAAGATTGAAGGAACGGTCTATAATTTTTCTCCTGCTACAGGTGCCAAATTCTCTTTATTGCCACCTGATAACGCAACGGGAAACTTCGTAAAAGTAGTTCAAAGAATTCCTGTCAAGATTAAAATCAACGCACCACAAGAAATCATGGAAAAGTTGCGTCCCGGAATGAGTGTTCAAGTATCAGTAATCACCAAATAACTCAATGGTAGAAACAGGATTTAGAAAATGGATCATCACGTTTACGGTAATCACAGCTTCCTTATTAGAACTGATAGATACGACCATTGTAAACGTGGCATTGCCCCAAATACAAGGTAATCTTGGAGCATCATTAGAAGATATTGCCTGGCTATCTACAGGTTATGCAGTAGCAAATGTAATCATCCTGCCTATGTCAGGTTGGCTCGGAAACCGTTTTGGTAGAAAGAATTACTTCCTAGCTTCCATCGTTTTATTTACAATAGCATCGTTTCTATGTGGAAATGCAACCATGCTTGAAGAGCTGATTGGGTTCCGAATTTTACAAGGTATCGCAGGCGGTGGACTTATAGCTACAGCTCAAGCCATTTTACTAGAAACCTGGCCCAGAGAAGATGTCGGTATTGCAACTGCCCTATTTGGTTTGGGTGCTGTAGTTGGCCCTACCGTAGGTCCAACTATCGGTGGCTATATTATAGAAATCAGTTCTTGGCCATGGATCTTTTATGTTAACATTCCAGTTGGAATATTAGCGGCTTATTGTACTTACACTTTCGTTAGAAGCACACCTCGAGAAGGTAAAGGCATGCCTATTGACTGGTGGGGTATTGGATTATTAGCAATTGCTGTTGGCAGTTTACAAACTCTGCTAGAGAAAGGTGAAAGTGAAGATTGGTTTGCCACCCCTTACATCGTTGTATTAGCCATTCTTTCCATATTCGGTGTCCTACTATTTATATGGCGAGAACTTAGTACCGACCATCCCATTGTTAACTTCAAAATCATGCGACATCGAAGTTTCTCAGTAGGTATGTTTACTTCCTTTGTATTGGGTTTCGGTTTATATGGCTCTGTATTTGTATTCCCAATTTTTTGCCAGAATCTACTTGGCTTCACTCCATTACAAACCGGAGAAATCCTTTTTCCAGGTGGTGTATGTACAATCATTATGATGCCATTTATCGGGATTATGCTTAAAAGAGGAGTTCCTGCTCAATTTATGGCCAGTGTAGGTATGTTATTATTCTTCGTTTTTTGCTGGATGCTAAGTAATTCGACACTATCTTCGGGAACAGGAGATTTCTTCTGGCCATTAGTAATTCGTGGAGTAGGTATGGCATTATTATTTGTACCTCTAACCACCTTAGCAATACAAGATCTGAAAGGACCAGAAATAGGTCAGGGATCTGGATTAAACAACATGATGCGACAACTTGGTGGATCATTCGGGATTGCTTCTTTAACTACCTTAATTCACATCAGACAAGGTTTTCATCGCAGCAACCTACTAGCAAACATTAATGATTATAATCCAGCCTTTGTCGAACGTTTCAATAACTTAATCCACAACTTCATGGGGAAAGGCTATTCTGGTTTAGATGCACAACAAATGGCAGCTAAAGCAATAGAAGGTACTGTTATTAAACAAACTTTATTACTAACTTACAACGATGCATACTGGATCGCGGGCTTAATTATGCTTTTCTCAATCCCACTACTATACCTTCAAAAGTTCAAGAAGAACGTAGATATTCCAACAGATATACATTAAAAGTAAAGACGCTATTCTACTATCGTTCTAAAAGTCAAATTTACACGTGGCCTTGAAATTAACTTTGAAGGCGGTAAACGATGCAACCAATGAGTCTGCGTAGCATCTTTCATTATCAATAAACTACCATGCTCCAAGTATAAAGAAACTGTTTCCTTCGTTTCTTTATGCTTGAATGCAAACTTTCTCTCTGCTCCGAAGCTCAAAGAACCAATTGCTCCATTCTTTTTTAAATCCTTTTCAGCATCACTATGCCATGCCATTCCTTCATCACCGCTGTGATATAAATTAAGCAAGCATGAGTTGAATTTCTCTCCTACCCGATCTTCTACCATAGCTTTCAGTTCAAGAAGTTCTTTAGTCCAGGGCAAAGCAGATTTAGTTGTATTTGAATAGGTATATTCAAAAGGCTTATCACCATACCAGGCAACCTTACGTTTAGTTATAATGCGTTTACCAAAAATAACAGCCTCATCATTCTTCCATTCAATCCGATTTAATAAAGCTTCCAAGTAATAATCAGCTTCTTTTAAAGGAATCAATTTGCCATAATAATTAACCGTACCATCTTTAGGCAAAAAATTACGGTTAACGTCTATCTCATTGTTAAACAAATCCATTATTAAATATCTACATTTGCTTTTACACCTTCCCAACCTATCATCGCAGTTTTTCTTGTATTACCCCACATATATCCACCAAAGATCCCTGTAGACTGGATTACTCGGTGACAGGGAATTAAAAAAGCAACAGGATTACTTCCAATAGCTGTACCAACGGCTCTCGATGCTGTTGGTTTTCCAATTTTACCGGCAATTGAACCATAGGTAGATAAACCACCCATTGGAATTTTTAACAGAGCTTCCCAAACTTTCAATTGAAAATCAGTCCCTTTTAGATGAAGTTTTATTTCAGAAAGCTCACTCCAATCATTCTGAAATATGGACAACGCATTTTGCTGTATTAGATCAAGTTTAAATTGGAATGATGCATTCGGAAACCTAAGTTCCAAATCTCTAATAGCCTTTTCTTCATTATCTTCAAAAGCCATATGGCAGATGCCTTTTGATGTCGATGCTACTATCAGGTTTCCAAACGGACTACCTGAAAAACTATAATTAATAGAAAGATCCATTCCACCATTTTTATATTCAAAAGGTGTCATACCTTCTATATTGATAAATAAATCATGTAACCTGCTTGCTCCCGAAAAACCTGTTTCATGTGCGGTATCAAATAAAGTAACTTCATGCTCTCCCTTAAGTAATTTCTTGGCATGCTGAACACTGATATATTGCAAGAATTTCTTCGGACTTGTTCCTGCCCATTCAGTAAATAGTCTTTGAAAATGAAAAGAACTTAAATGAACTTTTTCGGCAACCTCATCCAGATTGGGTTGTTGCTTAAAATTAGCCTTGATATAATCTATCGCTTCTGCAATTCGCTTATAGTTGATGCAATCTTGCTCTTTCATCCTAATTCAATTTTTATACGATAAAGATCGTTAGGTTTTTAATAGAATGAAACCCGAAACTTGCTATATTTTTTAACTCCAACCTTTTCATTGATTACTTTCCCACTATCTGCTTTTTCCTCTTATTGGTTAAATATTTCCTTATCGGAATATCATATACTGTCATAACCAGATAAGCAAAACCTACTAAAAGAACCAACGAACCAATAATAATGAGAGTAAGCTGTCCGGTAGAAGGATTATGACTTGTATAATAATTTCCAAACATCCATATTACAGCATAATGTGTCATATACAAAGGGTAGGATATTTTGCCGGAAAATACACAAAGTACCCTTAAACCTCTTGTTAGGGTAGCTCCAGCTCCCAGTGCTATCAGCAACGGAAAATACAATAGTACCACCAAAGGTTCTGTAAGCCAATTCCATTCACCATACGGCATTAAAAAAGCCAATGACAGCAAAACACACAGACCAACAAAACCCAGTTTATTTTTAATGATTAGGTTAAATCGGTAAATGGCCAGTCCCGCCAAAAATGAATACAAAATGCGTGCACCACCATCCCAGAAGCTATTATTATCCCAACCACCCAATAAATTACCAGTCCTGTAGCCAACAAAAAAGAGCATTGTCGCAGCAAGCAAAATCAATAAAAGCAAACTTTTGCGACTAATACGACAAAGGATAAGCGCATAAAATATATTGGCTACATACTCCCAAAATAACGACCACGCAGGCGCATTAAGTCCGAATAAATTAAAGGCACGCTCCTGCATTACAGGAAAAGGTATCAGAAAAATAGAACTCACAAATATCAATATGGTTTCACCGACACTGTACAATGCAGCATGATCGCTAAACGGATCAAACAAAAAAGCTAGTAGGCCTAGTATTGAACCAAGGACGATCAGCGGATGCAACCTGATAAGCCTTGATTTAAAAAACTCCATCACACCCATTTTGCCAATGCGATCATCATAAGCATAGCCAATAACAAAGCCAGAAAGACAGAAAAAGAAATCAACTGCGAGAAAACCATGCGCTATAAAGTTTTGGGTAAAATCTGAATAGGCCCATTCCATAAAATGGAAAACAACCACCGCTATAGCGGCCAGACCTCTTAAACCATCAAGAATTTCAAAATGCTGTTTGGTTTTTAAAATATGGGTTTCGTTCATTTATATTGAATATTGGTTAAGCAATGTAAATATTCAAAAAATAATTAACTAGCTGATTCCGAACTTCTCTTCACATCAATAATTGGTAAATAAAAAAAGCAGCTCTTTTCAGAACTGCTTTCAAAATTGGGTGGATGATGGGGCTCGAACCCACGACCCTCGGTACCACAAACCGATGCTCTAACCAACTGAGCTACAACCACCGTTTGATTGGAATGCAAAAATACGTAATAAAACTACATCTGCAAATTATTTTTAACCAATATTAAAACATTTTATACAGCTATAATTCTTTTAAAGTTTATCCGTTAATTTGTAGAGGATTATGGATTGGAAAGCCTCGATAAATAATTTTAAACAATATTTACAGCTTGAAAGATCGCTTGCTGCCAACTCCGTAATAGCCTATATAATGGATATAGAAAAGCTGTTTTCCTTCAGCTTAACACAAGACATCCTCAATCCTGTTAAATTAGAAACCAAACATATTCAACTGTTTTTGGTGTGGCTGAAAGATCTAGAGGTATCCCCTGCTTCCCAATCAAGAATATTATCTGGCGTCAAGGCATTCTATACATTTCTAGCCATTGAAGGTGAAATTAAACACAACCCGGCAGAGCTGATTGAAGCACCTCGGTTAAGCAGGAAACTCCCTGACTTTTTGCATTTATACGAGATCGAAGAAATCATTAATGCCATAGACCTCTCACAACCAGAAGGTTTACGAAACAAAGCAATTATAGAAACCCTGTATGGATGTGGCCTGCGCGTAAGTGAACTAATCAACCTAAAGATTTCAAACCTGTATTTTGAAATAGACTTCATAAAGGTTGTCGGAAAAGGGAGTAAAGAGCGTCTAATCCCAATTGGAGGTGCAGCTAAGAAAATGATAGATCTATATCTTCAGGAAATTCGTAATCATACACCGATTAAAGCGGGATTTGAAGATTTCGTTTTCCTAAACCGTCGTGGAAGAGCCTTATCCAGAGTAATGATCTTCATAATTATAAAAGACCTCGTGAATAAGACAAACATCGAAAAGAATGTCAGCCCTCATACCTTCCGACACTCTTTTGCAACTCACTTAATTGAAGGAGGTGCTGATTTACGTGCCGTACAAGAAATGCTTGGCCATGAAAGCATAACTACAACAGAAATATACACCCATTTGGATAAAGCTTACTTGCAATCGGTCATAACCTCCTTTCATCCAAGACCTTAATTATAAAACAAAAAACATTTGCAAGTTCATTTAATTTAACCAATCTTTGTTTGTTAAAACAAAGCATAAACCATTGGGCAGAAAATTAGTACATAAGTCTATTGCGTTTCTACTGGTATTTACTCTTGCATACGTGCAAACAGTACTGGTAGGTCACCAGGCGCACCGTACTATCCAACACTCCCACCATTCATCAAACAACGATCAGCTTAATACTTACGCTGCAAAATGTGTGATTTGTGATTATGCATCTACCAGACAAACCGAGCCTGCTTTATTAGGTGTTCCTATTCAAATTACGGTCTTCGAGAAGACGATCCATATTTCTACTGATAAAAGTAAAACAGATATCCTATCCTGTTTTCTAGAAGAATACTCCAATAAAGGTCCCCCTGCCGCATAGATTACATCTATCGTAATCCAGAAAATTACGATCATTCATTTATACATACTTGTATCAAATTATAATATAGGTATGTACTGATATAATATATGTCCCTTTAATTCATATTCATGTTATATATAAAAAGATTCATATTATTTGCAATCTTACTAGTTCCGTTTTATTCACAAGCACAAAACAATTGCAATTTGTCTATAAAGGGTCGAATTTTAGACGCTGATACCAATCTCCCTTTAGCAAATTCAACCATTCACCTTCAACAAGGTAATTTAGAAACGCAAGCAGATGGTCATGGCTTCTTTAGTTTCGATAAACTTTGTCAGGGAGATTACACATTGCATATAACTACATTGGGCTTTAAAGATCTGGAATATAAGATAAAACTTCCCCAAAAGAGCTCATCGGTAGATATTCTCTTAGAGCATGAAGGCATCGTTTTGCATGATGTAGAGGTTGTTGGTCATCAAGCTACGGTACGTTCTACAGCAACGGCAACAACTATCAAAAATAGTGACTTAGTTGAATCAAAAGGATCTGTGCTTGCCGAGATACTTCAAAATGTCGCAGGTGTAACCATGATGCAAACAGGCGCAACCATAGCGAAACCAGTAATCAATGGTATGCACAGCAACCGAGTGTTGATGGTTAACAATGGAATAAAGCAAGAAGGACAGCAATGGGGATCAGAACATGCTCCGGAAATCGATCCATTTGTAGCATCACATATAACCGTAATTAAAGGTGCAGAATCGGTTCGTTATGGCGCTGAGGCTATTGGTGGTGTAATTCTGGTTGAGCCTGCACCCCTACCCATCAATAAAGCTTTGAGTGGCAATGTAGACTTGGTTGGCAGCAGTAACGGACAAACTGGTACAGCTTCTGCCATGCTTGAAGGCAGTATAACAAGTATACCGGGATTATCATGGAGAGCCCAGGGCACACTAAAACAAGGAGGGAATTTACAAACTGCCGACTATTATTTAGACAACACCGGAGTTAAAGAAAAGAACTATTCTGCTGCCCTATCATACAGTACCCGCATTGCGCACATCGATGTTTATTACAGCCATTTCAATACCGATCTGGGTATCTTTGAAGGAGCACATATCGGCTCTCTGCAAGATCTTGAGGCTGCTATTAAGAACGGAAGACCTTTTGATGATGGTGAATTCACCTATAAAATCGGTGTTCCAAGACAGGCCGTTACCCACGATCTGGCAAAGTTGAAGGTACATAAAGATCTAAATAATGGTGCTCAACTTGATTTACAATACGGTTTCCAACGCAATGCACGTCAAGAATTTGATATTCGTCGAGGCGATCGGAGTGCTATCCCGGCACTGGATCTGATTTTAGATTCTCATAGTCTGGATTTCACCTATGATAGAATAAATGCAAAAAGCCTAAGAACCGTCTTAGGTCTGAATGCTACTGCAATTGTAAATAATAGTGTGCCCGGAACCCAGGCAACACCTCTAATTCCAAACTACGATAGCTTTGGTTTAGGAGGATTTCTTATCGAACGCCTGGTAAGAGATAAATATGAACTCGAAGCCGGAATACGTTACGACTATAAAAGTTTAGATGCCGCCGGATATAGAAATCAAGTTCTATATGGTGGAAGCCACGAGTACCATAATGTTTCAGGCTCCTTAGGAGCTGTTTGGAAACCAAAACAAAACTGGAATCTCCGTAGTAATATAGGCCTATCTTGGCGGCCACCTACTGTAAACGAATTATACAGCAGTGGCCTGCACCACGGTTCAGCTTCCATCGAAATGGGTAACGATGAGCTCAAAAGTGAGCAGGGCTATAAATGGATCAATACTTTCAATCTCCACAATGAAAACTTAAGTATCGAAATCAGCGCTTATGCTCATTATCTAAATCATTACATCTATTTACATCCTACAGGCGAAATACAGGAAAGCCTGAGAGGAGCATTTCCGGTTTTCGATTATAAACAAACCAATGCGCTCTTTTTAGGTACCGATATTTCAGCATCGTATCGTTTTCCTCATGGCTTCGAATACTTTTTAAAAGGATCGATCTTAAGAGCAGATGATACCAAAAGTGACCAAAATCTTCCTATGATCCCTTCTGATCGTTTAGAGAATCGCATTCGGTATTCTATGCCAATAGATAATGATAAAATATCAAGTTCCTTTATACAGGTAGAATATGCTACGGTATTTAAACAAACAAAATATAACAAAGAAACCGATTTTGCACCTGCACCGCCTACCTATAGTTTATTAAACATTAGCGCTGGTACAAAATTAATAATAGGCTCACAATCAATTGGCTTAAACGTATCAGCTAACAACTTACTTAACACTTCCTACAAGGAATACATGAATCGTTTCCGCTACTATGCGCACGATATCGGGCGAAACATAACACTTAGATTATCTTATAATTTCTAACATTAAAATCTTACAGTATGAAAAAGAATCAATTAGTATCCATAGCAGCAATCGCAATCGTTCTCTTAGTTAGCTTCACTTCTTGTTCCAAAAACGATCCAGTTCCTGAGTTGGATCAGGAAGAATACAATTCTGTTCAACTAACCTTTGAACACGGAACTTATGCTAACAACGTATTTACACCATCTGATGAAGAGACTGTTATAAATTTTACTAAAAACGGTACTCCTACTCCAGCGGCTATCAACTTAACAGAAGGTGAATCATACCGTATGAAAATTAACATCCTTCAAGACGACGAAAGCATTAACCAGGAAATCATTGACGAAGCTGATGAGCACCAGTTTTTTTTCTTGGGCTCACCAGAAGGTGTTTTCGATTATAAATACGAGGATGATCAGGTTGGATTAACAGGAATTTTAAGCGCCTTAAAACAAACGAGTGCACCTTTCGATTTCCAAATTCTATTACGCCATGCTTTAAACAAGGACCATACAGCAGCTCAAAGCTGGAATAATGCACAATATGTTGAGGCTGGCGGTGCAGATGATTTAAATATTAAACTGAAGATTCAGGTTTTATCAACTAATTAAAAACAACAACAGTTATATTAGATCAATTAACCGATGGTGGGCAGCGTAATCTGCTCACCATTTTTTATTTCTCTCCCCAGCGATAACTTGTAAGGGAAAAATCAGCCAACTGCAAAACACGATCAGTAACCGTGGCAGCAAGCTCTTCAAAGCTCTTAGGTAAACTATAAAAAGAGGGACTGGCTGGACAAATAATTCCACCTGCTTCAGTAATCTGTTTCATATTCTGCAAATGAATTAAATTATAAGGAGTTTCGCGAGCTACTAAAATCAGCTTTCTACGTTCTTTTAGAATTACATCGGCGGCCCGACTAACCAGATCATTCGAAATACCACTTGCAATTCTGCCAATAGTACCCATTGAGCACGGGCAAACGATTAAACACTCATAACCAGCAGAACCAGATGCAAAAGGAGCAAAGAAATCATTTGTTTTATAAAACGTAAAAGGATAATCTTTATAACCTGCATTACCAAGTTCTAATTCCCATACCGTTTTAGCATTATCCGACATAACAATCCCAACGTCAGCTATTTGATCCTTTAATTGAACCAATCTATCAAACAATACCTTAGCGTAAACAGAACCACTGGCTCCCGTAACAGCAACAACAATCTTCTTCTTTCTTTCCTGCATAGTATGTAAATATACTCAAAGCTAAAAATATACAATCACATTTAAACGCTTTCTAACAACCATAAAAAAAACAACATTGGTATTTCTACTGTTTAATCTTTAATTTTGATAACATATGACAGCCCTCTTATTAATATTTCTGGGATTAATGGTTGGGACCTTTGGAACAATGGTAGGAGCTGGCGGAGGCTTCATTCTTGTACCCATACTTCTCTTACTCTACCCTGAAAAAGATCCGGAAATTATTACCAGTATTTCACTAGCTGTCGTATTTCTAAATGCAACCTCAGGATCACTGGCTTATGCGTTTAAAAAGCGTATCGATTATAAATCAGCCTGGTTATTTTGTATCACCACCTTGCCTGGTTCCATCCTGGGAGCTTTATCAACTTCCTATATCTCGAGAAAAGCGTTCGATTTAATATTTGGAGTCGTTTTATTTGTATTAGCAATCATCCTAATCATCAAACCAACAAAGACTGCACCGGAAAAAGATGGAAAGGAAAAGAAATCTTTCTGGAGAATGGCAAGATACCTGATGGACATTGATGGTGTCAGATACATCTATCGGTATAATCTGCTTTTAGGAATTGTATTAAGCTTTTTTGTCGGTTTTGCATCCAGCTTATTAGGTATCGGTGGAGGGATCATTCACGTTCCGGCAATGGTTAATCTGTTAAATTTCCCCGTTCATATCGCAACGGCAACATCTCATTTCGTACTAAGCTTAATGGGTCTAAGCGGAAGTATGGTCCATTACTTTAAAGGAGATTTACAAGAAGGATATATTCAAATCCTCTGGTTGGGTATAGGTGTAATAGTGGGTGCACAGATAGGTGCCATATTCTCAACACGCATTAAAGGTAAAATAATTATTCAATGCCTGGCATTTGCACTATTAATTGTGTCTATCCGAATTTTATGGACAGCCTTTGGTTAATTTATTGCGATTTTTTATAGTTTTGTCGTTACATTTTTTAACAAAAAACATCGTTCTCGTATAAAGAGGTGATTTGAAAACAACAATATGAGTTTAAGCTTACTGGAAGAATATATAGAGTCGGGCGATTCATTCGCAATGGATAATTTATTGCATAATAACCCAAGCTTAGCTTCACAAAAGACAAGCCACGACATCTCCCCACTCCTGCTTGCTTGTTACTATCAGAAACATCAACTTGTTAAAATTATCTTAAAACATATTAACTCGGTCGATATATACGAGGCTGCTGCAATAGGCTTATTAAATGAAATTACCGCAATTGTTGAAGCTAATCCATCCTCATTATCATCCTATTCCAATCATGGTTTTACGGCTTTAGGGATGGCTTGCCACTTCGGAAATGAAGAAATAGTACACTACCTCCTATTAAAAGGTGCAGATCCTAATCAAACATCCAACAACGGATACAACGTAAATCCTTTATACACAGCTATTAGTTCTAACTTTGAAGGCATCGCCAAATTATTGATTGAAGGTGGTGCAGAAGTCAATATTATACAAGCCGGAAATTTAACACCTCTACATGCAGCAGCTCAAAATGGGAATATAGAGATGTTAATTCTTTTGCTGGAGAATGGCGCAAATGTGCTTATTAAAGATGATAATGGACAAACGCCTGCAGACTTTGCAGAAGCGAAAGGTCATCATGAAATAGCAAAGATTTTAAGTTTCTAGAAATCGAAAAGACTGTTATGTGTACGCTTCACATAATTTCTTACATCTAATACAATGCCTGCCAAAAGATAAAAAATAACAGGAAACCCAACTGCAAGAAATGAGCTATAAATAAAAAACAAGCGAATCCTTGCTACTGAAATACCAAAGCGTTCACCTAAATACGTACATACACCAAACGAACGTTGTTCTAAAAATACCACTAAGCCTTTCATTATATTTTATCTTTTTATAATTTGTGAGCCAATCTCACAGTTTAAACAACGCTTTTTATCGCAATAACTTACTTTTAATTGCTTTAAAGCTTGCGTGTCTGCTGCCGATTGAACTCTTATTTGCAATTCGGTATATTTTTGAATAATACGATTATTTTCCGGCTTTATAGATTCAAGAAACAAAACACTTCGGTCCATAAAGTTGCTATCACCTATGTATTTTCCGTATGAAAACAACAGCAATGCAATCGTATTTATCAGAATAAGATCGATAGCTCCTTTACCTAATGCGGCATTATGTCTGGCAGTTTCCTTTTTAAAATGATAATGCGTAGACCAATACTCGTTAATTATCAAGGAATTAAATCGTATTCGCCACAAATTTAAGTTTTCTATTTCAATAATAAGAGCAAAAAAGTGATTAATTGAAGAGCATAAGGCAGCAAACTGTGCTAAACGAATGGTTGGAAAACCTGAAGGCCGCATTCGGAGAAATTTCCAGTTCACAAGTTCCATTGGCCTTAGCTGATGTACCTTACGCAAATAACTATATTCTTTCTGTAACTTTAGTGGGTATTCCTCTTGGAAATCAACATCTAACATTCCGGCCTGGCCAAAAATTAAAGACTCTATAGCCGTCGGATCATGTCTATATTTTTTTACCAATGCGGAAGGTAAGATTTTTGCTAATTGTTCAAAAGCATCTGCATTTACACCAAATCCAAAACTCCTGGCAAGCATAATATAACTTACTTCCTCCCAATCTCCACGATATTCATCCAACAGATTAAGAACATACTCCGATTTTGAAATAAACCTTTCGAACAATAAACTACCGAACCATTGTTGAATATAAAAAGGCTCAACTGTATGAATCAACTTTTCACAGGGAATCCAGTTCATACTGTTCATTATTGAATCATAACGTTTTAACACTTTTGACTCAATCAATGATTCTAATACTAATGTTTCAGGAATTGTACCATCTTCCCGTTTTATTTCCACATCATATTGATTCACAACATGCAGAATAACATTGTTATAAGCAGGATTAAACTGATGATTATGATTATTCCACTCCGAAGAAATTGTATGGACCTCAATATTCCCTACCCACCCAATCTCGTCAATTGTTAGAAATGCATTTTCGAAATCAGGTCCTTCATTCAAATTATGTAACCCGACACGCTTAATCTGCAATTCCTTTCCAGATACCGTACGAAGTTTCACCTTCCGAAAAAGCTGATACTTCCAAATAAACTGAAGAATATTTTCAGAAAGCTTCATTGCCTTCAAGATAAATATTAATCAAGTCCACGAATTAATTCTTCAGTTAAAACTATAATTATTAGATTATTACATACAAATCAGTCAAACTCTCCTTGTATGTTTTATTAATTTCTATACTTAAGTGAGTGTAGAACCGTTTCCTATTAGAGTTAAAAGCACATCTCTTAACCTAACATCAAATAAAACAGTATATTTACAATATGGAAGCATTAAAAGTAACCACATTCCAAGCTTATCTGTTTTGGGAGAACACTGAAAAGAACTTAAATAATCTTTCTTTAAGACTATCCTCATTACGTACTTCCACTGATATAATTATTCTGCCGGAGATGTTCAACACAGGATATACCATGAATGTTGAAAAATGTGCAGAGGAAATGGATGGAATAACCATGCAATGGATGAAAAGCCATGCTAAGAAATATGAATGCGTTGTTGTTGGAAGTATGATTATAAAAGAGAGCTCCAATTACTACAACCGCTTAATATGGATGCGGCCGGATGGAACCTTTGAGCAATACGACAAAAGGCATCTTTTCTCTTTAACTGACGAGAAAACGCTATTTACAGCCGGAACTCAACAAATTACAACAGAGCTTAAAGGTTGGAAAATACGTCCAATGATATGCTATGACCTACGCTTCCCCGTATGGTCCAGAAATGTTGATGCAGAATATGATATTCTGCTATATATAGCAAGCTGGCCTGATTCAAGAATTGACCATTGGCAAAAGCTAATACCTGCACGGGCAATTGAAAACCAATCTTTTGTTATTGGGGTAAATCGGGTTGGTTACGATGGAAATGAAATCTATCATTCGGGCGGTTCCATGTGCATATCTCCTAACGGCGAAGTAATTTACTACAAACCTGAAAATGAAGATTTATATACATTTACCATATACCCAAAGGATTTAATAGCCAACAGGAAAGAATTTGCTTTCTTAGCGGATGTAGAAAACTTTAAGATAATCAAATAGATTAAGAGTAAGGACGCTCCAATATTGCCTTAATGACAATAGCCTCTTCCAAATTAAAGTGGATAGAGTTTCTTTCCGTCTCCATGTCCTGAATTTCCAAGGCCATTGTTTCAAGTCGCTTATTTTCGTTTCTTCTATCAGCTCTTATCTTCTTAGCTCTTTTTACTTCTCCATTTTCATCGTAAGTAGAAAGTCGTTTATACTCCGCAAGTAAGCTCACTGGTTTTTCGGTAGGGACATACTTTTCCCGCTTGTATGAGTTCTCGTAACGAGGCTCAACATAGGTTTGTTCATATACTTCTTTAGGAGCTGTAACAGGTGGCCTATCAACTGGAACCGGTTGTTGATGAGGCATCTGAGGGTCTAAAAGCTCTTCTAGCCAATCTCTTTTTCTTGGGGCTGCTTTCTTAGCAGGCACAGGTTTAGTAGCGACCGGAGGTGTGCTTGGTTTTCCTAAATTTCGCTTAGCCGCCTTCTCCTGCTCTTTCTTAACACCCATATAGCCTTGTATGACAAAAAAGGCAAGAGCTAAAATAATGGGAATGATAGTTTCCATATTTAAAGATACACTATTTATTATTAAATTCGCAGTCCACCAGTTTTACCTTAATAAGTAATCATTAATGCAATTAACCCGGCTTGATATAAAGGGCTTCAAAAGTTTTGGTGACAAAACCACCATCCATTTTAACAATGGAGTAACCGCGATTGTAGGCCCGAATGGTTGTGGGAAATCAAATGTGGTGGATGCTATAAGATGGGTATTGGGTGAGCAAAGTACGCGAAATCTTCGTTCAGAAAAGATGGAAAACGTCATTTTCAACGGTACAAAATCAAGAAAAGCAGCACAGCTCGCGGAGGTATCGTTATCCTTTAATAATACAAACAACATACTCCCCACCTCATTCTCTCAGGTTACCATTACCCGCAAATTATATCGAAGCGGTGAAAGTGAATACCGTATTAACGATGTTCAATGCCGGTTAAAGGATATAACAGACCTATTTTTGGATACCGGAGTAGGCTCAGACTCCTATGCGATCATTGAGCTGAAAATGGTAGATGAAATTATCAACAACAAGGAAAATTCACGACGTGCCCTGTTTGAAGAGGCGTCTGGAATATCGAAATATAAGATCCGGAAGAAGCAGACTTTCAATCGCTTAAAAGAAACTGAATTAGATTTAAGCAGAATAGATGATCTCTTATTTGAAATTGAGAAAAACTTAAAAAGTTTAGAATATCAAGCAAAGAAAACGGAGCGGTTTTACCATTTAAAAGAGCAATATAAAACAAATGGGATTGCTCTGGCTTCCATCAGAATGTCAGGATTCAAAAATGATCTGGAAAGTATTAAGGAAAAGGAGACTATCCAGCAACAACAGAATAATCAGATTAACAAGGAGATATTAAATGTCGAAGAAGCTATAAGAAAGCTTAAAACAGATCTTCTTACAAAAGAGAGCAACCTAAGTACTCAACAGAAGGCACTGAATGCACAAAGCTCTCAGATTCAACAATATGAAACTGAAAAAAAAGTTAAGAATGAGCAGCTTCGTAATCTGAATGAAAAAAATGAAAGCCTGAATAAAGATTTACTGCAGGATAAGCAGCAATATAATCATATTCAGTATAACCTAACGCGCATCAAGGAAGAGCTTTTCATTGAAACTGAGAAACTGAGTGTTGCAAACCAGAATTTAGAAGGGAAATCTAAAGAAGTATCAACTTTAAATAATCAACAAAAAGAATTAAAAGCTGAGTTGGATGAGCTGTTAAACCAAAAAGGTATTGCACAAACTAAACGCTATGAACTAGAAAAATCGACTGCTGTATTATTGATTCAGATTGACGCATTGAAGCAGGAGAGCCAGAAAAGCTTATCTGACAATGAAAGTCATGAAATTGAATTAAGCTCCTTCGATAAGGCGGTTACTGAAATAAAAATCAGGCTGGAATCCCTCCAAAACGACTATGATTTCTTTATTAAAGAGGAAGAAGCACTGGAAAATCAACTGACCGAAACTACTCAACGAATAGATGAGCTCAACACACAAAACAATCAGGAAATAAGACTTTTAGATGCCAGACAGAATGAATACAATCTAACCAAATCTCTGGTAGATAATTTGGAGGGCTTTCCTGAGTCTATTCGCTTCCTTAAAAAGAACCCTAAGTGGAAGGCCAATATTCCTCTCTTTTCTGACATTCTATATTGTCAGGAAAACTACCGTGTAGCCATTGAGAACTACCTGGAACCTTATATGAATTACTATGTGGTTGATGATACAGTCGATGCTTTAACGGCTATTCAATTATTGAACGATTCTTCCAAGGGGAAAGCTGGCTTCTTTGTTCTAAATGCTGTTAAAACTGCTGATAAAGAAGCGCTCTTAATTGACGACAATCTAATTCCTGCCTTAACCATTATTGATGTTGAGAAGAAATACCTAAACCTTTGTAAGCAACTCTTAAAGAACGTATACTTTGAACGTGAAAATACGACAGCTTTGCAAGATCATCAATTATCAGATACTGATCTTGTTATATTAGATAAACACGGGCTATTTATAAAGAAAAGCTACAGCATCTCTGGAGGATCTGTGGGCTTGTTTGAAGGAAAAAGAATAGGAAGAGCCAAAAACCTGGCTAACTTACAAACTGAAATCAATAAGCTGACTAAGAATCAACAATCGCTTGAGTCTTATTTACAACTTGAACAAAACAAATTAATTTCATTAAAAAGCAGCTCCCGCAAAGAGCAGCTTCAGGAAATTAAACTGCAGATTAACCAGCTTACAAATGAATTAATTTCAGTACAAACTAAACAAGAGCAATACCAGCACTTTATCGCTCATAATCAAAGTCAAAAAGAGAGTATCGACCAAAAGATAAAGGAATTTGAAATAGAACTGCAGGAGAAAAAGATTGAACTGGATGGTAAGAGTAATGCTGTTGATTTATTCAATGACCGGATCGATTATCTTCAAAAAGAATATGCAAGTTCATCACAATTATATGCAGATGAGTCTGCACTCTACAATCAGCAAAACATCAGCTTCCATCAACAAAAAAACAAGGTATCAGGTTTAGAAAAGGACTTAGAATACCGCGAGATCCAATTGGAGAATATCGAGAACCGAATTAACAAACATCAGGAAGAAATTGATAAAATAAAGATTTTACTGCAAGATACTGTTCAGTTTGTTGACCTTTCTGACGTTGATTTGCAAACGATGTATGAGCAAAAGGATTCACTTACAAAAGGCCTGAATGAGATTGAAAAGGAATATTATGCCCTCCGGAAGGATATTAATGACCTAGAGGATAAACTGATTATTTCACGGAGGAATAAAGAACAGACCGATGTTCTTTTAAATGAACTAAAGGATAAAGCTAACGAAATCAGGCTGGGATTAAATGCTCTTTCTGAACGAATATCAGTAGAGTTTAATCTTGAACTAGAAGATATTAACGCAGATCAAAGCATTGAAGGAAATGAAGAAGAACTAAGAGAAAAAACTACCCGCTTAAAGAAACAGCTGGATGATTTTGGTGCTATCAATCCGATAGCTATGGAGTCTTTTAAGGAAATGGATGAACGATATCAGTTCATTAAACAAGAGAAGAATGATTTGCTGGATGCAAAAGAAACTTTATTGAAAACCATTAAAGAAATCGACACTACCGCACAAGAGAAGTTTATGATTGCATTTAACGATGTTCGTGAGAACTTCATTCAGGTATTCAGGTCTTTATTCAGTGAAGAAGATACTTGCGATATTCTATTAACCAACCCGGACAACCCTTTAGAATCAGACATACAGATCATTGCCAGGCCAAAAGGAAAGAAACCGCTATCGATTAATCAGCTATCTGGTGGTGAGAAAACTCTGACTGCCACTGCCTTGCTATTTTCACTCTACCTATCAAAACCTGCACCTTTCTGCATATTTGACGAGGTGGATGCACCGCTTGATGATACCAATATTGATAAGTTCAACAACATAATCAGAACCTTCTCAAAGAGATCCCAATTTATTGTCATCTCTCATAATAAAAGAACCATCGCCAATACAGATATTATCTATGGAGTGACCATGATAGAGCAGGGTATTTCCAGATTGGTTGCTGTAGATATGCAGGATTTAGTAGTCGACAGCAATTAAGCTATTTAAAGGCAACAGAATACCTCCTTTAATTTGCAAATACTTGTCTGTTAAAGACCAGACAGTCGTTTCAATGCGCTTCGGACCCTCTTGTGTCATAAACGTAATGCTTGATTTCGACTTAAACTCATTCCCTAAACGAAGTGCATTATTAAGCTTTGCCTTTAAGTCTAAACTATGATCAACAGGAGCATTAATAATCTTATACTGATAAATATCCTCTTTAGCTATTAGTTCTGTTATCATTGCATTTTCCATATTCCAAAAATTTGGTCTCTTAATATTTACCTGTGAATTTAATCAAAAAAAAAGATTTATTTAATTAAAGGATTCTTTTCTTTGGCAAATAATTTAAATACTTGTATATCAACCCACGAAGGAAAGAACTTATTCATAAAAACGGCTAATTTACCTTGTGAAGTCATTATTAAAGATCTTTTCCTCTTCAAAACACCATCAACTATCTGCTTTGCAACCTCTTCAGCCGTCATCATTTTGCCTTCATCCATACTGGTTTCACCCTGCTGCTTTCCACTGGTGTCTAAAGCAGTATTACGAATATTTGAAGCAGTAAAACCAGGGCAAGCAAGCATCACATGCAATCCGGTTTTAAGGTTCTCAACCCTTAAAGATTCCATAAATCCATTCATTGCAAATTTAGATGCTGAATAACCGGTTCTTCCTGGTAAACCCCGATAGCCTGCGATGGATGAAACACCTACCAAAGACCCTTTCGAAGCTAGCAGTGCTGACATTGCATATTTACTGCAATATATTGTACCCCAAAAATTCACATCCATCAGAGTCTTAAGAACCGTCAAATCTAAATCCTTAAACAAAGCACGCATACTAATCCCTGCATTATTGATCAGTACATCTATTGTGGAAAACTCGAGCAGGGCCTGCTCGATTAAATTCTTGCAGTCTTCTTCTTTGCTAACATCACATTGAATGGATTTCGTTTTAATGTGATACTGCTGCTCAAGTTCTGCACCAAATTTGCTTAAAGGCTCATAATTCCTCGCAGCCAATACTACATTAGCTCCTCTTGATGCAAATTCGGATGCACAAGCATAACCTATTCCTGAAGAGGCACCGGTAATAACGACCGTTTTATTTTTAAAATCTTTCAATTATGATGGGATTAAGAAAACTAAGCAATATTACGTTCGTAGGGAATTCTGGTTACAATAGAACGCCCCAAGGTTACTTCATCAACATACTCCAGTTCACCGCCAAAGGCGATACCACGTGCAATGGTGCTAATCTTCAGATTAAAATCCTTGATCTTCTTATATAGATAGAAAATCGTGGTGTCCCCTTCCATTGTAGCACTCAGCGCTAATATAATCTCTTCTACCTCCCCTTTTCTTAAACGTTCAAGAAGCTGCTCAATTCGCAAGTCTGCTGGCCCTACTCCATCCATCGGTGATATTAACCCGCCAATAACGTGATATACACCTTGAAACTGGTTGGTATTTTCGATTGCCATTACATCGCGGGTATCTTCTACCACACAGATAATACTTTTATCTCTTTTATGGGAAGCGCAGATTTCACAGATCTGATCATCGGATATATTATAGCATTCTGAACAATATTTAATTTTAGTTTTTAGTTGGCTCATTGCTTCACTAAAGCGATTCACATCTTGTTCAGACTGGTTTAAAAGATGTAACACCAATCGCAGTGCACTCTTTTGTCCGATACCCGGTAAACGGCTAAACTCATTTACCGCATTTTCAAGCAGTTTGGAAGAAAAGTTCATCTCACAAAGATAGAAATTCTACCTAAAATTGTTTGCAGAATGTAGCATATCCCGCTACTTCGAAATATCCCGCTAATTCGAAAAATTTATTAAATTAGCCATTCTAGAGAAAAATTATGTTAGAACAAGGAGAAGAAAGAATCAGACAAGCATTTGAAAATAAAAGTTGGCAAGAAATCAAAGTTACCGACTCTTGGCAGATATTTAAAATCATGGCAGAATTTGTTGAAGGATTTGAAAAAATGGCTAAAATAGGTCCATGTGTTTCAATATTCGGTTCTGCCCGTACACCACGAGATCATGCTGCTTATAAACTTGCTGAAGATTGTGCAAGACTATTAACTGAAAAGGGTTATGGCGTTATCTCCGGTGGTGGTCCGGGAATTATGGAAGCGGCAAATAAAGGCGCTTTTGAAGCTGGCGGAAAATCGGTTGGGTTAAACATTGATCTCCCTTTTGAACAGTTTCACAATCAATACATCGACCGTGATAAACTGCTCGAATTCAATTATTTCTTTGTTAGAAAGGTAGTCTTCACAAAATACTCGCAAGGATATATTGTACTCCCCGGAGGTTTTGGAACCATGGATGAATTATTTGAAGCCATTACATTGGTGCAAACAGGCAAAATGGCCAGATTCCCTATTGTTTTGGTTGGGAAGGAGTACTACGGAGGTCTCTTCGATTGGATAAAAAATCGCATGCTTGAAGCAGGAAACATTAGTGAAGGCGACCTGAGTCTTTATAGGTTAGTTGATACGGCGGAAGAAGCTGTTGAGCATATTTTCAGATTCTACGATAAGTATCTGCTTAAACCAAACTTCTAGTCTGGTACAATAAACTTATCTTTGTACCATGTCTGTTGCTTCAACTTATAGCCTATTAATAAAAAAGGAAGCAGAACGTTTAGGCTTTCTTTCTTGCGGTATATCCAAAGCAGAATTTCTTGAAGAAGAAGCTCCCAGGCTTGAGGGCTGGCTTAAAAACAACTATCAAGGCGAGTTATACTATATGGAGAATAACTTTGATAAACGTTTAGATCCACGCTTACTGGTTGATGATGCTAAGTCGGTTATATCCCTCTCTTACAACTATTTCACCGAAGAGAAACAGCAAGACCCTTTAGCTCCCAAACTGTCAAAATATGCTTACGGAACGGACTATCATTTCGTAATCAAAGATAAACTGAAGGAACTGCTCTTATTTATTCAAGAACATATTGGAGAAGTTTCCGGAAGAGCCTTTGTTGATTCAGCACCGGTTTTGGACAAAGCCTGGGCTCAAAGAGCAGGATTAGGCTGGGTTGGCAAACATAGCTTATTGCTATCCAAACAGAAGGGCTCATTCTTTTTCCTGTCGGAATTAATTATTGACCTTGAGTTAGAATATGATTCAAGGATACAGACAGATCATTGTGGAACCTGCACTAAATGCATTGATGCTTGCCCTACGAATGCTTTAATGGACAATAAAACTGTCGATGCCAGCAAATGTATCTCCTACCTTACTATTGAATTAAAGGAAAATATTCCGACTTCTTTCTCAGGAAAAATGGATAATTGGATGTTTGGATGCGATATCTGTCAGGATGTGTGCCCTTGGAATCGTTTTTCAATCCAACATCAGGAACCTTTATTTAACCCGCATCCCGATTTACTGGGGATGACTAAACAAGACTGGGAAGAAATCACGGAGGATACGTTCAAAAAAATATTTAAGAAATCAGCTGTTAAAAGAACAAAATATGCTGGTCTAAAACGCAACATTACGTTTTTAAACCAGCATACATAAGTTATTATAGATATCTTTATTTACTGAATTTATCTTGCAAACTCTTCAACATATCACTAGAGATAGGACGAGGAGCTTTTGAAGACTCTTTTGGTTTCTCTCGATCAGTTCTAACCGGAGGTTTTGGCTGAGGGCGATTCGAATTTACCGGTGGCTGCGGACTCTTCTTCTGCGCATCTGCAGCTTTAGCCTGGTTTTGACGTAAACGATTCCAGATTCTCTCTAAGCAGGTCTTGGTGTACATTGGGAAATCGCCTTTCATCATCCATGCATAATAACTTGGCTCTATTTTAAAAACTTCTTCTACACACTTGCCTTTATGCTTCCCAAAGCTAAATACTTCTATACCATCATTATCATAAACCATTCTTCCCGCAAAATCAACGGTTCTATTCAGATTGGTAAATTTGTGCAAGGCTTCAATGTCATTTTTAACAGGAATGGAAACCTTACCCGATTTGTCTTCCCATTCTTTGTTTTCATATTTAAGGATCTGAGCTTTCAATACTTCGAATGTCGCTCTCACATCAGCTTCAGCAGAATGCGCATCTATTAAATCCTGCTCGCAATAGAATTTATAAGCAGCTTTTAATGTACGTTGCTCCATTTGATGGAAGATATTCTGAACATCAACGAAAAAGCGATTTTCAATATCAAATGGAACACTAACCCGAAGGAATTCTTCCATCAATACCGGAATATCGAATCTATTTGAATTAAAGCCACCCAGATCAGCGTCGCCGATAAACTCCGCTAACTCTTGCGCTACTTCTCTAAAAGTTGGAGCATTGGCGATATCCTCTTGATAAATTCCATGAATTAGAGAAGATTCTAACGGAATAGGCATTTCAGGATTAATCCGAAAAGTCTTTGTCTCTTCTGTACCATCAGGATTAACTTTCAATGCACAGATTTCTACTATTCTGTCGGATGCTACATTAACACCCGTAGTTTCAAGATCAAAAATAACAAGTGGGCGTTTTAAAATTAATGTCATGATTATATTATAAGGAGGGGAAAAAATTTACTTTCTGTATACTTAGGTTTTATCTAACAAATTTAAAAAATCAAATGAATATTCAGCAATTATAGTGATTATAAAACTGACCCGGCGCGAGAAAAGTATCGCCAATACCAAGGGTCTTTTAGATCACTGATTATTACACCTTTAGTGGTTGACACGTGCACAAACTTATCATTTCCCAAATAAACTCCAACATGATCAAAAGCTTTTCCATCAAAATTGAAAAATACCAGATCACCTTCTTTTAATTGGTTCTCATACTTGCGTTTTACAACCTGCGCCATATCTTTTGCAGTTCGAGGAAGGTTTTTACCATATACATCCAGCATCAAATGATTGGTAAAAGCAGAACAATCAATTCCTTTCTTATTTTGACCTCCTAAACGATGAGGGGTACCCATCCATTCATCAATGTATCTATATAACTCGTAATTGTTAAGATTCCGTGCATCCACACCAATAATATCAGCATATTTATGAAATATATTCCCGGAGGAAGGATGATTTTTTGTAGAAGAAGAGGATGAAGGCAGGCTTGTGCGAAGACGTTCAGGGCGCGATAAACAACTCGTTAAAACACTTGCAGTAACTACAAGGATTAGCCAAATATTTAACCTCTTTGCAACCATTATCAATAAAAGCTAATGAATAAAAGTTTCAGTAAGCTGTTGAATCTTAACATGGTTCTCTTCACTAATAGATAAAAGTTTCGCTTCAATAACTTCATTAATCAGAAGTGGATCATAAGGAGTTTCAACCTTAACATAGTTTGATGAAAACCCATGCATCAAACCATTCTTTTGATCGCCTTCAAAGAGTATTTCAACCTGTTTGCCAAGTTGCTGTTCATAAAACAAACGACGTTTCTTCTCAGATAGTATATGCAACATTTTACTTCTTTCAGATCTGCTGGCACCGGGTACAGAACCTTCCATTTGCGCGGCTATCGTATTTTCTCTTTCTGAATAGGTGAAAACATGTAGATATGAAATCGGTAATTCATTTAAAAACTGATAAGTCTCTAAAAAGTCTTCTCTTGTTTCTCCCGGGAAGCCAACAATAACATCAACCCCTATGCAGCAGTCAGGCATCAAAGATTTTATCGTATTTACACGCTCTGTATATAATTCACGTTTATATCTGCGTCTCATCAGACCCAATATTCTATTAGATCCAGACTGAAGAGGCATATGAAAATGCGGAACAAAACGCTTAGATGAAGCAACAAAACGAATTACCTCATCCGATAATAAATTAGGTTCAATAGAAGATATTCTAAATCTATTAACCCCTTCTACTGTGTCCAGAGCTTTAATCAGGTCTAGGAAATTTTCTTTACGTTCACCATTCTGCAATCCAAAATCACCAATATTTACACCGGTTAGTACAATCTCCTTAATTCCAGATGCGGCAATTTCTTCAGCCTGTTTTACAATATCAGAAATCTTTCCACTTCTGCTTGCTCCTCTTGCCAGAGGAATGGTACAAAAAGTACAAGAATAATCGCAACCATCCTGAACCTTTAAAAAGGTGCGAGTACGATCGCCAATAGAAAAGGCTGGAACAAAAATATTTGTTTCAGAAATAGGTTGATTATGGATAATCGCTTTGGGTTGCTTCGTTAGCTCATTGATATGCTCAATAATGTTAAACTTTTCTGCAGCACCCAGTACCATATCCACACCTTCAATTTCTGAAATCTCTTTCGGCTTCAATTGTGCATAGCAACCTACAATGGTTATATATGCACCCGGCGAATACTTTAAAGCTTCTTTTACAACCTTTCTACACTTTTTATCAGCATGATCTGTTACAGAGCATGTATTAATTACATACACATCTGCTTTTTCATTAAAAGCAACAGGCTCATATCCAGCATCCTGAAATAATCTGCCAATCGAAGAAGTTTCTGAAAAATTAAGTTTACAACCTAATGTATAAAAAGCTACTTTCCTATCCATAATTGGTTGCAAAAATAAGAATTTATTTTATGTAAATTCTCTTTACTCTTCGGTTTCCAAATAGGGTGTATCTACAGGCTTAGATTCGGTGAACCTTTTTGCCGTAAAAAGATGGTCAACACCACGATCGCTGTGACTGATAAAAATTCACTTTGCCAATTTTGAAAGGTTTCAAACCAGAAAGTTGGTTCAGAAATATACATTGACATGGTAAGTTCTGCCTTTCCATCCATTTTCTCTTCGATATTGTAATCTTGCCAACTTCCGTAAAAATGCATAACCCAACTTATGAGAAACAATATCAAGAAACAAAGAGATAAAGAATGGCTATAGAGTTTTAAAATCCAACCACCTTTTCTTACAGGCCATGGAGCATCTGGTGAAGGCTTAGGCTCTCTATCAACCGGTTCCTTAACCCCTATTTTCTTTGATTCGGATGACCCTATCTGCCTTAAGCTAATAGTGAGAACCACGTATAAAGCCATTTGAAGGAACTCACTCTCAAAGTTCTCAAAAGTAGCTGAGATAAAGTGACCGCTATTCAAATACTCCTTAAAAGATAAAGTAGCCATAGCGGCATCTTCCAAATCTGAATTATGTACCTTAAATCCGGTTATCGCC
The DNA here is from genome assembly GCF_035514885.1 of Albibacterium sp. Lineage (NCBI taxonomy): Bacteria > Pseudomonadati > Bacteroidota > Sphingobacteriia > Sphingobacteriales > Sphingobacteriaceae > Albibacterium > Albibacterium sp. Next base: position 354,779 of record NZ_DATJCH010000012.1, on the reverse strand, counting down.
TGAGCAATAAGAGTTATAAGGAATAAACATACAAAGACTAACGATAAACTGTTACGATATAACCAAGAATAATGCTTCTTCATGTTTTTTGATTTATTAGCATTCTGACCTTCATAATGCTGGCATTTCAAACAACAGAAATTTCTTACTAAGGTTTTTACAAAAAAACTAATTTAATTAGTAATTTTACAACATGAGAAGCGGACAGGCAGACTTGCCTTTACATTATGGTAAAGTACCTATATGGTTAGCCGAAAGAATGAGTAAATTAGGTGGTGCTATTGCAGAAGCAATTGTATTAGAGTATGGCAAAAACACCTTATTGCAAAAGTTAAGCGACCCATGCTGGTTTCAATCTTTAGGCTGCGTTATGGGCATGGATTGGCATTCATCAGGCATCACCACTTCGGTAATGGGTGCACTTAAGAAATCCATCAATATACGTTCAAATGAATTAGGTATTTATGTTTGTGGCGGAAGGGGCAAACATTCGCTGAAAACTCCTTCAGAAATAACGGCCATTGCAAATAGAACGGGTTTGGCAGGCGAAAACCTTATTCGTGCGAGCAGGCTTTCTGCCAGAGTGGACAATAATGCCATACAAGATGGATTCCAGCTTTATTTACATTCTTTTGTTTTAACTGATGAAGGAGAATGGGCTGTTATTCAACAAGGGATGAATACAAATAACAGGATGGCCAGAAGGTATCACTGGCATTCTCCAAGTATAAAATCATTTACAGAAGAACCCCACCAATTTATTTACGGAAAGAACCAGGGAAAAATCCTCAACCTTACAGATAAAGCTGCAACATCAATAAAGTCAGAAATGCTTCAACTGTTAAAGGAAGAGCCGTCCCATTTATTAAAAGAAATAAAAACATTATGCATGCCTTCACATCATGATGTCAGAGAGAAAGATGTTAATCTAAAGCGTTTAGGATCAATTTTAACACTTGCACAGAATATTGAAGTGAATGACATGGAGTCTTTATTATTATTAGACGGGGCTGGACCGAGAACCATTCAGTCATTAGCATTGGTTAGTGAAATTATTCATGGAACAACAACTCGTTTTGATGATCCCGCCCGATTTTCTTTTGCACATGGAGGAAAAGATGGTCACCCCTTCCCCGTTCCTTTAAAAATATACGACGAAACAATACAACAGCTGGAAGCCGCACTGCAAAAAGCAAAATTAGGCTTCAATGATAAGAATCAGGCATTAAAGAATCTCTCCAAGGTTGCTACCGAAATGGAAAAAGACTTTCAACCCAATGATAGATTTGAAGATCTGATTCAAAAAGAGCGCAATGAATCATGGAAATATAATGGAATGACCGTTAAGGGCCCTGCCACTCAACTAAAGCTTGACTTTTAGATAACAGACTAAGAATACTTTTGCTTTGCCTTTCATTTAAAGCTGTGTATATTTGTAGTGATGGATATAAAACAACTGTTGGAGAGAGCCCTGAGATTTGAATTCTTAACACAAGAAGAGGGTGTTTATCTATATAATAATGCATCTACCGCTGAATTAACTTTTACGGCTAATGAGCTTCGTAAAATTCAGGTACCTCACGGAAAAGTAACCTGGCAGATAGATAGAAATGTGAACACAACCAATGTCTGCATAGCAAACTGTAAGTTCTGTAATTTCTTTCGTCGTCCGGGTCATCCAGATACCTATGTTACAGACATAGAAACTTATAAGCAAAAAATAGAGGAAACATTCCGCTTTGGTGGCGATCAATTATTACTCCAGGGAGGCCATCATCCTGATTTAGGACTATCCTTTTATACCAATCTGTTTAAGCAGTTAAAAGAGCTTTATCCTACTTTAAAATTACATGCTTTAGGCCCTCCGGAAGTGGCTCACGTTTGTAAATTAGAAGGATTAAGCCATACCGAAGTATTAAAAGCGTTAAAAGAATCCGGACTTGACTCTTTACCGGGTGCAGGAGCCGAAATATTAAACGATCGGGTTAGAAGGCTGATCTCGAAGGGTAAATGTGGCGGACAAGAATGGTTGAAGATCATGGAAGCAGCACATCAGCTAAACATATCGTCTTCTGCTACCATGATGTTCGGACACATAGAAACCATTGAAGAACGCTTTGAACACCTTGTATGGATCCGTGAAGTTCAAGAAAAGAAACCTGCTGAAAGCGATGGCTTTATTGCTTTCATCCCCTGGCCATTTCAAGATGACGGAACTTTACTTAAAAAAGTACGTGGCATAAGCAATACAACAACCAGCGAAGAATACATCCGGATGATCGCATTAAGCAGAATTATGTTGCCTAACATTAAAAATATCCAGGCATCGTGGTTAACTGTTGGTAAGAAAACGGCACAGGTTTGTCTGCATGCAGGCGCAAATGATTTTGGTTCAATTATGATTGAGGAAAATGTGGTATCCGCTGCAGGTGCTCCACATCGTTTTACCTCACAAAGCATACAGAATGCAATAATAGAGGCCGGATTTGAGGCGCAGTTAAGAAACCAGCGATACCAATGGCGCGAAACACCTGCCCATATGGAAGAACAAGTTATAGATTATTGATTTAAATGATCAATCAGCTAGAGCAGCATATCGAAGCCTTAATCTTTGCCTCAGAGCAAAGTATTTCTTCTTCAGAGATACAAACCATCCTTCAAAATACATTCAATACAGATCTAGCTGTTGAAGAAATCGATAAGCATATCGATAGGATTGAAAGCAAATACAGTCAGGAAGACCTGGCAATCGGCTTATTCCGTTTAAATAATGGCTTCCAATTCTTAAGCAAAGCCACGTATTATCCGGTTATCAATCAATTACAAATACATCGTTCTAAGAAAAAATTAAGTCAGGCAGCCTTAGAAACTCTGGCCATTATTGCCTACCGAGAACCTATTACCAAGCTTGAAGTTGAACAGATCAGAGGAGTTAACTGCGATTATTCAATCAGAATGCTTTTAGAAAAAGAACTGATCATCATTCTGGGGAAGTCGGATGCCCTAGGCAAACCCATTCTTTATGGCACAAGTCCTTTATTTTTAGACCACTTTGGAATCCATTCAAAAGCTGACTTACCAAAGCTAAAAGAGATCGTTTCAGAGGAGAATTTTATTGGAAATTCTGAAGAATAAAAATCAATAATATTTTAGGAAAATATTTTAAATACTTTGTACTTTTATAATCGAAACAGGTAACAATAAAAAATTTGACTAATTTATGAAAACGCCGGGAAAGACTGTACAAGCTGATAAAAAATCAGAGGTGTTCAAAAAAAAAGATTCGAACATCGATTCATTCAATGAATTTGACGACGAAATGGAATTAGAGGATTTTGACGAATTCGATGACCTAGGTGGATTCGATGACGACGATGACGACGATTTTTAATCCATCAAGAATCTTTAAAAGAACCTAGAATAATGGGAAATTATACCCTAGGTTCTTTTAGATTAATTTCCTTTAACCTTACGAAGCTCTTCGTAAAGGTCGATTATCTTTTTTTGTAGACCGATAATCTGATCTTCACAGTCTTTAATCTTCCCTTTTGCCAGCTCAAGTTCTGTATTATACTTTTTCTGGTCCTCCGCATCATTATAAGTAAGAAGCTGTACAATACTCAAATCAAATAATTGAGAAATTTGATCTAATCGTGATAGATTCACGTCTGTTATACCGGTTTCTATTTTAGAAAATGCAGGAATTGAGATATCCAAGCGTTTCGCAACATCCTCTTGGCTCCAGCCACGTTGATGTCTTAATAGCCTTATTTTTTTTCCTAGACTTTTCATATTTTAACCTTTATGTGTGTTTTTGTTATACTCGCGTCAATTCACATAATATCTTTACAAAGATACTATTAACTAATTGAGAAATAAACTACTCGAATTAAGAAATAAATTCTTCTGCAAAGTTAACTAAGCTAATTCCTCCGAAATTACCTGAACTCATAATGAGCAAGTTCTTACCTTTAGAATCGATTCCTTGCAAATATCTCTTCAAACTATGAATCGTATTAAAGCAAACAATGTCTTCATTATTAAAAGCACCTCTTAATAAACTATCACTAAGAGGAATCAGATTCTTTTGTTTGAATGTTTCCTGATTAATAAAAATCAAAGGAATATCCGCCTTATTCATAGTATCCTTATATTCGGATAGAAAATCCTCATTTAGATTCACGTTAGATGGCAGTTCCATAATAGCTACCAGCGTTTTATCTGGATATTGCTCTTTTACTGCTTGAATGGAAGCTTTTACTTTCGATGGTGTATGAGCAAAATCTTTATAAACTACACTCTCGCTATTACTTGTTACAAATTCCAACCTCCTGGAAGCACCTTTAAAAGACTGGATTATTCTAAAAAAGTCCTTTCGACTAATCCCTAACCATTCACAAACAGTATAAGCAGCTGCTAAATTCGAAAGATTATGTCGGCCAAATACCTGAATTGGAATTTCACCCTCAGGTGTACTTACAGACGTCTGACCCTTATTGATCGTAAATTCCGGCGTACGATAACCATGTTTATTGATCCGTGAGTTATTCTCAGAAACCAATTCCTGAACACGTTTATCTTCCTTATTGTAAATTAAAGTTCCTTTTGGTGCTATACTCTCCATAAAGAGTTTAAACTGACCCAAGTAACTTTCAAAAGTCGGGTAAATATCAACATGATCCCAGGCTATCCCACTTATTAAAGCAATATTAGCCTTATACAGTAGAAATTTAGGTCTTTTATCTTCAACAGATGCGAAATTATCATCACCTTCGATAATAATAATCGGGGCATCTTTCGATATACGCACCATATTTTCAAAGCCCTTAAGCTTTGCTCCTACCACATAATCAAATTCGCGCCCTAATTCATTCAGAACATGCATAATCATGGAAGTAATTGTAGTTTTTCCATAACTACCACCTATTACCACCCGCAACTTATTAACAGATTGTTCGTATATAAATTCAGGATAAGAATAAACTGTTAATCCTAATTCCTTCGCTTTAATTAATTCAGGATTATCTGCCTTTGCATGCATTCCTAAAATAACTGCATCTAACTCACTGGTAATCTTTTCTGGAAACCACCCCTTATCACGAGGTAATAAACCCTGTTCAAACAAATTTGAATGGGCTGGTTCGTAAATATAATCGTCAGAACCGCTAACTATATAACCCTTATTACTCAGAGCTATCGCCAGGTTATGCATAATACTTCCACCAATAGCAATAAAATGAACACGCATAGAGTTAATTTTCTTTATTAAATATAAATTTTGCTGCAACCCAATTGTCGCGTGTCTTATAACCTAAAAATTCAAAACCGTATTTACTCGCCTCTTTTTCCAATAGATCGAGATCTTCACCTTGATAAAAACCACTTAGAAACAAGTTACCCCCTGGCACCATGGCCTGCGAATAATAATAAAGATGTTCTAATAATATATTTCTGTTAATATTAGCCAATATAACATCAAAGTGCTGGTTAGGAATTGCCGAAACAGATCCTTCCAGAACTTTCATATTGCTGATATTATTTAGTTGCTTATTTTCCTTCGAACTTTCCACACAAATTGAATCGTTATCAATGGAAACAATGTTCTTCGCCAAAAGTTTTGACGCAAGTATCCCGAGTATGCCGGTCCCACATCCAATATCCAATATAGATTTACCTTCCAAGCTTTCCTCCAGAATATATTCCATCATCAAACTTGTTGTTTGATGATGGCCTGTTCCGAAAGCCATTTTCGGATCTATTAAAATCTCAATGGGATAATCTGGCCGAACGTCATGGAAAGTTGCTCGAACATATACCTGATCTTTAATAAAGATTGGCTGAAAGTTACTCTCCCACAATGTATTCCAATTCTGCGGAGCAATCGAAGACAATTTATAGCTTACCTGAAAGTCACTGTCTAAATTCAATAGAACGGTTTCCAGATCAATGGGATTAAAATTAGGCTCCGGAATGTAAGCTTTAAACCCCTCCTCCGTTTGCTCAAAAGTATCAAATCCAGTATCACCAAGTCTATCGATCAATAGATCTTGTTGCCAGCCCTGTGAGGGATTACAATTAAAATCGAATTCTAAGTATTTCATCGATTATGTATGACCGTTTTAACGGCCGTTAAATACGTTTATAATATCAAGAAAATCTCTTGATTTTAAAGAAGCTCCGCCAATTAAGCCCCCATCAATATCAGCTTGCGAGAACAACTCAGCAGCATTCTTAGGATTACAACTTCCTCCATATAAGATGCTTGTATTATCCGCAATCTCCTGATTAAAGTTTTTGGCAATTTCTTCGCGAATAAAAGCATGAACTTCTTGTGCTTGTTCTGGTGTAGCTGTTAAACCAGTACCGATAGCCCAAACCGGCTCATAAGCAAGTACAACCTTTGCAAAGTCTTCATTCGATAAAAGAAATACCGTTTCTTTTAATTGTTTCGCCAAAATATCCCAGAATTCACCTGATTCCCTTTCGTCTTTTGTTTCACCGATACAGAAAATAGGATTCAACCCGTTCTTTAAAGCTTGATTCAATTTTACTTCAAGCAATTTTTCATCTTCACCGAAATATGCACGACGTTCTGAATGGCCCAAAATAACATAGGAGGCGCCGGTAGACTTAACCTGACTTGCAGAAATTTCTCCTGTATAAGCACCACTATCGTTTTGATGAATGTTTTGTGCTCCTACAAAAACATTGCTAGAGTCCTTCGATTGTTGGGCAATGTTGTATAAATGGATAAAAGGACTGCAAACAATTACTTGTTGATTGCCTCTTGTTTCATCTCCTACCATATTAAGAATTTCTGAAAACAAACTAATTCCTTCTTGATAGTCAAGATTCATTTTCCAATTACCAGCAACGATTTTATTTCTCATGTTTTAAATAATTTAATAATTTCTATAGTTTTCTGTTAAGTCATATACTGATTTAAGCAGATTTTTTTCAATTTCGTCAAATTTACAACTACGCCTTTGAAAAAACAATTCAGCTGTCTGAAACATTTTTTCCATCTCATAGCTTGTAAAGCCATCTCTGCTTCCCCATGAAAAATCAGGAATAAAAGCAGGTGGTATGCCGACACCAAACACACTCACACTCACCCCAATAACAGTACCTGTATTAAAGGCCGTATTAATAGCACAGCGGCCATAATCGCCCATAATAACACCGCAAAACTGCAAGCCTGTATCCCGAAAATCCTCCAGCTCATAGTCATACAAACGCACATTCTTGAAGTTGTTTTTCATATTGGAATTGTTGCTATCTGCGCCCCAGTTACACCATTCTCCAACAACAGAACTTCCCATATAACCATCGTGTCCTTTATTTGAATTCCCCCAAATAACGCTGGTATTTAACTCACCTCCCACCGTGCAATAAGGTCCGACACTAACATTGCTATAAATCCGGGTACCCATTTTTACAATGGAATGATCGCCTAAAGCAAAAGGACCGCGAATATGACTTCCTTCCCATACCTGACTGGAATTACCCAGGTATATAGGACCATTACTGGTGTTAAAACTTGCAAATTCAGCATTAACACCCTCTTCCAAAAAGATTGGATAATCTCCTAAAACATGATTCGTTTTACTTAAAGGAGCAGAAACTCTCCCCTTTGTTAAAAGCTCGAAATCATTTTTAATCGCCTCTCCGTTATTCTTAAAAATATCTTCAGGATGTTCAATCCTATTTATTGATTCCTGATAATAAACCAGTTTAATATCCTCTGTATCCAGATCTTTAAAATGGAAAGATGAAAGCACAGCAAGGTCAGATACTTCCGTTTTAAATGCAATAAGCTCTTCCTGCCAAACCAATGCTTCACCTAAGCTCAAAGCACGGATATGTTCACAAAGCTTTTCATCTGGAAGAATATTTCCCCGGATAAGTAAAACGGCACCCGTCACATCTTTATTTAATGGATATTTTTCTATTAGATGATCTTCTGTAACAAAAGATACAGGTACATTAAAATATTTTCTCCATTTTTCGTCAATAGTTAATATACCTACCCTTAAATTAGAAACAGGGCGGGTCAATGCTAAAGGATAGAGCTTTTTACGACTTAAATCGTTATCATAAAGAACTATTTGCATGCCATTATCTATTGAGTAATAACTAATCGGATTTCAATAAAATTAAAAAAGTCCCGGAAACATTAACCGGGACTCTCCTTTTATTCAAAAATGCGTTTACTTTTTATTGTAACGAGTACGGAATTTATCAATACGTCCCGCGGTATCAATTAACTTCATTTTTCCAGTGTAGAATGGATGTGAAGTGTGAGAAATTTCTAATTTAACCAATGGATATTCATTTCCGTCTTCCCACTGAATAGTCTCTTTGGTATCAATGCAAGACTTGGTTAAGAAGGCATATTCATTTGACATGTCCTTAAAAACAACTGGTCTATAGCTTGATGGATGCAAATCTTTTTTCATTGTATTTTTTATATGATTGTATACTTGTTCTCTGCTAATTAGGGCGCAAATATACTTAAACGAAATGCATTAACAAAATATTTTAATGCATTTTTAAAAAACCCTTAAAGCCTGCTTAAATGTATTGCAATGTGCATCTACAATTGCCCGAAGCTGAGGGGAATAACCCCCTCCCATACTTACTTGTACAGGTACTTTATATTCTTTACAATACTGAAATACCAACGAATCCCGCTGCTGACAACCCTCCTCTGAAACAGATAACTTACCCAATTTATCTGAAGCAAGAATATCAACTCCCGATAAATAAAATACAAAATCAGGTTGTTCTCTTGAAAACAAACTCTTTAAATGAAAATCCAGCAGCTCCAGGTATTTATCATCACCAGTTTTATCGGGCAAACCCACATCCAAATCCGAAACCTCTTTTTTGAATGGGAAATTATTCTGGCAATGCATTGAAAACGTAAACACCTGACAATTATTCTGAAATATCTCGGCAGTACCGTTTCCCTGGTGAACATCGAGATCAATAATTAATATTTTCTCGCTATGTTTTTTGTCCAGCAAATAAGCGGCAGCAATAGCCTGATCATTCAACAAGCAAAAACCTTCGCCCCAATTACTTCCAGAATGATGTGTACCACCGGCAATATTAAACGAAACACCTTCATTCAAGGCAGATAAACTACTTAATATCGTGCCTTCAACGATTCGAAGCTCACGTTCAATAAGCTGTTCGGTTAAAGGGAAACCAATGCGTCTAATTTCCTGGTAACTAAGTTCCATTGCTTTCAAACGCTTCCAATAATCAGCTGAATGGGCTAATAAAACATGATCTTCATCTACCTTTTCAGGTTCAAAGAAATTATCCGTTGTAAATACCCCCTGATACAGAAGCTGCTTATAAAGCAGCTCGTATTTAACCATCGGGAAACGATGCCCCTCTGGCAAAGGATGTACATATATGGGATGATAAGCTACCTTAAGCAATCACATGTTCTTTTGCTGCCAAATAACGTTCTGCTTCTAAAGCTGCCATACAGCCTGTTCCTGCTGCCGTTACAGCTTGTCTGAATACATGATCCTGTACATCACCACAAGCAAAAACCCCTTCAATATTCGTCTGTGTACTATTATCCTTCGTAATCAGATAACCAGTACTTTCCATATCAACCCAGTCAACAAAGAGCTCTGTATTAGGTGTATGACCGATGGCAACAAAGAAACCGGTTACATCAATTGTTGATTCCTGAAGAGTTTGATTGTTAATTACCTTAACTCCGGTAACATTCAAACCATCACCTAAAATCTCTTTCGTTTCTGTATTGTAGTAAATCTCAATATTAGGTGTATTTAAAACGCGATGTTGCATTACTTTGGAAGCACGAAACTCATCACGGCGAACAAACATATGTACTTTCTTACAAAGCTTTGCCAAATAAGTAGCCTCTTCGGCAGCAGTATCACCAGCTCCTACAATTGCAACCTCTTGTCCCCTAAAGAAAAAGCCATCACAAACTGCACAAGCGGAAACACCAAAACCATTGTATTTTTGCTCACTTTCTAATCCTAACCATTTAGCACTCGCACCCGTTGCAATAATAACTGTATCAGCAGTAATAACTGTTACTCCATCCACTTCAACTTTATGCACCGGACCAGTAAAGTCTACTTTAGACACATGGCCAAAACGTATTTGAGCTCCAAAGCGCTCTGCTTGCTTCCTGAAATCCTCCATCATTAAAGGACCGGTTATTCCTTCAGGATAACCTGGGTAATTTTCAACATCATTGGTGGTGGTCAATTGTCCGCCAATAATAATTCCAGTATATAAAACAGGCTTCAAATCTGCCCGAGCAGCATAGATGGCCGCAGTATAGCCCGCAGGTCCTGAACCAATAATCAAACATTTAACATGCTCCACTTCCTGTGCGTCTTTTTCTACTTCTTCTATTTCTTCTATCATTTTTACCGTGTTATTTGCGAACAAAAATAAGAAAATTTAAGATACCAATTGTCTGTCTAAATTCAAATGAATGACACCAGATATTCACAAATAGATTAAATATTAATACCCTTTAACATCCTAGTAATGCTATTTATCACTAATATTACATAAAATATTTTTGCAGAAAATGAAACTAAACAAATATGTATCAGGGTTAATTTTGATTCTGATTTTAAGCAGCTGCCAATCTCAAAATGCAACCGACCGCATTATAAAAGGAGATCTCGACAAGGTAGATAATGAATTAAGCGATGTAATAAAACCAGCAGAAGATACCATCAAAGAAAGAAAGATGGCAAGTGCTGCAGAAATATTAGCAAAAAAGCAGGTGCCCATCCTTTGCTATCATCAAATCAGAGACTGGACAGCAAAAGACTCGAAAAGTGCGAAAGATTATATCACCCCAATCAATGTATTTAAGGATCAGATAAAAGCGTTGGCCGATAGCGGCTATACTTCCATCCTACCAGATCAGCTTTACAACTACCTGGTATATGGCGACGAGCTACCCGAAAAACCGGTGATGCTCACTTTTGATGATAACGATTTATCCCAATATGAGAATGCTGCCCCGGTTTTAAAGCAGTACGGATTTAAAGGTGTTTATTTTATCATGACCGTTACTATCGGCCGACCAAGGTATATGAGCAAAGAGCAGATAAGAGAATTATTTGATGATGGGAACGCTATTGGCAACCACACCTGGGATCATCATAATGTTAAAAAATACGAAGGAGACGACTGGATAACCCAATTAGAGAAACCCAAAAAGGTATTAGAAGATATTGTTGGCGAGAAAGTAGTTGATTTTGCCTACCCATTTGGATTATGGAGCCCTGAAATTTTGCCCGAACTTGAAAAAAGGGGAATACGAACTGCCTTTATCCTTTCTACCAAACGCGACGAAAACCAACCTTTATTAACCATCCGGCGGATGATTGCCAGTGGTTTCTGGGGAGGCAAAACATTAGTCAACGTAATGGGGAAAACTTTTGCCGAATCTCGGAATTAGAAAATATACCTATCTTGAATACCTTGCTCGAGATTCCTTAATACCTTGCTTTACATTCCAGAATACTTAATGAGGGTTGACAGTGTTGAATCTGCGCTATTTTGACCAAAAAAGCACTGATATAGCGCATGAATAACTCTACAATAGCACTAAAAAGTAAAGCGAGGTATAAAGAAGTCTCATACAAGAGCCGACACCTTTATACCTCGCTTTAAAATTATACAATAAATCTTTCTGTTATCGGCTATAATTTGGAGCTTCTTTTGTGATCACGATATTATGAGGATGGCTTTCACGTAAACCAGCTCCGGTGATCTTTACGAAACGAGCTTCCTGAAGTTTTTCAATGCTGGCAGCACCGCAGTATCCCATGCTTGCTCTCAAACCACCAATATATTGATATACCACTTCAGCAAGGGTACCTTTGTAAGGAACTCTACCAACAATTCCTTCCGGAACTAATTTCTTCAAGTCGTCTTCTGCATCCTGAAAATAACGATCTTTTGATCCTTGCTCCATCGCTTCAATGGAACCCATACCTCGGTATGATTTGAATCTTCTTCCTTCGTAGATGATGGTTTCACCCGGAGCTTCCTCAATACCTGCAAACAGTGAGCCTGCCATAATCGTGCTTGCACCTGATGCAATAGCTTTTGCAATATCACCGGTTTGTTTAATTCCGCCATCTGCAATGATAGGAACTCCACGGCCTTTAAGGGCTTTTGCGCATTCGTAAACAGCATATAATTGCGGCACTCCAACACCGGCAATGATTCGAGTTGTACAAATAGAACCAGGTCCGATACCAACTTTTACGGCATCCGCACCAGCATCTGCAAGATCTATCGCTGCTTCTGCAGTAGCCACATTACCAACAATTACCTGTAGGTTCGGGAATTTCGATTTTACTTCTTTTAATTTATCAATTACCCCTTTTGAATGGCCATGTGCTGTATCAATGGTTACCACATCAACACCTGCATCTACCAAAGCTGTTATACGTTCTATTGTATCGTAAGTTACACCTACAGCCGCACCAACCCGTAAACGGCCATGCTCATCTTTTGTAGCATTTGGATAGTGCTTAAACTTTTGAATATCTTTAAAAGTAATTAAGCCAACTAAATAACCATCGTTATCAACTACCGGTAATTTTTCAATCTTATAGTTTTCAAGAATAGCCTCTGCCTGTACCAAGTCGGTACCAACGGGCGCTACTACTAAATTGTCTTTTGTCATTAATTGAGCAATTGGAATGCTCATATCTTTCTGGAAGCGCAAATCTCTGTTGGTAACAATACCTACCAGCTTTCCATTGCCATCAACAACCGGAATTCCACCAATCTTGTTCTCTTTCATGATCTTAAAAGCATCTTGTACAATTGCATTCTCATGCAAAACAACAGGATCCTGGATCATTCCACTTTCAGAACGTTTAACTTTACGCACTTCAAGTGCCTGCGCCTCAATGCTCATGTTTTTATGAAGCATTCCGATGCCGCCTGCCTGCGCCAATGCGATGGCAAGTTCAGACTCGGTTATGGTATCCATAGCTGCTGAAATCAAAGGAATATTTAGTCGGATCTTTTTAGTAAGATAGGTACTAGTATCTACTTCGCGTGGTAAAACTTCTGAATAAGCCGGTATTAATAATACATCATCGTAGGTGAGGCCTTCTGCTACGAATTTTTGAGGATCTAACTGCATGGCAAAATTGTTTTGGAGTTCTTTTTTGCCGGGCAAATTTAATTAAAAAAACCGGCAATTGAAAGTGTTTGCAAAGATAGTATTTTTACAAAAGGAATCCGTTTTTTATATCTTTGCCCATGCGAAAATTATCAATGGACGACCTCAACCGTCCAACCATCGAAGAATTTCAAGAACAAAAGAAACTACCAATCACCATCATTCTGGATAGCATTCGCAGTTTACACAATGTAGGGTCTATATTTAGGACTGCCGACGGCTTTGCTGTTGAGAAAATAATCTTGTGTGGAATTACTGGTCAGCCACCCCATCGAGAAATTGAGAAGACTGCTTTGGGCGCTACAAATTCGATTCTATGGGAATATGAAAAAGATATTGCGGAAGCGATTTCTTCCCTAAAGGAAAAAAATTACAAAGTAATAGCAATTGAGCAGGCAGAAAACAGTCAGTTTTTAAATAACTACTCCCCTAGTCCCGACGAAAAGTATGCATTGATTTTAGGAAATGAAGTGCATGGCGTGTCGAATGAAGCAATGGAAATGATTGATGAATGCCTGGAAATTCCTCAGTTTGGCACGAAACATTCGCTGAATGTTGTAGTTTCTGCTGGGATAGTTTTATGGGATTTTGCTTCGAAATTAGAATTCAAAGTGTAATTTCATTTAACTTCACGTGAAATGTTTGAAACTTTAAGAAATCATATTGAAAAAATTCTTCCTCTAACAGATCAAGAATTTACTTTTATAAGCTCTTTGTTCGACTCAAAATCTTATAAAAAAGGACAGTTCCTCTTTCAAGAAGGGGAAAACTTGTCCAGACATTACTTTGTATGCAAAGGCCTGCTAAAATTAATATATACCGATTCCGAAGCCCGTGAACACATCGTTTCTTTTGCAATGGAAGATTGGTGGGAGAGTGATTTTGAGGCATTTTATTTGCAACAAAAAACATCGATGTCACTAATATGTATTGAAAATACTGATGTGTTATATATCACCTATGATAATTTTAAACATCTGTGTAGAACCTTACCTAAAATAGAACATTTTTTTTTAGAAAAGGCTTTCTTTGGATGTATCGCAGCCCAAAAGAGAATTCTTTCAACCCTTACCTCTAATACAAAAGAACGTTACACACAGTTAATTTTAAGATATCCCACACTAGCTCAACGGGTTCCGAAGTCTCAGCTAGCCGCTTATCTAGGAGTTTCCAGAGAAACTTTAAGCAGATTTACGCTATAATAGTTAGTTAGATGTGATTTTCATCACCTCATAATCGTGATCAATGTCAAGAGCCGTACTCGGAAGCTAGCTCTACCTTTGTAATCAATAAAACTTTTATAAACATTTAAAAAAGAGTATTACAATGGAAAAACGAACAATTAATCCTTGGAAATGGCAAGACGAACGCAGTTATGTTCAGGCAGTAGAAATAAAAAACAATACCAGTACTTTATACTGTTCCGGTCAGGCAGCTATTGATCCAAATGGGGTATCAAGTCAACAAGACATGAAATCACAACTCGAACAAGCTCTTTCTAATCTAGAAGAAGTCATTACTTCAGCGGGGTATGATTGTGAAGGTATTGCAAGGTTAAATATTTATACCACATCTAAAGAAGAGCTCTGGCCGCATTTTCCTATTCTTCAGGAATGGGTAGCTAAACACAATATTAAACAAGCTTTGACGATGCTGGAAGTTACAGGTCTGTTTGAAACATTAAAAGTTGAATTGGAAGCTACTGTCGTAAAATAAATTCAACAAAAAATGTTAGTTTTATAGATACACATGCGCAGATAGCAATGGACAATGACTTTGAATATAAATTCATTAAACCCGACAAGTCGCTTGCAGACTTTGTAGAGAGTTTTTGGTCCTTACAAAACCATTCCGATGAGAGCAAAGACATTGTTATTTTACCTGACGGACGAATAGACCTATTTTTCTCTCAATCAGCCACAGTTCCCTTTCACATTACGCTCTCAGGACTTGAAACCCATCCTGATCAGGCAACATTATCTGCAAAGACGACCATGTTTGTTATTAGTTTCAAACTACTTGCAACAGAATATATCTTACAGAACACGGTATCTAATTTATTAGACAATGCGAAATATTTACCTGATGACTTCTGGGGTTTTAATGCAGATGATTTACAAGACTTTGAACATTTTTGCGAAAAAGCTTCCCTAAAAATTCATTCACTTCTAGGCAAAGAAATTGACACAAGAAAGCAAAAGCTCTTTAACTTTATTTATTCGTCGAACGGAGCATTAACAGTCAGTGAACTTTCGGAAAGAGTATTTTGGAGTAGCCGACAAATCAACCGTTATTTCAAAGATCAATTTGGCATTCCATTAAAAACCTATTGCAGTATCCTTCGCTTCCGTGCTTCGTTTCAACATATAAAAGAAGGCAAATTATTTCCTCAACAAAACTTCACCGACCAATCACATTTCATCAAAGAAGTTAAAAAGCTAGCTGGTGTTTCGCCGAAAGTACTCAAACGAAATCAAAACGACCGATTTATACAATTATCAACCCTTAATTCAAAATAACTTTGTGCTGTTAATTAAAATATGACAGGATGAAATTAAAGGATAAGAAGATTGCGATTATTGGCGGTGGTCCAGGTGGGTTAATACTAGCAAGACTTTTGCAACTCCAAGGTGCAAACATAAGAGTTTATGAAAGGGACCTTAATAAACATGCCCGAGTGCAAGGCTCGCCTCTTGATTTGCACGATGAATCAGGTCTAGCAGCTATTACGGAAGCTAATCTTCTAGAAGAATTCAAAAACAATTTTCTTCCAGGAGCTGATAAAAAGAAGATAGTTAATGAACGTGCAGAGGTATTTTTCAGTGACCATGAAAGCAAAATTGAGGAAGATTTCGGCAACGAATACTTTCGTCCGGAAATAGACAGAGGGGTGTTAAGAAAAATATTATTAGATTCTTTGCAGCCAGAAACAGTTGTGTGGGACAACCAATATGTTTCAATGGAAGAGCAAAATGAAGGTTGGTTGCTGTATTTCAAAAATGGGAACTCTGTTTATGCAGATATCGTAATTGGTGCTGACGGAGCGAACTCAAGAATTCGCCCTTACATTACCAATATCAAAGCTTTTTATTCAGGCATTACAATGCTTGAAGGCAATATTTATGATGCCAAAAATGTGGCACCCAATATTTCAGGCTTACTGAACGGCGGAAAGATATTGGCTTTTGGAAATAAAAAGAACATCTTGATGGGACAAAAAAGTAATGGAGAAATTGGGTATTATGCAAGTTTCAAGGCTGATGAAAGTTGGGCGGCAAACAGTGGCTTAGACTTTTCGGATCAGACTCAATTACTTGAATGGTTTAAGAATGAATACTACGAATGGAGTAGCATTTGGTATGAACTATTTGAAAATACAGCAATACCATTTATTCCAAGACCGATCTATTGTGTTCCTTTAGATTTAGATCAAACCTGGAAAAGTTTACCCAATTTAACAATGCTTGGCGATGCGGCTCATGTGATGCCACCGTTTGCTGGCGAAGGTGTGAATATGGCTATGCTTGATGCGCTTGAATTAAGTAAATGCTTAACATCCAACAAATATGCAACGGTGCATGAAGCTATTTCCTTCTATGAAATAAATATGCGTAAAAGAGCAGCAATAGCAGCTAAGGAATCGCTTGAAAATGGTGAGAAAATGCACTGCGAAAAAGCATTAAGCACGATGTTAGAATTCTTTAACAATCATTAAAAGAATGTAGGCTTGATATAGTCAAATGTTAAGAGCGTTTTATTTTACCAAAGCAGATAATGAATAGCTATTCAAGTAATATCAATAGTTATCTTACCGATTAACAAAAGTTATTAACTTTATAGGTGAACATTACGCAGTATAATATAGGAATGGATTAGCGAAACTGAGTTTCGCTAATTGTATACTAAATAATTCAAATAATATCAGAGATATGGAGAAAAGAATTACCGATTTGACCAAAGATGAAATTGCCAAACTCTTTCCGGTGAAATTATCTTCTCATACTAGCCAATGGAAAGGAATTTACGAGAAGGAACGAGACTTAATATTGAGCGTTTTAAATGATGTGATCCTTCGTATTGAGCATTTTGGTAGTACTTCCGTGCCAAACATAATAGCAAAAGACACTATTGATATTTTGATTGAAATCTCTGATGAAAATAATTTTAATAGTGAAATAGTTGAGAAATTTAAAACTATCAATTACGATTACATTTTGCAAAATGAAGGAAGTTCTCAACATATGGTTTTTGTAAAAGGTTATAGTCCAACGGGAGAAAAGGGCCAAACATTTCATGTTCATATGGGGCCGAAAAATCATCAAATATGGGATAGGATTCTTTTTAGAGATTATTTAAGGGAGCGTATCGAGATAGCCCAACAGTATGAAATATTGAAAATTAAACTTTCTGAAACACACAAATATGACCGAGTTGGATATAGAATTGCGAAAACTAAATTTGTGCAAAAAGTAACAGAGGAAGCTAAACAATACTATCAATAAAACTCATAGAAAAGTACGAACGCACAACAACACCTTTGCAAAAATGGCTGGCGACGTTATTTTTTGAACTTTTTCTGTATTTAATTTAGTTTTGTACGGAGCGACGATAAAGTGCGTTATCCGCCATCTTCGCAAGCCTAACCGTTAGTGACAATTTAAAATAAACTGCATGTCTGTAAAATGTTGATATGAATTCTATACCCTATATCGAATATACGAAACTTGAAGGAGAGACTATCAATTCAGATCAGTGGTATTATATGTCGCATCTCAGTAATGCTTGTGCTTCCGAAGGTGCTCACAGAACATCTGCCTACGCTATTTGCCTTCTTAGCGAAGGATCCCTTCAATTAGAAACTGATCTGTTTGTACAGATAGCACATGCTCCGGCTATCTTTACTATTGGCCCCTCAACAATCCGTAAATTCACTGATTTAGGAACCACCTACGATGCTAAAATATTCTTCTTTCGAAAGGAGATTTTTCTTGAAGGCCAGGCCGACATCAATTATCTTGATAAATTTGATTTCTTTGAGAAAACAGGGCAACAAGTCATGCCATTAGATTCTAATAAATTCCTGCAGTTCAAATCCTACTTTGATGTAATTCATCAAAAATCCCGTGAAGCTTCGCCAAACACTTCTGCGATTATTCAAAGTTTGATTTACATTGTACTCAATGAAATAGATGACGTTCACCATAGTCTAAAAAAAGAAGTTCCAACCAGTGTTGATAAAAAGATCCATATTCTTTCTCAATTTAAAACACTGTTATCTGAAAACTTTCTTGAGGAAAGACAGATCTCATTTTATGCAGACAAATTACACCTGACACCCAAATATTTTTCAACGGTTATTAAAGAAGCAAGCGATAAAACAGCAGGTGCTTGGATCAATGAAATGCTCATATTGGAATCAAAAGTACGTTTACAGAATAAAGAGCGGAGTATTGCCCAAATCGCTTACGATCTTGACTTCTCCGATCCATCTCACTTCGGGAAATTCTTCAAAAAACATGTTGGCATAAGTCCCTTGGAATATAGAAGCTAATTTACGACCTTCCTTCACAATCCGACTTTCATACCATTACCTCCTACTTCCAACCTTTCTAAAAAATTACTTACAGGGTATCTTTGTTGTATAAATAATTAGAAACAATTAAAGTATAAAACCATGAAAGCAATAAAAGATTTTAGAAGAAAATTTGGTATAGCCTTTTTACTCGGAGCATTTATGTTGATGTTCACCTTTCCTACTTATGCGCATTGTGATTCTTATGATGGGCCGGTTATTCAAGATGCTTATAAGGCACTTAAAAATGAAGACGTAACGTTTGTAATGAAATGGATTGAACCAAAGCATGAAGCGGAAATAACAACACTGTTTAACAAAACGGTAAACTTAAAGAATAAGGATGCCGAGATTTATAGCATTGTTGAAAAGCATTTCTTAGAAACTCTGGTTCGCCATCACCGTGAAACCGAAGGCGCTCCATATACCGGATTAAAACCAGCAGGTTCTACTGCTCCCATCGTTCAGATGGCGGATAATTCAATTGCAGAACAGGATGTAAATACCTTGCTTAACAATTTAGGCAATCATATTCAAGGAGTAATTACTGAAAAGTATGAGAAAGTGGCTGCCTTGAGTAAAGTAAAGGACAACTCAGTTGCTGAAGGTAGGGCTTATGTAATGGCTTATGTAGACTATACCCACACGTTGGAAGCTATTGAAGCTGTGATGGAACATGGCGGACATCATTAAACTCAAAACAAAGTAAATTCTTAAACGCTATCCTCATTCGACAAGTTTATCGAATGGGGATAATAAAAAAAATATAAAAATGAAAAAGATAACCCCACCTAAAGTTAGACTATTAGCCTCCGGAATTGAGTTAGAGGCTAAACAAATGCAGGCTAAAGCCGGCGATTTATTACCGAAGCACCTAGCAAATATTGAATCAATCCTTTTCATCCATGAAGGTGAAGCAACCCTTCATATACACGGTGAAGGTAAATTATTAAAGTCTGGAGATGCTTTTATTATTCCAGCTGAAATAACACATCAAATTGAGGGAATCACCGATTTTAAAGGTGTGCATTTTATGCCAAAGAATATAAAGTTTCAATTTTTCAATTAGGAATTCGCTAACACTGCCTTTCTATAGTCTGTACCCCATTCGCCCATAGCTTCGATGACCTTTTTCAAACTTCTACCTTGTGGAGTTAGTTCATATTCAACGGTTATGGGCATGGTGTCTTTTACGGTCCGTTTTACAAGATGGTTCATCTCCAGATCTTTTAATTCTTTAGACAATACTTTAGGAGCAATGCCTTCAATATGCCGTCCTAAATCCATAAACCTGAATTTACCATTGAAGTAAAGTGCACCGATAATAGGTATCTTCCATTTACCACTCAATAAATCCTGTGTATCTCTTATGCCCTGAATACTTCTAAGACAACTATCAGACAACTTACTTTTCTCTGCCATCACTTCTTTATTATTTAGGTAAAGATAGAGATAAACGTAACCTTTTATACAACTAATTACTAATTGGTAACTACTTACCAATAGGTAACAGATAGCATTTTAGTAACCGTGTATTGTAATTTTGTGCTATCATTAATCTATAAAAAATAAAAATATGATTTTAGTAACAGGCGCAACAGGACATTTAGGAACTGCCACCTTAGAACATTTGCTAAAGAACACCCCAGTCAACAAAATCGTGGCATTTGCGAGAGATGAAAACAAAGCAAAACATCTGAAAGAGAAGGGCATTGAAGTTCGTTTAGGAAACTTTGAAGACACAGCTTCATTAGACAAGGCAATGCAAGGTATTGAAAAGGTATTGCTGATTTCTACCATTGATCATCAAAGATATCAGCAACATAAAAACGTAGTAGACGCTGCTAAAAAAGCTGGAGTAAAACACATTGCATACACAGGCGTTACGCTGAAAGATGTAAATACATCAGCCGTTAAATTCTTAATGGATAGCCATTTTCAAACAGAAGATTACATTAAAAAAAGTGGTTTGAACTATACATTTCTACGTAATTCTTTGTATGCAGAAGTAATCCCGATATATGTTGGAGAAAAAGTTTTTGAGACCGGAATTTATTTACCTACCGGTAATGGAAAAGTGGGCTATGCGCTTCGCAGAGAAATGGGCGAAGCGACAGCCAACGTATTGCTTCAAAATGGGCACGAAAACAAAATCTATCAGATTACAGGAAGTGAATTGTATTCATATCAAGACGTTGCTAACGAACTTAGTTCATTATCAGGCAAAAGAATAAACTATACAGATGCAGATGCTGCCACATTTCCGGATAAACTAAAAGAATATGGCGTTCCGGAATTACAGATCTTAATTGCTTCAGGCTTTTCTGCAGACATTAAAAATGGTCAATACGAAATTGTAAGCAAAGACTTGGAAAATTTACTTGCACGTAAACCGGCATCTTTGAAAGAGAGTTTAAAGGAAATTTACAATTTGTAATCCTGACAAGTTTTAATGCAGTATAAAGCTAACGTTAGGTAACAACGTTGGCTTTTTTTTGTAAATTTAAGCACTAAGAAACATTGACAAATTCAAATTATATGACATTGGAGCAATTAAAATATCCGATTGGAAAGTTCGAAAAACCAACAGCAATAACAAGGGACATTTTAAATAAATGGATTTCTGACATCAGCACATTTCCTAAAAGACTTTCGAGCGAAGTTAAGCCTTTGACAGACGAACAACTTGACACAACATATAGACCTGATGGTTGGACAATTAGACAAGTGGTTCATCATTGTGCCGACAGTCATATGAACAGTATAATACGTTTAAAACTTGCATTGACAGAAGATCTACCAACAATAAAACCCTATTTTGAAGATCGTTGGGCTGAACTTTCTGACTCTAAAAATTTGCCTATCGATTCTTCATTAAAAATGATAGATGGGATACACGAAAGATGGACATTCTTATTAAACAATTTGACAGAAGAACAATTGGGAAGAAGTTTTATTCATCCTGAACAGGGAAAAACTTTTAGAGTTGACGAGAATATAGGTGCGTATGCTTGGCATTGCAATCATCATCTTGCGCACATAACAGAAACAAAAAAACGAAATAATTGGAACTAGGTGTTCTCAAAGAAGAATCAAGCATTAAAAACTATGAACAAACCCTTACATCTATTTTTCACGGAAGATCATCATCGTATTGAAAAGTTGTTAAATAAAGCACTTGAGCAGCCGGATAAAATTGAAATGAGTTATTATCATCAATTTAGAAGTCAATTATTGCGGCACATTAAAATGGAAGAGAAGATATTATTTCCAGCAGCAAAAAAAGCAAATCCGGAGGTAACGAAGGACCTTATTCCAAGATATCGGTTGGACCATGGAGCCCTGACTTCCTTGATGGTTCCACCTCCTACTTTACCTTTAATAAATGTGATTAAATATATTTTAGAGGAACACGATTTGGCTGAAGAAGAACCCGGTGGATTATACGATGTTTGTGAGGCTTTGACACAAGGACAAACGCAGGATATTTTAAATCAACTTGCAGAGACAGAAGAAGTTCCTGTTCATCCACCTAATCCAGCACCTATTGCAATAGAATCAGCCAGAAGAGCATTGGCGAGGGCAGGTTATGATTTTGATGAGGTTATGCGGATAGCTAATGAGTAGATTCTTTCACTATTCAGGAATGTAAAATGGGATCGCCGTATAGTCAGGCACCGTTAGACCAAATTTAAAAATATGATTTACGTACTTATTGCAATTGGTTTGCTCTTTGTTTTAATCGGATTTATTCTCACTGAAAGCAATGCAAAATATCTTCTTTCGGGCTACAACATGATGAGTGAAGAAGATCGAAAAGATGTGGATATTAAGGCCTACATTCTATATTTTCGAAACTTCCATATATTTTTAGGAATATCCCTTACGGTGCTTGGGACTTTCTTAGTATATTTTGTCAGTGAAAGTGCTGGCGGAATATTTTTAACAGTTTATCCAATTGTAGCCTATATCTATTTTATATCAACAAGTTCAAAATACTCAAGAGGACTTAGTAAAAAAAGGAATAAAACTGGAATTATTATACTCATAGGTGTATTACTTTGTGTCGTCGGACTTCTAGGTTATGGTTTTAAAGAAAACAAAATGATCATTGACTCCGAAAGCATAACTTTTAATGGAAGCTATGGAGAGACGCTAACTGAAGCAGAAATCCAAAGCATTGAACTGGTCAATCAATTACCCGAAATCACTTTAAGAACAAATGGCTTTGCACTTGGAGCGGTAAACAAGGGATATTTCAAAACAAAAGATGGAGAAATAGTGAAGCTGATTTTAAATTCAGACAATAAACCAGTAATTTTATTTACAAAGATTGACGGCAAGAAAATTTATTACTCCGCAAAAGATGAACCGAACGAACTAGTATTGAATGAGATAAAAATATCTTTATCTAACGTCGTGTATAAGAAATAGCGGTTCTGTGCTAGAAAAAAACTAAAACAATGACACAAGAAGAGCTTTTTAAATCAAAACTACTTTAAAATTTTATTAACAATATTAATAATCGCATTGTTATTTGCAATAGGTCGAAATGGTTATGGATTTGGACAATAGTTGCCGCATCAACACCAGTACTTCGCTATTCATACTTACATAATGAGAGAACTATTATTTGTTTCGTTATTCAGGAAACAAAACAGCTATCTTGCTGATTACAAAAAATTATTACTTTTAGAACACATTACGCAATGCGGATATAGAGAAGGTTTAGCGAAACTGAGTTTCGCTAATTGTGTTGTTAGCGGTCATTTTGCCAAAACACAATCGAAAGACTATATATTGACAGAAATAAAGTAAAAGATGAATGACATAATCACGAAGAACCTATTTGAATTTTGGGATTTTATAGGACAGAAAAATAACATTTACATAGAATCTTCAAATTATAAAGCCGTTTCTGTTGTTGGTTCGGATTGGCCTAAAAGAATTTATGCCATAGAAGATAAAATTGAAAGTTATGAAGAGATTATAAAATTGAGCAATGACTCTTTATTACCAAATATTATTACACTTGACAAACATACAGACCTAATAAATTATAATAAGACCCAACTACGTTTTACACAAACGAATATGTGTTTGGATTTGAATATCTATAAGAATGAAATTACAAACAACGACAACATTCATCAAATAAAATCCAAATCAGATGCGTTTGAGTTTGCAAATATCGCCTCGGAATCATTCGGTTACAAAGTTGATGGGACAATTGTTTATAATTTGTGTAAAGACAATTTTCATTCTAGACTTTTTATTTACAAAGAAAAAGAAGAAAGTTATGGCTGTGGTATTGTTTTTTTTGACAAAAATAATGTAGCAGGTTTTCATATGATTGGAACTATTCCAAAAGGACGAGGAAAAGGAATAGGAAAAAGTATAACTGAAAAATTAATTAATGAAGCGTTGATTAATGATTGTAAATATTGTGTTCTAAATGCTTCAAAAATGGGAGAACAAATCTATAAAAAACTTGGTTTTACAGCCTTTGGGACATTAGAAAATTATACGATACTAAAATAAGCAACGAACCGCTAACAAGGTATTGCCAAAAGCGGGGCTGAACGGCTTCGATTGGACATTTGTACAAGGTTCAACATTCGTTCTTCGATTGAGCTTTAGTGCTAAATATCCCCGCCTTCGGCAATACCCGAACCGTTAGCCGTTATACTACGAGAACTCTGCAAACCGACAGAATTACGAAATGTAAAAACCGAAATAATAATTAAAAGAAATAGGTGAAATTACAAAGCCGAAGCATTTGCTTCAGCTTTGTTTAAGTAACTGGTCGTAGAGTTTATTTCAGTGCATAGTTTGTCATTCCACCATCAACTAAAAACTCGCTTCCTGTAATAAAACTTGCATCGTCAGAAGCTAAGAACAGTACTGCGTTTGCAATTTCTTCTGGTTGACCCATTCTTTTTACGGCAGTGGATGCTATAATCTATTCTGTAACCTGTTTTTCTACATCTTTCGGCATCCCTACTTTAGCCAAAACACCTGTGTCTGTTGGTCCTGGAGTAACAATGTTTACACGGATTTTCCGTTCAGCCAATTCATTTGCTGCAACACGTGCAAAGGTATTTACCGCAGATTTTGTTGCTGAATAGATACTGACATTTATATTTGACAAGTGTGCTGCGTTTGATGAAGTAACGATAACAGAAGCGCCGTCAACCAAATGCGGAATCATTTTTTGCAACGTAAAGAAATACCCTTTTACATTGGTATTGAACTGTGCATCAAAGTCAGCTTCTGTTATGTGTTCAATTGGTGCAAATACGGCAATTCCTGCATTTAAGAATAAAATGTCAACTTTTTTTCCGTTATCGGCAACTGCCTTTTCTAAAACTGCAATTCCTGCTAAATTTGAAGTGTCCGAAACTACTGTTTTCAAATTTGGACTGTTGATTTCTGCTGCTGCTTTTTGCAGATTGTCAGCATTTCTTCCCGTTATCAAAACGCTTGCTCCTGCGTTAATAAAAGCTTTTGCGGTTGCAAATCCTATACCTGTACTACCGCCCGTTATGACTACATTTTTACTTTTTAAATTACTCATTTTGAAATTATTTTAAATGTTACACAAAGATACTATTGTTAGTATCTAAATTATACTGACTTTGTATTTTATAGTAACCATTTGGTAACTATAAATGGACGCTGATTTTAATACGGGAAATCTGAACAACTTGCATATCAGACCAACACAGAATTTATCGAACCCTCATCAAATAGAAAGAATTATTACCTTTACTATTGATGGAATACGATCCGATTTTAGAGTACATCTCAAGATATGTTGATTTAACCGATGACGAAATCAGTCAACTAATTCCCTTCTTTAAAACTAAAAAAGTAAAGAAAAGGCAGTTTATCGTGCAACCGGGATTTGTCTGTAAGCATAAAAGCTATGTGGTTAAGGGAGCATTTAGAGCTTATTTAGTCGACAGTCAGGGTAAGGAACATACATTGGCTTTTGCAATTGAAGACTGGTGGATTTCTGATTACAGCAGTTTGATTTATCAAGAACCAGCTACATTATTTGTGGAGGCTCTGGAAGATTCTGTTCTGATACAAATTGATTTTAAAGATGAGCAGACTTTTCTCAGGGAGATACCAAAAATGGAGAAATTTGAACGCATCATTACGCAGCGTTCTTTAGCATTCCAACAGAAAAGGCTACTTTCTAATTTTACTAAAACAGCCGAAGAACGCTATGATGAGTTTATAAACAAGTATTCAGCTATTGCCAATCGCGTTCCACAATATGCTTTGGCTTCTTATCTTGGTTTTAGTACTGAATATTTAAGTAAGATTCGCAATCGAAAAACTTTAAAAAGTTAATCTAGTTCAACCGAATTTCCTAAACCAGTTCATTTTTATTTTTTTCATTCTCCCCCACCTTTGTAAGGTCAATAAGGACGAATAAATTAAAAAACAAAAATGACTAAGACAATTTTAATTACAGGAGCTTCTCGCGGATTTGGAAAAATATGGGCAGAAGTATTTTTGAAACGTGGTGATAATGTGATAGCGACATCAAGAAACATTGATCATTTACAAGAATTAGAAGATAAATATGGGGATGCGGTTTTAACATTACAATTAGATGTTACGAGCAAAGCTGATTGCTTAAACGCTGTAGAAATAGCAACAAAACATTTTGGAGGAATCGATGTGCTAATTAACAATGCGGGTTACTGCGTATTTGGTACTATTGAAGAAAATAGTGAGAAAGAAGCCAGAGATTTATTTGAAGCCAATGTGTTTGGAACATTATGGATGACGCAAGCTATTCTACCAATCTTCAGGAAACAGGGCAAAGGACATATCATCCAATTATCAAGCGTTTTGGGTATTAATGCTTTACCTACAATGGGTTTATATTCTGCTACAAAATTTGCAGTGGAGGGATTGAGCGAAGCATTGCATGCAGAAGTAAAAGATTTCGGCATTAAGGTTACGATGATAGAGCCGAATTCATTTAAAACAGATTTCTTTGGCTCATCAGCAATTGAAAGCACACCAATAAAGGCTTATGAAAAAGTGACTTCAGACTTTAAAAATGGTGAAGGGGTGAAAGCAGAAAACATTGGAGATCCGCTTGCAACTATTGAAGCTATTATAAAAGTTGTAGATTCAGAGAACCCTCCCCTACGTTTATTCCTTGGTAAATTGGCTTATCCCTGGACGCAATACACCTATGGGGAAAAATTAAAACTATGGGATGAATGGAAAGATGTTTCTACTAAATCGCACGGACATTAAATAGGTTTACTCCACAAACTAGCCGAATTATTGCGTCAGTATGAGCAATGGTTCGGCTAAGTTGTTTAAGAACAATCTTTACAAATACCAATAAGGATACAGTTCATTTGCTGAACTGTATATTTTTCAGGAACTGAATACTCAACATTTGCAGGCAGACACTCAATAGTCTCACATTTTGTACAGCGAAAATGAAAATGATCTCTAGGAACAGTCACATCATCACATTTAACGCAGACAGCAAAATACTGTTTTCCATCATCAGCAACTATCTTATGAACTACTTCATCTTCACAAAAACGGTTTAATATCCGGTAAATAGTAGCTCTGTTAGCGTCGACATCCATTTGCTTCATTATAGCATCCTGGCTCATTGCCCTTCCACTGTTTGTCAATACAGCCATAACAGCCTCTTTTGTTGCGGTATTTCTTCGCCTCATCATACTGCAAAAATAGTCAAATAATATTACTGCGACAAAATTGCATTAAACTAATGCGACACAGTCGCCATAAAGAAAAAACTTTTATATTTGCAGGAAGTTTTATAGATAATTAAAAGAGAAACATAAAATATAATCAATATGAAAGACAGTAAATATTTTGAAGCTATTATCATAGGTGGGAGCTACGCAGGATTATCAGCAGCAATGTCGTTAGGCCGTTCATTGCGTAAAGTTTTGATAATTGATGGTGGTCTTCCTTGCAATAGACAAACGCCACATTCGCATAATTTCTTAACGCAGGATGGAAAAACACCAAAAGAAGTTTCAACACTTGCTAAACAACAAGTTGAAAAATATGATACCATAAAATTTTATAAAGGACTTGCCACCAGTGGTACAAAAACAGAAAACGGTTTCGAAATAACAACTGATGCCAACGATAAATTTTCAACGAAGAAACTGATTTTTGCTACAGGTATAAAGGATGTAATGCCTGATATAAAAGGATTTTCTGAATGTTGGGGAATTTCGGTTATTCCTTGTCCTTATTGCCACGGTTATGAATATCGGAATCAGAATACAGGAATTATAGCAAATGGGGCTGCAGCTTTTCACCTTGCACCACTAATAAAAAATTTAACAGATAAAGTAACGATATTGACAAATGGAAAAGCTGATTTCGATTCTGAACAAATAGATAAATTAAGAGAACACAAAATAAAAGTTATAGAAACAAAAATTTCTGAGATAGAACATAATAACGGATACATACAAAATGTAGTTTTCAGTGATGGTACAAAAATGCCTTTTGATGCTGCTTATGCTTCAATTTCATTTGAACAACATTCAGACATTCCCAGCTCGCTAGGTTGTGAACAGACTGAACATGGATATATTAAAGTAGATAATTTTCAGAAAACAAACATTGAAGGTGTTTTTGCCTGTGGCGACAACTCTGCTATGATGCGATCACTTGCCAGTGCAATTTATAGTGGAAGTTTGGCCGGAGGAATGGTAAATGGCTTACTTACAGCTGACGAGTTTTAAATCAAAGCTAATATGACGGATTTTTGGGAAGAAGCATTTAAAGATAAACAGGAAATGTGGGGTTTTAAGCCCGCAAAATCGGCTGTTCTGACAAAAGACCTTTTCGTAGAGAACAAAGTAAAAACCATGCTTATTCCAGGTATTGGTTATGGACGAAATGCTCAAATTTTCAAAGATAGCGGAATGATCGTAACAGGAATTGAAATCTCACAAACTGCGATCGATTTAGGTCAAAAGCACTTTGGAAACGACTTGAAAGTTTATCATGGTTCAGTTACCGAAATGCCTTTTGACAATAATTTGTATGATGGAATATTCTGTTACGGATTGATTTATTTATTGAATAAAGAAGAAAGAGAAAAACTAATCCAAGATTGTTATAATCAACTTACCGAAAACGGCTTGATGGTTTTTACGGCAATAACAAAAGAAGCTAAAACTTATAGGCAAGGAACTTACATTAGCAAGGATAGATATGAAATGTTTGGTGGCGTAAGAATCTTCTTCTATGACAGAAAATCAATAGAAGAAGAATTTGCTAAAGCAGGACTATTTGAAATAACAGAAGTAGTTGAGAACTATCCTTTCTACATAATAAAATGTAAAAAAAAGGGATAGAAAGTTAATCGACAATTTCTATATTTATTGCAAAACTCGAAGCATGATTAAATATGTAACCTTATTTCTCTCTATAATAATCACCTTAATTGTGATTTATATTATATCGGTTTGGAAAGGAATGGATAGTTTTTTATTTGCCTGGATCTTAAATTTCATGCTGATGATAGCTGTATTTTCATTCTCACAGACCATGAAACCTAAATTAACATCCAGCTATTACGATATCAAAGATTGGGAAAAAGGAGGAAGAGTTTATGCATCTTTGGGAGTTACTCTTTTTAGAAAAATCTTGGTTTGGATTGGTTGGGAAAAGCTGCATAAGAAGGCAAATCCTGTTAAAAAAGGCCTCAATTCATTATTGCAATTAGAACATGGAACCAGGCAATCTGAATTTGGTCATTTAGTTGTATTTCTGATCGTATTGGTAGTGAATATCTTCGTTGCAATAAAATTTGGGTTTGTAAATTCATTATGGCTTTTGATTTTAAATCTAATCCTGAACTTCTATCCAATAATTTTACAGCGGTATAATAGACCACGGTTGAAGAGGATTATAAACGTGAATAGGAATTAAAGCTGTATACTTATCGAATAGAGTTTACTCTAGGATGAAATCAACAGCTTTAATTCATGATAATTTAATAAAGATTATTCTTTCGTCTTAATAACTCTTACTTTCCATTCATCAGGACCTTTTATAAGGTATTCCCATTTAAATGGGTCTTTACTTTCAGCTTCCATTTGATAATAAAGAGGCAATGGGTCATGGTCATTAATAAATTCGAAAGCTTCGCCGGGATTTATATCGGCAAAGGCTTTATAAAACATTTCATGACGTTCTGTTGGAGGGAAAGGACGTATGTCAAACTCGTTGACTACTGAGAAACCATCGTCTCCTAAGCCGCTTTTAACTTCTTTTTTGATATGAATGATGTATTCATCAGGTTCCTGCTTTTTATATATCCAAGAATGTTGTCCATCAAATTTATTTATAAAAATTCCGTGGATTTCTTTGGGATCTTCTGAAGCAATGATTTCCATTACATCACCTTGCTCCATCATGCCATAACGGTGGAATACGATTTGTTTCCATTCGTTTTCATTGGCTTTCCGAAGGTCAAGCAAGGTTGAAATATCTGTAAACTCTCTCCCTTGAGAAGCTTCGGTTCTGGTGACTTTCACTTTCCACTCTCTTCCTCCCCGATTGAGATATTCCCACTCAACGACGTCTCCATAAATAGATCGAAATTCGTAATAAAGTGGAATGGGATCATGATCGTTGATGAAAATGAAGCTCTCACCAACAGGTAGTTCTTTAAATAGCTGTATTAATTTCTTATGTCTTTCAATTGGAATAAGTACACGGACATCCAATTCTTCTGTTTGTATTTTATTATCCATAATCGTTTTGATTTTCGGCATAAAGATATAAAAGATATTTTTGTCTTTTATTCAATCATACGTCACTATACTGCAATAAAAAATCTATCCCGCTTTAAGTCAGGATAGATTTATACTTTGGAGTAATTATTATTTAGAGTACCGGGATAGCGTTTTTCGATTCAAGTTCAGACACACCCATCAAGAATTCGTCTACTTTTCTGGCACATTCTCGGCCTTCAGAAATAGCCCAAACTACTAAAGATTGTCCTCTGCGCATATCTCCAGCTACAAATACTTTATCAACGCTGGTGCTATAAACACCTTCCTGAGCTTTAACATTTCCACGTTGGTCATATTCTAATCCGAGTTGATCTAATAATCCGGAATGTTGTGGAGAAAGGAATCCCATTGCTAAAAGAACCAGTTCACAAGGTAGTTCTCTTTCAGAACCTTCTACTTCTGTAAATTTAACTGGTTTTCCATGACGATCTTTTTCCCATTCCAAATCAACTACCTTTAGTCCTTTTAGGTTGCCATTTTCATCGGCAATAAATTCCTTGGTATTAATAGACCAATAACGTTCGCAACCCTCTTCATGAGAAGAAGTAGTTTTAAGCAACATTGGGTAGGTTGGCCAAGGCATAGCTTCTGTACGGTTAGCAGGTGGTTGAAACATTAATTCAAACTGCGTAACTGATTTAGCTTTCTGACGATTAGAGGTACCGACACAATCTGAGCCGGTATCACCACCACCAATAACGATTACATTCTTTCCTGTAGCTAAAATTTCTTCATTAAGAATCGGAGACTCTCCTACTCGCTTATTCTGTTGTTTTAAGAAATCCATCGCAAAATGAATACCCTTGGCTTCTCTTCCTTTGTTTGGCAAATCGCGTGGAATGGTTGAGCCACCAGCAAGAACGACAGCATCATATTGCTTTAATTCCTTTAAGGAAACATCGATACCGACTTCAGTATTGCACTTGAAAACAACGCCTTCCTCTTCCATTATTTTCAGCTTACGATCAATAACCCATTTATCAAGTTTAAAATCAGGAATTCCATAACGAAGAAGTCCTCCTGGTTTATCATCTCTTTCAAATACAGTAACCTGATGGCCAGCTTTACTCAATTGAGCTGCAGCAGCTAAGCCTGCAGGACCAGAGCCAACAATGGCAATAGTTTTGCCTGTAGGGAATAAAACGGGACGGGCTTTTGCAAAACCTCTGGCGTAAGCAATTTCAGCGATATGTTTTTCAATAGACTCTATGCTTACCGGTGAACGGTTAATGCC
Organism: Albibacterium sp.; assembly: GCF_035514885.1. Lineage (NCBI taxonomy): Bacteria > Pseudomonadati > Bacteroidota > Sphingobacteriia > Sphingobacteriales > Sphingobacteriaceae > Albibacterium > Albibacterium sp. Next base: position 322,905 of record NZ_DATJCH010000012.1, on the reverse strand, counting down.
TAATACGCAGGCTGACTCACATGGAGCCGGACAAATTCTACCGGTAAATTCCGGAAAGTTATTTGTTGAAGAAAGGATATCGTAAGCTTCTTCAAATTTACCTTTATAAACAGCATCATTAAAATCAGGAATAACATTTCCTAACGGGCAACCCGACTGACAAAACGGGATACCGCAATCCATACACCTGGCTGCTTCCTTATTTAATTCCTCGTCTGTAAAAGGTTTAACAAATTCTTTAGAATGTTTTAACCTTTCAGGTACTAATTCCTTTTGAGGAGATTTTCTTTCATACTCCTTAAACCCTGTTATCTTTCCCATTATTCTATGTACTAAATATTGTTAATAAGTGATTTGGCCATTAACGCTTGTTTGTATTCTTTCGGGAACACCTTTACGAAGAATGGTTTGCTATCTTGCCAATTGTTTAAGATATGATTTGCTATATCGCTGTTGGTAAGATGTATATGTTGTTTAAGCAAGGATATTATTTGTGTTTCGTCTTCGATTTCCAGTTTTTCAAGATCAACCATTTCGAGGTTACATTTGGACCTAAAAGTGCCAACAGTATCAAAGACCCACGCAACACCTCCACTCATACCAGCTGCAAAGTTTCTTCCTGTTTCTCCTAACACTAAAACTCTGCCACCTGTCATGTATTCGCAACCATGATCACCTAGTCCTTCAACTACTGCCGTTGCACCTGAATTTCTTACTGCGAAACGCTCACCAGCTTGTCCGCGAGCGAAAAGTCTTCCGGATGTAGCACCATATAAGGCTACATTTCCGATAATTATATTCTCACTTGCCTGGTAATCACTTTCTTTTCGAGGGTAGATAGTTAATTGTGCACCTGAAAGCCCTTTTCCAACATAATCATTTGCCTCGCCTTCTAATTCAAAGGATAAACCCTTGGCTGCAAAAGCACCAAAACTTTGTCCGGCATAACCATTGAATTTATAATTAATGGTATTATCAGGTAAACCTTCTGACTTATATCTTTTAGATATTTCATTCGACAATAAAGTACCTGTAGTACGGTCTGTATTTTTTAGATTGAAGCTTCCAAAAACAGGCTCTCTGGTTTCTAAGGCGTTTTCCGCTAATTTTAACAATTCCCAATCCAGAATAGTATCCATTTCATGATCCTGACCTTCAGTATGATATAGAGATTTCGGATTTGGAAGATGTGCTACGTGCAAAATATCTGAAAGATCTATACGATCTATTTTCCAGTGATGGATATTTTCTTTCCTCTTTAAGAATTGAGCTTTACCCACCATATCATTAATGGTTCTGAAACCTAAAGAAGCCATGATTTCACGAAGTTCTTCGGCAATGAAATAGAACAGGTTAACAATATCTTCTGGCTTACCGGTAAAGAGTTTACGAAGTTCAGGGTCTTGCGTTGCTACACCTACCGGGCAAGTATTTAAATGGCATTTACGCATCATGACACAGCCTCCGGCTACTAAAGCAGCAGTTGCTACTCCCCATTCTTCTGCACCTAAAAGTGTGGCTACTGCAATATCTCTGGCAGTTTTCATTTGTCCGTCGGCTTGCAATACAACTCGGCTCCTTAATTGGTTTTTAACCAATGTTTGATGAGCTTCTGCCAGTCCTAGCTCCCATGGCAAACCTGCATGTTTAATAGAACTTACTGGAGAGGCACCTGTACCACCATCATATCCTGCAATTAGAATAACATCCGCATGCGCTTTTGCAACTCCGGCAGCAATGGTTCCAACACCTGCTTTAGATACTAGTTTAACATTGATTCTAGATGCTCTATTCGCATTTTTCAAATCAAATATCAATTGTTTTAGATCTTCAATTGAATAAATATCATGGTGTGGTGGAGGGGAAATCAATCCTACTCCTGGTGTAGCATGTCGAACGCGGGCAATCCAATCATCAACTTTATGGCCGGGTAATTGTCCTCCTTCACCAGGTTTAGCACCTTGTGCCATTTTTATTTGTAATTCATCTGCCTCACTTAGATAATAAGAAGTAACGCCAAAACGTGCTGAAGCAATCTGTTTGATTGCAGAGCGCATGGAATCTCCATTCTCTAAAGGCTGATATCTAATTTCATCTTCTCCACCTTCGCCGGTATTACTTTTTCCACCAATTCTGTTCATGGCTATGGCTAAAGTACTATGGGCTTCATGTGATATGGAACCAAAAGACATAGCGCCGGTTGCAAAACGTTTTAGAATATTTTCCGCAGGCTCAACCTCTGCTAAAGGTACAGCAGGACGATGGTATGCAAAATCTAAAACATTACGCAGTGTAAAGTATTTATCTGTTTGTTTACTTATTAAATCTGAATATTGTCTGTAAACATCGAAATCGTTTGTACGACAGGCTCTTTGAAGCAAGTGAACCGTTTCTGGGTTAAATAAATGAGATTCTCCCCTCTTTCTCCATGCATAGAGTCCTCCTTCTGGCAGCAAATTGCTAGTAGATCTACTACTACTTGCAAAACCTCTTCTATGTTTAATGATAACTTCTTTTGCAATTTCATCTAGACCCAAGCCTCCGATTCTTGATACCGCGCCGCAGAAATAGTTATCGACTACGTCGTTATTGATTCCTAATATCTCGAAAGACTGCGCTCCGTGATAAGATTGTAAAGTTGATATTCCCATTTTAGAGAATATCTTTAACAAACCAGCACAGATTGATTTCACATAGTTCTTTCTAAGCTCAGGCCATGTTAATTCAGTAGTTATAGTTCCTTGTTCTTTTAAAGTACGGATAGACGCAAGCGCTAAATAAGGGTTGATGGCTGTAGCACCAAAAGCTAATAAACAAGCAAAATGATGAACTTCCCACACATCTCCCGCCTCTACTACCAGTCCTACAGAACCACGATGTCCGGTTTTTATTAGATGGTGGTGAACCGCAGATACTGCTAATAATGAAGGAATGGCTGCATGTTGTGAATCAATTGCCCTATCACTTAAGATAATAACCTCAAATCCATCATTTACAGCATCTTCTGCATATTTACACAAACGATCTAGTCCAGCTTGTAAAGCTCCTGGTTTATCTTCTGCTTTAAAGTAAGTTTGTAAACTTTTAGCTTGAAATACACCTGTATCAATACTTCGTAATTTCTCTAATTCTTTGCTTGTTAGAACAGGATGCTCTAAAGCCACACAGTGGCAGTGCATTTTATTCTCATCAATAATATTACCCCCATTACCGATAAAAGTAGCGAGGCTCATTACCAATTTTTCTCGGATAGGATCGATTGGTGGATTAGTTACCTGTGCAAAGTATTGTTTAAAATAGCTTGATATATGTTGTGCCTGACTAGAAAGGACTGCCAAAGGCACATCGGTTCCCATGGAGCCGATTGGTTCTTTTCCGTCGAGAGCCATGGGTGTTAAAATATCCTCAACATCTTCCCTTGAATAACCAAAGGCTTGCTGGTACCGAAAAACTGACTCTTTTGCTAAATAGGTAAAAGTAACACGGGGTTCTGCAAGGTCGTCTAATCGGATTTTATATTGATTTAACCAATCTCCATAAGGTTGTTGGTTAGCAAGTTCGTTTTTAACCTCTTCATCACTAATAACTTCTCCCTTTTCCATATCAACCAAGAATATTTTTCCTGGCTGTAAACGTCCCTTTTTGATAACTAATTTCTCATCTAAAGGTAGTGCACCTGTTTCTGATGCAACAATTACGCGATCATCTTTTGTGATTGAATATCGTAAAGGACGTAAACCATTTCTATCTAACATGGCACCGATCATTTTACCATTTGTGAAACACAAAGCAGCCGGTCCGTCCCAAGGTTCAATTAAAGTTGCATGGAATTCATAAAAAGCTTTCTTCTTAGCCTCCATTTGATCGTTTCCATCCCAAGCTTCCGGAACCATCATTAACATTACGTGTGGCAATGTCCGCCCGCAATGCATTAAAAGTTCTGCAACGTTATCTAAACAGGCTGAATCTGACTGACCTTTATCAATGATTGGCAAAAGTATCTCCATCTCTTCTTTCGTAAAAAAGGGAGATGCTAATGATCTCATGCGAGCATAAAACCAGTTTAAATTACCTGTTAACGTATTTATCTCTCCATTATGAGCTACAAAACGAAAAGGTTGTGCAAGCTTCCATGAAGGAAAAGTATTAGTTGAAAAGCGTGAATGGACTAAACCGAATGCTGAAACTACTCTTGGATCGCTGATATCCGGATAATAATCACGCACTTGAGCAGTTGTTAATTGGCCTTTATATACAATGGTTTCACAAGATAAGGAGCTAACATAAAATTGCTCCTGAATTGCTTGCTCTGTCTTTTTGATTTCCTGAACAATTAATCTTCGTAATACGAAAAGCTTACGTTCAAAATCTTCGTTGTTTTTTATTTCTGATGGTCTTTCTACAAAAAACTGAACAACTGCAGGTTCTACACTTAATGCAGTTTTACCTAAACCGCTGGAATTAACAGGAACATCACGGTATCCTAAGAATTTAAAACCTCGGTCTTGAGCTGCCTTTTCGATAATTGACCTGCAAATATCATTGCCCTTTTCCGCTTTTGGCAAAAATGCCATACCTACACCATAATGCCCCGGTTCTTTTAATAAGATGTCTAACGCGATACATTCTTCCCAGAAAAATTGATGAGGGATTTGGAACATAATACCTGCTCCGTCTCCACTATCTGGATCACATCCGCAAGCTCCGCGATGCTCCATATTTTCTAACATTATCAATGCATCCATAACTTGCTGATGCGATTTTTCTCCTTTTACATGTGCAACGAAACCAACTCCACATGCATCATGTTCAAATTCAGGACGATATAACCCGTTTGACTGCGCTTCTTTATTCATTTTCTTATTTAATAGAACCTATTGAATTGTTTTGCTAAATTAATATTATTTCTGATAAATATTATCTTTTCCATAATATTTATTTACTTTCTTTAAAGAAAACTCATATAAAGTTGAATATAATATCTTTTTGGCAAAACGAACATTAAGGATTTAACAAAATATTAGCTTGAGATCTCTTAGGTATGGTAGCAGATTTGGAAAGTATGAGATAATAAAATTAAGGTCAAGTAAATCAATCATATAACGATTAGGACGCATATTTTTATACTTATGTCACATTTTTTCTTACTTTTGTGGTGGGTAAGTCTTTTACGACCAGCTCCCTTTGAACTCCCCCAGGGCGGGAACGCAGCAAGGGTAAAAGGTTGTAGCGGTGCGATAAAAGGGGCTTGCCCATTTTTTGTTTCTTTTCTTTCAGAATAAGAGACCTAGGTTTACAGAAACCTGAATAATATTGGCTAAATTTGTCTGTATTATTTAACAACTCACATATCAATCACATGAAATTTTTTATTGATACTGCCAATCTTGCTCAAATTAAAGAAGCTCAAGATTTAGGCGTTCTAGACGGTGTAACCACCAATCCAAGTTTAATGGCCAAAGAAGGCATTAGTGGTGAACAAAACGTTATTAATCACTATAAAGCTATTTGTGAAATCGTAGACGGAGATGTAAGCGCGGAAGTTATTTCTACAGATTTCGAGAATATCATCAAAGAAGGTGAAGCCTTAGCAAAATTAGATGATAAAATCGTTGTTAAAGTTCCAATGATTAAAGATGGAATAAAAGCTTTGAAATACTTTTCTTCAAAAGGAATTAAAACAAATTGTACATTAGTATTCACTGCTGGCCAAGCTTTATTAGCAGCTAAAGCCGGAGCAACTTACGTTTCTCCATTCATTGGAAGATTGGACGATATTTCAACTGATGGTTTATCATTGATTGAAGACATTCGGTTAATTTTTGACAACTACGGATACGAAACTCAAATACTTGCTGCATCAATTAGAAACAGTACACATATTTTAGGATGTGCAAAAATTGGAGCAGATGTAATGACTGGTCCTCTATCAGCCATTCTTTCTTTATTAAAACACCCTTTAACAGATAGCGGTTTAGCTCAATTCTTAGCTGACCATGCGAAAGCAGCTGGAAAATAATCTGAATCTTTTTGATTGCTATTATGCAAATTGAAAAAATTATTGATTTAATTATCATTGGAGGTGGCCCCATAGGACTTGCCTGTGGGATTGCCGCCAAAAATGCGGGACTATCCTATTTAATTATAGAGAAAGGTTGCTTAACCAATTCGCTTTATAATTATCCACAAGGAATGACTTTCTTTTCTACTGCAGAGCGTTTAGAGATTGGAAATTTACCCTTTGTGAGTATTAATCCTAAACCTAAGCGAGCAGAGGCTTTAGAATATTACAGGAGAGTTTCGCTTTCCTATGAATTGAATATCCACCTTTTTGAAGCCGTAAAGAATGTTGTAAAAGAAGATGGCTTCTTTAATGTAGAAACTTCGAAAAGCAATTATAGTGCACGAAACATCATTGTCGCGACAGGATTCTACGATATTCCGATGTTAATGGATATCCCTGGTGAAAACCTACCAAAAGTTTTTCATTATTACCAAGAACCTCATTATTTTTCTAATCAGAATGTAGTTGTAGTTGGAGCGAGCAATTCTTCAGTAGATGCCGCTCTTGAAACCTTTAGAAAAGGAGCAAATGTTACCTTAATTGCAAGAGGTCCGGGAATCGGTGAGCGTGTAAAATATTGGGTTAAGCCTGATATTGAAAATCGGATTGCAGCAGGCGAAATAAAAGCTTATTTCTCAAGCAATTTATTAGAGGTCAGAGAATCTGAAGTAGATATAGAAACTCCGGATGGTATAAAAACAATTCCTAATGACTTTGTTTTAGCTTTAACAGGTTATCAACCCAATTTTGAATTCCTTAATAATATAGGAATAGAACTTGACCAAAAGAACATGAGAATGCCTCATTATAATGAAACTACCATGGAAACCAATATTGAGGGGATTTATTTAGCAGGGGTAGTTTGTGGTGGATTAAATACTCACTCGTGGTTTATTGAGAATTCAAGAGTTCATGCCGATCAAATAATTGAAGCAATTACTGCAAAAGGCACAAAGCAAAAGGTGTAAAAACGAAACCTTATGTTTATAAATAGAGTTTAGTTTTTAAATAAATCATTTAACTTTACAGAAATATAAATATAGATTGGCCCTAGGCTAAAGTTATGGCAAAAGAATTTTACAGCGATTTAAGATTAGGTATTTTAGGTGGTGGACAATTGGGACGGATGCTTATTCAAGAAGCAATCAATTTTAATGCAAGTATATCGGTGCTTGATCCGGATGAAAATGCTCCTTGTAAGAATCTTTGTGATCACTTTGAAGTAGGAGCATTAAATGATTTCGATACGGTTTATAAATTTGGAAAACGAGTTGACCTGCTGACTATTGAAATTGAGAAAGTAAATGTTGATGCCTTAGAAAAACTTGAGGAAGAAGGTGTAATTGTATATCCTCAAGCGCGTATTATCAGGTTAATTCAGGATAAAGGTTTACAAAAAGAATTCTTTAAACAGAATGATATTCCAACTGCTCCGTTTCAATTAATTTCTTCAAGAGATAATTTAAAAAGTGCGAAGCTTAAACTTCCTTATATTCAAAAATTAAGAAAGGATGGTTATGATGGTCGTGGTGTAATGAAGATTACAAACGAAAATGATGTATTAAATGCTTTTGAAGCTCCAAGTTTAATCGAGAAGTGGGTTGATTTTGAGATGGAAATCGGTGTAATTGTTGCAAGAAATCAAAATGAAGAAGTAAAAGCCTTTCCTTGCGTCGAGATGGAGTTCAATCCAGATGTTAATTTGGTGGAATACTTAATCTCTCCTTCTCTCCTACCTCACGACATTCAACAAAAGGCAGAATCGTTGGCCATTAAGATTGCTGAAGATCTTCAGATCGTTGGCTTGCTGGCTGTAGAAATGTTTTTGACTAAGGACGGCGAGATCCTTGTCAATGAACTTGCTCCCCGCCCACATAATAGCGGACATCAAAGTATTGAAGGCAACATTACTTCGCAATTTGCTCAACATTTAAGAGCCATATTCAATCTTCCATTAGGAGATACACAATGTAGAACGAATGCTGTAATGATTAACTTGCTCGGAGAACCTGACTTCCAAGGCTTAGCTCAGTATGTTGGTTTGGAGAAAGTATTAGAAAAGGAAGGTGTATATATTCACCTTTATGGTAAAAAATACACAAAACCATTTAGAAAAATGGGACATGTGACGATTGTTAATGATGATCGTGCAAAGGCTATAGAAACAGCTAGATCTGTTCAGGATATTTTAAAAGTTATTGCTTAAACTAAATATATGTCAAATCATCAACTTGCAGAAGTGGCTATTATCATGGGAAGTCAATCAGATTTACCGATTATGAAAGATGCCGCAGAAATTTTAAAGACCTTAGGAGTGAGATTTGAATTAACAATAGTCTCAGCACATAGAACCCCGGATAGACTCTTTGAATTTTCCAGGAGTGCTTCTTCTAAAGGATTAAAGGTAATTATTGCAGGTGCAGGTGGCGCAGCTCACTTGCCTGGCATGGTTGCTTCATTAACTCATTTACCAGTTATTGGTGTTCCTGTAAAATCATCGAACTCAATTGATGGTTGGGACTCTGTTCTCTCTATTTTACAAATGCCAAATGGAATTCCTGTTGCAACAGTTGCTTTAAATGCTGCAAAAAATGCGGGTATTTTGGCTGCTCAAATATTAGCAACCAACAATGAGGAATTAACACAAAATCTTATAAACTACAAAGAAGAATTAAAGAAAAAGGTGGAAGAGAGTGCTGATGATGTAGAGAAAATGAACTTCTAATATCTGCATTTTTACTTTCATTTGAATTAACATAAATCCATTCTATATATTTTGCCTTACCTTTGCAGCTTCAATATATTGATATGAGTAAACGCGGAAGAGTATTAGTGGCAATGAGTGGCGGAGTTGATAGTTCTGTAGCTGCCGTTATGCTTCATGAACAAGGCTATGAGGTTATTGGCCTAACAATGAAAACCTGGGATTATGCTTCAGCAGGCGGATCCTCCAAAGAGACAGGATGCTGTAGTTTAGATAGTATAAATGATGCGCGGGCCTTAGCTGTAGCTTATGGCTTTCCACATTATATCTTAGATATCAGAGATGAGTTCTCAGGATTTGTAATCGATAATTTTGTTGAAGAGTATATTGCCGGAAGAACGCCTAATCCTTGCGTTTTATGCAATACCCACATTAAATGGGAAGCTCTTTTGAAACGTGCAAATCACCTTGATTGTGAATTTATTGCAACAGGGCATTATGCTAACATTAGATTGCAGGATAGCGGTCGCTATGTAGTTTCAAAGGGTAAAGACGAAAACAAAGATCAATCATATGTACTTTGGGGAGTGTCGCAAGAGAATCTTGCTCGTACACGTTTCCCACTTGGAACTTATAGCAAACCGGAAATCCGTCAAATGGCGAATGACATGGGACAACGTGAACTAGCCAATAAATCAGAAAGCTATGAAATATGCTTTGTGCCAAATAATGATTATCGTTCATTTTTACGCCACAGGGTCGAAGATTTAGACGAGCGGGTTGGAGCAGGGAATTTTGTATTAAGTGATGGGTCGATTGTTGGAAAACATGAAGGTTACCCTTATTATACTATTGGACAAAGAAAAGGACTGGGTATTGCTTTGGGAAGACCTGTATTCGTTATTAAAATTATTCCTGAAACCAATACGGTTGTTTTAGGTGATGAAATTGAATTACAGAAATCTTTCGCCGTTGTGAAAAACATCAACCTGATCAAATATGAATCTTTTGATGCTCCATTTGAGGCTGTAACTAAAGTACGGTATAAGGATGCAGGAATGCTTAGCACAATCGAGCAAGACGGTACTTCGATGAAAGTTGAATTCCACCATGCGGTTAAGGGAATTGCACCAGGTCAATCTGCTGTTTTTTATGAAGGAGACGACTTACTTGGAGGTGGTTTCTTAGCTTAACTAAATGATTTTTCAATCATTTAGAATCTTATAAATTAACAAACCAAGGTAAATTTAACGCCTTGGTTTTTTCATTTCATATATTCAATAAAAAGGGTGATTTTACAATATTCAATAAATTAAATATTGACATAGGCTTGAATATCCCTTTTTAATTGACTTTATTTGCAAAAATCAAGTTATTAATGGCAAAGAATTTACTTATCGTTGAGTCTCCAGCAAAAGCGAAAACAATAGAAGGATATTTAGGAAAAGATTTTTTAGTTAAATCCAGTTACGGACATATTCGCGATCTAGTAAAAACAGACGAGGCAATCGATACAGCAAATAATTTCGCACAAAAATATGAAGTTCCCGCAGATAAAAAAGCAGTAGTTAGTGAACTTAAAAAGCTAGCAAAAGCTTCAGAAACTGTTTGGCTAGCATCAGATGAGGACCGTGAAGGAGAAGCTATTTCCTGGCATCTATTCGAAACACTGGGCTTAGATGAAAACAAGACGAAGAGAATAGTTTTTCATGAAATAACAAAGCCCGCCATCTTAAAAGCCATCGAGAACCCTCGTAAAATCGACTATAATTTAGTAAATGCACAGCAAGCAAGACGTGTGTTGGATAGACTAGTTGGCTTTGAACTTTCACCTGTTCTTTGGAAGAAAGTAAAACCATCACTATCTGCCGGAAGAGTTCAGTCAGTTGCTGTACGCCTATTAGTGGATCGTGAAAGAGAGTATAATAGTTTTAAACCGGTTGCTTCTTTCAAAGTAGTTGCAATATTTTATACCGACAATAAAAAAGAACTTTTTAAAGCAGAACTACCTAAACGTTTCCAAAAAGTTAAAGAAGCAGAGGATTTCTTAAGAGACTGTATAGCAGCAGAATTTAAAATAAAATCTTTAGAAACTAAACCTGGAAAACGTACTCCTTCTGCACCATTTACTACTTCTACGCTACAACAGGAAGCAAGTAGGAAATTAGGATATTCTGTTGGGCGGACAATGAGCCTGGCACAACGTTTATACGAGGCTGGTTATATATCTTACATGCGTACTGACTCAGTAAATTTAAGCCAAACGGCTTTAGATGCTGCAGAAAAAGAAATCAGAAATGCTTATGGAGATAAATACCATAAACCTCGTCAATATAAAACAAAATCATCTGGAGCTCAAGAAGCTCACGAAGCCATACGACCTACTAATTTCACAAACCATAGTATAAGCGGAGATTCTGCAGAACGAAAACTGTATGAATTAATATGGAAACGCGCGATTGCATCTCAGATGAGTGAAGCAGAATTTGAGAAAACAACTGCCAAGATATCCATCTCCTCCCGTTCGGAAGAATTAACGGCAAGCGGAGAAGTAATGAAATTTGATGGTTTTCTAAAGGTATATTTTGAATCAACAGATGAAGAAGCAGAAGTTCAATTAGATGATAGTAGTGATAATGCACTTCTTCCACCGTTAAAAACAGGACAAATCGTTTCCTTAAAGGAAATGAATGCGACTGAACGCTACAGCCGTCCGCCATCCCGTTATACTGAAGCAAGCTTAGTGAAGAAAATGGAAGAACTTGGAATTGGTCGTCCTTCAACTTATGCTCCAACCATATCAACTATACAAAACAGAGGCTACGTAGTAAAGGAGGACCGGGAAGGAAAAGCAAGAAATTATCAAGTCCTATCTTTAGCGGAAGGCAAAATCACATCACTCATCAAGTCAGAAAATACAGGTGCAGAACGAAACAAACTGTTTCCAACTGATATTGGAATTATGGTAAATGATTTCTTAGTAGAACATTTTGTAGATATCGTTGATTTTAACTTCACAGCAACTGTTGAAAAAGAATTTGATGAAATTGCACATGGTTTAAAAGACTGGACAGCCATGTTAAAGGACTTTTACGGACCTTTCCACACCGATGTTGAGAATACTCTTGAAACAGCAGAGAGAGCTAGCCATGAACGAGAATTAGGCACAGACGAAGCAAGTGGAAAAAAGATTATTGTACGGGTTGGTCGTTTCGGCCCATTGGTTCAAATAGGCTCTAGCGAAGATGAAGAAAAACCACGATTCGCTAGCTTAAGACAAGGACAGATGATTGAAACCATTACATTGGAAGAAGCATTGGAACTGTTTAGGCTTCCTAAAACCGTTGGTGTATTTGAAGATAAAGACATGACAGTGGCAATAGGGAGATTTGGTCCTTATATTCGTCATGACGGATCATTTTATTCTTTACCTAAAGATGTTGACCCACATAAAGTTGAGGAAACAGAGGCTATCGAGATTATTAAAATAAAACGTCAAAAAGATATTGATAAAATAATCAAAACATTTGAGGAAGATCCTGATGTTCGTATAGAAAACGGTCGATGGGGTCCTTTTATTAGATATGGTAAATTAAATATTAAGATACCTAAGGATAAGACACCTGAAGATCTGAGTTTCGAGGAAATCAAGAAGCTTGCAGATGATCAGCCTGTCCCTAAAAAATCTTTTAAAGGCGCTAAAGCTACTGCAACAACAGCAACCAAGAAGAAAACTGCTGCTAAAAAGAAACCAGCTGCTAAAAAAGCAGCTCCAAAAGCAAAAAAGTAAAGTTCCGCTATTTTAATGAAAAGAGATTTACCAAAAAATATAGTTGAAGATATAGGAATAGCCATTGTACTGGAAGGTGAAACACCTGAAAGCAAGTTATGGTATGTTTATATCATTAACAGGAAAAAAGAAACTATTAATAATGTTCTTATAAGTGCCCGAGGATATGACTATACAGATGGTAAGGATATTCAAACTACCACATTAAGACATTTCATTGGTGACATTAGTGGAAGTTCTTATGCTAAAATAGAACCTATTGATGAAGCCTTATTTGGCTTGACAAATGAATATTGGCTTAGCTATTATATCAATGGGACAATTTACGACAAGAAATTTATATTCCTGCCCGAAAGTGTTGTCGATTCTAATTTCGTTAGAATACCTATTCTCAACAAACCCGGTGTCTTGATTGGTTAATATTTAGTAATGCGGTATTATAGAGAAACTCACATTTCATAATAAACAAGAATGGCTGGAAATTTCCAGCCATTCTTGTTTATTATGAAATGTATAAAAACTAAAGTGTTTTTATTTTTTCTTCTATTTCTGCTACTTTCTCAGCATTCTCTTTTATCTGATAATAAGTCTTCAAATTTTGCCATGCTATTGAGTGAGTTGGAGCAACCTCTGTCGCTTTTTCTAAATAAGGGAATGCTTCTTCAATTAGTTCATTTCCTCTTTTAGCACTTTCGTTATATTCTTTTTGTTGATTTGCAGGTAATTTGCTTGCTTCTCTAAACACGTTAATCCCTTGATCTAATAACATTACACCTAAATTAATGTATGCATCAGCAAAGGCAGGATCTAATTCAACAGCTTTCAAGTAAGCAGCTTTAGCCGCCTCTTCGTCCTTATTAGAACTCAATGCTATTCCATAATAGTATTGCAATCTTGCATCAGTCGGGTTCTTTTCAATTTGATCTGCAATACTTGAAATTAACTTTTCACCATTACCAGCTTGAAGATTCAGTTCAATATTTTGAGTAGCCAATTGTTGATTATCTGGAAATTTAACTACTCCTTCTTCAGCATATTTAATGGCAGATACAGTGTCTTTCGACATCATATACAAACGAGACAGATCAAGATAGATCTGAGACAAATTAGAAAAATCATCATGACCTAATAATAATTTATATTTATCTATAGCGTTTGGATAGTCCTTTGCATTAATTGCTGCTAAACCTGCATAATAGCTAAACAAGGTATCTCCAGGCATATGCTGAAGTCCTTTATCAAACGCCTGGTAGGCAGAAGCGTAATCTTGAACTTCAAAAGCTTTAACTCCACTTTCCAACTCAACTTGAGCTAAATTTCTAGAAGCTGCTGCAAAATTTTGTTCTTGTTCTGCACTTCCTTCTGCTGCTTTAGCTTTTGTCAATGCATCAATAGCCTTTTGTTTGTAATCTGCAGCTGTTGAGGTTGTATCTAAAAGAGCATAGTCTGAATATACAAGAGCTAAGTAAGTCCAAGTCTGTGATAGATTAGATGTTTTGTCATTTGCAGAAGCCTTCTCTAAAGAAGTTTTTGCACTTTCAAGATCCTTTATACCCAAAGCTGGTGTACCAATTTGTTTAACCTGGTTAAACTTTTCGTAGCTAGCCACACCTCTTTTTAATTCTCCTGTCTGTGCAAATACACCGATAGAATAAAATATAGCGGCCAATAATAAAAGTGATTTGATTTTCATTTCGGTTTAATTGAATGTATTTTGATTTAATTGATTTTTTACTCGTTCATATTGTATTGTATCAGCCGACTTCTCATATAACACTGCCAACGATTTTAAGGCATTTACAGAATTAGGATCAATTTCATTTGCTTTCAACAAGTATTTCTCTGCTAATTGATAGCTTTCTTCCTTTGTAGTGTCATTCATATACTCCCTTAAAAAAAGCAACCCTAGTTCGTAATTTCCGTTATAATTATTATCATCTAATTTTATAACAGTTTCATAATATTGTGCTGCTAATTTACGATTTCCGGTAATTTCATAAGCATAGCCAGCTAAATAATTTAACTTAATATTTTCCGGGTCCAATTCATGTGCTAAATTGATTAAAGGAATAACAGCATCATAGGAACCATTATCTGCATAAATATTAATTGCTTGAAATAGAATATCTTTATTTTTTGGAAAAGCATCAAGACCATCTAAAAGCGTACTTAGTTGTTTGTTTGGATTACCAGCTTTTGAGTATAAATCAGCCAAAATCAAAAAATTATCAGGCTGTATTTTATTCAGAGTTTTTAAATATTCCTCATAATAATTAACTGCTTCCTGAGGCTTATCAAGACGAGAACTTAGAACAGATAAATTATGCTTTACATTAATACCACTTTTATCAAAAGTATCAACCTCCTTAAAGTTTTTGAATGCATCTTCTAACTTGTTATTATTCAAGGCTCTTTTGCCTAAAATTAAATAAGCATTTGACAACTTTCGGTAAATATAAATTATCTGTGCCTCGTTCTCATAATTTAACTGATCATCATTCAGTTTTGATAGCGCATACTTAGCTTCATCAATCGGATCTTTAGTATACTTTAATTTCCTGTTTGAATCAGCAACAGCCAAACTACTATAAACTAAGGCACGTAAAAGATTATTTTTGTAAGCTATAGAATCTCTATGATCTTTATAAGCGTTATCCGAAAATTTTCTTGCCTTTTCCAGAAGCGCAAAGTCTCCTGACTTTGTATACATTGCAAAGTTATTGCTTCCTTCTTTTTCATCTGATTGCGCATAAACCGCTCCCTGACAAACAAAAAGCAATAAGAAAACAAGAAAGAAATTAGTTTTTACTTTAAACAACATATTAATTAATCATTATCTGATATATTCGATTCATCATTCGCTTCATTTTCGTCAACCTGTGGATTATCCTCTACATCTTCCTCTTCGTCACGTACTACTTTTGCAACCGAAGCAATCTGATCATCCTTCTTTAAGTTGATTAGTTTAACTCCTTGTGTTGCACGTCCCATAACACGAAGCTCATTTACAGAAATACGGATAACAATGCTTGATTTGTTAATTATCATTAAATCATCCTGATCAGTAACATCCTTTATCGCTATCAGATCGCCTGTTTTCTCGGTTATGCTAATGGTTTTTACACCCTTACCACCCCTATTTGTTATACGATAATCTTCCAATTCAGTACGTTTTCCATAACCATTCTCTGATACAACCAAGATCGTACTTGAAGAATCATTAACACTAACCATACCAACTACTTCGTCATTCTCATGAGCAAGTGTAATTCCACGTACACCAGTAGCAGTTCTTCCCATTGGACGAACATTCGATTCATTAAAACGTATTGCTCTGCCTGAACGTAATGCAATTACTATTTCACTCTCACCACTGGTCAGATTAGCTTCTAATAATTGATCACCTTCATTAATATTAATTGCATTAATTCCATTTGCCCGAGGACGAGAATAGGCCTCTAAAGAAGTTTTCTTTATTGTTCCTTTCTTAGTACACATTATAATGAAATTGTTTTCCAGATACTCCTGATCCTTCAAATTCTTCACTTTGATATAAGCCTTAACCTTCTCTTCTTTCGGTATATTAATAATATTCTGTAAAGCTCTACCTCTTGATACTCTCGACCCTTCGGGAATCTCAAAAGCTCTCAACCAGAAACAACGTCCGGCCTCTGTAAAGAACAGTAGATAGTTATGCGCTGTAGCAGAGATAATATGTTCTGTGAAATCATTATCCTTTGTATTCGAACCCAAAGCACCTTTTCCACCTCTTCCTTGAATACGGTATTCTGTTAAAGGTGTTCTTTTAACATATCCATCATGAGATATTGTAATAACAATTTCCTCATCATCGACAAAGTCTTCCATACTCATATCACCCGCAGAATGAACAATTTTAGAACGTCGTTCATCTCCATACTTCTCTTTAACCTCAAGAAGCTCGTCCTTTATAATTTGCATACGAAGTGCTTCGTCTGCTAAAATAGACTTCAGGTAATCAATCGTCTTCATTAACTCAGCATATTCTTCTTTGATTTTATCACGCTCTAAACCCGTTAAGCGACGAAGAGTCATATCCAATATGGCTCGGGATTGAATATCAGAGAGACCAAATTTTTCCATCAAACCAGTACGTGCCTCTTCAGGAGTACTGGAAGCTCGGATTAATTTAATAACCTCTTCAATATGGTCTAATGCGATTAATAATCCTTCTAAAATATGTGCACGCTTTTCAGCTTCCGACAGTTCAAACTTAGTTCGACGAACAATTACTTCATGTCTATGTTCTACAAAATAATGGATTAAGTCTTTTAAATTCAACAAGACCGGTCTACCATTGACCAATGCAATGTTGTTTACACTAAATGAGGTTTGTAAGGCTGTATATTTAAACAGATTGTTCAATACTACAGACGCATTTGCATCACGTTTAATATCATAAACAATCCGCATACCGTCTCGATCTGACTCATCACGAATTGAAGATATACCCTCTATTTTCTTCTCATTAACCAATTCAGCTGTACGCTCAATCATGGTTGCTTTATTCACCTGATAGGGAATCTCGGTTACTATAATTTGTTCTTTATCATTTTTAGCAACTTCTATTTCGGCTTTTGCACGCATAATTACACTACCCCGGCCTGTTTCAAAAGCACTCTGAAGTCCAGAATATCCATAAATAATACCGCCTGTAGGGAAGTCAGGACCTTTAATATACTGCATTAATTCAGGAATTGTAACATCACGATTTTCTATATAAGCTATCGTGCCGTCAATAACTTCCGATAAGTTATGAGGAGCCATATTTGTAGCCATACCTACAGCAATTCCAGAAGCTCCATTAACTAAGAGATTGGGTATGCGAGTTGGCAGAACCGTAGGCTCGTGCAATGTATCATCAAAATTTAACTGAAAATCAACAGTATCCTTAGCAATATCGCTTAACATATCCTCAGCGATTTTCTTCAACCGAGCTTCTGTATAACGCATTGCAGCTGGCGAGTCTCCATCGACAGATCCAAAGTTACCCTGTCCATCAACCAAGATATAGCGCATGCTCCATTCCTGGGCCATTCTCACCATTGTACCGTAAACAGAGGAATCTCCATGTGGATGGTATTTACCTAAAACATCCCCGACTATACGTGCTGATTTTTTATGTGGCTTGCTGCTTGTGACGCCCAAATCTAACATGCCATATAAAACACGCCTATGCACTGGCTTTAATCCATCGCGCACATCAGGCAATGCTCGTGAAACAATAACCGACATTGAGTAATCAATGTACGATGACTTCATTTCATCTTCAATATTAATCTGGATTATACGATCGTTAGCTGGTACTAAATTGTTTTCATTTTCTGTTTCGTCAGCCATAAGAATTTAGTTCATTTTAAACTACACATTCAAAAATTTGAACGCATGCGAAGTTAGCAATTTTAAGCTTATTTAGCGAATATTAGGAGACATTTGAAAGGCGTTTTCTTAAGAAATCCAGTCTATACCTTGCTTTAATAAATCAAGTGTTTTTTCTTCTTCACTGCCAGGATCTGCCTTGAAATTATAAAGCCAGGTAGCCTGTGGCGGCAAGCTCATAAGAATGGACTCTATTCGCCCATTGGTTTCTAAGCCAAACTTGGTTCCTGCGTCATAAACTAAGTTAAATTCAACATAGCGTCCTCGTCGAAATGTCTGCCAAGCCTTGTGTTCTTCGGTAAAAGGTTTATCTTGATTGCGTTTTATTAACTCTGTGTAAATAGGTAAGAATGAATTACCTACTTGTTCTGAAAAAGTAAGAATTTCATCATATGTCAACCCACTTTTTTTCGGATCTAACCGGTCGTAAAAAATACCACCAATTCCTCGAGTTTCTTTACGATGATTGATATAAAAATACCGATCAGCCCACGATTTAAAATCGTTGTAAAATATTGGTGAAAACTGGTCACAAATATTTTTCAGATAGGAATGAAAAAATTGAGCATCATCTTTTATTACATAATGAGGAGTTACATCAATTCCTCCTCCAAACCAGCGAACTTTCTCATTTAATTCAAAATAACGGATATTCATATGAATTATAGGAACCCAAGGATTAATAGGATGAATCACGATAGAGACACCAGTTGCAAAGAACTCATCTTCATCTACTCCAAATGAGTTCTTAATTTGGTCAGGAAGTTTTCCATGAACTGCAGAAAAATTAACACCCCCTCGATCAATAACATCTCCCCCTTGCATAATTCTCGTCCTACCGCCACCGCCGCCTTCTCTTTCCCAGATTTCCTCTTCAAATTTCCCTAATCCATCAACCTTCTCTAACCCGTTACAAATCTGATCCTGAATTTGCCTATAACTTTCAGCAACTTTTTCTTTAAAATCCATACCCACAAATATCTATTTATTTTTGAAAAGAAAGAAATAGCGACTTTCATCACTTCTGTGTATCTTTGATAAGAATGCAAGCATCAGAAAATTTACTTAAATGGGCGATGCGACTATATCCCCCACTTTTTTTTCAACGAATATGGGTTCAACGATTTCATAAAAATTTCCGTGGCGTAGATGTAAAAATCAATCACAGCCTTATTACTAAAAACTATAACTCTTCAATTTTTGGAGGAACAATTTTTTCAGCCACGGATCCATTCTATGCGATTTTATTCGATCAGGTATTCAAAAGAAAAGGATATACCAATCTTGTTTGGTTAAAAAGTGCTGAGATAAAATACATCAAACCAGCGAAGAAAAATCTATTTTTTACAATAAAAATATCAGAAGAAGATATCAATTATGCAGAGCAGCATCTGCAGCAAGAAGGGAAATATGTTTCAAGCTTTGACATCGATCTCTATGATGCTGATGGGATACTTTATGTAAAAGTAAAAAACGAAATATACATACGTAACCTTAATTTCAATAGCAACCATTTAAACAAGAACCCATCCAGCCTATAGCTGGCAAAAGATCATTAAACCTTTGTATATTTGCTAAAAAAATTTTTATGAAACCTATTCTATTCTCTGCATTAAGTTTGTTGTTATTTATAACTGCATGCAATACAAAAGACGATTCGACAAAGCAACTGCAAGAGGAAGTCATTGCCATTCATGATGAAGTAATGCCAATGATGTCTACCTTTGCTCATACAAGTCTCAAAATAGACTCTATTTTAAACAACTGGGAAACCATCAAACTTAAAAATCCCGAAATTGATACTGTAGAGCAAAAAGCAAAACTGATAAACCTAAAAGCTGAAATTGAAGCAGCAAACGATGCGATGAATGATTGGATGCACGAGCTAAATTTAGACTTTGAAAATATGTCAAAAGAAGAGATTGAGAAATATTTAAAAAATGAACGTTTAAAGGTTCAAGATATTGATACACAATTCAAAGCAGTAACAGAAGAGAGCAAATCAGTTCTTAGTACAATTAACAAATAAAATGAGAAATTTATTATTAGTAACAGCTTTTCTATCAATTTTAATACTATCAGCTTGTCGATCTTCTAATACAAATAAATTACCTATTCTTGGTTCCAGAGAACCTGTTACAAAAGAGGTTAATGGTAAAACCGTTACAGATACTGTTTATCACAGCATTCCTGATTTTGAATTCTTAAACCAAGATAGCTTAGCAATAACTGAAAAGACCTTTGAAAATAGCATTTATGTTGCTGATTTCTTCTTCACCTCCTGTCCGAGTATTTGCCCAATAATGCACCGTAATTTATTGGAGGTTTATAAAAAATATAAAGGCAATTCCGAGGTCATGTTTTTATCACATAGTATAGACACAAAGTACGATACTCCTAGCGTCTTAAAATCGTATGCAGAAAAACTAGGAGTAACTGGTAATGAATGGCAATTCGCATCAGGAACTCGTGAAACGATTTATGGTATATCTCCTGAATACATGGTTTTTACAGAAGAAAATGACCAAGTAGCGGGTGGTTTTGAACACCAAGGATGGTTTATATTAGTCGATAAAGACCGACATATTCGTGGTGCATATAACGGAACTGATGAAAAAGAGGTCGCAAAGCTTATGAAGGATATGGATATACTATTAAGTGAATATGAGAAATAATTGGATATACATTATTCTAGCCATACTTACTTTCAGTATTCTTGTTTTATCATGTCAGAGCAATGAAGAAATAGAGCATGCCCATTATTATATTAATGGAAAGACGGCTTACGAAACGCATTGTCAAAACTGCCACGGATCAAAAGGTGAAGGATTAGGTTTACTATATCCTCCACTCACCGATACAGCTTACATTGCGAAAAACCAAAATAAACTTGCACGTATAATTAAATATGGCATGAGTGGAGAGGTGGTTATAAATGGACAGACCTATAATGAAGAAATGCCAGCAGAGACTCACCTCTCTCCGATAGAAATTGCTTATATAATCAACTATATTGGCAACTCTTTTGGCAATGAAATTGGACACTATACTCTCCAACAGGTTCAACAAGACCTAACGAATGCTACAAATTAAAACAAACATTTTTAAATATTCTATGTTCTAATTCTAAACAAAAATTAAGAACATGGAAGAGAATAAAAACGCAGAGAATAACTACGAGAACAATCAAGAAGATCCCAAACCATCAAAAGAAGCTCTGGAAGAACGAGATGATAAGCCAGCAAGTAAACTTTTAAATTGGATTATCATAATTACGGTCGTTGTTCTTACTATAATAGTTTTTTTATTTTACTACTAATACTATTACATAGACCTAAATGATTCCTATCCCTAAAGATTTTTAGCGATTACATACCCTGATGCCCAAGCCCATTGGAAATTATATCCTCCTAACCACCCTGTTACATCTACACATTCCCCTCCAAAAAAGAGTCCCTCTATCTTAATAGACTCTAAGCTTCTAGGATTCAACTCCTCTGTCGCTACACCACCTCGCATCACCTCAGCTTTATCATAACCTTTATCTCCAGCAGGTTTAACTTTGAAATGATGAATCGTAGAGTTAATCAACTTCGCCTCCGCTTTACTTAAAGAGGCTATTTTTTTATCTATAGGCAAGAATTTGGTTAAAGACTCAACAAATTTCTTGGTAAAATGCTCTTGAAGGATTTGTTGTAATAGACGCTTACCTCCAGAATCTCTTTCCTGTGCAATAATTGTTGACATAGAGGCTCCAGGCAACAAATCAATTACAATATCTTCTCCTGCACGCCAATAGGACGATAACTGTAAAATAGCGGGACCACTTAAACCCCAATGTGTAAAAAGAATGTTCTCATGAAAACTAATTCGTTGATTTGAAACCTTACAATAAATCGAATTTCCTGCTAATGCAGCAAACCAATCCTTGTCTTTTCCGGTAATCGTTAGAGGCACCAATGCGGGTGCAGTATTTACAATTCTTAGATCAAAGAATCTTGCAGTGCGCAAGGCAAAATCACTAGCACCAAGTTTACTTATAGGAAGCCCTCCGCTCGACATAACTACAGTTTTAGATAATACTTCTATTTTTCGCCCATTAATCTCATATGTACTTTCAAAGATCTGATTTTCGTTTTTACTAACTTTGATAACCAGAGCATTTAATCTTAGTTCAGCTTTATATTTCTTTAATAAATTTAAAAAGATAGCAACGACATCTTTTGCATTATTGCTTTGCGGAAACAGCTGTCCCAACACCTTTTCCTTGCCAACAATTCCGTTACGATCAAAAAAATCAATACTATCCTTAACAGTCCATTGCTTAAACACCTCCTCACAGAAAGCTTTATCTTCAGAAATAAAATTTTCTGATGTACTATTAAGATTGGTATAGTTACACCGTCCTCCTCCAGAAATTAATATTTTAGCACCTGCCCTGTCATTCTTTTCAAGAATCAATATCTTTTTTCCAAGAGCAGCTGCTTGTACACCACACATTAAACCACAAGCTCCAGCACCTATTATAACCGCATCATATATCATACACATATCAACTTAAAAAGACGAAGATAAATAATCTATCAAAGTAATTATCTTTTAGAATTGCTTAAAAAAACCGCATATTAGCATACCTATCGTTTAATAGATATTTCCTATGGCAGATATTCATTTATATTCAATTCTGGATAATGATTTCTATAAATTCACTATGCAGCACGCAGTGATCAAATTATTTCCGAATGCTAAAGCAAAATATAAATTCATCAATCGAGGGCAGCATATTTTCCCTGAAGGCTTTGCAGAAATACTAAAAAAAGAAATAGTCAAAATGGAGCAATTAAAGCTCAAGAAGGAGGAAAAGGAATATTTAAGAGACACTTGTCCATATTTAGACCCCACCTACCTTGACTTTCTTCAAGGCTATCGGTACGATTCTTCGGAAGTAGAAATTATCCAAACAGGAAGTGATCTGTCTGTTAAAATATCAGGTTATTGGTATCGTACAATTATGTGGGAAGTTCCAATCATGAGCCTGATCTGCGAACTTTACTATAAAATAACTAAACAAAAACGTATAAGTGATGAAGAGGTTAGTACCGTTGCTAAAGAAAAAATAAATAAATATAAAAAGCTGGATATCACAATTGCTGATTTCGGCACGCGTCGCAGGCATTCTTACGAAGTTCATGACCTGACCATTAAAGCCTTAAAAGATTTTGGTTCTGAATGTTTCATTGGGACGAGCAACGTACATTTAGCAATGAAGAATTGCATTAAACCCATTGGCACTCATGCGCATGAATGGTTTATGTTTCATGCTGCAAAATATGGTTTTAAAATGGCGAATTCTCTTGGACTTGAAAACTGGTCCAATGTCTATCGCGGTGACCTTGGAATCGCTTTGTCCGACACCTATACAAGCAAAGTATTTTTTTCGCAATTCGATAAGAAGTTCACTAAACTTTTTGATGGCGTCCGACATGACAGCGGTGATCCACTAAATTTTGCCGATATGACCATTGATCACTACCAACATTATGGCATTGATCCAACAACAAAGACGATTATCTTTTCGGATGGATTGGATTATGAAAAAGTCGAAAGAATCTCAAAATACTGCAAAGAAAAGATTGGTATCTCATTTGGTATCGGTACTAATTTCACAAACGACGTAGGATTAAAACCAATGAATATTGTTATTAAAATGACAGATGCTCTACCTGAAGAAGCTCAATGGACACCTGTAATTAAACTTTCTGATGAGAAAAAGAAATATACAGGTGATGAAGAAATGATCAAACTATCAAAACAAATTCTAGAAATCAAAGACTAATGCAATATCCTGATGTGTATGGGGAAGCCCTTACTGATTATTATTATACCAATAACACTGAAAATGAATTGATTCTCCATACCAATCAATCTGAAACAGAAGTCATGCCTGTTGACCTTTTCTTTAGGAGTGAGAATGATTTCCCTGATCAGGAATTAATTGCACTTGCCCTTTGCGATGGTAAAGTATTGGATATAGGTGCTGGTGCTGGCAGCCATGCTCTATATCTCCAAACGCGCGGTATGGATGTAACGGCATTAGAGGTTTCAGCCAAAGCCTGCGAAATCATGAAGCTTAGAGGGGTCAAATCTGTTATTCAAGAAGATATATTTTCATATAATAATGGCAAATATGATACACTTCTATTTTTAATGAATGGAATTGGTCTTGCAGAATCCATCGATGGATTGAAACGCCTCTTCAACCATTGCAAAACATTATTAAATCCTGGCGGTCAGTTATTATTTGATTCCTCAGACATCTCATACTACTACGATGATGGCATTCAAAAGCCAAATCACTATTATGGTGAGATCAATTTTCAATATGAATACAAAGGGCAAAAAGGCAAACCCTTTGGATGGATATATATTGACCAGCAAGAATTAATTAAAGTGGGTAATGAAAACGGATGGGTTGTTCAAATTCTTGATGAGGATGATCACTATCAATATCTTGTACGTATGGAGTTAAAGTCTAGCTTTTAAGTACTCGCTGAATCTCATCTAATTTCATGAGGGCTTCAATTGGTGTTAAGGTATTTACATCTAAATTATTCAATACATCCCTTATTTTTACCAACACAGGATCATCAATTGAGAACATCTGCAATTGGTAGGCTTGTTTCTGAACCTTTTTTAAGCTATCCTTAATATTCTCTCCCCCGGTTCTTTCTTGCTCCAAACGTTTAAGAATCTCATTAGAACGTTGAATAATTGCTGAAGGCATCCCTGCCATTTTAGCAACGTGAATACCAAAACTATGCTCACTACCTCCAGGGACCAATTTTCGTAGAAATATAACCTTGTTATTTACTTCCTTAACAGAAATATTATAATTCTTAATCCGGTCAAAACTACTCGTTAACTCATTCAACTCATGATAATGCGTAGCGAAAAGAGTCTTTGCTTTGGCTGTTGGATATTGATGTAGATACTCAGCAATTGCCCAAGCGATGGAGATTCCATCATATGTACTGGTACCTCTTCCAATTTCATCAAGCAAAATTAAACTCCGCTCCGAAATATTATTTAAAATACTAGCAGTTTCGCTCATCTCAACCATAAAAGTTGATTCACCACTTGATACATTATCAGAGGCTCCTACCCTAGTAAAGATCTTATCAACAAGGCCCAAATTTGCTGACTTAGCCGGCACGAAGCTCCCCATCTGTGCCATTAGTACAATCAAACCAGTTTGTCTTAACAACGCCGACTTTCCTGCCATATTAGGCCCGGTAATAATAATAATTTGCTGCGTATCACTATCTAAAAAAACGTCGTTTGTAATGTATTCCGTTCCTAGGGGTAAATTCTTTTCAATAACAGGATGCCTTCCGCCCTTTATATCAATAATAGTATCTGTATTAATTTGAGGCCTTATATAATGATTATTTTTAGCTATTAATGCAAAGTTTAATAAAACATCCAGCTGGGCAATTAACTGAGCATTCAACTGAACAGGCTTAATATACTCCAATAATGAACTTAGCAGTTCTGCATAAATACGACTTTCAAGAGCAAATATCTTTTCTTCAGCACCTAATATCTGTTCTTCATACTCTTTCAGTTCAGAAGTAATATATCTCTCAGCATTTACTAAGGTTTGTTTCCTCTGCCAGGTCGCCGGGACCTTATCTTTATGGGAATTCGTTACTTCTAGGTAGTAACCAAATACATTATTAAAAGAAATTTTCAGGGAAGGGATACCTGTATTAACGGCTTCTCTTTTCTGAATCTCAACTAAGAAATCCTTTCCTCCGAAAGCAATGCTCCTAAGATGATCTAATTCTTCATTCACACCACTGGCTATAACATTTCCTTTGGCTATTATAACAGGAGGTTCTTCTTGTAATTCCGCTTCAATCTGATCAGTCAAGTGCTTACAGCCATTTAATTGTTCAGCAATTACTTGCAATGCCCTCGAGTCAACGTGTGATATAATCTGCTTAATCTCTGCAATCGCATGTAATGACCTCTTTAATTGAACAACTTCCCGTGGATTAGCACGCTGCAAACCAATCTTACTAATTAAACGCTCTAAATCTCCTATTTGCTTAATTTCGTTCAATAACTCCTGTTGTAACTCGGGGTTATTTAATAAAAAATCAACAACATCTAATCGGGCATTAATCGGTTTTTGATCTTTTAAAGGCATTAGAATCCACTTCCTCAATAAGCGGGCACCCATTGGAGAAGAGGTATGATCAAGTACATTTAATAAAGTAATTGCATTATCATTGTGC
This sequence comes from Albibacterium sp., assembly GCF_035514885.1. Classification (NCBI taxonomy): domain Bacteria; kingdom Pseudomonadati; phylum Bacteroidota; class Sphingobacteriia; order Sphingobacteriales; family Sphingobacteriaceae; genus Albibacterium; species Albibacterium sp. The sequence continues at coordinate 296,629 of NZ_DATJCH010000012.1, read as the reverse complement.
GAATCAATCAACTCTAAATTTCGAATTGTAAAGCGGTCTAACCACATAAAATGATCCTCCTCTACTCTTGAAAGAGTGGAGATATGTTGAAGATTATGATGTTCCGTTTCATTTAAATAATGCAGTGAAACACCTGCCGCAACTATAGCTAAACTTAATCTTTCAACACCAAAACCTTTCAAAGTACTCACTTCAAAATGCTTTAGTAATAATTCTCGTGCATAATCACCAGTATAAGGCCATTCATCCAATGAATAAACATAAAAGCGGTCACCAAAATTCTCAGTAAATTCTTTATGATTTTTTTTGCTTAAGATAACCTCATTGGGTTTGTAGCTCTGTAAGAGTTTATCGATATACTCAACCTTTCCCTGAGCTACTAAAAACTCTCCTGTAGAAATATCAAGAAACGAACACCCAATAGTGTTTTTTTCAAAAAAAACAGAAGCTAAATAGTTATTAGACTTTTGTTGAATAATATTATCATTATAAGAAACACCTGGGGTAACTAATTGAGTTACTCCACGTTTTACTATAGTCTTAGTAGTTTTAGGATCTTCCAACTGATCGCAAATCGCAACCCTAAGTCCTGAGCGTACCAATTTTGGCAAATACGTTTCAAGAGAATGATGAGGAAAACCTGCTAAGGCAACTTCTGAAGTCGAACCGGCTCCTCGTTTCGTAAGAACGATACCTAAAACATCCGATGCCTTAACAGCATCTTCACCAAATGTTTCGTAAAAATCACCAACTCTAAATAACAGTAATGTTCCTGGATATTTAACTTTAATGCGATTATATTGTTGCATTAAAGGCGTTTCCTTTTTCTCTATTTTTGCCAATATTATAGTATTAAATGGAGTAAAGATAAAAGAAGATACCTAGATTGAAAAATCTAAGAGATTTGATATTTATCTAACTTATTATATAAAGTCTTACGGTCTATGTTTAATAATTGGGCTGCTTTACTTTTATTATATTTTACTTTCTGTAAAACTTCAATAATTAATTGCCTTTCGTGTGCTTCACTCTGCGACTTAAGATCATTGCCTGAAATATCGTATGTATCTACATTGTTCTTTATAGATTGTACCATATCTTCCGGTAATGCAGAAATCTTAACCGTGTCTCCTTGTGTTAAAAGAACCATACGCTTAACAACATTTTTTAATTCTCTTAAATTACCCGGCCATTCGTAGCTCTCAAAAACAGAAATTATTTCCTCATCCAAGTATTTTACTTCTCTTTCTAACTCTTCATTTGCTTTTTTCATGAAGAAATCAACAAATAAATTTAAATCATTCCCCCGATCACGCAAAGGAGGAACATGAATTTCAAACTCATTAATTCGATGATATAAATCCTCCCTAAAATCGCCGCCTGCCGAACTTCCTAACAAATCATCGTTGGTTGCAGCAATTACGCGCACATCTACTTTAATCTGTTTATTAGCACCAATAGGCTGAATGATTCGTTCTTGCAATGCTCTAAGTAACTTAACTTGTACCTCGTAACTTAAATTTCCAATTTCATCCAGAAATAAAGTTCCACCAGAAGCCTCTTCAAACTGGCCTTTCTTATCAACCACTGCTCCTGTAAACGATCCCTTAATATGACCAAAGAGTTCGCTACCAGCCAACTCTTTCGATAAAGTCCCACAGTCAATTGAAATAAAAGGCTTATCTGCTCTTTTACTATTTTCATGAATAGATTTGGCAACATATTCTTTTCCCGTCCCACTCTCTCCACGAATCAAAACAGTCATATCCGTAGGAGCAACCAGTTCAATATATTCATGAAGTTTATTAGCTATCTTGCTTTTACCTTTAACGTATTCTTTCTCATTTGAGCGATTTTCTTGTAAACGCTTCGACCTGACAGTTGAAGTAGGCTTTTCAGCAGGATTGGCCAAAGCCTCCTTTATGATCATCAATAATTCATCTGGATTTACCGGCTTTGTAATATAATCATAAACCCCTTTACGCATAGCTCTAACAGCCGTACGAACATCACTAAAACCGGTCATTATTATAACAGGAACAAAAAGGCCTTGAGACTGGATAAAATCTAATACTTCCAACCCATTACCGTCACCTAAGCGATAGTCCAGTAAAACTAAGTCGTACTTATTCTTTTTAATAGCAGCAATACTATTGCTAATAGAAAAGTAAGGTTCGACCTGATATCCATTCTTTTTTAAAAAACTTTCAATAATAGCAGAAAAGGTAGTATCATCCTCTACTAACAGCACATTGATCATATATAGTTTATTTTGTACTCTCTATTAAACGATATAAAACGAGGTTATGTTATACCTGATATATCTTTACTCCCTTTTCGATATACCACCAAATTTTCTACCGAAATATTCGACAGTTTCCCGTCCAGGGGAATAAGATATTTGATGAATATCGGTGAGATCTACTATTGTCTTCTTTTTGCGTCGACTTGGAAAAACCAGAATAAGATTATTATTCTTATATACTTTACCTACTTTTCGCGGCACACTGTCAAAATTGTGATTATAAGAAACGTCACCTACTCTTGCAGACACAAATACGACGAAATCATCTGGTTTTACATATTTATTTAAACCTTCAAAAGAATCCCATTCTTGATACAATTCAAATTGAAACTTAATACTCGATTTACTTTTTAATAAGTATTGGTTTATAGCAGATTGAGAACGGTTATTACAGACACATAGTAATGGCAAACTGAGTTCCTGGGTTAATATAAAAATCTTATTAAGCCAATAAAGAAATCCCTTCTCAGCTTCCGCCATAGGCGGCACAAATAATACAATACGTTTTTGACTGACTAAAGGATTCTCCAAACGGCACATAAAAAGACTAATATCAGTCAAGTTTAATATACTTTCCGTCTTTTCTCCCACGAGCTTATCAATAATGCTCGATTTACTCGGCCATCCAATTAATATACAAGTCGCCAGAATTTCACGTGATGCTCTGCTAATTCCACCAGCAATATTATAATCAATCGTCGTCATTACATTTACCTCAGTCTCACTGCCTGAAGCATATTTTGCTATTGAGTCTAAATTTTTACGCGCTTTTTTAAGATTAATTTCAGCCATCTCATTGTTTGGTACAACTGAAAGAACTGTTAAGGGATGTGGTGACTTTTTATTTCTGATCAAAGTAGCCATATCTAACAGCATTTCCATATTATTTAAGTTGGCAATTGGAAGAATTATATGTTCCTCATTTGTCTCGTCTTGTTCAGGAATGTCAACATCTAAATCGCCTTCCAGAACTACTTTTTTCGATGCAGCTTCAGCATTAAAAGTTGCAATAATACATGAAACCAATATTAATAATATTGCACCGTTTAAAACATTTTCACCAACAATATTATTCTGATAACCTACTAAGATCACAGCCAATGTTGCTGCGGCATGCGAACCGCTAAGACCATAGATCAACTGTCTTTGTGCTGTAGAATATTTAAAAATCTTTTGTGTAAAAAAGGCTGCAGTCCATTTTCCAGAAACAGAGATTCCTACTAAACCAAGCGCAATAAGAATAGCAGTTGGTCCATTTAAAAGAACTGTTACATCTACCATCATACCAACACTAATAAGAAAGAATGGTATAAAAATAGCACTACCAATAAAATCTATCCTATTCATTAATGCAGAGGAAGACGGAATTAAGCGATTAAGTGCTAAACCCGCCATAAATGCTCCTATAATAGGTTCTAAACCTGCTAAATCTGCAATAAAGGCTGCGACGAATACTATAAACAACACAAAAATATAATGTGCAGTTTTTTCTCCTTCAATTTTTCTAAAAAACCATTTAGCAACTTTCGGAATTATAAAAAACATTATAAAAAAGAAAATCGCAAATGAAATTCCCATTTGAATCCAAAATTGACTGTTCAAAGCTCCTTGAGAGAAGGCAACTATAATGGCAAGAACCACCAAAACTATCGTATCTGTTAATATTGTCCCACCTATCGCTACAGCAACAGCCTCATTCTTAGCTATTCCATAACTAGTAACTACAGGAAATGCTACCAATGTATGAGTAGCCATCATGACACTAATCATAATGCTGGCAGCCATATCATAATTAAATACATAATAGAATAATGGATAGCCAATTAGTACAGGAATCGAAAAGGTAAAAAAACCAAAGATCAAACTTTTATGTTTAGTTTTACCAAAATCGTTCATATCAAGTTCAAGGCCTGCTACAAACATGATATACAATATACCTATTGTTGAAAACAAATTAACTGCAGAATTATTTTCAAGAATGTTCAGTGCGTAAGGCCCAATAATGACCCCTGATAGAATTAAACCTATTATTCCCGGAATTCTGATTTTACGCAAAAGAATCGGTGAGAGAAGTATTATAAATAATATAAGAGCAAAGATGAGAACCGGACTGGTAAAAGGCGTCTCAAATTCATGTTTAATATGTTCGATAAATCCTTTATCCATATAGAGCTTTTTTGTATTTATTAGTCACAATTAAATATCACTGCAATACATGACTTCAAATATAGAAAAATACATTAAGTCTTGGTTAGGCGGTTACAGGCTTTTCTTCCAACTCAGCGTCTAATAGCTCATATGGAGAGTTTTTACTTACAAATTCAGGAACAATTTGTTTCATTTTGAGGACGATATCCTTAACGATTTGTTTTTCATTAATTGACAATAATTCATCAATGTTTCTCTTTGTTTCATCAAAAGGATAACTTACAACCCGCGCAATGCTTATTTTCTCATGATGAGTTGGTAGCGTATGTTCTGATGCATTCAACAACTCTTCATATAATTTTTCTCCAGGTCTTAAACCGGAGAATACGATATCAATATCTACACCTTCCTGTAAACCTGCAAGTTGAATCATTTTCTTAGCTAGATCAACTATTTTAATAGGTTTACCCATATCAAAAACAAATATTTCACCTCCTTCTCCCATCGTTCCTGCCTCCAAAACTAATTGTACTGCTTCACGAATAGTCATAAAGTACCGTGTAATCTCTGGATGAGTAACTGTTAAGGGGCCTCCCCTCTCAATTTGACTTTTAAAACGAGGTAATACAGAACCGCTTGATCCCAACACATTACCAAACCTTGTCGTAATAAAACGGGTCTTTGTATTCTTTGATACATACATTCCTGATCCATTCAACCCGCCTTGTTTCAGCGAATACTGACCATCATTTAAGGCTTGTATATAGATTTCTGCCAACCGCTTAGAAGCACCCATAATGTTAGTAGGATTAACTGCTTTATCTGTAGAAACCATGACAAATTTATCAGTTCCAAACTTTACAGCTAAATCTGCAACATTCTTAGTCCCTTGCACATTAGATTTAATAGCCTCAAACGGATTGTGCTCCATTAATGGAACGTGCTTATATGCCGCAGCATGGTAAACTACTTGTGGACGTAAATTATCGAATAATTTATGCATCCGACTATAACTCCGAACATCAGCAATCTTAATTTCTATAGAAGCATTTGGATACTTATCCTCCATATCTAATTGCATTTCATGAAGAGGAGATTCAGCCTGATCACATAAAATGAGGACAGCCGGATCATACTTTATCACCTGACGAACAATTTCTGAACCTATAGAGCCTGCCGCACCGGTAACCAAAACTCTTTTCCCTGTCAAATCATTGCTTACTCGGGTCTGATCAATTCGGATAGGCTTTCTTTGCAACAAATCTTCAATACTTAACTTCTGCATTTGCTTTTTATCCAATTTACCAGAAAGCCAAGTTCCAGCAGGAGGGACTGTTATTACCTTAATACCCAAGCGAAGAGCCCTCTCTATCACAACCTTTTTATCCCGCTCTCCTAATAATTCATTTATAATAATGATCTGGTCAATATTTTTCTTAGCATTTAAAATATTAAGTTCCTTAAAATGATAGACCTTCTTTTGCTCCATGTAGCTATTTAACCTTGTTCTATCAACATCGATAAAACCTTCAACTACATAATTGGCATCAGAACTATTCTCCAATGCCTGCTTAACTAAAACCGCATTCTTATCTGAGCCATAAATCAATACATTTATTCTCTCTTTCTTTCCATAGCGTCTGATCATTACATAAAAAGCCGCCTTTGCAAAAATCCTCAACATAATTAATAGTGAGGAAGTAATGAAAAAATTAATGATTAATATACTGAACAAATTTAACAGCTGAATGTGAAGAAGTGGCTGAACAAATAAGAATGAAACAATTGAAAAAAGAATACTAAACGTTAAAACAGCACCAAAAATACGCAACATGTCTTGCGTATTAGAATATCTCAAGAGACCAGTATGGAGCCTTAAGAAATAAATTACAGGAGAAGCAATTAAGCAGAATAGAGAAATATAAATGAGATAATGTCCTCTTACCATATCATTGAATTCAAATCTTTCAACAATAAAGTATGAAAAAGAAAAAGACCAGCTAATAATTATTAAATCAACAATAAATATCACCCATCTTGGGAGAGTCCGACCTTGAAGTAAAAATTTTTTCACATTTTAAGATTAAGCCCTTTGTATTTCTTGTTATATTTAAGCAATAAGTATACCATGAAACGATTGTTCATGTTAAAATGCAACAATAAACTCAACAATTAGTTTTAAATCAACTAACTCAGTTCATTAAAATATTTATGAAACAGTGGGATAGTTTCAATACCCTTAATATAGTTTGCGATATCATATTTCTCATTTGGAGAATGCAAATTATCACTATCTAATCCAAAGCCCATTAATACTGTCTTAATACCCAATTCTTCTTCAAATAAAGCCACTATAGGAATACTTCCTCCACCCCTAGTTGGAATTGGAGCCTTTCCGAAAGATTCTTCAATTGCTTTGGAAGCAGCACGGTATGCTGTACTATCAGTAGGGGTAACAACCGGCTCCCCACCATGATGAGGCCTTACACTTACCTTAACAGTTTTTGGAGCTATCTTAACAAAATGATTCTTAAAGATTTCAGTAATTTTATTTGAGTTCTGGTTTGGAACCAGACGCATCGATATTTTAGCACTTGCCTTCGAAGGTAAAACAGTTTTCGCACCTTCACCAGTATATCCACCCCAAATACCATTCACTTCTAAAGTTGGCCTTATGCCTGTTCGTTCCAATGTAGTATAACCTTTCTCTCCCCAAACATCCTCTATACCTAAATCCTCTTTATATTCTTCAATATCGAAAGGAGCTTTATTAAGTGCTTGACGCTCCTCGTCGGTCAACATTACTACATCATCATAAAATCCGGGGATTGTGATGTGGTTATTCTCGTCATGCAAAGACGCAATCATTTTTGCTAGTATAATAGCAGGATTAGCTACAGCTCCTCCGTATACACCTGAATGCAGATCTCGGTTTGGCCCTTCAACTTCTACTTCAACATAAGACAAGCCACGCAAACCTGTTTCCAGAGATGGACTCTCTAAACTTATCATAGAAGTGTCTGATATCAATACAACGTCTGCCTTCAAACGTTCTTTATTTTCACTAACAAAAACTCCCAGGTTATCAGACCCTACTTCCTCTTCACCCTCAATCATAAATTTAATATTACATGGCAATCCATCAGTCTGAAGCATTAACTCAAATGCTTTTACATGCATATAAAACTGACCCTTGTCATCACAAGCACCTCTCGCATAGATTTTGCCATCTCGTACAGTAGGTTCAAATGGTGGTGTTTTCCAAAGCTCCAATGGATCTGGAGGTTGTACATCATAATGTCCATATACCAATACAGTGGGTCTGCTCGGATCAACTATTTTCTCTCCATATACAATGGGGTGACCTGCAGTCGGACAAATCTCAACATTATCAGCACCAGCACCTTTTAATTTTTCGGCAACAAAGGCTGCTGTCTTTGCTACATCCTCTTTATACTTTGGATCGGCACTTATTGAAGGGAATCGAAGTAGCTCAAACAACTCATCTAAAAAACGTTGTTTATTTTGCTCAATATAATTCTTGATGTTTTGCATAACGAAATAACTTTTGCACCAAAGTTAATAATTTGAATTGAGAATGATTAAAAACCTAAAAACACTTAGATTTGTAACTATATAAAATGAAGAAATATTTTCAAGAATACGTCAATGCTTACCGAGGCTTATCCCAGCCAGCTTGGATGCTATCTCTTGTTATGCTCATAAACAGAATGGGTGCCATGGTAATTCCATTCCTTGGCCTGTATATGACTGAACATCTACATTTTTCGTTAAAAGAAACGGGTATTGTTTTAAGCTTTTTCGGATTAGGTGCAATTTCAGGCTCATATATTGGAGGAAGATTAACCGACATCCATGGTCATTTTAAAATTCAGCTCTTAAGCCTTTTTTTAACTGTACCCCTATTCTTTGTTCTTCCTATTTTAAAGACACCTTTTTTTTTAAGTTTTGGAATTTTCATTTTAAGTTTAATAGCTGAGACCTTTAGGCCTGCAAATTCAGTTTCCATTGCCCATTATGCTAAACCTAAAAATCTAACCCGTGCACTTTCATTAAACAGAATGGCATTAAACCTGGGTTTTTCAATAGGTCCTGCATTGGGAGGGCTACTTGCCGCCTTTTCTTATAACTGGCTTTTTTATGGTAATGGAGTTACAGCGGCAATAGCAGGCTTCGTCTTTTATACATACTTCAAAAGAAGGGAAGGAAACAAAAACCTGATAAAACAGATTAAAGATCAAAAAGTCCAAAGCCAAAATCCGGTAAAATCTCCATATAAAGACAAAGCTTTTATTATTTTCAATGTATTATGTGCTTTTTATAGTATCTGTTTTTTTCAATTACTAAGCACCTTGCCACTGTATTACAAACAGGTATATGTACTAAAAGATAGTGCTGTAGGTATTATACTCGCTTTTAACGGCTTAGTAGTTTTTCTATTAGAAATGTTTTTAGTTAACATCGCGGAAAGAAGACTCACAACCTTTCAAACTATTACACTTGGAGCAGCTTTATTAAGCATATCCTTTATATTATTAATAAGTAATGCGGGTATATGGATACTTTTCTTAGCTATGTTTTTTCTAAGTATCTCCGAAATCCTCGTTCTACCTTTTACTTCCACAGTAACCATAAAACGTGCTCATCAAAGTAATCAAGGAGCTTATATGGGATTAAATGGGTTAGCCTTTTCGGCAGCACATATCCTGTCCCCATCAATCGGAACACAGATTGCTGCTACTTTCGGATTTAATACTTTATGGCTATCAACAGCCATATTAGCCCTAATCAGTACCATTGGTTTTTATTTGATCAGAGATAAATTTAATAGTCAAATCGTATAGCCATATAAGCATCACAAAAAATATCTTTCTTGTCACTTTATTTAAAAAGATGCAACTTTGCCGGTTCAAATAATATTTAAATACACCACAACATGAAAAGAATCCTTTTATTTATTTTATTAGCCGCATCTACTTTTTCGGTCAAAGCCGATGAAGGAATGTGGTTTTTAATGAATATCGAGCGTTTAAATGAGCGAGATATGCAGAAGATGGGCTTACAGTTAACCGCTGAAGAAATCTATAGTATCAATAATTCCAGTTTAAAAGATGCTATTGTTCAATTTGGAGGAGGCTGCACTGCAGAAATAGTATCTAATACAGGTTTGGTAATGACCAATCATCATTGTGGTTATGGCGCAATTGCAGAACTATCAACTCCGGAAAATGATCATTTAACAAATGGTTTCTGGGCAAAAACTAAAGCCGATGAACTAAAACCAAAATCACTATCTGTAAGATTCTTTGTTCGTATGGACGATGTTTCAGAACGTATCTTAGGTAAACTAAATGATGGTATGACAGAAGCTGAACGCGAAGGTACTATCAACCGCGAAATTGCTCTTATTGAAAAGGAGAATAACGAAGGTGGTAAATACACCGTATCGGTAAAATCATTTTATGAAGGCAATGAGTTTTATTACTTCGTATACCAAGATTATACGGATGTTCGCTTAGTAGGAACCCCTCCGGACAATATTGGAAAATTTGGTGGCGACACCGATAATTGGGAATGGCCACGTCACACAGGTGATTTTTCTTTATTCCGTGTGTATGCAGACAAAGATGGTAATCCTGCTGAATACTCAGAAAACAATGTACCATTAGTTCCAAAATACCATCTATCTATCAGTCTAAACGGTTTCAAAGAAGGAGATTTTGCTATGATTCTTGGCTATCCGGGTCGTACAAACCGTTGGATGCCCTCCGCAGGAATCTCACAAAATGTCAACTATGCATACCCCGCATGGGTTGAAGCCTCAAAGACAGGTATGGATGTGATGAAGAAGTATATGGATCAAGACCAGGCTATCCGTCTAAAATATGCATCAAAATATGCAGGTGTTGCCAATTATTGGAAAAATCGTCAAGGTATGATTGATGCATTAACACAACATCAAACTGCAAAAACCAAAGAAGCATCCGAAAAGAAATTCAACAAGTGGGCCAATAAATCTAAGAACAAAGATAAATATGGTTCTGTAATGACTACCATTAACGAATACTATGCCTTAACAAACGAAGAGGCACGTCACGACAATTATATCTCTGGCGGTATCCTTCGCAGCAGTTCCTTAGCTCCACTGCCTTACACCATTGGCAATGCAGTTAATTTTTACTTTCAACAAAATGATGCTAAAAAAGCCGAGCTCTTACCTCAATTAATTAGTCAGGTTAATTCTTCATATGAAAATCTATCAATGCCGGTAGAAAAAGATCTACTGATAGCTCTTCTTAATTTATATGTTGAAAAAGGTGGTAAAGATTTAATCGCTCCCTATGTTGCTGAAATATCAAAAGGGAACAATGGTGACGTTACCCCATACATAAACAAAGCCTTTGAAACCAGCGTATTTGCAAATCAAGAAAAACTAATTGCATTCATTAACAATCCTGATCTGGAAGTGTTGTCCAACGATTTACTTTTCAAATTATCAAATGATATCGTAGCTCGTTATCGCTATGAATCAGATACAATGAAGTCAAAGCAAGCCGACTTTAACCGTGCCTTCCGTTTAATGGTTCAGGGTATGCGAATAGCAAATCCAAAAGTAAAATACTACCCGGATGCAAACAGTACACTTCGTTTATCCTATGGAAAAATCCGCGCCTTACCTGCTGATTCAAGAAACGATGCCACTATTAATAATTATACAACACTAAAGGGCACCATTAATAAATACAAGCCCAATGATCCGGAATTTGATTTACCTCAAAAACTAATTGATCTATATGAAGCTAAAGATTTCGGACAGTATGCTGATAAAGCTGGTTATATGCCAGTAAATTTCTTATCAGATAATGATATCACAGGAGGAAATTCAGGCTCTCCCGTATTAAATGGCAAAGGAGAATTACTAGGACTTGCATTTGATGGAAACATTGAAGCGATGGCAGGAGATGTTATCTTCGACCCTCAACTTCAAAGAACCATTAGCGTTGATATTCGCTACGTATTATTCCTTATCGACAAATTTGCAGGTGCAAGCCATATCATCGACGAGTTTACATTAGTAAAGGATTAATAATATTCAATTCATTCAATTTTCAATCCGGTCACATAAATATTGTGATCGGATTTTTTCGTATATTTGCATATTATATGGGGTCGACCGGAATTGACAGGATGGAGACGGTTATGTAAGCATGCAGCGCGTTGTTAGTCTAGCGCTTTAATCTGAACTTTCAACTTTTCAAATGGCGAAAATAACTACGCCTTAGCTGCCTAATTTAGAATTAGAATAGCTTTTGTCCAGTCTGGGTTTTGTTCTGTAGCCTAGACACACGGGCATCGAATTATGGAACTGGTTGCTTCAACGCTGTGATGAAGTGACAAGATAAAGCAGATAAGGATTTGGTATAGGTAAGCAACCAACCTTCCAAATCTCGAAAATCTAATGGAAGCTAAGCATGTAGAAAGCATACACAGTACCATGTTTGGACGAGGGTTCGAATCCCTCCGACTCCACAAACAATGTTGAATATCAAGGTTTTACAAGACCAACACCCGGAATTACACCCAATAATTCCGGGTGTCTTATTTTTATCTACTATTGCTAAGTCAGCTAATAACACTTAAAGGAATCCTCTTTCGGATGCAATCAGGATATATTTTGCGCATAGAAAGAACTATTTTTTTGACAGAATATTGAATTCATGGATCTATTGTGCTTCGGATCCTGCCACCCCGACGAAAGCCACTGATTATCAGTGGCTTTCTTGTTTTTCGGACAAATTTCGGACAGAATACAAGCTTTTTTCGGACAGGTGTTAAATTAGGGAAGGTTAGCATAAAATAGGGAAGTAATCTGTTTCATGAATAGTTTTGAAACCTTTTTTTGCCATTGTCCGTAAACCACAAAATTGATAAACCCTTCAATTTCTGACCCTGGTGTTTTCTTTAAACTAGTATATCTGACTTCGCTTGCGGGTAAATCTGAGCATATTGTTTGTATGTCTTAAACAGTGTTCGGCGAATAACGTTGCAAAGCCATACGCTCAGTCATCACTAATATCAAAGCTTCGTTATCCATTCTTTAGTAACAAAGGATCTATGTGATTTATTTCGCTATCAAATAAATGTAAAATAGTTATCCTGCTTATTAACAAAAATATTACTAATTTTATAGGTAATATTACGCAGTGCCAATATAGGGGCTGTTTAGCGAAATTCCGTTTCGCTAACTATGTTGTTGTAGCCAATTATTAGAAACCATATGCCATACTTTATAGACAATAAACATCTTTTTAATTTAGAACCCCAAAATGGGGATGGCTTGAGAGACTGTCAACTCGGTGCAATATGGGCTTTAAAGAGCTATAAAACAAATGGAACAAATGAAGTTGCATCTTTAATTAGCATGCCGACAGGTTCTGGGAAAACCGCAATCATGATGGCTGCTTGTTTCGAATTAGGGTTAAGTAAAATCCTCATTGTTGTGCCTTCTAAAATTTTGAGAAGACAGATTTCAAGTCAGTTTAGGGAGCTTCAAATTTTAAAAAATAAAAATTGCTTAGATGAAACCGCCCCTCTAGTATCTGTGTATGAGGTTACAAATCGTAGAAACAGCAGAGAAGAGTGGGAAGCAATTCTGAATTCCCATGACGTAATCGTTTCTCATCCAAATAGTATTTCTCCTTACTATCAAGGTCTAGAACCAATTCCAATTGACTTGATAGATGCAATATTTATGGATGAAGCACATCATGAACCAGCTCCAACTTGGCAGTCATTAAATAGCTTCTACAAGCAACAACTCAAAGTTTTCTTTACTGCCACACCTTTCAGAAGAGACAGGAAAAGGATGCGTGCAAAACTCATATATCATTACTCATTAGAACGAGCGTTGGAAAAAGAAATCTTAAGGCCAATTGAGTTTCGCGGTGAGAGAATTGGTAACCACCCACCTGATTCAAACGAAGCTTTGTTGGAAACTGCAATAGATGTATTTGATGAAGAAAGAGTTGCAAACCCAACATGCTCAATATTAATTAGAACAGATCGCATTGAGCATGCTCAAAATCTTGTAACATTATATAACAATAATGGTTTTAATGTTGATGTGATTCATTCAAAAAGATCTTCGGCTGTAAATGAAAGCCTAATTGAAAAAGTTAAAAATGGCGAATTGGACGGCTTGGTTTGTGTTGGAATTGCAAGTGAAGGATTAGACATTCCTAATTTAAAAGTTGCTGTGCTTCACGCAACTCCTAGATCAATACCATATACAATACAGTTTCTGGGAAGAATTTCTCGTACTCCACTTGATCAAGAAGGGCCTGCTATATTAATTGCAAATACAGATGCCGTACGCGGTGAAGTTCGAAGATTATACAAATCGGACTCTTCTTGGAGTCTTATAATTCCTCAAATTGTAGATCAGCAAATGCAGTTAGCCAGACATTATAGATCTTCTCAAGCAAAAGAAGAAGACTTTCAAATGCCTGAATTAAATGTTTACTTCAGTGCATTAATTTATTCAACTCCGGCTAATTTCCAATTCCAAGATCAAATATCTAGCAATTCTAGTAAATTCGAAATCATTCATTATGAACAAGCTGATGATGAATCCCCTTTAATAATAGTAACCGCTCATAACAAGCCGATAGATTGGGCATCAAGAGAAATATACATTGAAGATTTACTTGATGTTCATGTTTTATATCATTCTTCCGAGCACAACTTGCTTTTTGAACTAACTACGAGTGAACTTGCTTTGTATTCCGTTAAGGAAAGTATTATAAATATAGAATTACTATCAATTACTCATGGCAGGTTATTTAAGACTTTATCACAGTTCTCGAAAAGCGACTACATAATGGTTGGAATGAAAAATTCAGCTCTAACTGGATCATCACACCCTTCCTATAAAACACTAATAGGTACTTCAGTTCAAGCAGCGATTAGATCAAGTGAAGGTAGAGTCTTTGGAGCAGGGCATGCGGTACTCAGATTGGATGAAGAGAACACTTGGGGGATATCCACACGTAAAGGCCGCGTTTGGGCAATGAAAAGAGGCACTGCTATTGAGTTTAAAGAATGGTGTGATCAATTATGTACGCTTATAGTTGACGGACCTATTATTTCAAATCTTCCTGGATTATCATTTTTAGCGAAAACAGAACAAGCCACAATTATTGAAGAAATTCCTGTGGCCATAATACCTGATGCGCTTTTCTTTAAAGCATACAGTGTAACGATTAGCAGTCCAAATCATGATCCAATTAGAAACTTCACCCCAATTCTTAATGGAGTTTCACTACAAGAAAATAACACTAGATTGCTTGGTACACTACAATTGGATGATTTGAGTTTTGATTTTACATTTGATTTAAATAGCGAAAGATTATGGTCAATTGACGAAGCAAATGATGTTACCGTTTATGCGGAAAGAAGAGATGACACCATAGTTGACAAAAGAATAGAAGACGTACTAAATGAATATCCGCCATCATTAGCTCTTCCTGATGGAAGTATTATAGTTGGTAGAAACAGAATTGTACCAAATACCGATATTGAAGATTTACCCAGTGAAATCTGGAAGGAAAAGGATTGGAACGGTTGTAATATTCGAAGCGAAGCCTACGTTGAAAATCCAAATGGTGATATACCGGTCATAAATCAGACAATTGAATTATTAAAGCCTTCACTCATTCAGAACGCTGACCTTATATTTCTAGATGATGGTGCACACGAGATAGCAGATTTAATCTATTTTAACAGCGCAAATTCTATGATTCACTTTATTCATTGTAAATACTCTGGAAAAAACAATGCAGGTTGTAGGAAATCCGATTGTGATGAGCTATTCGCTCAAGCAATGAGAAGTATTCACTGGATTTCATCGCCTATACTTTTAGATCGAATAAATAGCAGATTGGCAAATGCGCAGAACTCTAAAATAGTATATGGTTCTGATGAATTATTAGAAACAATTAGTGAAAACTATAGAGTGAATAATTGGAAGTTCAATATTATTTTGGTACAACCAGGGTTCAGAATGTCGCAGGTTTCTGATAAGAACAGAGCGAATAATAATGTTTATGAACTGGTCATACCCATGTTTGAGAGAATTGTTGGAAGTAATGGGAATGTAGAAATTTGGGGCACATAAATAACTGACTACAACATGGGTTTAGCAAAATGGCGGGTTAAGTCCAAAATTTAAGGTCTGTAATTCTATTATCGCATAAGTCATTTGTAAATCCTTTTTTCTTAATTTAGTAAATGGCTTATGCTTACGTTGGTGCTAAATTGAAAGTTTGTGCTTTTATTTCCACCACTGTCGCCAGCCCCGAAACATTGTGTATAATTTAGAAACTGAAAATTGGAGAAATATTTAAAAGCCATATTTGATTTAACGAAAGTACCAACGAGGTTCTTTTTCCTATTGTCTGTAGTTTCAGGCTTTGTCCTTTTTGTTGACCAAGAATTTTTAAACAAAAAGTTATTCTTGGACAATGTAAAAGAGAAATATGGTTGGATTTTAGGAATTGTTTTTATCCTTACGACCGGACTCGTTTTAGTGAATTTTGTAATCTGGATTTTTAAGTCAATTCAAAGAAGAATATTGATTAAAAAATGGAAGAAAAAGTTTTCTGACAGAGTAAAAACACTCGACCGATTTGAAAAATCAATTTTACGTGAATTCATTTTAAACGGACAGAAATCTGTAGAAATGCCAATTGATAACCCTTCCGTTTCTGGACTTTTAGATAAAAATATCTTAGTAATGAACAGACCGTTCGGAAATAGTTCAATTATGAATGGAATGCGAACTTCTTTAAGTATAAACGAATCTGTTGAGGAAATACTTCAATGTAAAGATATTGACTTGAGTAATCCACCGACCGAAAAAGAAATTGAACTTGCAAAAACTAATCGTCCTGAATGGACAAAAAGATATTATTAAAAAAACTTTGCACAACATCGGCCATGAGCAACTGGGGTTTAGGTGCTAAACCGAAAAAGTTCGAGCGAGAAATCTCCAAATGTTCATAGTTTTTAATCTAAAAGTGTTCTTTCGTGCATTTATTTCAGTACTATCTTCTCCTCCCTATTATCGTATCTATAATTGAATATGGTATTGTTTAAAACCAGTTGAATGGCTTCGTCTATAACATGGATCGGGACACAAAACCACTCTCTTGGAACAAAACGATTACCACTCGGGTCGTAAATATCAAGATTTAGGCATACTGCACCGAAGAAACGATGCAAAAGGTTCTCTAAGGCTTGCACCTCAATCCCATAACAGTTATAACTAGCGACTACTTCTACGTCAGCAAACAGGTAAGTAGCTTCTTTAGCCGCATTTTTAATCCTATCCTTTACGGGTAGCTTGGAGAATCCTACTTTATATAAGTTTTTGACAGCGTTGATTTCAGGATTAGACGATTTTGATCGTAACACATATATCCAACCCGATTGCAAAGCTTCTTCACATGCTAGGTTGGCATTGTCCATCAATTGCTTTTCAATATCATTATCCGTATTGGTGATCATCTTACCATTCTTTTGAATGGCTTTTGCTAATGATCTAAATAGCATATTGCTAATCGTGCCATTTTCAAATACAGTCACGGTCCTGCCTTCTAACCGTATTCTGTCACCTGATTGGTTTTCCTTCAATACTTTTTCAGCATCGGAGACTTCCAGATAAGCAAGCAATCCGTCTACAAGGTAAAAATTCTCCTCCTTTAAGTTTCTTTCGGCATCAGAAAACGGAAGTAATCGTCGTTTTCCTTCTTTCAATTCCCGATGCACTTGTTTAAACATCATATCATATCGCTGAAACTCTTTTTCTGGTAAAGATTTGCGTTGCGCGATATACTCTGCCTCCGCTCTACTTCCACTTTTCGGTGTATGGACAAAGTCAAAGATTGAGCTATCTCCCTCCAAATCAAGTAAGCCTAGATCATCATTTTCCAATATATCATCGATCGATTCGACTTCAACAATTTCCTCTTCCCCCAATAAATTATAACGGTCAAACGGTTTTAACAAACTTCTTTTTGCTGGGTTCGACCGCCATTCTTTCAAACGGGCAAACAATGCATATTCTGACATCGATGTTCTAGCTGGCTCACGATTATTCTTTTCAAAAAAGATATTCAACTCTTCAAAAGAGTCAACTAAACGATCCTCATCTGTGCGTATATAGTTATGATGAGGTTCCTTCGCATTTAACAAACCGAAATCATCATCATTAAAAATATCATCTAATGTCTTAGCCATGCTGTGCCTTTTTCCGTTTAGCGTCCTGCAAAAATAATAAAGCCTGGGCTAATCGTTGCTCTTTGGGATCATAAGAATTGATGTCAGGGGCTTTTCCCGTATTCAACTTCCATCTTTTAATTGCATCCCAAGAAGCAACAGCTTCCTCCTCTGTCATTTCAATTCTGGTAATGTTAATGGCATCCTGAATGGATCTCAAAACAGATTTTGTTACATTCTTGGATAAAATTTCAAAAGCCTTTTGGAAGGGATTAATCGTATCAATCAAATCAATATGAATATCATCAATATTGACAAATGAGCCAGCCATACGGATAAACTTCTTTGAACCGTGGTCTTCTACCTCTCCGTTTTTAACAACAGAGCCGACCACAACGTATTGTCTTACAGCTTCGACATCTTCAGCACTCAGATCAGGATATACTTCACGAATGATCCTAGGAATGATGACGGTATTGATGACCTCCGGCTCTATGTTGCCAGGCATCGCCTTCAACATCGTGTCGTCTTGCAAAATCTTGGCCTTCAAATCATTTAGATCGCTTTCGATGATATCTTTGGCACGTTGTGAGGATGGTTTCTTAAAGCCTCGAATTTTAATAGTATTTTCATCATCATCCGGATCATCATCATCGTCCATCGGCTTGAACTTAAAATTCGGAGCCAACACCTGTTCCATCAGTAAGGAAGCAGTAATCGCCTTCAACATATTATTGACAGCCAATTTCACATCATCATCGACGGCGTCGGGCTGTGCAATTAGGTTGGTAAATTGGGCGTGTGATTTGTTGTTACTGTCGCGCGTGGCACGTCCAATAATTTGGATAATTTCGGTAAGCGACCCACGATAGCCTATCGTTAATGCATGTTGGCAATACGGCCAGTCGAAACCCTCCTTGGCCATTCCCAATGCAATAATCATATCAATATCCTCTGGAGAGCTGACACCACGAAGGTAAGCTACAATTTTATCACGTTCCTTCTGGTTATCATTGACCAAGTCAGCAATCTTCAATATCCGTCCCGACCGCTTGCTTTTTACGTACAAAACGCCTGTCTCTGTATCTTGATATTCTAGATCTCCGATACAATCGATAATGTGATCAACTTCTTGCTGTTTTTCCTTAGAGGACTCGGCAGAGTTGACACTTGGGATATGGATAATTGTTTTAAGATTTTCATCCAATATCTCTTCCAATGCAGAAGTTCCTTTCTCTGGATCGTATTTATAGTACCGCCCCCGATAGAAATGGTAACCTATCCCTAACGACTTGAGATAATCATAACCGTTTAGTTGATCATAGTAATTGTAGGTAACAGCGGTAAACTTTGCCTCGTCTTCTGGCAATAGTACAGGAACACTATCGCCCCTAAAATAAGAACCCGTCATCGCCACAATATGTGCGTTGGATTTAGACATAATATTACGCAAGACATTACCTAGAATATTCTCACCATCGGCAGAAACATGATGAAACTCATCGATCGCCAATAGACAATCGTTAAAATCCGTCTCTTTTAATCCCTCAAAAGCGAAGCGCAAAGTAGCATGTGTACAGATCAAAATGCGCTCATCAGACTCTAAAAATTCGCAAAAAGCTTTTACCTTACTTTTGTCACTACCAACCGTGCAGAGATTAAACCGTTGGTTAGGTTCCCAATTAGTATAAAATCCGTATTTAGTCAGTTCCGTTGGCGCAAATGAATTCCCTATTGAACGCTCCGGTACGGCGACGATCACTTTTTTTATTCCCTGATTCACTAGTTTATCCAAAGCTAAAAACATCAAAGCGCGAGATTTACCAGAAGCCGGTGGCGCTTTCAGCAAAATATATTGTGCAGATCGCACTTCATAAGCTTTCGATTGCATTTCACGCATACCAAAGTCATTGGTTGATTTGCTCTTGCCTGTTTGCGCATAAGTAACATTCACCAAGTTGATGGGTTTTACATAGTCTGTATGAGTATTTCTTTCCATTTTCGGGTTCATTATCTGATTGAAACAAAAACTATTATTGTATTAGACTCGTACCAATCGCATTAAAGGTTCAAATGAGTACATCGCAGCTCTTCGTCCAGCAGCTTCTTCTCTTAATACCAGATATCCGTTTTCGATTAATTTCCTAATAATAAGTACGGCGGTGGCATTCGGAATTTTGGTTGTATTAACAAACTTATTATTTCTAAATACCGGATATGTAAAGATGAAATCAAGAATTTCCATATTCCATTTTGATGAAAGCAAATCAGAGAATTCAATCTTTGTGTTTTCGTACAGATTTTTGATGTTTTCTGCTATTTCTAAGTTCCTTATGGCCTGACTTTCGACGGCATTTAGAAAAAACTTAATCCATTGGTTCCAGTCTTTAGTTCTGGAAACATCTCTCATCTGCTCGATATACTCATCTTTGTTTTCCTCGAAGTAACCACTGATATAAAAATGAGGTTGCGAAAGAAGTTTTTCCCGCCATAAATTAAGCGTAATAAGCATTCTGCCAATTCTTCCATTTCCATCTTTAAACGGGTGCAGCGCTTCGAACTCTAGGTGCATAATAGCCGTCTTTATCAATGGAGGTAATTCACTATCTTCCAAAAACCCAAAAAGTCGCTCCAAACCTTCCTCCAAATTTTCCGGTCTGATCGGAATAAATTGTATTTCTCTCCGCTGTTTGTCTGCTAAATAGTTTTGTTCCTTTTTGAAATCTCCTGGCGTTTTATTGGCCCCTCGACCAAGATAGAGCAGTTGCTGATGCATCTGTTTGATAAAACTTAAGGAAAGGTCATAACCATCTTCCAATGCGCTTTGTGCGTTTTTCAACGCCCTCTGATACAATATGGTTTCTATTACATCTGCCTTTGCGGTATGAACATCTTCGCCTTCATAATCCGCTTCATATTTAAGAATTTCATCCATCGTACTAATGGTGCCTTCAATTCTCGAAGATATAAGGGCTTCTTGATTCCTTAAGGGTGCTAATAAAATTTCAGTATTGTGCAGATTTTTAAGCATTTGGTCAAACCGAGCCAATGCATCGGTTGCTCTTACGAGTTCTTGTATAAAAGAAGGATAATGAATGCTTTCAGGTGGAAAGGACCCATAATGATAATCAACTGCTTTTTCTAGTTTATAATCCATAGCAATTTGCGTTGTTTACAAATATAAAGCAAAAATTGTTAACTACATTCTTTGGTTACATGAAAATGCGCTTTCTGATCATCAACAATGTTTGTTTACAATTCCTGAACCCTACGTTCGTTGTTTACAACAAACCAGTAAAAACTGTAAACAAGAATATTTGGTTACAAATTGTGTAAACAAAACTATTTGATTACATAAAAGCCCTATTTCTTGTAATAATACATAAAATGAAACGTCATTTCTTCTTTCTCGTTTTTTTCTGCTTTGCAAACAATGTATCTTGTTTGATCATTTCATCATACAGCTTAAACAAAAATTCAAGTCGTTCTTCATCCGAACGGAAAGGGGCTATTCGATAAATACGCTCAATAGCCAGATCTAGCGCGTGATGTGCTTGTTTCAATCCCGACGGCATTGTCTCCGGATTGTACATCCACGCCATGGTTTTCTCACTGTATTTCGCACGCTCATCTAGAATATCAAAGACGTATTGCGTGATCATTTCTTTTTGCTTCTCGTTGATCTTGGGAAACGGAAAGGTGTTGTAACACAACTTTGCTGAATAGCGATAGTCTGTTTTTAATTTTCCACCAACAGCATCTACCCAGATCATATGCATTTTGGAGTGTAAGACGCCGAAAAGCCAAGGTTGGGCATCGTAGATGGCCAAGGCAGAGTTTAAAATAATAGTATCTTTAGGTAAGAAACCTAGAGGAATGTATTCTCTCCTTTCTGAGGATGTTGAAGGTACAATTATTGCGCTGTCAACCGCCGTATTGCGATCTCTAAATTGATGAGCACGTAAGGACAATCTATTAGTTCCTTTATCTTTACTATTTACGCGGTGCTTCCTGCTTGCATCGATTTTGTTTTTTATCGCTTCGATTTGAAGAGCTTCATCCAACTCATTATCTTCAATCCATAGACAATACCGATTAATTCCATTGATAAACTCCCTCGAACCAACGAGCTTTCTAATATATTGAGAAGCCATTGGATGCTGAGCCAATAGCGTGTTCCTTTCCTGCTCATCTAATATAAGCCCTCCACCATCGTTTGGCATATTTCCAAAATTCATTCGGGGAAAGTTAGATATTGACTTCATTCTTTCAGCTACAACGGCATTGGGAGCATCCAAAAGATACGCATTAATATTTTTTGTATCTCGTTTCACATTATCGACAAACAAGAATTTGGAGCTATTATCTATATTTCGTAAACCTACAATGATTACAGTGACGCCAGCGTTTCCTTTTGCATTGTTCGTCCATTTAAAGGAATGGTGTGCAAAAAATATTTCGATTCTATTCCGTAATACTTTGTCCCAAAGAAGAGCTACTTGTTGCCCTTGCGTGATTGAATTAGTAGAAACAAATGCTAATTTCCCATTGATTGAATCAATATATTTTGACCCTTTATAAAACCAAATAGCTATATAATCTAAGTCACGATATTTGGCAAATGAAGCAAATACATAGTCCATATCTGATTTTTGATCAGCGTCCTGAACTCTCGCCCCCAAATAAGGCGGATTACCTATAATATAGATTTCATCATCAGCTTTCTTCGGGCATACATCTTCCCAACTAATTCGAGCAGCATTTCCTTGCACAATATTGCCAGCCTCTTTGAGAGGTAAATAAGGCTTAGACTTCCCGTATCCTATTAATTCAATTTCGAAAACCTGATTCATTTGATGCTCCGCTAACCATAGCGACAGAATAGCCATTTCATGTGCAAAATCCTTAATTTCAATCCCGTAAAACTGTTTAAGTGAGATCCCAGTAAAGTAATTTTTTTGCTGTCCGGTATTAATATCAATCAGCTGTTTGATAATCTCTATTTCCAGATTACGCAATTCTTTGTAGGTAATAATCAGGAAATTACCGCTACCACATGCAGGGTCAAAAAACTTGATCTTGGATATTCGTACAAGTAGCTTTTCCAATGCTCGGGCATTCGCTCTGTATTTTTCAAATTCGTCATACAACTCATCCAAGAACAGGGGTTTGATCAGTTTTAGGATATTTTGTACTGAGGTATAATGCATACCAAGATTGGTACGCTCCGATGGATCGGCTACTGCCTGTATCATCGATCCAAAAATATCTGGATTGATCTCTGACCAGTCCAGTTCTCCTGAATCCAGTAATATTTGGCGGGACTTTTTGGAGAAACTGGGACATTCAATTTCGTCGCGAAACAATCCACCATTTACATAAGGGAAGTTGCTGAGATAACTCGGAAATTCGCCTCTACCTTGTTCCCTATTCAGCTTTTTAAATAGTAACGATAAAAAGTCATGAACATCTGATCCATCCTTTTTGGTGTTGTTTGCTATAGCTTCTGTAAAAACACTCTTGATCGAAAAGATCCCGGTATCCTCCGCGAAATAACAAAACAGGAGCCTAGACAAGAATAAATTAAGTTGGTGGCTCCCTTGGGCTCCCCATTCAGGATTGTCGACTATCAGCAAGTCATAGAGTTCTCCAAGCTTATAGGCAGCATCTCGGTCTGCTTTATCATCCGAGCTGACCCGATAAATCTCTGAGCCTGACAAAGGGAGGAAAAAATCAACCTGTTCACTGAGCTCCTTGATCGAAAATTCCTTATTGGTTTTAAGCTTGGTATCTGTAGCGAAGACTTGCTTAAAATCTGTCAGAACGATAAAGCGTGGTTTTTGCTTGAGAATCCTTTCGTCTTTGCTCAGCTCATCAATACTTTGCATGAGTTCATCTGACGCTCCAACCTTAAAGAAAATCTTGCCCTTGTAAAACAGTTCACCTTCTACCTTTGAAAGGTTATAATCCCCCTTTCGCAGCCGCGCAATGGTCGTTTTAGCCAAACCGAAACAAGACAAAAAGTCGTATATGAAATTATTTTCATCTATATGCTGCGCAAGGTCATCTAGCTTCTCCTTAATTTCTGATTTCTTCATACTTGTTTATGCTCTGAAAGGTGGCTAAAGATACTAAAAACGGCACCTAATAAAATAGATAAAGTTGAAATGGTATTAATCTGAATGATAAAAACCAGAAGACCTTAAAACCATTGACAACCAACTCCTCTCAAAGAATCGTTGAAATGTTTATCTAAAGCTTTAAGCTCCTTTTTTATTTTAAATTAATTCGTCAATTTGGATCCGTAGTCATAACTTTAGTGCTATGAAAAGAGATTTTGATGTAATTAGAGAAGTTCTGCTGAAAATCGAAGCTTCAGACAGGAGGCGACCAATGTATAGAATGATTGAAATAGATGGGTATTCATCTGACGATGTAGATTACAATATAGATCTACTTATTAAGAACCAATTTATAGAGGCGACCCGTCGAGGGAAAGCATTGTATATGCTCAAAGATATCACATATAAAGGTCATGATCTACTTGATAATATCCGCGACAAAGGGTTTTTCGAAAAGGTTAAAAAATACACTTCAGAAAAAGGGATTCCATTGACTTTTGAGACATTAAAAGCTACCGTGCCTATAATTGCCAAAACTCTATTAGGGGGTTAGGTCTTATCATCTAAGGTACCAATAGAATAAACACTGAATCAGCACTCTCGCTGTAAACTAATCTAAAAAAGTCGTTGTAAATTCGGCGATGTCTTATATACTTATTAAACAAAATGAACGATATTGAAAATGCCGTACAATCGTACAGAGCAGAACAATCTAAATATACATATTACATCGTAGCATTATGCGTAACCGGAATCGGGTTTTCTGCATCTCAAACCATGGGTAGACAGCTGGAACTTAGCATGTGGCCGCTTGGGATTGCGATCTTATTTTTTGGATTAAGTATCTATTCTGGATTAAAATTTATCAGTTTTATTATTACTGGTATCGCTCTCGATATTGAAATTAAACAAATATCATCTGATCGAAGTGAGCAATTAAGAAAGGCTTTATCAGAATTGAATTTACCATATGGTGAGAGCGCAAAGCATCACGCAATTAGTGGTATTATGGAAGCAGTATCTGCAAAACAACGATCATCAAGTCGCTGGCTGTCATATCAAAATATAAGCTTCTATTTAGCTGTCTTTAGTTTTGTTGCATGGAGAATCTGGGAAATGTACTTGCTATCCTTACCGAATTAACCCAAGCTCTTTTTATCAGCATCCTCTCTAAAACAACACTTAAGAAGAAGCGTAAAATCTATGAAAGAAGGAATACGAGACGACAACAGACTAGACGATGATAAGCCTACTAGGAATTTATACATTTATATAAAAATATAAACGCTCAATGTGCCGAATATCCGATAAACTTATCTTATGTAGCTGCAATTCAGACCTAGATTTCCACGATAGCCACTGGATGCTTAACCGTTTCCGGAATGGTAAGGAGGAAATAATGATCGGGCAGTCCATGTTACCTTTTGATGTTGATCCTGAGATTGAAAACTACAATATCAACAAGTTAACGGCTATGATCAATGCGGGGAACTGCTTCGACTTTGAAACTGAATTTCAGAAAAAGGATCAACTCGTTTTATCCTTTAACAGGGAGAGAAAATACCAAGGAGAGAAAATCTATGTATTCGAGTATAACGATCATCAATGGAAGTCGATAGAGTCTGAACCGTCGATGCTGAATTGGTATCATGACACTATCCGTAAAGGGTTTATTTTAAAAGTATAGTGATAAAGCTGTGTTTTGGTAAACAGGGAGCTTTTCACTATACTTAGTGGCACTGGTTACAAGTCTATTTCCTCTGCCAATTCCCTTGCCTCTTCGGGTTTTACCTGAAGGAGACTATCGACGGTCGAATAAAGACCCGGTTCGTCGATTTTCATCAATTTCAATCTCACCTGATCGTCCTTCATCTCATTGATCCGGTATTCGTTCGATAATCCCCAGCTAAAACTTGAGATAAAGCCCAGGATCAGTACCATCCATGTGGCAATTAACCCCATTGATTTTGGGGTCAGGTGATGGTGGTGTTTGACCTGATATTTAGATGGTAGCTCGTTTATTTTTTTATCAAGCTGTTGGAACGCTTCGGAAAAGTATCCTGCAGCCTGCTCCATGTATCTTTTCACCTTGACCACACTTTCATCTACATGGTTCCTCGCATTAAAATGGGCGTCATTGACCTCTACGATATTGATGAGTTCATTCCGGTTCTTCTCAAGCTGCAAGAGGATCTTTTCGGTATGCTCATGCTCATCATCTAGTTTTTGCTGATGTTCCACTAATTTGTCCACAATTCGCTTATGTTCGACAGCTAGTTTTTTAATGGTGATGGTCAATGACTCTTCGATCACTTCCACACGTTGATTTAGATTTTCGATCTGGTTTTCTGTTTGATTGTTCATCATTATCTTTTTAGTTTTTTGCGTTTCCGCTTCCGTTTTTTAAATTCATCATCTACGTCTTGTTGGATACCCGAAGGCGCGTCCATCAAAATTTCCAATAACCCTGTGCCAACAGTAACAGCTCTCTGTATGTGTTTCTCGTTTTTCACTTCCTGAATCGGTTGCTCATGGTTCAGGGATCGTTTTTCAGTAGCAGCACCTTTTGCAAATGGATCGGTGTTTTGTAGCTGTTGGCTGTTCGCAGTTAGTAGCTGATCAAGCTTGCTGTAAGAAAACGACCGATCAACATAACTGCCTTTTAATTGGATACCGTTCTTTGAAAAACAAACCCCTTGGATGGCATCTGAGCCACGACGGGTTTTGAACTGGATCCCAATACCCCGGTACTGCAATTGGGTTTTAAGATCATTCCAATTGTTCGCGGTTTTGAGTGCCGATTTTACGGCATCATAGATCTCGTACTTAACTTTGTCCGTGCCTTTTAACCGACCGCGATTGACCCCTCTTTTTTCATCGGCTGGTTGGAATCCCCATTCTTTGGTAATCGCCTGGGTAGCCTCCATATTTCGCTTTCTAACAAAACTGTTCGTGATCGTTCGTCCCCCATTACCTACTCTGTTAAACACAACATGAGCGTGGGGATGTGCACGGTCGGTATGCTGGACGATCAGGATCTGGGTATCCTTGATGTTCATTCGATCAAGATACGCACGTGTAGCTTTTAGGATGACCTCTTCCGTCAGGTTTTTGCTATCCTGTTCACTCCATGAGAGGATATAATGACCAACTGCCTTTGTGAGGTTTGGGTTCATTTTCCTTTGCGCATTGAAATCCATCGTGATGGTTTTGGAGTCATCGGTACGGATCCCCTCAGCATACAGGATCTTGGCTTTTTCCCGATCCAGAAGATAGGCGACGCAGCCACCAAAGGACTTTCCTTCTATAACTTTACCGATCATCGCTCAGAAGTTTTAAATAGTTGCTGATCTCGTCGATAACCTTCTGGCACTTTTCCTTAAAAGAATCCATTCCAGCCTGATGGGATAGGGCGGTTAATTGATTCAGGTTATTCGATACCCCTGCCAGAACATGGAGCACCTTCCGATCTTCTGTGCTAAAGCGCGGTTTGACCCGGGTCTTAATGGAACTCTCGCGAATCCATTCCGAGGGTTTCATCCCTGCATTTTTGGCATTGTCCAGTACGATTCTGTACTGCTTTTCGTTGTACCGGACACTTTTCAGATGGAGCTTTTTATCAGTAATACGGGGTCTTCCTTTTTTTATATTTTGTTGAATATTGTATTTCATTTTATTGGCTTTTTTTAATTTAGAAATGCGACTATCAGGAGCTTTCTTTCGGTCATGTATTTGGAATAGAGAACCCAAAAGTTCTTTATTCGTAATACATTACCACATCTTGCTACCTACTTAACCTCTGACCTAGCTGATCGGTCGTCAAGACAGGATCCAGGGGAACAGAGATTCCTGTGGACAGATAAATCAAGTAGTCATTTACGTCCTTGATATTGGGATTAATCATTTTGAAATCGCTGGTTCCATTGATCAATTCCCCCTGGTCGAGCACTTGCTGGAGTTGAAGAAAACACAAGCGTCCGGTCGGATCAGCGTCTAAAAAAGATGTAATCTTTTTATACCGCTCAAGGAACGGAAACGATCTCGTTAAGTTCGCGGTCGTGTTAAGTACACAGTAATCTACTTTCTGAAAAGGCATACCCGCTTGTTTCCGTATGGTGAGCCAAGACAAAAGATCCATAAATCCTTCAAATAAAAAAGCTTCTTTTTGATCATGGCTTACCGTGGTAATATCTTTGATCAGCAATGATCGTTTATCATATGGATTGCGGAGCTCATAACCATTGCTGTCGTTCGCGAAACAAATGGCGTAATAGCTCTTTCCGTTGGACGCTGTATACCGGATCTCTTGACAATGTTCATTGGCAATCGTCAGGTCAATTTTTCTTTTCATTAGATACTCGAAGAGGCTTCCGCTCCTTAATTGACCGACATGCTGGATGAAGTAAGATGTTTCCTTTTTTATCTCTCGAGCTGTCGTATTGCCCAAAGTGGATCGCTGTTGAAAAGAGAAATTATTTTTTCTTTCATCAGCCCATTTTAAAATTTGGAAAATATCATTGGTACCCAGCAATTTAGATAGAAAATCGATATTATTGCCACCGAAGCCTTCGGAGTGAGAATACCACACATTTCGTCTTAGATCGATCTTTGTTGAGGCGGTATTTTCAAGACCTCCATTGAAAGGGTTTTTCAGCCATGCTTCCCTGTGGTTTACTTTCGAAACTGGGAGATCCAGATAATGAACAATCGATATCAAGGGTATGCTTTTTAATTCTGTACAAGTCATAATAATAATCTTTAGAAGTTTAGTTTAGTTTATATATATAAGGGGTAAACTAAACTAAACTTGATCTTAGTAGTAAAAATCAGGGTTAAACGAATAGGAGCCTTCCTCCTTGAGGATCATTCGCTTGTTCTCCAAAAAGGTCTTGAGCTGCTTTGCTTTATTAGTTCCGAAGTTGTGCCCTTTCGAAGTGTAAGCCTCTTTTAACCTGAGAACGAACTCTTCGTACCCACAGGTAATCGCCCCATTGGCAAAAAGTATTTCTAACGCCTCTCGATGATTTCCCTCGGACAGTTCGTGATAATCAAACCCTTTTCTGGTCTGGACACTTTTTATCTCGAAATTCTCCTCGAGTTTTGGAAGCCCTTCATCGATGTAGAAGGCGAAAGGTTCGAATTCAATATCCCGAATGAACTTGGCCGATACAATGCTGTAATTCGCATCTAGATCGTTCTTGGAGATTTGAAGTATCGACTCTGCCTTGTTGTTGAGTTCCGTTCCTAAATGCCCCCTTGTATTGTCATCGCCCTTGTTCAAATGGAGTACGGTATGAATATGTACATTGAGTTCCTGCGACCACTTCATCAGTTTGTTGGTGATCTCGGTTGCCTCGGTTGCGTTATTGATATCGTAAACCAGATCGCGTATACCATCGATGATAACCAGACCGACCTGATGTCCGTACTTGAACAATGCATATTCGATCAGCTCGATACGGACTTTCGTTGGATACTCCCTTAAGGCAATGAAATGAAGATGAGGATGGACATCCGACTGAGGGTAATCAACTAAATGATAGATTCTTGAAAGTAACCTATGGCAGTGGAATTTGCTTTGCTCTGTATCGCAATAGAGTACCATCGGTCGATTGGCAGGCATATCAACCTTGTATTGTAGGACTTGTTTACCACTAAGAGCTGCCGAAACCAAAGAAATTACATTAAAGGTCTTCCTGCTTTTTGCTTTTCCGGTGGATGCGCTGAAGTTGCCCAATGTCCCGATGACAGAATCGGAATTACTAATCTTGATCATGATAGGGGGTTCTAAAAATTCATCTGTGATTTTGACTGTCGATTTACCGAGAGCTTCAATCACCTCCTGGTTAAACGGAATCATACGAACCTCCTTCTCTTTTGGCTAGCATATTCCTTAAACAATTTCAAGGCAAGCCGAGTGTCGATAATAATTGTCCGTTTGTCTTGTTGAATTGCACCGGCAATTACGCCACTGTTCTTAATCTTCTGTGCTTTTGATTTACTACAATTAAACAATTGCATAATACCGGGAATTCCATATACAAATTCCGGCAGTGTGCTTGCAGCTTCTTCTTTTGGTATTTCTGAGATTGCCTCTCTTTGAATAGCTAACAATTCCTCTCCAGTCATCATAGCGACTGGCTTTGATAATAACTCATGAATGTCCATGTTCTTACTAATTGAAATTAAACCATGGCCGTGCGCATCGGCTGTTGTTGTTCTCGAACAGGACTAAGGTAGGAGGATAATACCGTGGTTAATATGTGGTGAAATCAAGTATATTCAATTTAATATAATTGAATATCAACCACTTAACAAAATCAAGGTCATTTTCTTTGTGGTACGAATGTAAATTGAATCTTAAAAAGTATTCAAAATTCGTTTCAGTTGATTATTCTTTATTCGGCTGGTTGAATAACCCCTCTAAACATTCATAAAGCTTTTTCCATTTTCTACTATCTTGGATATCTCGATAGTGTGCGATATACGATGATTGCTTAATATTTTGCATAATATGGATCTCTTCAACCCATTTATTTTTGGCACTGTCATCAAGACTTCTGGAAAACGAATCTATAAGGTAGTACAATATAAATTTTGGTGAAATTTTCAAATTTGTATCCTTATTCAAGTTGATCACTGCATAGAACGCATGAGCATCTGCTTCGATAATTTTATTTTCTTTTAATGTTTCATAAACGGCTCCCACCAAAGACATTGGAAAATATTCATGAAATTCTCCTCTTTGGGAATTTTCCCTGTATATATCAAAGAGGGACTTTATTCTTACAGTCAAAGCATTAATCACTTCTTCAAGGATAGATTTGGTTAATTGAAAATTACTATCGAAGAATTGTTTCGATTCAAGAATTTTGGCTTCATAGTCCCGTAATTTAGATTGAAAAATTGGTTCAATCTGGTCAATTTCCAATTCGGCCTTTATCCTACTGGCATCATCACCTCCATAGAAATAACTATCTAATGATCTTTCAAGCGCTTCTTTCTTCTTTCTAACCTCCGTAAATTTTCCTGTATATGCTTTAACATCAAGTTCAAAAAGTTCGTGTTCTCTACGAAATGATTCTGTGGACGAATTAGCCTCTATCTCAAAACTTCTGGCATTACCTAGTTCAGTTAGTGCATTATAAACTGCATCAAAATTTCTCGTTAACTGTATAATTTTTTCACGACTGGAATTGACAAGAAGATAATTTACAACTTCTTCAACGGATGGGGAATCTAAACGCGTCAACAGAGTTCGCTTTACTTCGGCTAACTCATTCCAGTCAAGGGTCTCATTGTTTATCTGTTGGCGTATCACCGCATCATACTGACGCAATAAGGTGAGAAAAGATATTAGCTCCTGTTCTTCTTTTTGCATATTCCTTACATTTCGTTAAATCTTTCCATTGCTTGACTACGCATCTCGTCCACAGTATCAATATAGGGCTGCATTGATTTGTAATCCGAATGGCCCGTCCATTTCATCATGATATGAACCGGAATTCCAAGAAATAATCCATTACAAATAAAAGATCGGCGACCAATATGTGAGGTGAGTAAATTATATTTTGGAACAACCTCTTCGATGCGTTTATTTCCTTTGTAATACGTGTTTTTTATCGGTTCATTCAATTTTACTAATTCCCCGAGCTCTTTTAGATAATCGTTATATTTTTGATTGGATATAACTGGCAGAGCTTTATTACCGGGCAGTTTCTGTCCTTTATATTTTTCGAGTATAGTTCGTGTGTGGTTATTCAGGTCTACAATCAGCTTGTCATCGGTCTTGATGGTAACGATTTCGAGGTAATCCTTTTTAATATCGTCTTTTGTTAGGCTATAGGCATCTGAATGACGAAGACCGCAATAACAGGTAAAAACAAGCACATCCCGTACTCTATGCAAATAAGCTTTATCTTCTGGAATTGGAAAATTCTTGATAAGATCGATCTCTTGTTTTGTTAGGAAAATGACTTTTTTGTTGACTTTCTTGATCTTGGGGGTGTAAGTCATAAAATCAGTATTAGTAACCAATCCGTTTTTATGACCCCAACGAAGAAACCATTTTAGAAATTTTATATGCCTTTCTAGAGTGGAGTTTTTGAAATCTCGCTTTGTCAGTAAGAAGTCTTTGTACTGGTCTAGAATTTCATGATTGAAACTGTTAATGTCAATACTCTTACGAAATTGACCTAGGTGATTTCGTACCGTATTTAATTTTTTTAATGTAC
This sequence comes from Albibacterium sp., assembly GCF_035514885.1. Taxonomy (NCBI): domain Bacteria; kingdom Pseudomonadati; phylum Bacteroidota; class Sphingobacteriia; order Sphingobacteriales; family Sphingobacteriaceae; genus Albibacterium; species Albibacterium sp. The sequence goes on along the minus strand of NZ_DATJCH010000012.1, from coordinate 264,521 downwards.
TAGTTGTCCAATTATTAATTTTACTGTTTTCAGAAATAAACCGATCAAAGTATTCGAAAAAACTCGCCCCTTTATCCGATGATTGTTCATCCTTATTTTTTAGCTTAATTTGGCTATTTATTTTTTCTCGTAACGTAATGGTTGTTGGCACCACCCCTTCTATTTCGTAAGTTTTGAATGTATCTTGAATGATACTTTCGATTTTAAGAAGTGATGCATTGATATCGCTTGCAGATTGTTTCAGTTTATTTGTTGTTCCATTTTTGACTTTTTGCTTCCCGTCATCCCACTTCGAAAGGTCTACACGAAAACCGCTCGAAAGGTCTAATCGGGTACCCGAATATATGATTCGGACACGTATGGGAAGATTTTCGGTTATGTCTTCCCCGTGCTTTTTGCGCTTTTCAAGAGAAAATATAATATTTCTTTTGATATTCATTTATGGGTGCAAGTTTTAAACTACACCCAAATTTACACCCAATTTTTAAGAATACATAAAAAACTTCAACAAGCTATAAACATCTATATATACTGATTAACAGATAAGTATGGTTTCACTAAACGCTGTAATGATCTTAATGAATCTTAAACAAAAGAGCCTCCGACTCCACCAATCAAACTGACTATCAATCAGTTACATAATACAAACACCCGAAATTACAATCCAGTATTTTTGGGTGTTTGTATTATAATAAGCTACCCTTCTTTTATACCATTAATTTCGTTTATGCAGTAGAAAGTTTTATAAAAACTTTAAATATTGACTTAATTTCTCCTCTTGGATCCAATAAATGCAATCATTCCGAGAAATATTGTTATCTTAATTTCGAATTATATAACGTATTCGAACTACCCGAGATATGAAAAAAATCTTATTCCTACTTTCCATAAGCTTCCTTCTTTTTTTTGAACCTCCAATCATTCAGGCCCAACAGAAACAGGTCGTCAGCAAAACCTTTACAAACCCTCTTCGCCGAGGCGCAGATCCTTTCGTGATTAAACACGAGGGAAAATATTATACGATATGGAGCAATGGGAATGGCTTTACAGTAACGGAATCAAGATTTCTTACGAAGTTTGAAAAAGAAGAGGCGGTTTGGACACCACCTGCAAACGCGTGGAATAGTTTTAACCATTGGGCTCCCGAAATCCATCCCATTAACGGCAAATGGTATATCTATTATGCTGCCTCTGTACACAAGGGGGCTCCCTACTTCGCACAGCGGGCTGGGGTGCTTGAAGCTGAAACTCCCTTTGGACCCTATGAGGATAAAGGAATGTTTTATACCGGAAATGATCCCCAAACGAAAAAGGATAATTATTGGTCGATCGATATGACCGTACTTCAATTGAAAGGAAAGTATTATGCCATCTGGTCAGGCTGGGATGCCTTGCACGATCATCATGATGTAGATCAATATCTTTACATTGCTGAGATGATTAATCCCTGGACTTTGGGAAAACGGGTATTGCTCTCCAAGCCCGAATTGGAATGGGAAAAAGGTGATCACATCGCCCTGTTGGAAGGACCCCAGATTTTAGAACATAACGATGATGTTTTTATTTTATATTCAACTAGGGGTTCCTGGACCGAGCATTATAAAATGGGGCAGCTTCGTCTAAAATCCGGTGACCATGACCCCTTAGATCCGGATTCATGGGTTAAGTTTACAACACCGCTATTCCAGGGAAATGCGAAGGTGTTCGGGGTTGGACATGCCAGTGTTACAACATCTCCCGATGATAAGGAACATTGGATATACTATCATTCTAAATTAGGTTTGCAAGGTGGCTGGTCGAACCGCTATATATTTTTGCAGAAATTCAATTTCGACGAAAATGGAGATCCATACATCGGTGCAGCTCAGGGTTCCGGTGAAATGCTTCGTCCTTCGGGTGAAATTGAAATAGAGAAGATGGATTGATAATTCGCGGCTATATTATAACAGCTCTTCCATTTTAAGAAGTGATGTATTTATATCGCTTGCAGATTGTATCGGTTTATTTGTTATTCCATTTTTGACTTTTCGCTTCCCATTCTCCACTTCAAAGATCTACACGGAAACCGCTCGAAAGATCTAATTGTATACCCAAACATATAAACCGGGCACCAACGGGAAGATTTTCAACTATGCCTTCCTCGTGCTTTTTACACTTTTCAAGAAAGGCATAGTAATGTTCGATATATCTTTTTATTGATGTAGTAAGAGTTAAGATATGATCGATATAAGTAAAATAAGATATCTTTTGAGTTAGGAGAGGCGTCGACTAGCATTTTTCTATCTATAGAAATTGGCCGTCAAAAATCACAAAAATTATTTCAATAAATTATTTCAATAAATTTTTATTGTTTATCAATAAATTTTTATTTACATTTACAAAAAAACAGAAAAATGAAAACGTTTGGAAACAGATCATTGTCATCCGGGATGTATGGCATAATCAACACAATTTGGTGGTTTGAATGGTTAGTCGGCCTAGGCTTAATAACTTATCTACTAACCATGGCATTTATGAGAAAACCACTTGATATTGTTCTTGGAATAACCTTTTCTGAAGGGATTCTAGAAAAGGTTGATACTTTGATTCCAAATGGGAATCCAGCTACTCTTAAGGTAACTAGTGGGAATTTTTCATTTTCTCCGGCAAATTTACAAGAAATAATGCTAGTACTGACAGCACTACTTTTATCGCTGACTGTGGTATTTCTAATAACTTATCAGCTTAAAAAAATATTTTTAAACTTCAAGAAGAACGAGCCTTTAAATAAACTCAATTTCCCAAGAATAAAATATATTGGCGTTATACTAATCATCGCCAATATAGCTCAATGGCTTTATAGTTTGGTACTAAACCAGTATCTGATTCAAAATTTTAAATGGGGAAACGAAACTCAATTAACTCACAGCTTTAATGTAAACTATTTTTTAATAGGCATAGTACTGCTAATTGTTTCGAAAATATTTGAAATGGGTGCCTCATTAGAGGAAGAAAACAGTTTAACAATATAATTATGGCAATTATTATAAATCTGGACGTGATGATGGCCAAACGTAAGATGTCATTAAATACATTATCCGAAAAAGTAGGAATCACAATATCTAATCTTTCTGTTTTAAAACAAGGAAAGGCTAAGGCGATTCGATTTTCAACTCTCGAACTTATTTGCGAGGTACTTAAATGCCAACCTGGTGATATCCTTGAGTATCAGCCACAAAAAGCTGATTCTGAAGACATGCTTGAAATTTAAATATCAATTACTAAGCTAATAGTTATATGAATTAGGATTTGCGAGAGGGATTGCAACGGGAAACCCGACCCTCTCGTTTCTATCGGTTTGTTTAACAATCGCGGGATTGTTAACGTCCTCTCTTTGAAACATCACTTTTAATTTTAATCTATAAAAACCAACCTCAATTTTATGAAAAAAGTAATAGTAACACTTTTGAGCTGTCTAATTTCTATGGTTTTTTCTATGGTTTCATTCTCCCAGGAAATCACAGGAAATTGGAACGGACTTTTAAAAGTTCAGGGAACACAATTAAAACTAGTTTTTAATATTACAAAAACAGAAAAGGGCTTAGTTGCCACAATGGACAGCCCAAACCAGGGAGCAAAAGATATTCCGGTAACCACCGTTAGCTTTGAGGATTCAGTTCTAAAATTGACTATTGCCAATGCATCTATAGAATACGAAGGAACTTTAGGGAAAGACCGTTTGATTACTGGTAATTTTAGACAAGGTGGCCAGTCATTTCCATTAGATTTATCAGAAAGTGCGATCAAGACGGAAAAACCTCTACGTCCTCAGGAACCTTTACAACCGTTTCCATATTATTCGGAAGAGGTTATTTTTGAAAACAATCAAGCCGGAATTACACTTGCCGGTACGCTTACATTGCCTGAAAAAGAAGGGAACTTTCCGGTTGTAGTGCTAATTTCCGATTCCGGTCCTCATAATAGAAATGGAGAAATACTTGACCACAAGCCCTTTCTTGTCCTATCTGATTATTTAACTAAGAATGGTATAGCCGTTCTGCGTTTTGATGATCGTGGGGTTGCTGCATCGAAAGGCGATTTTGGCTCGGCAACATCTTTAGATTTTGCTTCGGATGTGGAAGCAGGGGTAAAGTATTTACAAACCCGGAAAGAAATCAATAAAAAGAAAATTGGCTTAATTGGTCATAGTGAAGGTGGCATCATTGCACAACTGGTAGCAAGCAAATGTAAAGATATTTCTTTCATTACGCTATTGGCTAGTCCTGGCCTTCCTGGAGATGAGTTGATTATTCTACAGCTTCAATTATTAGGGAAAGCAACCGGCCAGAGTGAAGCTGAGCATAGCAAAGAAGCAGATTTTAGGAAAGGTGCCTTCGACATCGTTAAAGCAGCATATGATCAGGAGCAGCTTAAAACAGATTTAAAAGTTTTCGTTACCAAGTCATTAAAAGAAAATCCAAATGGTCCAAAACCAGAAGGAATGAGTAATGAAGAGTTTGCTAAAATAATATATGGGCAGATTGCCAACCCATGGATGCAGTATTTTTTAAAATACAACCCGGCTGCCGTATTAGAAAAAGTAAAATGCCCTGTTTTAGCAATTAATGGTGACAAAGATTCGCAAGTTCCTTCCACACAAAACCTAACGGCTATTAAAGACGCTTTGCGAAAAGGTGGCAATAAAAATGTTACCATTAAAGAACTATCAGGGATGAATCATTTGTTCCAAGAATGCAAAACCGGCCTCACAGATGAATATGGAATTATTGAGCAAACATTTTCTCCGATAGCTTTAACCGAAATTTTGATATGGATTAAGTCGGTTACTTAATAATTTTATATTTTCTAAGAACCTCAAAATTGGTACTAAGTGTTCGATCTCTATCCTTGACACTCCACCATAAAAAAGCACTGGTTTCAGTGCTTTTTTCATTTCATCTTTCTATTCCTAGAAGAAAGAAAAGAAAACCTTATAAAGGTAAAAGTCTCGCTACACCTACTGAATATTATTACAGAACGCCCCCCCTCTTTGTTTAAATTTTTATTTTTATATATTTACGAACCAATTAAATTTTATAAAACCAACCATGTAAATAATATGAAAATCTCTACATCCGTGTTAGGATTAGGAATGGCTATTTCATTTTCAATGTTAATGAGCTGTTCTTCTCCTGAAAAGAAAAAGGAAGTTCAATCAAGTTTAAAAGAGGTCTATAAAGATGCTTTTTTAGTAGGTGTTGCAGTTAATACACAAGTTCCATCAGGCGCTGATTCTTTGTCTCAAAGCATCATTCTTCAACAATTTAATAGCATTACACCGGAGAACTCCATGAAAGCTGAAGTTGTAAATCCAGAACCTGGTGTATATAATTTTAAAGCAGCTGATGAATTTGTCGCTTTTGGTCAAAAAAACAATCTTTTTATTATAGGACATACCTTGATTTGGCACAACCAAACTCCGGATTGGTTTTTTAAAGATGAAGCTGGAAATCCTAATTCACCGGAAGCGCAAATCGAACAAATGCGTAAACATATTGAAACAGTTGCAGGCAGATATGCTGGCAAAGTTGATGCCTGGGATGTCGTAAATGAAATTATTGACAATGATGGCTCTTACCGAAGCGAAACAGCTTGGGTAAAAAGCATTGGAGACGGGGACGAATTAGTCAGGAATGCTTTTAAATTCGCTAGTGAATATGCGCCAAATACCGAATTGTACTATAACGATTTCAATGCGTGGAGACCAGAAAAAAGAGATGGCATTATGCGCTTTGTAAGACTCCTACAGAAAGAAAATATTAGAATTGATGGTATAGGAATTCAAGGACATTGGGGCTTGAATTACCCTAAAACAGAATACATTGAGGCCGCCATAGATTCCTTTTCTTCGCTAGGGTTAAAGGTTATGATAACCGAACTGGATGTAGATGTTCTGCCATTAACTAAAGAAGGACAAATTATTGGTACCGGGTTAGCACATCCACAATATCAATTAGAGGAATTTAAAACATTCCTAGATCCTTATGCAGACGGGCTTCCTCTAGAGCAACAAAAAGCTTTAGCAAATAGATACGCAGAATTATTTGAAATTTTCTATAGAAAAAGAGATAAGATAGATAGAGTTACACTATGGGGCTTACACGATGGAATGTCTTGGAAAAACAATTACCCTCTTTCCGGACGAACGAACTATCCTTTATTATACGATAGAAATAAACAACCAAAACTAGCTTTAGAAGCTGTTTTAAATATTCCAAATATTTATCATTAATTTAGTGCCAACGTTAGCATTAATAATATCACAATTTATAACAACAATGAGTAAAGATAAAAAACTGAGAAGCCAAGAATGGTTTGGTGGAAATGATAAAATGGGCTTTGTACACAGGTCTTGGTTAAGAAACCAAGGCTATCCAAATGATTACTTTGAGGGCAAACCGGTAATTGGTATTTGTAATACATGGTCCGATCTAACACCCTGTAATGGTCATTTACGTGATGTAGCTGAGGTGGTAAAACGCGGCATTCTTGAAGCGGGTGGTTTCCCTATGGAGTTTCCTGTAATGTCATTGGGAGAAACTATCATGCGACCAACAACGATGCTGTTTCGCAACCTCGCAAGTATGGACACAGAGGAGTCGATTAGAGCTAACCCACTGGATGGTATTGTTCTTTTAACCGGTTGTGATAAAACAACGCCATCAACAGTTATGGGTGCATGCAGTGTTGATTTACCAACCATTGTCGTACCCGGAGGTCCTATGTTAAATGGAAGGTTTAGAGGCGAAACCATTGGTTCCGGATCCTTTAACTGGATGATTAAAGAAAAACAAAAAACGCAAGATTTTGACGCCGAAGCGATGCAAGAGGCCGAGATTTGTGCAGCCAGAAGTATAGGACATTGTAACACGATGGGAACAGCTTCAACCATGGCAACCATGTGTGAAGCTTTAGGACTTACCTTACCAGGTTTTTCATCCATTCCTGCAGCGGATTCCCGTAAAAAGGTAATGCAACAATTATCTGGTCGTCGCATAGTTGATATGGTAAAAGAAGATTTAACCATGTCTAAAATTCTTACCAGAAAAGCATTTGAAAATGCCATAGTAACCAATGCAGCCGTTGGTGGTTCTACCAATCTAATCATTCATTTAATTGCCATCGCCCGCCGAATAGGTGTTGATCTTAAACTGGAAGATTTTGATAGCATTGGAAGCCAAATCCCATTATTAGTAAATCTAATGCCTTCCGGAAAATACTTGATGGAAGATTTCTTTTATGCCGGAGGCTTACCTGTGGTCATGAAAGAATTAGGTGATTTATTACATCAGGATATTCAAACTGCTAATGGAAAAACTTTCAGAGAGAATTATGCTAAGGCTATATGTTATAATGATGAAGTTATTGCCAAAATAGATAAACCTTTACAAGAGCATGCGGGGATTGCTGTTTTAAAAGGAAATTTATGCGAAAATGGCGCCGTCATTAAACCTTCTGCTGCAACAAAGCATTTATTGAGCCATACGGGTAAAGCGGTCGTTTTTGAAAGTATGGAAGACTATCATCATAGAATTGATGACCCTAATTTAGACATTGACGAGAATAGTGTCATAGTACTAAAAGGCGTAGGACCAAAAGGTTATCCGGGAATGCCAGAAGTTGGTAACGTGGATTTACCAGAAAAACTGATTATGAAAGGAGTGAAAGATATGGTCCGTATCTCTGATGGCCGAATGAGTGGAACAGCCTACGGAACTGTAGTTCTTCATATATCACCAGAATCTTCGATTGGAGGAACTCTTGCTATTGTACAAAATGGCGACACGATTACCTTAGATGTTGAAAAAAGATTATTACAACTTAACATTTCTGATGAAGAAATAGCAAAACGAAAACTAGCTTGGAAAGCACCCGAACCCATGGCTACTAGAGGTTATGTACGTATCTATTTAGATCATGTGGAAGGTGCCGAATTAGGGGCTGACTTAGATGTCCTTGTAGGGGGTTCGGGCTCTAAAGTTGATAGAGATCTGCATTAATCTAAAAGCTAACCAATTATAAACTACTGAAATAACACATGGAAATCATCTATTTATTAATCAGCGTATTACTGATTGTATACCTTACCTCTAAGCTAAAAATCCACCCATTTGTAGTACTACTTTTAGTAGCTATTCTGTATGGTGTCGTTGTAGGAATGCCGTTAAATCAAATTATTAAGTCTGTAAATAGCGGCTTTGGAAATACATTAGGTGGTATTGGAATGATTATCATTCTGGGTGTTATTATAGGAGCTTTTTTAGAGAATTCTGGAGGTGCCTATACCCTGGCAGAAAAAGTATTGAAATTCACCGGAAAGAAAAAGATCCCCTTAGCCATGGGTCTAATTGGGTGGTTCGTTTCTATACCAGTTTTTGCTGATAGTGGCTTTATGTTACTGTCACCATTAAATAAAAGTTTATCGAAAAAAGCAGGGATTTCTTTAGCTGGAGCTGCCATTGCTTTAGCACTTGGCCTAACAGCATCACATGTTTTAATTCCTCCAACACCTGGGCCCGTAGCGGCAGCTTATTATTTAAGCGCAGATTTAGGCTTAGTAATGCTATTGGGAATCCCCATCAGTTTAGGTGCATTGGCCATATCTCTTATTTTTATTAAGAAATATGTTTCAAAAACCTATATTGATCCCAACCCCGAAATTTCTGAAGAAGAAATAGCCATCCAATTTAAATCTAAACCCAGTGTAATCAAATCGGTCATCCCCATTTTTGTTCCCATTATTTTAATAGTTATTGCATCATTATTGTCCTCGACTTTTGGTTATAAAGCAGAAGACTTTGAAACATTCCCACTGGGAATCAAAATTTTAGCATTTCTAGGAGAACCTTTTATGGCTTTATTAATTGGAGCTTTTCTATCATTAATACTCCCCAAGAAATTAAGCTCAGAAATGTTTTCTACAGATGGATGGATTGGAAAAGCATTAGTATCAGCATCTTCAATTATATTAATTACAGGTGCAGGAGGTATTTTTGGTCAGGTATTACGCGATTCAGGAATAGCAGTCACCCTAGGAGATACATTATCTCAAATCAATATCAACATTTGGTTACCTTTCCTATTAGCAGCCTCTATAAAAACGGCCCAAGGCTCCTCAACAGTAGCCTTGATAACAACAGCTTCCATATTAGCCCCCATGATGGGAACCTTAGGTTTTGAAACTGAAATGCACAAAGCCATGGTTGTTATTGCTATTGGTGCTGGATCCGCTGTAGTTTCACATGCCAATGATAGTTTCTTTTGGGTGGTTACCCAATTTTCGGGCATGGATGTCAAAACGGGTTATCGATTTCATACATTAGGTACTGCTGTTTTAGGAGTATCAGCAGCAATTTTATTATTTTTAACATATTTAATCTTAGGGTAAATGAGAATTTACAATACAACGAAAGGGATCTTAATTCAATCCGACAAATCATTTTATTTGGTAAATGACAATTGGGATGATTTCTTTAATAATGACAATCTATACGACAAAGTTCAAGATATTGTTAAGCAAGGTTCAACCATTGATAATGCCGAAGATATTATAGCAGCTCATTTATTAGTGCCTATGCAAAGCCAAGAACTATGGGCAAGTGGAGTTACCTATTTCAATAGTAAATTAGGAAGACAAGAAGAAAGTAAAGATGCAGGCGGAGGCGACTATTATGAGCGCGTTTACAATGCAGACAGACCAGAATTGTTTTTTAAAGCAACTGTCAATAGAACGGTACCATCCGGGGGAAAGGTAAACATTAGGAAAGACTCTACATGGGATGTGCCAGAACCGGAATTAACATTAGCTATTACCTCTTCTGGCAAAATAATTGGTTATACAATTGGTAATGACATGAGTTCAAGAAGTATCGAGGGAGAAAACCCTTTATACCTGCCACAAGCTAAAACATATGATGCCTGTGCTGGTTTAGGACCATGTATATATCTAACAAAAGAAGCCCTTCCTTTAGATACTGAAATCGCCATGAAAATCAATAGAAATGGACAAACGGTTTTTGAAGGCGTTATCGAAATAAATAAGATTAAACGTAAGTTCGAAGATTTGGTTTCATACCTCTATAAAGAATGTTCTTTTAAATACGGTAGTTTCTTAATGACCGGTACGGGTATTGTCCCAACAACCGCTTTTACATTGAAAAGTGGCGATGAAATTAACATCTCAATAAACTCTATAGGTACCTTAGTTAATTATGTAAAATGACACTAGTAAAGGTTGCTTTTTTCTTTTTGAGCATACTAACTTTTCACGCAAGTTTTGGACAAACTGAGACATACAGCCTTGGTGAAGATTCTAAACGGCATGAAGGTGTTCCTAGAGGGACAGTAACCAAATTCGTATGGAAAAGCAATCTATTGGAAGGCACGATCAGGGAGTATTATCTGTATGTTCCCGAACAATATGATCCAAATGAAGCTGCCGCTTTAATGGTTTTTCAAGACGGCATTGCCTACGTTAATGAAACAGGTGACTTTCGGGTTCCTATCGTATTTGACAACCTCATATATAAAAAAGAAATGCCCATTACTATAGGACTATTTATAAACCCCGGTCATAAAAGTTCTGAGTTACCCGGAAATCCATTTGATGCTAGCAACCGAAGTATTGAATATGATAGTTTAAATGATACGTATGCACGGTTCCTTATTGAAGAACTAATACCAGAAATAAGCAAAACATATAACATAACCACCAATCCGCAAATGAGAGCCATTGCCGGATTATCTTCCGGAGGTATTTGTGCCTTTACGGTGGCTTGGGAACGTCCCGATTATTTCTCTAAAGTCATGAGCCATTTTGGAAGTTTCACAAACATCCGCGGAGGTCACAACTACGAAGCCATGATTAGGAAAACTCCGAAAAAGAATATCAAGGTGTATCTTCAGGATGGTTCTAATGATCTAAATAATGAGCATGGAAATTGGTGGCTTGCCAACCAACAAATGGCCTCATCCCTAGCGTATAAATCTTATAATTATATATTTGTAACAGGAACGGGTGGCCACAATGGAAAACATGGTGGAAGTGTACTTCCAGAAGCACTAAAATGGTTATGGTCGGATTATAAAACAGAATAGAAATTATAAAAATTACAAAATGATATTAACAGGAAAAAATTATATAGCCGGATCGCTTTCATCAAATGGGAGAACAACATTCAAAGGTATCAACCCATCTGATGCTACAGAATTAGAAACAACATTTTATGAAGCAACCATAGATGAAACAAATGAAGCAGCATTAAAAGCTCATGAAGCATTTGCTATATATCGTAAGAAAAGTGGAGAGGAAAAAGCGTTGTTTTTAGACGCCATTGCTGATGAAATTCTAAATCTTGGAGATGAATTAATAACATATTGCTCTGCAGAATCAGGTTTACCAATAGGAAGAATAACCGGTGAACGTGGCAGAACCATGGGACAATTAAAATTATTTGCAACTGTTCTGCGTGAAGGCTCTTGGGTTGATGCCAGAATAGACCCTGCATTACCAGATAGACAACCATTACCTAGAGCTGATATCAGATATATGCAAAAGCCATTAGGCGCAGTAGGCGTTTTCGGAGCTAGTAATTTTCCACTCGCTTTTTCAGTAGCCGGAGGAGACACTGCATCAGCCTTAGCAAGTGGTTGCCCCGTTGTTGTAAAAGGTCATCCTTCACATCCGGGAACTTGTGAGATGATAGCTATGGCTATTAATAAAGCTGCGGAAAAAACTGGTATGCCAAAGGGTGTTTTTTCAATGGTACACGGTTCTATAGAAGTGGGTATGGCTATTGTAAACCATCCTCATATTAAAGCAATTGGTTTTACGGGATCTACCAAAGGAGGCATAGCTATTTTTCAGGCAGCTAATAACCGGGATGAACCTATTCCTGTGTATTCAGAAATGGGTAGTACAAATCCTGTTTTTATTCTCCCTGAAGCTTTGAAAGCACGTTCAGAAGAGATTGCTAAAGGATTAACAAACTCCGTAACATTAGGGACAGGGCAGTTTTGTACAAATCCAGGTTTGGTGTTTTTGAATAATGACGAAAACCTACAAAACTTTCAGAAACTGACAGCAAAACACTTTGAAGAAGCAGAAGCTGGTGTCATGTTAAACAAAGGCATTAAATCTGCATTTGATAACGGAATTGAGAGTTTAGCCAGTAATAAGCTTGACGTAAAATTGGTAGCCAAAGGAAAATTCAGCTCAGAGGGATTTAAAGGAAGTGCCCATTTATTTGAAACTACGGCTAAAAGCTTTATTTCTAAAGATTATTTTGAAGAAGAAAACTTCGGACCATCAACTATCAGTGTTGTTGCAGATTCTAAAGAAGAACTATTAACGTCGGCAAAGAAAATGAAAGGTCATTTAACAGCAACGCTTTTTGGAACCGAAAATGATTTAAATAATTATACCGACCTAATAGATGTTTTAGAACAAAAGGTTGGCAGATTAATTATAAATGATTTCCCTACTGGTGTTGAAGTATGCCATGCTATGGTGCATGGTGGACCATTTCCGGCGACTACCAACAGCCGTTCAACATCAGTTGGAACAGCAGCTATTCATCGTTTTACACGTCCGGTATGTTATCAGAATTTCCCTGAGAATCTATTACCAGATGAATTAAAAACTGATAATCCTTTAGGGATTATGAGATTATTTAATGGCGATTATAAGAGATAAAAAAGCCTATTTAAACTTTGATCGTTCTGCTTAATAGTCAGACCGATCAAAGTTTTTTTACTAAAGCTCCATCCTCGGAAAAATATCTCTTCCGAAACCAGAAAGCGAGGTTGACCAATGCTATTAAAGCAGGAACTTCCACTAACGGACCAATCACACCGGCAAATGCCTGACCTGAATTGATACCAAAAACACCAATAGCTACTGCAATAGCGAGCTCAAAATTGTTTCCAGTTGCAGTAAATGCTATAGAAGTGCTTCTTGAATAATCGGCACCAAAGTATTTTCCAGCAAAAAAGCTGATTAAGAACATAATGGAGAAATATAGGAAAAGTGGTATCGCAATTCGTATTGCATCCGTTGGAATCTGAACAATCAAGTTACCTTTAAGGCTGAACATAATTACAATAGTAAAAAGCAAAGCAATCAAAGTAATCGGCGATATGAATGGTACAAACCTATGCTGAAACCATTCTTCACCCTTTAGTTTGATTAAGAGATACCTGGAAATTATACCCATCGCAAAAGGCAGACCTAGATAAATCCCAACACTCTTTGCTATCTCGCCAATAGTAATATTTACTTCCAAACTATTCAGTCCGAAATATGGGGGCAAAACGGTAATAAAAACGTATGCAAAAACACTATACAAAAGTACCTGAAAGATACTGTTCAAGGCTATTAGCCCGGCTGCGTATTCACGGTTGCCTTCGGCCAGTTCGTTCCATACCACCACCATTGCGATACAACGAGCAAGTCCGATCAAAATCAAGCCTACCATATATTCAGGATAATCTCTCAAAAAGATAATGGCCAAAAAGAACATAAGCAGTGGGCCGATTACCCAATTTAGTATCAATGATATTCCAAGCACTTTGGTATTCTTGAATACCTCACCCATCTTTTCATATTTGACTTTTGCAAGTGGTGGATACATCATCAAAATCAACCCGATTGCAAGCGGTATATTGGTTGTTCCACTTGAGAAAGAATTAATAAAGACCGCTGAAGAAGGATTAAAATAACCTATGCCAACACCAATAATCATCGCTATAAATATCCAAAGAGTAAGGTAGTGGTCTAGAAAACGGAGCTTTTTCCTTTCTATTACTGGCGAACAATTGTTTGCACTCATATTAAGGTCTTAGATTCTCATTAACAAAGTTCTGTGCATATTTTCGTATCAACTCCCTCACCTGCCGAAACTGTTCCATAATTTCTTCATCAGAACCTAGTGCCTTCGCAGGATCAGGAAAATTACAATGCAGTTTTATGGCACTAGTCGGAAAATACGGACAATTCTCTTTAGCATTATCACAAACAGTTAGCACATAATCGAAGTCAATACCCCTATAATCATCTATATTATTCGAAGTGTGCTTAGAAATATCAATTCCATCCCGTTTCATAATCTCTATAGCCCTTGGGTTGACCTCATGAGTCTCTATTCCTGCACTGAAAACTTCTGCTTCATCTCCTGCAAAATATCGAAGGTAACCTTCAGCAATCTGGCTTCTGCAACTGTTTCCTGTGCAGAGTACTAATATTCTTCTTTTCATAACTAGCAACATCCACCATCCGGAGTACAACTATTCGCTGAAGCCACTAAATTTACCATTGCTCTTCTTGGAGCTTCTTCAACCCCACAGGCTTCGTTTGCCAAACATGCAGTCTGCTTAGCAATCAATAGAAAACTATTACCGTCATAACCAAGATCATATTTACCAACTGTTCCCGATTGGTATTCCACTTCAATCTCCAAATCATCCATACCCAACACTCTTTCTGATAAGGAAATGATGTGCAATAACTTTCCTGCTTTTAAACGATGCTCATAATCGTCTGCATTCCATAGTTGGAAATTGGCCACCTTTTCATGGCGAACCTTACCTCCACAGTCGATAAAGTCTTTTGTAATAATTCCTACTTCAGTAACATGGAAATGTTCAGGAACTTTTGTCCCGTTCTCCAACTGAAAATTTACGGTCTCAGCCTTTCCCAGTATTGTTTTAATTTCTGATAACTTCATAATTGATATTAATAATACTATTGCGATGATGAATTGCCTCAAAAAACTAACAACAGCTTTCCGGGTTTTTATACGAGGCAAGAAAACTGCCAAGCAACGATTCCAATAATGTCCAAGTTTTTGGTTCTATGCAATAACAGACTTTTACTCCTTCAATCGTACCCTGAATAATGCCTGCATTCTTTAATTCTTTCAAATGCTGCGAGATTGTGGCCTGTGCAAGCCCTAATTCATCAACTAGTTCTCCACAAATGCAAGCATTTGCAGAAATAATCTGTTGCAGAATTGCAATTCGTGCAGGATGCGCAATCGCTTTTAACAAAGTTGCAAGTTGATTCTGCTCTTCAGTGAAGATTTCTGTCTTTGTAATTCCCATAATTATATCGCAATATTACGATGAATGAATTAAATATTAAAATAAATTTTTATTTAATTTGCCATTAATTAAAAAACCGTCCACTTACTGAAAGATAATAGTAACCCCATCCCAAGCTCTCGCTTTTAAGTACCGTTTTTTGTAGCATTCTTGACACCTCAGCGTTCTTATTTGAACTAACCTTTAAATTACTTTTTTATGAAAAAAACTTTATGGGTCTTTATCTATCCTAACAGGATCACTGATTGCGTCTTGTAATAAAAGCGACATGCAATATGAGAAGAACAAGAATAGCGGAATGATTTCTACTTGCGGTTATGTTGAAGACGGTTGTCAAGATGGCTATTTTACAGGTATCACAATAGAAGAAATTGAAGTTTTGCAGTGCATTGATTGTGCAAATAAATATCCACAATTATAAGGCCCATCTAACTTTACAATCATAAAAAGCGCTGTAATTAAAAATTACAGCGCTTTTCTGTTTTATATTGTTTCATTTCTCGAATAAAACCATCTTCAGAAATGATAAACCAACTAATTGTTGTAATATTCCTCTATATCACTTTTTATAATCTCTTGAATTTTTAATGCTTTCTCCTGCATGAATTCAAGTTTTTTCATTTTATACGCTCTAAATTGTTCATCGTCTAAGAGCATAGCCGCTAAACTTTCAGTAGCTGCTGCAGTCTGTAGTTGTTGTTGATACAGAATAAATGCAAATTCGTTTTCAACATTATCTAAATTTTCTTCCATATCATAAAAGTAGTTATCCTTTTCATAATCAACCCTCTTCCGTCAACTACACTAACAATATTAGCAAATAAGTGTATTATTACAACTCAAGGAACTCAATCAACTCTCTGGCAGCTGTCCGACCGGCACGATTAGCTCCAATAGTAGAAGCTGACGGGCCATATCCAGTTAAATGTATCCTTGGGTCGCTTGCTACCTGTGTCGCCAATGATCCGGACATTGTAATTCCATTCTTGTCATTCATCAGCTTTAATGGAGCAAGATGGTCCAAAGAATGCCGAAAACCGGTATTCCAAAAAATAACATCGGCACTAAGTGTTGTTCCATCTTCCCATTGAACACCTGTTTCGGTAATTTCTTGGAACATAGGCTTTCGATTCATTACTCCACTGATCAACATTTCTTCAATAGCCGGAGTGATTGGCAGTCCGGTAACTGATACTACAGATTTTGGCGGTAAACCTTCCCGTACTCTTTTTTCCACCATCGCAACAGCCTCCCTCCCCAGTTCCAGAGTAAATTTATACCTTCTAAAATCAGGAGCCGTTCGAGTCACCCAAGTGGTTTGAGTTACCTTTGATATCTCACCCAACAGTTGAACTGCTGAAATCCCTCCTCCCACAATGATAACATGTTTTCCGGTAAATTCTTCAGCATGCTTATACTCACCCGTATGAAGCTGTATGCCCTTAAATTTTTCCCATCCGGGATATTTTGGACAATGGGGTGTTTTCCATGTACCTGTAGCATTGATTATCCCCCGAGCACTGAATTGAACTCCATTTGTTCGAATAATAAATCGGCCATTTCTTTCCGTAACTTCACTTACCCTGATCGGACGGATAACAGGAAGTTCAAAAGCGTTTTCATACTTTTCATAATACCTCGGTATTGCAATATTTGCTTGCAATTCCTTGTCATCCATATTTACGGCATCTGCAAAACCCATTCCCGGCAAATCATTTATACCATTTACATTGCTTAAGGTTAACGAATCCCATCGATGTTGCCAAGCTCCACCCGGACTAAACTCATCATCTAATATCACAAAACCTTTTCCCGGTTCTACGCCCTCTCTTTTCAGATGATATGCTGCCGACAATCCTGCCTGTCCTGCCCCTATAACCACGATATCAACTTTATAAAAAATATCAGGATGAAGAGTGCTTTCTTCTAAAGTATCAGCATTTTCAATGTCTTTATCAGATTTCATTAAAATAATTTTATGTTCCGTAAATCATGTTCCACCATTATTTTTCTTCTCACATTATATTCTTACAAAATACAAAATGAAATGCTCTTCTGTTAAGAAATTATACCCTTAATTAGTAAACTGTCAAATTATGTTTTGTATTTAAAGTTTGATTTGATTAATTTGCTAAATGTCTAACAAAACTATATCTGCGGTTCCAGCCCTTAATCCGGCTTTAAAATTGAACGGCTTTAAAGTCTATAAAATCTCAGAAATCGAGAGTCCGCCGCATACTCACGGCAGACGAGACTTTTATAAAATAGTTCTGGTTACAGGCAATATGACAATTAGCTACGGTGATCAAACAATTGAAATGAATGACACCTTCTTATTCTTCGCCAACCCACATCTACCCCACTCTGTTGTTCAGCATTCTAAAAAGAAAGGTTATGCTTGTCTTTTTACAGAAACCTTTATAACAGGCAGGGAACGCACTGAAATTTTACAAAAATCACCACTATTTCGCTACGGCGAAATACCTGCAATTCCTCTTAACAGTGAACAGGCAACGTTTATAACGGGTCTTTATCAAAAGATGTTATCTGTGCATAAGGGCGATTATACTTATAAAGACGAGTTACTGAGAGGCTGCATAGAACTCATTATTCATGAGGCACTGAGAATTCAACCATCACAAATTGAGTTGAAACAAAAAAATGCAGCTACAAAAATCACCACCTTATTTATGGATGTATTGGAACGACAATTTCCAATAGAAAGCATCAACTATCCGCTAAAGCTGAGAACCGCCCAAGACTTTGCACAAAAACTTTCCGTACACGTAAACTATCTTAATCGCTCGGTGAAGGAGATTACAGGTAAACCCACCTCTGTACACATTGCCGAACGCATCGCCGCAGAAGCAAAAGCCCTTTTGCAATATACCGATTGGAGTATTGCAGATATTGCCTACAGCCTGGGTTTTGAATACCCTACCTACTTTAACAACTACTTCAAACGATTAACCGGTCTTGTTCCTAAATCTTTCAGGATCCAAAAAGTTTGAAAATCATACTTTTTAGTTTGATTCTCATTAACTATACATCCTGTTTAGTCAGAACTTTGTATTAATAAAAATTAGCAGAATGGTCATGAAGACTGCTCTACACTTAAATTATTAAACAAAGAATCATGAAAAAAGTATTAATTACCGGTGCCAATAAAAGTATTGGCTTCGAAACGGCTCGTCAACTATTACAAAAGGGATATTATATTTATTTAGGTAGTCGTAATTTTCAAAATGGCCAGAAAGCAGTAGAAAAGCTGAAGGCTGAAGGCTTAAACGAAGTAGAAGCTATACAATTAGATGTAAGCGATCAAGAATCTGTAAATGCTGCTCGTAAAGAAATAGGTAGAAAAACCGACGTACTCGATGTATTAATTAACAATGCCGGTATCAGCGGTGGCCTTCCGCAAACAGCAACCGAAACAGCTGTTTCTATTTTCAAAAATGTGTTCGATATTAATTTGTTTGGAGTCGTAAGAGTAACCCAAGCCTTTATTGATTTGCTGAGCAATTCTCCACAGCCATGCATCGTAAATGTAAGTTCAAGTATGGCATCACTCACATTGAATAGCGACCCTAGCTGGTTGTACTATAATCATAAAGGCGCTGCTTATCTCCCCTCAAAAACAGCGCTTAATATGTATACTGTTAACCTGGCTTACGAATTTAAAGGCACTCCGTTTAAAATCAATGCCGTTGACCCTGGCTTTATTGCAACTGATTTTAACGATCACCGGGGAACCGGAACAGTAGAGGATGCCGGCAAACGTATCGTAAAATACGCCGTACTCGATGCCGATGGTCCGACAGGAAAGTTTATTAGTGAAGAAACGAACTCCGAAACAGGAGAAATTCCCTGGTAGTTAATGTCTGAATAATTGGAAATAAATCACCCGAGAATCGTTTTTATCACGATTTACTTAAACAGGGACCAAATAGGGGTCAAACAGGGACCAAACAGGGGCAAGACTCGCATATTGTCCCTGTTTGACCCCTGTTTGAACCTCGTTTTACCCGATTTTAACACGTTCTTGTTTTATACAATGACAATCTCAGATACTTGCCAAGTCTTATCCTTAAATCGCTGAAAGATCTTTACCGTTTAAAACAACACTATGATTTGTTAAAGGCTTAGAACCATCTCTTTCATTATCCCTAATTTGTTTAAAAGTAGCTAAGGCTTGTGCCACAACCTGATCCATATTATAATATTTATAAGTTGCCAAGCGTCCCACGAAATAAGTGTTTTTCATTTGCAGAGCCAGTTGATGATATTGCTTGTATATACTTGCATTTTCAGGCCTTGGAATAGGATAATAAGGATCTCCATCTGTCTTTGGAAACTCATAAACGATGGATGTTTTATGATGTTTCTGCCCACTTAAATGCTTAAACTCTGTTATCCTTGTAAAGCCGTAATCGTTGGGATAGTTAATAGTTCCAGTTTCTTGAAATTTTTCCTGATCTAAAGTTTCAAATTTAAATTCAATAGAGCGATAAGGTAATTTTCCAAAGCGGAAATCAAAATACTCATCAATAGGGCCAGTAAATATTAGCTTTTTATAAGGGATCACTCCCATAACATCCTTATAATCTGTATTCAACATGACATGGATATTCGGATGGTCTAACATTTTCTCAAACATTTTGGTATATCCATGCAGAGGCATTACCTGAAAGGTATCGGTAAAATATCGATCATCTTTATTGGTTCGCGTAGGAATACGGGCTATTACAGAGGCACTAAGTTGGGAAGGATCGAGATTCCATTGCTTTTTAGTATACCCTTTAAAGAATTTCTCATATAACTCACGTCCAATACTATTTATAACCACATCTTCTGAAGTCAAGACCTCCTTCTTCTTCTCTGCACGCTCCTTAAAAAAATCTGTCAGTTCATCACTATTAAGATTCAACCCATACATTTTATTAATGGTGTTTAAATTGATTGGGATCGGCAGTAATTGACCATCAACACTAGCTAACACTCGATGCTGATAATTCCTCCATTCTGTAAACTGTGATAGATAATCAAATACATCTTTACTATTTGTATGAAAAATATGCGGCCCATATTTATGAACCAAAATTCCGGCTTCATCGTAATAATCATAAGCATTTCCGGCAATATGATTTCTTCTATCAATGATAAGTACTTTTTTATTTTCCACTCGTGCTAAACGCTCCGCCAATACGCTTCCTGCGAATCCGGCACCTACTATCATATAATCATACATAAGCTTCTTTATTCACGGTTGATGTAGAATTCTTATTTTGAAAAACTTTTTTAATCTCAGTTAACATGCTCATATATGTATTATCCCAGGAGAGATCTTTCATATATTCATCTACCTTTCTTATCCACTCACCTTTATCCTGTTTATCTAATTCACTTTCAATGGTTTTTATAAAGCCTTCAGAGTTGCCACTTATATGAACCAGATTAGAGGTACCATAAGGATTAATAACATCGAAGATCGGAGTTGAAACGACCGGCACTCCTGCAGCTAAATATTCAAGAGTTTTAGTCGGACTGATATATCGTGTCGATTCATTAAGTGCGAAAGGAATTAAGGCTATATCCCAACCCGACAAATATGCTGGTAACTCATTGTATGTCTTTTGTCCTAAATAATAAATGTTACTATTTTTCGGTAAAGTATCTTCAGAAATTTTAACTACTGGGCCTATCAAAATTAGTTGCCAGTTGGGACGTTCTTGAGCTATATTTCTAATTAGTTCGATATCAAATCGTTCATCTATTACTCCAAAGAAACCAATTCTCGGACCCGGTATATTAGCCTGATCAGCTGGTTGTTCTTGTTGTTGTTTAGCTTTCGCAAAATGTTCTTTCTCGATACTGCTTGGGAATGGAAAAATAGCTGAATGTAATTGTTTTTTAGCTGCGTATAATGAATGTCCTCCTGTAAATACTAAATCGGCCTTTTCTATCAGCATCCTTTCTAAAGTTATTAATTCGGGTGGAGCAAACTTAAAAGCGGAAAGCTCATCCATGCAATCATAAATGATTACTTTCGGTTTATATTTATTAGTGAAGGCGTATGCCATTGGAGTATAGTACCAAAAGGCCCATTCGTCCATTTTCACGTCAAGTAAAAATTTATCGAGCAACATTGTCAATGCTGTATTAACAGCCTGTGGAACTGCTCCTTCTATCAAATGTGGCACTACAACATTTATTCCTTCACTCCTCTTTGAGATTGAAAGATAGTTTTCTTTCGGAGCATCAAAAACAGGTTCTTCAAAAAAATAAACCATTGTATCTTTAGCAAAACGGCTCAATAGATGCTGAGGTCGTTGAAATACAAAGTCCCAACGTAAATGCGAGAAGCAAAGAATGTGTTTGAGTGATATTTCGGTTAAACTTTCCATATTTTATTTTTGATTTTAGTTATGATCAAACAGAATGAACTGCCTGCAAGATCAACCAGCTGAAAGGAATGAATGTTTCGAGATATATACGCCATTTAATCAAGATAAATAGCCATTTTGTAATGAGAAAAATACCTGATAAAACTGTTACTTCTTTACCATAAACAAAAAAAGGGGTAGTTAACAAATGTTAACTACCCCTTTTTAAAAATAAAAAACTAGCTCTTAAATTTTTTCACTATCTCTTAAGAGTTTAACCTTATCATGTGCCGATTTTAATTCCATTTTTTGGTTGGTGATTAAAATTCGGGCATTGGGAAGAAGTTCTTCACTTGCTTCAGCTGTGCGGTAAGCCTTTTGAGCAGCATCCTCTCCAAACTCGCAGTTATTCAAAGCAGTTTGACGGTCGTTACCGGTAAAAACAGCCTTGATATCCATCCAGGCACGATATATTTTACCAGAAGTTGTTGTGCCCATTTCCACCTCTTCTCCTAAAGTTGAAACTTCATTCTGTAAAGCAGACTTCAGTTCCTGACTTTGTGTTATAAAACTTGTAAAAAGGTTTCTAAGATCAGTATCGGTTACTTCTAACTGTTCAATAGCTTTTTGATACCCTTCTATTCGATCATTGTTTATTTGAATAAGATCGTTCAGCACTTCAGCTGTATTTGTTGCAATAGACATAATTTTTAAAATTTAGTGTTTAATTAAATTACTATCAGAAAAGCAGTTGCTTATTCTTCAGAGGCCTCTTCATTCACAAAGTTCACAGCAATTTCTGTTAAGGCAACATCAGTTTCCTTCTCATTATCTAATGTTTGCTGCAATAAAGAAGTCACCTCCTCATGTCCCATCTTTTCAGCAAAAGTTCGCAAAGTACCATAGGTAGCAATCTCGTAATGCTCTGCTTTTTGAGCTGAAAGAATCAAACCTGCATCTCTTACTGCAGTTCCTTTGTCTGTATCTGATATAACAGAGTTAGCCTCTTCAATTAGACCCTCCATGGCATCGCATTTTTTAGCGGTTGCTTTCTCTCCTAAAAGTTCAAAAACCTTTTCAATGGTTTTAATATGAGTTTCTGTTTCTTGGGTATGTTTCTCAAAGGCCTGAGCCAACTCTTTACTTGTTGCAGCCTTTTGTAATTTAGGCAACGCTTTTGCCAAGTGTTTTTCAGCCCAATAGATATCCTTTAATTCATCTAAAAAGAACTGATGAAATTCTGAATCTTTCATCTGTTGCGAAATTGATGATTGTTTACTGTCAGACTTTGTGCCTGATGCTTTCGAATTGGTTGTTTTAGAATTTGTTGCTTTCGAACCTGTTGTTTTTGAGGTCGATGTTTTTTTTTCAGCTGCCATTTTATAATTTTTTAAATTAACATTATTTTAATTTCTAACTGAAAAGACAACAACGATATCTATGTAACGTTTCGCTATTTAGTAAAAATGGGTATTTAACACAAGCACATGTATAAATACTTATCTGCAAAAAAATATACGTCTTTTACCCTAATCGATAAACCTTCAATCATTAATAGAGTTATCTATTTGATTTATTTCAATGATCATGTCATTTAGAACTAAGCCTTCTCCTAATTTGAATATCTGTGTCATCATTCCTGTTAAAGATGAAGAAGATACAATTATTCAATGTCTGGAGGCATTAAGGCTTCAAAAAAACAGAGATAACAACCCTCTAAATTTAAATTTATTTGAAGTCTTGATATTAGCTAATAATTGCCTGGATCATACTTATTCTCATATAAAAGAATATCAAAGCACCTATCCTGAATTTCATTTGCTGGTAGAAGAAGTTACTTTTCCAAAAGAAGACGCGAATATTGGAACGGCAAGGCGTTTCCTGATGGATATAGCTTATTCACGATTTGCCTTATTAAATAGAAATGGAATCATAGCATCAACTGATGGTGATACGCAGGTTGATGAACATTGGATCAATGAAATAGAAATAGAAATGAAGAAAGGCTGTGATGTTGTTGGTGGAGAAATTATTACTAATTTAGAAGACTCAATAACCAGGCAGTATCACCTGAACGATATAAAATATCAAAACCTTATTGTACGATTGGAGTCTCTTATTGATCCCAAACCATGGAACCCATGGCCTTCACACTTCCAATGTTTTGGAGCAAACTTTGCCATTAAATGTCATATGTATGAAAAAGCCGGACGGTTACCTCGGGTCTCTTGCCTAGAAGATGTTGCTTTTTTAAAGTCACTGGAATTAAAAGATGCAAAAATCAGAAGAAGCCCAAATATAAAGGTAATTACCTCAGCTCGAAAAATAGGAAGAGTAGAAAAAGGCTTATCTCAACAATTAGCTTGGTTTGAGTCTTTAGGAAGCATGCAACTGATACAATCGGTGGAATGTGCTGAGTCAATTATCTCGCGAATAGAAATCAAAAAGCTGCTTTTTAACTACTGGAAAGGGCAAAAATCAAACTATTTACATACTTTGAACGCTTTACGGTATCATTTTGAAGAGGCAATTCTTAAAAAATGGCTGGATGATTCTGAATATTTTGGGGAATTATGGGATAAAGCTGAGGAAGAACTTGAAAGAAAAAAATGGTTTCAACAATGGGAACCTGTTGATATAGAAAAGGCCTTAAAAGATTTGACATCTTATGTTGCTAATATAGAAATGCCAATCCATTCTAAATCTTCCTGATCATATCGTAATATTCAAAAAATAGCTCTTCCTTATGATAAAAATGTTCTAACATTTTATTTGATAAAGTGAAACCAGTTGGATCATCATTAATAATTTGACCTAACTGAGAAGCATGCTGTAAAATGGCATGCTTTTTCTTTATTAGCACATCATTAATTTGCACCTTCCATAAATTCACTTCATTTTCCTGAGCTAATTGAGAAGCATCCGTCCGTTCCCAAAACCACACTGGGTATTCTAATACTCTGGATTGAAAGACACCTTTATTAATACCTTTTATGGCATTAACTGCAAGATTCCAAGTCGCTATATGATCTGGGTGCGGATCTTTCCTCCATGGAAGAAAAATAGTTGTGGGCCGTATTTTTATTATATATTCTTGAAGTAGCCGTGAAGTATACTCAAAATTGACAGGATTTAATTTATTCATATTAGAATCTGGCAATCGTAAAAACTGAATCGCCTCTGCATTTACATTTAATATATTTAAAGCTTTTCTTGCCTCTTCTTCACGTAAATCTCTCAATCTTTCTGCAGGATATTTTTTAGAGTTGGGATGAGACATCGTACCATCTGTAATAAAGATCAGATATACTAAAAAACCATTTTTTCTTAATAGAGCAATCGTACCTCCGCAAGCTAAAGACTCATCATCTGGATGAGGCACTAAAATTAACGAATTACCGATAATTAAACTATTTGAATCTGATATTATAGGTCCTTTACTAAAAGCAGAATCGAGAGCGGTATTTAAAATTCCCATATAAGATTTTTGATTTAAACAATTTGTCAATAAAACAGTTCTAAATAAAAACGAAAATCTAATTATGAGCTATAAGGAAAATCCATTTCTATCTTATTGGATGGGAGGTTTTGAATGCAGTGATAAAATTAATTGCTTCGGCAACCGGGTAGATTTGCTAAAGGAGACAGATCACATCGGCCAATTAAAATCTGACTACACAATGCTTCAACAGATAAATATTAATACTGTCAGAGAAGGGATTCGTTGGAGCGTTGTAGAAACAAAGCCTTTCTGTTATAATTTTGATACAGTACAACACATGATGGACATAGGTAACCAACTTGGCATTCAACAACTATGGGATTTATGTCATTTCGGTTATCCTGACGACCTTTCAC
Source organism: Albibacterium sp. (assembly GCF_035514885.1). Lineage (NCBI taxonomy): Bacteria > Pseudomonadati > Bacteroidota > Sphingobacteriia > Sphingobacteriales > Sphingobacteriaceae > Albibacterium > Albibacterium sp. Next base: position 239,142 of record NZ_DATJCH010000012.1, on the reverse strand, counting down.
CCCTACATCCTCAATTTACTCAACGATTTGTAGGATTATGTGCTGCTTTCGCTAACTTTTTTATTGAAAACTATGGAAAGAAGGAGCTTATCATAACGCCCATCAATGAGGTAAGTTTCATATCCTGGTTAGGAGGAGAAGCTGCTGGAACCGTTCCATTCTGCAAAACAGAAGGCTGGAACGTGAAATATAAACTTATGCACGCTTATATCGAAGGCATTAAGTGTTTAAAAAATATAAACCCTAATTTCAAAATACTCAGTACTGAACCTTTAGTTAGTATAGTTCCAGATTTAAATGCAACTGAAGAGCAAATTAAATTAGCACAGGCCACGCATGAGAATCAATTTCAAGTACTTGACATGTTAACTGGAAAGATTTGTCCGGAGCTAGGTGGTGCACCTGAATTTGTGGACATTATTGGCTTAAACTTTTATTATAATAACCAATGGGTCAACAATAGCATTGAAGGTATTTTTCTACCATGGGCCAATGAGAATTCTGATCCGAGATGGCGGCCTTTACATTCGTTGATTGAAGAAGTTTATCAACGTTATCACTCCCCGATAATACTAGCTGAAACCAGCCATAGCGGAGAGCATCGCTCCAACTGGATACATTTCGTTTCTGAGCAATGTAACATTGTATTAGATAAAAATATCCCATTCTGGGGTATATGCATCTATCCTATTATCGACCGACCAGATTGGGATCATTTGGATATATGGCATCATTCCGGAGTATGGGATTATTTTGCAGAAGGCGGAATAAAAAGGAAACGCAATGAAGAGTACGCAAACAAAATAATGGATTGTCAACTTACTACTTCTAAATTGTTTATTACAGACTAACTTTCAATTCTGCCCTATCATCAATCTCACTTAATCATCAAGATTAACCAGCTTCATTTTTGGAACTAACGCTTTCATTATTAACCACGCAAACAGATATGAAACTGCACATATTGCAAACATAATGGAATACCCCATATGAATATTATCTATTGCAGCATAATGGTCAAAAATTGCCCCAGCCATTTTGCTCATTACCACCCCTCCTATACCACCCGCCATTCCACCTATTCCAACTACTGAACCAACTGTAATATTTGGGAACATATCTGATACAGTAGTAAAAATATTTGCAGACCATGCCTGGTGTGCTGAAGCGCCAATTCCTATTAAAATTACAGGAACCCAATAGCTAATATGACCTAAAGGTTGTGCTAATAAGACCAATAAAGGAATGAAGGCGATAATAAGCATTGCTTTCATCCGGCCATCGTATGCATTATACCCTTTTTTGATATAATACATTGGAAACCAACCACCACCAATACTACCAAACATCGTTAATCCATATAATACTCCTAATGGAATCATAATGTCGGTGCCAATCATACCATACTCTGCCTTCAGATAAGACGGTAACCAAAACAGAAAAAACCACCATACACCATCGGTCATAAATTTACCGATCGTAAATGCCCATGTTTGCCGATAGGTTAATAACTTCGTCCAACGAACTTTTTTAGCCTTATCTTCTTCCTCCGCTATAGATACTTCAACAACTTCGGTATCACTTTGAATGTAGGCTAATTCTGAAGCTGATAACCTTTTCTGCCGTTCTGGTCTTTCATAGAACCAAAACCATAAAATTAACCATAGAAAACCAACGGCACCAACACCAAAAAATGTACTCTGCCATCCCCAATGTAATGCCATCCATGGAACAGTTAGCGGAGCTATAATAGCTCCAACGGTCGATCCGGAATTAAATATACCCGTTGCCAAAGAGCGATCCTTCTTTGGAAAATACTCGGCAGTAGCTTTAATTGCTGCCGGAAAATTACCAGACTCTCCCATACCCAAAAAAGAACGAGCAGCAATAAATCCAATTACAGAAACCGAGAGACCGCTTATTCCTAAAATACCCAAAATAGATACGATTCCTTCACCTAATGGAATTGCATACGCATGAAGAATTGCAGCAAAAGACCAAACAATAATTGCTATCGCAAAACCCCACTTTGTTCCCAAGCGGTCAATAAAACGTCCCGCAAAAAGCATTGAGAATGCATACACAAATTGAAATGCAGATGTAATATTTGCATAATCAGTATTTGTCCAGTTAAATTCTTCCTCCAACATAGGATGAAGCAGACTTAAAACTTGTCTATCTAAATAATTGATCGTCGTAGCTGCAAATAGTAAAGCACATATTGTCCATCTATAATTGCCTGCGGCTTTAGTAGCGTTTATATGTTCCATCCAAAGTATTTATTAGCATTGTTGTAAGAAATATCCTCTATAATTTTACCTACCCACTCAATATCATTTGGTATCTCACCGTTTTCTATTTCAGTACCAAACAAGTCACATAAGAGACGTCTGAAATACTCATGACGAGGGAAAGATAAGAAACTTCTTGAATCTGTCAGCATTCCAACAAAATGACTAAGCAACCCCATATTCGATAAGGCATTAATTTGTCTGGTCATCCCATCTTTCTGATCAAGGAACCACCAAGCTGAACCATATTGGATTTTCCCGGCTACAGATCCGTCGTTAAAGTTCCCGATCATTGTAGCAAATAATTCATTATCACTCGGATTAAGATTGTATAATATGGTTTTAGTCAACTTATTGTCTCTGTCTAGTTTATTTAGAAACCTAGATAATGTTCTGGCTTGCGAGAAGTCTCCAATTGAATCCCATCCTGTATCTGCCCCCAATTGGCTCAACATCCGGGTATTATTATTTCTTAAAGCTCCTAAGTGATACTGCTGTACCCATCCTTTTTCAGCATCCCATTGGGCAAACTCTACTAACATCGCTGATTTAAATTTGCGATGCTCTAAAGGTGATATTTCTTTATGGGAAATTGCTTTTTCAAAAATGCCCTTAATTTCCTCTGGAGTATAATCGTCACAATAAATCTCTTCTAACCCATGGTCAGACACTGTGCAACCCATCTTGGCAAAAAAATTATGCCTATTCTTCAATGCATTTAAAAAGTCTGTATAGTTTGAAATTGACACATCTGAAACAGACTCAAGTTTCTTTACATACAAATTAAATTTATTAAGATCATCCAAATTCATTGCGTTATCTGGTCGAAAAGCTGGTAAAACAGGAATCTCATAGCCTTCATCTTTTAATTGTTGATGAAAATTAAGAGAATCTGTTGGATCATCGGTAGTACAAACCGTTTTCACGTTCATTTTTTTCAGCAATCCCCTAACTCTAAAATCTTCGGTTTGTAGTTTTTCCTGGCATTGATCATAAATCTTATCAGCATTTTTTCCACTCAAAACTTCATGAATATCAAAATAACGTTGCAATTCTAAGTGTGTCCAATGATGCAAAGGGTTTCTCAATGTATAAGGAACTGTTTCAGCCCATTTACGAAATTTCTCCCTATCAGACTTATCTCCTGTAATATAACTCTCATCCACCCCATTAGCACGAAGTGCTCGCCATTTATAATGGTCTCCATTAAGCCATACCTGACTGATATTCTCAAACTGAGTATTTTCTGCAATCTGTTGTTGAGGCAAATGACAATGGTAATCGATGATTGGCATTTTAGCTGCATAATCATGAAAAAGTGTTTGCGCAGTTTTAGTACTCAACAAGAAGTTTTCATCTACGAATTGTTTCATCGTTATTGGTTTTGAAAAAGTATCTATTATTATTTTAGAAATGCTATACTGCTATTATAATGAAATACCACGTTTCCAAGGAATAAAATCATCTTGATTAAGCTGTACTGCTTTAGGAAGAACTTCTCCTGATGCTGCTCTGATACAATATTCAAGTATTTCTTCACCCATTTCTTCAATAGTTTTATCCCCAGAAATAATCGGACCGCAGTCAATATCAATGATATCTCCCATCCGTTTAGTTAGTTTACTATTTGAAGACACTTTTATAACCGGACAAATTGGATTACCTGTAGGTGTACCTAAACCAGTAGTAAATAAAATAAGTGTTGCCCCGCTCGCAGCTTTACCGGTTGTTGCTTCTACATCGTTTCCTGGCGTGCAAACCAAATTTAACCCTGGCTTAACAGCAAGCTCAGTATAGTCTAAAACGTCAACAATAGGTGCCGTTCCACCTTTTTTAACAGCTCCATTACTTTTAATAGCATCAGTAATCAATCCATCTCTAATATTACCCGGCGAAGGATTCATATGAAATCCAGAACCCACACTTTCAGCAGAATCATTATAAGCTTCCATCAATGAAATGAATTTTCGGGCAGCAGTCTCATCTATTGTACGATCAATTATATTCTGTTCAGTTCCACAAAGTTCAGGAAACTCAGCTAGCAAAATCTTTCCTCCCAATGCAACCAATAAATCAGAACAATAACCAACAGCAGGATTAGCAGATATCCCACTAAAGCCATCGCTCCCTCCACATTTTACCCCAATCGTTAATTTACTTAAAGGTGCGGCTTGTCTGGTTATTTTATTTGCTTCAATCAGACTTACGAAAGTCTTTTTAATAGCATCTGTAATTAATTGCTCCTCACTCAGTGATCCTTGTTGTTCAAAAACATGGATAGGTTTATCAAAATTCGGATTTCTTAATTTCAGATCAGTTAAAAAGTCTTTAACCTGTAAATTCTGGCATCCTAAACTCATTACAGTTACTCCTGCAACATTCGGATGGTCAGCGTATGCCGCTAACAATTTGCTTAAAACCGCAGCATCTTGTCTGGTCCCCCCACAACCTCCCTGATGATTTAGGAACTTAATACCATCAACATTTTTAAATAAACGATCAACAGGTACAAGAGATTCTTTGATATTTAACTCCTGTTTTTCTATTTCTTTACCGGTTTCATATAGTTCCCGGAGAAGATGAACTTTAGCTTTATATTTATCTGTAACCGCATAACCTAATTCATTATGAAGTGCCTCCCGAATTACATCCAGGTTTCTATTTTCACAAAACACCATGGGTATAAACAACCAGTGATTCGCTGTACCAACCGTACCATCGCTTCGATGATATCCATTGAAGGTTCTTCCCTCAAATTTATGAACATCAGGAGCAGTCCACTGGTAACTATAAGGTCGGTATTGATATTTTGCGGCTGCATGTTTCACGTTGTCAGTATTCATACGTGAACCTGTTTTTACATCGTATTGTGTTTTGCCTACCAGTGTACCATACATTATAATGGGATCACCATCCTTCATATCTTCCATAAAAAACTTATGCTTAGCTGGAATTGCCTCCTTCAAGAGGTAAGATATCCCTTTATACTCAACTGTCTCCCCTGCTTTTAAATCTTGCAAAGCGACTAGTACATTGTCATTGGCATGTACCTTTAATACTCGATATAACATCTTTTAATTAATTTGAAAAAATCTGATTATTATTTATTCTGGCTATCATTCATCTGTCTGATTACATCTAGCGCCGGATAGTTCAACAAGAGCTGCAATTTCGTTTTCACTGCATCTGCAAACCCAGGAATTTGGCTTAAATCTACATTCCACAGTTTCTGATTACTTAATACCTTATTTACCAATTCACTTGGCGTATATTCTTTCCATAAAGAATTCAAAGATGATTCATCCCCTTCAGAGTCTTTCATAAAAAGCAAGTAAGCAGCAAAGCCCAATGCCATATACTGAGGAGGGCTTTGATGTTTATTTGTATACTTCTCAATTAAAGCTACCGTACGCATTTGTAGTTTCGAAGTATAATTAAAGCAAATGCTCTTCCATGAATGGTCGAGGAAGGGGTTGCTAAATCTATCAACCACATGACCTGCAAAATCCTGTGCTTCAGCTACAGAAATCTCTTCACCAGTAATGGCAGGTATAATTTCCTCCTGCAACAACTGCTGTATATAACGCACAAAGTCTTTATCTTTCATAGCCTCCTTTACAGTCGGAAAGCCACACAACAAGGCTAAGCCACAAGAAAAGGTATGGCTACCATTCAACAAACGTAATTTAAGTTCTTTTAGCTTTCCAATATCGGGAACGATAACGATCCCCTTATCAACACTTGCAAAAGAAAGTATCTTTTTCACTTCGTCACTATTTGACTCAATAGCCCAAAGTCTAAAAGGCTCAACCAATATTGCTAAATCATCAATATATCCCAAACGCTGTTCTTCTTTTTCCTGATCCTCCTTTGATAGTTTTCCGGGCACAATACGATCAACAAGTGTATTACAGATGTGATTCGCCTGATTAATCCATGCAATAAAATCTTCACCAAGATTATGGATTCGCGATAGTTCAATTATGATCTCTTTCAGCTTAGTTCCATTATCACTAATCAATTCTGTGGGTAATATAACCAAACCTTTACTGCTATCGCCTCTGAAATGTAGGAAGCGTTTGTATAATAATGCGGTTAGTTTAGCAGGGAATGAATTTGGAGGTCCTGCCTTCAGATCATCTTTTGTATCCAAAACAATGCCGACTTCGGTTGTATTCGAAATAACAACCTCCAACTCATCTTTTATGGCAACATCAAGTATTTCTTTCCAATCAGCAGTAGCAGTAAGCACCCTACTAATAGAAGAAATCACCTTCGACTTTTGAACCTCAATCCCATTCTCTATCCCCTTAATATACATAGTATACAGGCTATCTTGATCTTCAAAATCGCTTATTCCACCCTTATTAGTGGATTTTACTACAACAACGCGCCCGTTAAATACGCCTTGTTGATTAGCTTTATCTATAAAATAATCTGGAAGTCCTCGAAGCAAAACACCGGTACCGAACTGTAAAACCTTTTCAGGTAATTGATCCCAGCCTGGAGCGGGGCTTGCTAATTCTTCCGACAGTTTATTTTCTTGTAAGAAAGCTTTATTCAGTTTTTTCATTAATTAGTTATTAGAAGTGGCAAATGTATCAAACGCTGCATTCACCTGATCATCAGAAAGGTTACTTCCTGAATTAATAAGTACTTTATATTTAAACACTACTGATTCACCCGCTTTCAGTTTATAATCTAATACTTCTTTACCTTTGCTAAACTCTTTTTGTCCCAAAGGGTTAGCAGCAAATAGTCCATAACCACGAGCATGCCAGTAGGTAGGATACCCTACATTTTCAGGATTATCAAGAATAACCAATGAAACAGGCTCTTCTCCTATTTTTCCATTCAGATTAACCCACTTTCCACGGGTAGCCCAAACACTATCACCTTCAATTCCTTCACTACTGCGATACAAGCCTGTTACGCCTTCATTATTCATCTGTGCCACATCAGTAGCTATTCCATTTGCATCGGTAAATTTCTCAGGCTTATCTGAAGGATGTTCCAGCTCACGTGCTACTCGAATTCCCAATAAACCTTCTTTATTATCCATAAATGAAACGTCTTCATCTAAAGCAGTCAGCTTGGTAACCAGCTCAATAGCGCGTTCATCACCTTCCTGTGTAAAAATATATTTGGTCTCTTCTTTTAAAAGGCTAGTACCATCCGGTTTTTGCCAATCCATAGTTACTTCTAACTCTGCTTTATTATTATCGGCAGTCATATTGTTAACCGAAACATGCTTAATGGTGCCAAAACCATCTTTCTTCTCAGCAGGTATAGCTGTTGAATTATTCCAGAAATCCAGCCCATTAACATCACCATAATTGAACCACATACCAACATGATGAGGGTGATCTACACGTTCTCCCGGACGAGGATCCATAGGCCAACCCCTGGTCACCAATGTACCTTTTGAAGTACGCAATGGATACAATACAGGTTTCATCAATTCATCCGGATAAATATACGAAGTAAATGGCTCACCATCTACTGTAATATCAACTCGTTTATCTGCCTGATTCTCCACTATATTAAAGCGAGTGGCATCGTTAGGCGTCTGTGCAGAGCACGAATTAAACAATATCAAGCCCCCAAAGATCAGGGGTTTGATCATTTTATTATTTTTGATCATTTCTTTTGCTTATAAAAATCTGTGTATTTAACTAGTAATAACTTCTTGTCTCGCATCATCAAACGTCACTTTCTTACCAGTTTCCATCGCTGTTCTTGCCATAATATTTGCAACTGAATGATTGTATCCAGCTTGAACTGAAGCATTCGGTGTTTTTCTACTACGAACACATTCCATCCAATTACGCATATGAAGGGAAGTCATGGGATCGCCTCCTGTGTTTGCTGATGTCTCCATTTTTGCAGCATTAGCAAGTGTAAAAGGAGTCAATAAGTTAGCCTGCATTCCCATTTCTGCTGCCGACCTAGCTGTCAATCCACCAGTTGATGTTACTTCATTCGTATCCAGATTCAGCATACCGCCATTCGAGTAATACAACTCTTTGACATCTCCCGCAGAGTTAGTAAAACGAGAAGAATATAGAACCTGGAACCCTTTGCTCATATCATCGGCCGGCCCATAGTCCATTACCGCTGTTGCAGTATCCGGATTTTGGCGACCATCTTTCCAGGTATAAATACCTCCATTTGCAACTACACTTCTTGGGTGATTCAATCCTGAAAACCAATGTACCGTATCAATTTGATGAGCCATCCACTGTCCCCAAATACCAGAAGAATAAGGCCAGAATAAACGAAACTCTAAATATTTACGTGGATCCCAGGCTACTTTAGGTCTATTCATTAAAAAGCGATCCCAATCTGTATCTTCCTGACGAATTTCACTTACCAATTTCGGTAAACGCCATCGTCCCGGCTGATTTACATTCCAGGTCATTTCTACCATATTAATATCACCGAACTTACCTGATTTAATATATTCGTTGGCAGCTATGTAATTAGGTGCGCTTCTACGTTGCGATCCTACTTGCAATATTTTTCCAGTTTCTTGAACAGCTTTCAAAAGAACCTTCGCATCTTCCAATGTTTCAGCCATTGGTTTTTCTACATAGACATCTTTGCCATTACGAACAGCTTCTGCCGCCATTAAAGCATGTTGAAAATCTGCTGTACTAATAATTACTGCATCAATACCTTGAGCAGCATGTAACTCGTCATTATTACGATATTTTTTAATTGTATTCCCCGTTTTATCTTTTATGAAAGCTTCTGCTTCATCGCGACGCCGATTCCAGATATCTGAAACAGCCACGAATTCGAAATTAAGCTCTTTTGAATGATTCATAAAACAAGGAACTAAGGAACCACGAAAACGATTAGAGAAACCAATGATACCTACTTGAACCCGGTCATTAGCTCCCATAACACGGCTGTAGCTTTTAGCATTAACCCCCATTGCTGATAAACCAAGAACACCGGCACCTAGTGAAGCCTTCTTGATAAAATCCCTTCTTGAATTTTCTGAATTGTTTTTTTCCATAATAAGTAACGATTAATAATGGTTTGGACATTGAACTATGTCATATCATAAACAAGTTTAATACATAACAGATTAAAAAGCGACTTTCTTAAGATAAAAAAGTACGCAAACGATGCCAATAATATTTGCAATTGTAATAAAAAAAATAAAGGTTGGACTAACTAATCATTTTTTTATCTTTGATATAACACGTACATAAAAGTACTCAAATCAATTATAATTAAAGTGTTCAAACCAATTACAATTAAAGACATCGCTATTGCTTTAGACCTCTCGCCTTCTACTGTATCCAGGGCACTAAGTGACAGCTATGAAATTAATACAGAAACAAAAAAAAGAGTTCTTAATTATGCTGAAGAACACAATTATAAAAAGAACCCAATTGCTTTAAGCTTAAGACAACGCAGAAGCTATTCCGTAGGGATTATCGTTTGCGAAGTTGCCAATAATTTTTTTTCACAAGTGATTGATGGGATTGAATCTATTGCATATAGTAAAGGTTATCACGTAATCATTTCCCAAAGTCATGATTCTTATGAACGAGAGGTTATTAATATACAACATTTAGCAAACCGGTCAGTTGATGGTTTGCTTGTATCCATGTCTGCAGAAACCAAAGACTTTACACATATTTTAAAACTTCATAAGCAGGGTTTACCTATTGTATTCTTTGATCGGGTTATTTCTGTATTCGACACCCACACAGTAACCTCAAACAACAAGCAAGGAACCAAAAATGCAACCCAGGCTTTAATTGACAAAGGCTTTAAAAGGATAGCTCATCTAGCAAATGCTCCGCATTTATCAATTACAAAAGAAAGGTTAGACGGGTATAAGGAAGCTTTACGCGACAACAATATGGAGGCTGACGATTCTCTCATACGTTACTGTCATCATGGTGGTCGTTTACAGCAAGAGGTAGAGGATGCCATCAAATACTTTATCAGTCTGGATGAAAAGCCTGATGCAATCTTTGTAGCTAGTGACCGTCTCAGTATTGGCTGCTTAACTGCACTTAAAAAACTTTCTCCGAATCAAATACATCCAGCAGTAACCGGATTTTCAAATTCTGATATATTAGATTTACTTCAACCCGGATTTTCATGTGTCCGTCAGCCAGCATTCGAAATGGGCAGAGTAGCTATGAATATGCTGGTTCAACTAATAGAAAGTAAACATCCGGTAACTGAATTTGAATCCATTGTTTTAGATACTGAATTGATAAAACGAAAATAAAGCAACTATTTTCATCATTCCCTATCCTTTATAACAATAATTATATTAGCATTAGTAATTAGCAATAATTAGCTGTATATTTGCATTCTACGCATAAGTGCGCTCATTTATCTTCTCCAAAACAGATCATTATTTTTAAAACAAAACAATAACTCTAAAATAAAATATGGCTAAATCACAAGAAACATTTAACAAAAAAGAAAAAGAAAAAAAGAGATTAAAAAAGAAACAAGATAAGGAACAAAAAAGAGAAGAACGCAAAAACAATTCATCTAAAGGTAAAAGCCTTGAAGAAATGTATGTTTATGTGGATGAGAATGGCGACTTAACTTTTACCCCACCTGATCCAAAGAAGAAAAAGATTATCAATCATGAAGATATTGAAATTGGTGTTTCTAAACAAGAAGCTCCAGATCCGGCTGATCTGATTAGAAAAGGAATCATTACATTTTTCAACGAGTCTAAAGGATACGGTTTCATAAAAGACCAGGTATCACAAGAGAGTATCTTTGTACACGTAAATAGTCTAGAAGAAGAAGTAGGTGAAAACGATAAAGTTACTTTTGAAACCGAAAAGGGTCAAAAGGGACTAAATGCTGTTCGTGTTAAAAAACAGAAATAATTTATTCAAAATCGCATATGTAGTCTCTATAATATCAGAGCTCCATATGCCTTTCCAAACATCTGCGACGCAGTCAAGCACTTATCATTCTTAATCTTTCATATAAAAAGGAATGTTGACAGTAGCTACCCTTGCCTTGTCTATCGGTAATATAAATAAACAAACGATAACCCATATTAATCGTCTGCTAATATAGGCCTTCCTAAAGCATCTCCCCAATTCTTCTCATTACATTTTCAACAATCTTATCACAGTATATCAAATTAAATTCAAAAATATCTGCAGGCGAATACATCTTTTCTACCTCAAAACGCAACATACTTTTAGCTCGACTTAAACGTACTTTTACATTGCTTTCTGAAATACTCAACGCTTCTGATGTTTCATTGGTACTCATGCCATTAAGTTCACGAAGCGAAAAAACTATTCTATAATCTTCTGGGATTTGCTGTAACGCATTCTCCAGAACCCGTCCTAATTCCTTATTGACAATTGTTCTATCTGTATCGTTATTTTGGTTAACAAACATGGGTATAGCTGTTTCTTGTTCAAAACTTTCCGTCATAACCTCCTTCTGAAAACTAAACTTCTGTTTTCTATGATAGCAGTGATTAAGCATTATTTTCACTAACCAGGTTTTAAAAGAAGAACGGTTCTCAAATTTACTAAGGTTGGAATAAGCACTGAGATAAGTTTCTTGCATCAAATCTTCCGTATCAGCATGATTATAGGCATAGGTTCTCCCTATTCTGAATAAATAAGAATTATATCGCCTGATAATTATTTCATACAAGGCAACTTCCCCCAATAAAACTCGGGATACAATCTCCAGATCATCATATTGATCAAATTGTTTTATATTATTCATCTCTAACAGCAACTCTATGTTTTAATATTAAATCACCCCCAAAGAAATTACCAAGAATTAAAAAAGCATTAGTTAACACCTTTATAATCAATATTAATATACTATCCGCTTCCAAAGAAGGATAATTCTTATATTGAATATACGCTAATATTGTGTAAGCCGTTATTACAGCCGTATTAATCCCTCCATGTACCAGTGCCTTGTTCATTACTTCTGGTTTATTTTCAAAGATATTTAGCAAGTCAAAGGTCCCAAACACAATAGCTAGCCAACCTAAGATCACACCAGCACTCATCGTATAGAAAGATGCGTCTAAGAATGATGCGTCCTTATTAAAATGATTAATAGCAGAAAAGACAAGTTCCATTGGAAGCAATGCCGTTGGAAAATGAATTAGCATGATGTGGATTGGGTGTCCGAATACTTTCATTCCTTCAATTATTAAGCAAATACAAACAGAAGCAACGTAACAAAGCCACCCAATGCTATGAGCGCATGTATAAAGGTAATAATAAGTGGGCTATTTTTCTTTTTAAGATCAAGAGCAAACATATACAGTCCGCCGATAGCTGCTAAAATAAAAAGCACAATACTCACCTTGGGAAAATTATCCGGATTCTGAACTGAATATATCACCAGTAATAAAAGTGCTATTACAGCAAAAATACCATGCGAATAAATTACTGAGCGCGGAGCATCTTTATTTGTAAGCCATTTAATCAAAATACCCAAGCCTAAGACGGCTGTCAGTGCAAATAATGCGATCGATATATATATCATGTCTTTAATTTTTGTTTATAAAATAATAGAGTGAATGAATTTCATAAAGGTTACAAACAAATCGACTTTAATATAAGTTATTGACATATAATCAAGATGGAAGCGAAAACAGAATCAACAAACAAACTATCTTCTACGTTAAAATATCTTCCTGATACCATAGAAGGTTATACCAGAACATCGAAGGGCAAAAGATTTGCTTATTATTTTAAGGGAGAACTCGTTAAAGATGAAAATCTTATAAAACGCTTCCACTCACTCGTTATTCCTCCGGCATGGAAAAACGTTTGGATTAGTCCATCAAAAAACGGTCATCTTCAAGCAACCGGTATCGATGTTAAAGGCAGGAAACAATACATTTATCACCCGGAATGGCAGCAGATGCAGCATGAAAATAAATTTGCACGGATTATTGAATTTGGAAAGTCATTACCTTGTATTCGAAAAAACATTCGGAAAGATATTCGTAAAAGAAAAAACACCAAAGAAAAAATAATTGCCATTGCGCTCCAATTAATGGAAGAAACGTTGATCCGTGCCGGAAACAGTTACTACCGCGAACAAAATAAAAGCTATGGATTAACTACTCTCACAAACAAGCATGTTCAAATCAACGGTTCTGCAATATTTTTCAATTTCAGAGGGAAGAAAGGTGTGTTACATAAGATTAAGGTCAGTGATCGGTCGCTTGCCAAACAACTTAAGAACGTAATGGAAATTCGGGGTCAATCATTATTTCAATATTTAGATAAAGATGGATCCATTTGTATACTTGACTCAGGAGATCTCAATGAATACATTCAACACTGTACCAAACAAGATTTTACATCTAAAGATTTCAGAACATGGTACGGTACGGTTTGGGCATTTCGAAAGCTATGCGAATTAGGGGCTTTTGAAAATAAAACACAATACAAAAATAACATCCTTGAAATGTATGATTTCGTAGCCTCCAAACTCGGAAATACACGCAGTGTATGCAAGAAATACTATGTTTCAGACAAATTAATAAAAGCTTATGAAGATCAAAGTATATATCCCTACTTCAAAAAGGCATTGCGTAAAGGTGGCAAGCTATCCGATATGGAAAAGGCTGAAAAACAACTTCTTAAACTTTTAAACATTCATAATAGCTAATATTTAATCAAATAAAAAATTTAAACTTAGAATTTATGAAAACCATACCAAACGATAATAGAGAAATTGAAAAAAAGAAACATAATTTCTTCGAGAAATTTGCGAACAAAATCACAAACTGGTCAGGTAGTTCTACAGCTTTTACTTTAGCAGCCTTTATTGTAATTGCGTGGGCTATCAGTGGTCCCCTATTTAATTATTCGGCAACTTGGCAACTGGTAATAAATACAGGGACAACCATTATTACCTTCTTAATGGTTTTCTTAATCCAGAAATCTCAGAATAAAGATTCTAAAGCTATTCAATTAAAATTGAATGAGTTAATTGCTGCCAATCGATATACTAGCAACCGAATGGTAGATATTGAAGATCTTACAGAAGAAGAATTAGATAGTCTTCACAAATTTTATGGCGAATTAGCTGTATTAGCTAAAAGCGAAGGCAACATTCATAAATCTCACTCAATTGATGCTGCTAAAGAACTTTTTGAAACGAAAAGAAAGTTCAGAAATATTTCTAAAGTCTCGGAAGAATCTAATCGTGCCGGTAATCTTACCCCACCTACTAACTAATATTGTTCAAGTAGTATGATAACTCGAATATGCTTCAAATACACAAAGGACTTCCTAGGGATATTATAGGGATTTGCCCCTACAATGTCCCTAGGAAGTCCCTAGAATGTCCCGAGAAGATCCCTTATAGTGTCTTACCCTATCATAGCTATACATATTTATTAATAATTACTGACTTAGTTATACATATTTAAGTACCTTCCCCATTAGCGGGTCAGTCTTTCTAATCTCACCAGTCTCTACCCTTCCGGAAAATTGTTGACTAAAGCTTTCATAACCATCAACTTGCACTATAATATCATACCATCCGTAGTTTTTAGCAGTATCTATATCCACTTCAATAACTTGGCCGTTTAAGATCTCCTTAACAATTACCGGTGAGCCGTAGCTTTTGTCCCGAATCGTAACCTTCAACTTCTTATCTGTTTCGTTACTAGCGATTCTCAATATCAGTTTATCTTCAACGGCTTTTGAAATACTTAAAGCTGTACGGTAAGCATCGCTGATCTGCAAAGCAGGATCCTTGGAATTTCCTTCAAAAGAACGGAAGAAACCATTGGGTCCATAAACCAAAAGAGCGTAATAACCAGTCTCGAACTTATTCAATGCCCAGCTCTCCGATAATGTATCACCTGCTTTAACTGCATAAGCCCATGATTTACCCTGTTCTATACTACCATTTAAGTCCTCTCCTTTGTAATTCCCAATCGCATAAGCCAGAAAAGGAACTCCGGCAGATTTTTTCCCAAAAGGATTACCTGCTTTAAAGTTAATAGCAAATGACTTTCTGTCCTTACTTAAACTGCCACTCGCATGCATCTGATAAGGAAGTGCGCAAGAATCTCGAATACCCGATTCCTGACTTGGCATATGTTCCTCAGGAACTGCTTTATCTTGATTTATTGTATTGATTTCGGCAGCGTTTAAGAGTTTATAACCACTAGGCAACTCTTTAAATTTAGCATTGTAAATACTCTGGATAAACTTTTCTTTATCAACGGGTTGAGGATATTGAATTTCTTCACCATTATATGTGCTAAAGGCAGAAGTTAAATCGCCACAAACTGTACGTCGCCATTCGCTGATATTGGTTTCTTTAATTTCTTTTCCTGTTTTTTTGCTTAAGAAGTTCTCTAAAAATTGAATGATTGAGGTATGATCTAATACTTCTGAATTAACCTTTCCTCCTCTGCTCCAAGGTGATGCAATAAGCAAAGGAACACGGAAACCCAAACCAATAGAGCTTGCTCTGGCATCTTCTTTAGAGATTTTCTTTACGTTTAATTCTTCATTCAGATTCACAAATTCAGCATCCATAGAAATTCCTTCGGAAACCTTTCCCGGTAAACCTTCTTCATTTGGAGAAGGTGGAACAAAGGGAGGAACATGATCAAAATAACCATCATTCTCATCGTAAGTCACAATAAAGATGGTCTTTTTCCAGAAATCAGGATTCTTAGTAAGTATATTCATTACTTCAGAAACACACCATGCACCATACCAGGGTGAACCTGGATGATCAGAAAAATGCTGTGGTGGTACCAACCATGAAACGGTAGGCAAAGTACCATTATCAACATCATGGCGGAACTGGTAAAGTACATCTCCGGCAGGTACTTTCATGGTGCGGGAAACTCCGTTATCATTGTATGTGCTATCTACAACCTGACGATAAAGCGAATGGTTTTTATTGGTCGTAAATGCTTTAGCATGGATGCTCTTCTCTATTTCAGGCAGCTTACTGAAGTTCTCGGGAGTCCATTTCTGCAAACTCTCCTGATAAGTTTTTAATCTATCCTGTTTTTCTTTTTTTTCTGGAGTATCGCTTGTAATAGTCGCTATTTCTTCTTCTAATAATCTAACCTTTCTCTTTAATTCTTCCAGGTAAGTTTCTGAATACCAAACATGAAACTGTTCAAACCACTCGATTGGGTTATTCGTAAAATTAGCTAACCATGGCTCTTCCTCATCTGAGAACCCAGTATCCAAACTCAGTTCATTCTGATAGATTCTCCAGGATATATCATTCATTTCCAACAGTTCAGGAAATGTACGCCAGTCTACATTTCTCCGATAGGTTACATCCGAGTTTCTAACATTTCCAACTGCATTTTGCTTTCTGGGATCACGAACAGTACCACTCCAAAGATATAATCTGTTTGGAGTAGTGCCTGTTAATGAAGAACAAAAGTGCTGATCTCCAACGGTAAAAGTATCTGCCATTGCATAATAAAAAGGAATATCTTCACGGTTATAGTAACCCATAGTTAAAGGCATATGCACGTATTCCTTATTACCGGCTCGTTTTGCTTCTAGCCAACTATCCATCTTTCCTTTATTGTGAGCATCTACCATATCCGACCATGAATGTGGTAAACTACCCATCCAGGTAGCACGGGTATCTTTTATATTTAAGCGGAAAGGTGCGTAAGTTTGTCCTTTTTTATCTGATTGCAACCATACCTTATTTCCATTGGGTTGTTTAATTGCACGTGGATCATTGAAACCTCTGACACCTTGAAGGCTGCCAAAGCAATGATCAAAAGAGCGATTTTCCTGCATTAATATCACTACATGCTCAGCATCATAAAATGTACTTCCTAACTCGGGGTTAATCGCAATCGCTTTTTTCAATGAATCAGGTAGTGCATTCCATACTCCGGATGAACCTGCTATCAAGGCAGCTTGTTTAATAAAGTCACGTCTTGTATTCATGTTATTAATCTTTAATATTATTTAACCCACCATGTTTTTTGGTGAATATTATCATTTCCTTCACCAAACTGAGTCCGGATGGCTTCTGAAACATTCTCTGCATTGTAATTATATTCTGATTGTGGGTACATCCAACGATATGGAACAGTTACCCCCGCAGGTCGGCGAAATGATGGATAGCCTGTGCGTAAATGATCGTAAAATGCCGACCATCCGTTTTGCAAAAAGGACCGAATATATTTCTGCATAATGATACGTTCAATTTTCTCTTCTAGGGTATTCCCTTTCGATAAATCAATCAGTGGATTAGCTAAGTATTCTATAGCTTTATCAGCATTTACATAATTACCTAACCCTTTTGCATATGTCTCATAAAACTTAAAGGAGGCCTTTATTCCTGTATCGTAATATTGTTTAGCATCTCCGGTAATCCAACCTCTTACTGCAGCCTCAGCTAAGATTAATTGCTGTTCTGAATAACCCATTAAAACTAAGGGTTCGTTGGTTGGATCCTGATGATAGCGCTCTAATACTTTAGATGTTTTACCTGCTGCAGCTTTTAAGTTTACCTCTGCATAAGGTGCAGCGGGATCACCCCCATCGTAGGAGCTAAAATCATCAATAGCTTTTCCTGCTTCCTGAGCAAGCCTTGTTTGAGTGAAAAATACAAAGAGTCGTGGATCTTCGCGTTCCTGTAAACGATTGATAAATGTTTCGTCGATATACATACCTGATCCATAACCACTTGAATTAAACTCCGGATAACGGTTACCTTCCTGATTTAAAAAAACCAATTGACCATCGTCTACTCCGCCAGCATCTAATAATGGGCCATTTTGAACTATTTGTGCAAAGGCTGTTTTAATATTCAAATCAGGATCATTTTCTTTATGAGAAAGTGTTATTAATACTTTAAGACGAAAAGCATTAATAAGCTTTCTCCATTTATTACTGTCTCCTTTATAAATGATATCGCCGGCAATAAGTTCATTCTGATCTTTCAGCAATTCATCTGCTTCTGCCAAGTCTGCTAAAATCCCCATAAAGACTTGCTTTTGATTATCGTATACCGGGGGTACATAGCCATCTGAAGATTCACCTTTTAGAGCAGCTGAATATGGTATATCTCCGAAAGTAAGCGTTAGGTTATAAAAATAATAAGCTTTAAAAAATTTTGCTAAGGCAATATAACTATTATCATTTATTCGTGCTGCTTCTTCTGCCATTTTTGTAACATCACGCATATTGTAATAAGGATCAAAACTTCCCCGATTCCATTGATAATATTGATTACTATTTTCACCATCTGTTTGAACCAGCATCTTGATAGCATAAAGTGAGCCTGTGCCTTGGAAAGATCGAAAAGCATCCCATTGAATTTTGGTAAGCTGTAACTGCGGGTGTGTTACTGTAGGACGATTTGGATCTATATTTATATCTTCTAAGCGCTCACAGGACGTTAAACAAAAGAGTATTGCGATAGCACTATAAATTATTCTTTTCATGGTTTTTACAATTTTCTATAAAATCTATTGGTTAATGCTTCTATTGAATCTAATATTAGAACTTTAGGTTTACCGAAAAGCCCAAGTATCTTGCAGAAGGATCTTGTAAATCAGTATCATTACCATAATCCGGATCTACGTAAGGAATTTTCTTCCACATGAAAAGATTATATCCAAACATTGACACATTAACACTTTTTGCATTACCGATTTTCATGATGTTGGCTAGGTCGTAACCTATCGACAGGCGGCGCAGTTTAACATACGTTCTGTCGTATACGTTTGCAAATTTCTCGCTCTCCTCTTCTGTTACCTGTGCCTGGTAAGGATAAATCTGACTCCATGTCTGCCAGTTAACAGCTGTTGTACTTGGTGCGTAGGTACGCGTATCAGACAAAATATTACCATCTACATCTCTTGTAATCTCACCACCTGTTATAACTACCCCCTGTGGCACATATACCGGATGGCCTGCAGCATATTCCTGATCTCTATATTCAACTGATTCAGGGTGTTTACCTCCCCACCACATTTTTTCAATCGTTACTGATCTCATTAAACCACCCCATGCTCCATCTAAATCCAGGTTAACGGTGAAGTTCTTTATCTTAAATGTATTTTGAAAACCAAACCTCCATTCAGGCTCAGTATTGCCAATATAAGTTGGATACGGATCCCTGATTGGCAAACCACTATTTGGATTAAGGATGAGATCACCAGAAGCACTTTTTTGCCAAACTGTAGCATAGTAGCTATCTACACGATCGCCTACCTTTAGGTTACCAAATTTCTTTTGATTGTCGTATATTTCATTGATCTTCTTTGCATAACTTGTCCAGTTCAATCCAATATCCCAAGAGAACCGATCTCCGACAATTGGTTTGGCACCTGCCATAACTTCAAAGCCGTTGGTATTATAAACGTTTCCGTTTACCTTACGGCTCGAGAAACCGGAAGCTTGTGAAATGCTTAAATCAATAATCTGGTTTTCATCAATAATATTATAATAAGCGACATCAAGAGACAAACGATTATTAGCAAATGAAGTAGCTAAACCAAGCTCATAAGAAGTAGACTTCTCTGGCTGGATATAGGGATTAATAATTCCTGATGGATACCCAACAGATGGTATAGAACCATATGTTACATTTTTATTGTAGGTAGAGTAAATACTGTAAGGTTCTAAATCACTTGAAACCTGCGCCCATGATGAATATAGTTTCACAAAATCTACTGACTGAGGCATTCTTATAAAATCAGACAGAATGGTACTGATGGATGCCCCGGGATAGAAGTATGAATTTCCACCCGTAGGTAATGTTGAAGACCAATCATTTCTAGCGGAGAAATTTAAAAATACCGAACTGAATAAATCTAAGTTAGCAGTACCATATACGCTTCGTACAGCTTTTTCCTGAAAATAATTCGTTGCCTGTACCGGACCTTGTGTATTATTTAAACTATAAACATAGGGAACAATCAGTCCATCGCTAGACTCATAATCTTCTCTAACCGTGCGATCGAGTGTGGAAGCTCCGGCATTTAATGTTAAATCAACATTAGAAGACAGGCGCTGATTAAATGAAGCTAAAAAATCTAAGTCAATATTTGCCTGTGCTTTATTCCACAACTTATAATCGCCGTTTCTTGAATCGCCATAATTCATATATGATTTAGGGCTCTGCATATCTTCAAAGCTTCTATTTTCACGAAGTGAGGCACGGCCCTGAAGATTCAAGTTTGGCAATACATGCCAATTTAATGTAGTACGGCCTGTTATTACATCCCTATTCAGTTTTTGCTCAAGTTCATAAGCAGCGAAATAAGGGTTATTGTACCATGCGTAATTATAATTAGCTTGTCTGTATCCCTCTTGACCGGGTACATACATATGGTTTTTTAAATCCTTACCACTTACATCATCTCCCATCCATATCAAAATAGTATACATATGGTTTTTAGGACCATATCCATAACGCGGATAATTAGGAGAAGTAACTTTATTATATGAAAGAGCTGCATCCAATTGCAGGTTATCTCTTAAATAAAAAGATGAATTGAAGTTAAGTCCCCCAGTAGTTAATGATGTATTAGGCACTTGCCCTTTTTGATGAGCATATTTTCCGGAAGCATAAAAACTTGCCTTCTCCCCTTTAAATGCTACCGATAATGAATTATCTGTAACAAGCCCGGTTCCTAAGAAATCATTTAAATTATCATGTCTTACCCAATTTGTTGGTATACGCTCATAACGTGATTTATCATCGTACATTGTACCTGAAACATCTCCCCACCAAGGTATTATTTCACCTGTTTGTTTATCCTTAATCGGACTATTCCATTGAGGGACTTTAACTTCTGTACCAAATTTTGGACCCCATATCATGTCTCCATCTGAGATACCACCATCAGCACCATCCCAAAACTCATATTGACCGTTAGAGCCATTACCATATTCTGTTTGCGTTTCAGGGAAAACGGTAAAGCCGGCAGTAGCCATGTTATTTGTGTTAATGTTTATCTCCAGCTTATCACTCTTCGCACTTTTACTTGTAATTAAGATTGCTCCATTCTTTCCTCTAGCTCCGTAAAGTGCAGAAGCAGCTGTTCCTTTAAGAACATTTATATTCTCAATATCTTCGCTTGAAATATCATAAAAATCTGTCTCGATAGGAATACCATCTAATACGATCAATGGATTTTTACCACGCAGCGAGAAAGAAGGCTTTTGAAAAATACCTGTTGGATTCGTTACTGTAAGACCAGCTACCTGTCCGGTTAATGCACTACCCAGGTTCATGGTTTTTGCTTCTGCCAGCACTTCAGATTTAACCTCCTGAGTGGCATAACCAATTCTACGTTTCTGCTGACGGATACCGATTGCTGTTACAACTACCTCTTCTAATGATGAGGCATCTTCATTTAATACAACATCAAGTATACTTCTTCCATTTAGAGCTATTTCTTGTTTGGTATAACCCATCATGCTAAATACTAGTGTTGAGTTTGCAGGAACAGATATGCTATATTTACCATCCATATCAGTAGCAGTACCCTGGTTTGTACCTTTTAATTGCACGGTTACTCCCGGCATATTATTACCTAAAGAATCTCGCACGGTACCCACTACATTTTGCTGTAAAGACCGTTTATTAAAATCATCGGACATCATAACTTTCCCTAAACCTGCATAGGCATGAGTGGCAAGAAAGGAAGTTAACAGGACAGTTAATAGTATAACCGACAGCCCATATTTAGTCGGATTTGTAATTTTATTCATAGCGTTTTTTTATAAAATTTTGGTGTTTATATTCTTATAGAGATTATTAATACTTCTCCTAGAAACTTTTCTTTGTGAATAGTACAGCAGATAGAAACTGATATACCTTAAATCTTGGCTTAACGATCTAACTCCGCAGCTTGCAGCATGAAATTATGTAGGTCTATATTCTTTACAAATTGCGGTAAGCTTTCACTGCCAGGACCGAACATGGCTAGTTCAACTAGGTCTGCTGAATGGTTGGTAGACGCAAACGAAATACCTGTATAATTGGATTGAATCTCAGCATAAGTTTTAAAGGGCAAATGATTTGGGTTATATAAACCTTCACTATCCAGTTGATTATAGTGTTTTAAAATATCTTTCGCTTCTTCATTTTTTATAACAATTCCCTGAGCCGATTCAATATAATCTATTACTTGCTTTGCATTAAAGTTCCTGGTAATGCTATTTAATACCTTGTTATTCGTTTGCTGGAAATGTTGGATTTTATCAAACTTATCATTGCTGGAAAAAAGCCCGGGGTTGGCATTTCCATGATCGGTTGTTATAATTACAAGTGTCTCACCGTCTTGCTCTGCAAACGATATTGCTTCTGCCAAAGCTTCATCAAATGCGATTTGCTCGTATAATAATGCACTGGCGTCGTTAGCGTGTGCAGCCCAATCAACGCTTCCACCTTCTACTTGCAAAACAAAACCGTTCTTATTTTGCTTCAAACGGTTGATGGCTTGTCTAGTCATCTCCGACAAAGACGGTATTTCAGCTTTTAATTTTCTATTAAACTGTACATCAAGGGTATAAGGCAATCCGTCTTCGTGAAATACACCTAATAAGGGTTTGCTAGTAGAAGTTTGGAGCAGACTATTTCTATCTTGAACTACGTGGTAACCTTTTTGAGAAAACTGGCCAAACAAATTGGCTTTATCCATTCTTTTATCGGCACTAAAAAACTCTGTACCTCCACCTAACAGAACATCAAACTCTAATTTTAAATACTGAACTGCAATATCAGATTGGTTATCGCGGCTTGCACTATTTACACAGAAGCCTGCCGGTGTTGCATGTGTTACCGGAACTGACGTAACGCAGCCTACAGATTTACCTGCCGATTTGAATTTCTGAAGGATCGGTTTATTGAAAGATCCATCTGGATTGACATTCAAAGAACCGTTATTTACACGCTTACCACCTCCCCATGCAGAGCTGGCAGCTGCGGAGTCAGTAACTAGCGCATTAGCTGAAGCCGTATCCATTAATGCGCGTGTCACTTTGCCTTCATCATAAAGTGACAACCATTTACTTCTACGCCCTTCTCTTCTTTGCAACAGCAAATCTGCCATGGTAAGTGTACCAATGCTCATCCCATCACTTACCATGAAAATTATATTTTTTACAGAACCAACATTGTTTTTTAAGATGCTTCGATTCTGTTCTGAAGCCAATAAATCAAATGGAGAAAGCACACTCGCACTAGCAACTGCCAAGGATGCTTTCTTAAAAAAGGATCTTCTTTTCATTTCTAATCGTCTATTTTAATACGATGGCAAATATTGTCTATTCGTATTAGCATAGTGTTAAATTCTTATTATCTGAATAAGAATTTATATTAGAAACATAAAATCTACTCTTCTTCTAAAATCTCAGCTACTCTGCCGACCTGCCCATCCTCCAGCCGTACTTTTATACCTCTGGAATGATAGGCTGAGGAAGTCAAGATATCTTTAACAATACCTTCTGTTAAATTGCCCGAACGTTGATCCTTTTTAAGGATAATTGCTACCAATAAACCCGGATATATGTCCTTTCTGTTTTGTCCGCCCATATTTTTCATTTGTATAAGCATCAAAAGTAATTAGATTTTGGGGATTTATATCCTCATGTGTATAAGTTTAAGTACAATCATAACTTTGCATATAAAATAAATATATAGCTGATTACCATACCCTTACAAAGCAAAATGAATTTTTGGCTTAACAGTTGCAAAGCAGTATGTGTTTAACAATTAAAAGAACACATACAAAAAGAACACAAATTTAGAAACTATGAAAAAGTTAATCTTATCTGCAGTAGCAGTATTATTTACAGTTGGGGCTTTTGCTCAAACACAAGGAATAGGATATGGTATTAAAGCTGGTGTGAATTTACCTACTTACCATTTCAGCGATGGTAATTATTCGGACGACACGGAAGCTTCTACTAATTTCCATATAACCGGATTCATGGACGCTCCTATATCACCTATGTTTTCTATCCAACCTGGAATTTCTCTTCAAGGAAAAGGAGCAAAACTAATGGATAATGATTTAGGAACTTTGACCCAAAACACTATGTGGATTGAGATTCCAGTGAATGCAGTAGTAAAATTCCCTGCAGGTGGTGGTAATTTCTTTTTAGGAGCAGGACCGTATGCCGCTTTCGGTATATCAGGCAAGAACTCGTATAAAGGTGATTGGGGCGAAGATGAAACCGATTTCGATTTTGGTAAAGATGCTACTCAAAAAGGAACTGAGTTTGGTGTAAACCTAATGGCTGGTTATCAGTTATCAAGCGGTTTAACACTAGGTGCAGGTTACGGTATGGGATTGTCAGATATCGCTCCTGATATTGCCGATTACAAACAAAATAACCGCGTACTTTCATTCTCAGTTGGGTTTGCACTTTAAAAACACCTAAACCATATTAAATTAAAAGAGGGATTTATTGTCCCTCTTTTTTTATGTGCTTGATTATAAAGAATTCCTTAATATTGTAAGTCTAATAATAGGATCGGATGCTCAAGTCAATTTATCGTTTTTTTATTTTTGCTGCACTTATTTTAATACCAGGTCTAAGTTTCGCACAAAGTTCTACAAATAGAATCAATCATTTTATTGTAGAAGAGAACCTGCTAAAAAACGACAAACTGGCTATTATCGCCACTGATTCGCTTGATCAGCCATTGGAAAGTATTAATGGAACATTTCAATTTTCTTTAAATAACTTTAACTATCCGCTTGAATTTCATGATGGAGTTGCTATTACACCTAATAAGGTGGAAAAATCAACCTTTGTTTTTATTAAGCACGTAAACGAGAGTGGATCACACGGGCAGTTGTTTTATGTACTAAAAAGCGACTCTGGACTTAATCCTGTAAAAATCAGCTGGGTTGTGTTACTTATTGTTCCAGCTATATTGGTACTTATTGGAATGATGTTCCGCAAGCTTCTAAGCCTCGCCGTTATTGCCATCCTTATATTCCTATACTTTAACTATAAGCATGGGATGGATCTGACTACATTTTTTGAAACAATGGTACATGGCATTAAAGGAGTTTTTTAAGAATTAGAAAGGCATACCAATCCCAAAGTTATACTGAACGAAGTTGTAACGATCGGGATAATTGGTTTCATTATAGCGTTCCTGAAAATCTTTTGAATTTAATATCTCCGATATCACCCATCGATCTGTACCTTCGAATTGAGGATCTCTTATTTTTGCAGCGATATCAAAACGGAAAACAAAGTATTCCAGATCAAAGCGAAAGCCTACACCTGCACCAATTGCTATTTGATCCATAAATCTATCCCACTTAAATTGCCCCTTAGGATTTAAACCATCATCCTTTATCCGCCATATATTTCCGGCATCAACAAAGGTTGCACCTTTCAATTTAGCTCCAAAGAAGTTATTCATTATTTTAAAACGGTATTCCGCATTTGCTTCCAACTTTATCTCTCCTAACTGGTCGAGGTTTCGTAAGTTTAATCTCAATGTATCTGGCAACACAGAACGATTATAACCTCCAGGACCCAATGTTCGGGCTTGCCATGCACGAATACCATTCATACCTCCTGAAAAGAAGTTCTTTTCAAAAATCAACAAGTTTTGATTATTCCCATAAGGAACTGCTACACCGGGATTAATACGCAACACCAGTTGACGCTCTCCACCCAAATGCTTATAAATTCTGAAGTCAGTTTCTATTTTCGAATATTGTAAATAAGGGACTCCTAAAAGGGTCTTTTCTCCACTCTCGTTCTTATTAAAATCTACTACTGAACTGATTAAACCCAATGTATTCCCACTTACATCTAATGTACCCCTAAAATAAAAGAAATCTTCTAGGGTATTCAGGCGCAAAGTATTAAATGTGTAAGAATATTGACTCCCCAATCCGATATAAGCTCTGTCATTGCTCTCAATATATAAGCGATAACCTTCCTTATCAAGTTGTTCCTTAAATGAAGCATCTAATCGCCCGATGCGATATTCAAGTAATATAGGGGTAAGTTGATGAACTTTATAGCGAGTTTCATTCCAGATATAGGATATGGAATTAATAAAATATCGATTTGAATAGGTATCTAACTGATCGAATATTTGCCAATTTGTAGAAAATACAGTTCGTGGCATTCCGTTCTTGCCGATAATAGGAATCCCAAAAGGAACAATTAATCTCGGAATAGTTAACGTGGCACCAAATTGAAAGTCGCGGTTATAGACACGGTTAAATAAACTTCCTGAAAGTTGAGAATCAAAAAGAATCCCAAACTGACCTTTCACTTCTAACTGTTCAGAGCCGCCAAATAAATTTCTATTCGTATAAGTATTACCTATATTGAAACCGCTTCTACCCGAATTAAAAGTATATTCCCCTTCTAAGCGATTAGCCATTCTTTTTAAAGGGATGAGTGCATAATGCGCATTAATATGTGACGAATCTGACTTACTATAATTTACCTTGATACTCTTGAATGTGTTTAATTCATATAAACGATCGTAGGTGAGATTTTCATAGTCATAATTATAGCGATCTCCCTGCTTTTGAAAGATATACCGATTCAAAGGTACCGCCTTAAATTTCCCAGTATAATCTGTATAATACATGGCTTGGTCTAATGTATCTTTCTTTGACACTCCATTTATTGTCCCATCACTTTTTGCTATTTCTATAAAACTGCTATCGATATAAGAGATCGGATGACTTGATTGATTCTCGGGATTATCAATAATTAATTTTAAATCTACCAAGTTACCTTCCATAGCAGAATCTACCTCAAAACGAACATACTGACGAAGAAAATCAAAATATCCATAACGTCTTGCCAAGCTATAGATGCTCTCTCGTTCATAGACCAATGAATCACTATCATAGCGCATTGTGGCATGAAGGCGACTAAATTCAGGGCTTATTTCCCGATATAGGCTATCAAGTGCAGTATCTGAAATCTGATATTCCAAATTCCGAATAAAAAAGGGATCTCCTTGCTCTACGAGAAAGGTAATACTTGCTTTTTGTTTTTTTATACTGATAGAATCTTTAACTTTCGCATTGAAGTAACCTTTGCTCTCTAAAAACCGTTCTATTTGATTCCGCGAAATCTCAATTAAAGAGCTATCCAATAATCTGGGCGCCTCTCCAACGTTTCGAATTTTATCTGTTCGGTAATGGCTTCCTTGTTTATTGGCAAAATTGTAGATAAACAAATTTATAATAGAATTCGGACGTATATCTTTCTGAATATATTCTGATGCATCTTCCTCGTAAGCATTATCAATACCTTTTAATTTTACTTTTGTTACTAAAGTTTCGGTATCTTCTAATAAACGAACTGATCTACAAGATGTAATAAATAGCAGCAAAAGCGCTATTATTGTAAAAGATATAAGTTTAGAAGTAAATGCTCTCAAAGTCTCAAATAAGTTTAATCAAATCTCTCCACTTAAAAAAGTTCCGGAAGACCCATAATCTTTTTATTGTAGAAGGCATCAAATCCATAACGGAATTTATCAATGAAGAGTATGTTCTTCATAGTATATATTATCTTCCCGAAATGTCTTCAAAAGTGGTTAATTTTCTGCGAATTTTAAAAGGAAACGAGATAAGTTCGGATGAATTAAACAAAATAAGCACTTTAACAAACCCTCAGGGAGTTTTAGCTGTCTTCAGAATACCACATCATAATCTAAAGGTGGAAGATTTACAAAATAAGTTTTCTCTCGCCTTAGATTTTATTCAGGATCCGGGCAACTTGGGAACAATCATTCGTACGGCTGATTGGTTTGGAATGGATACAATAATCTGTTCTATGGATACAGCTGATATTTACAACCCGAAAGTTATACAAGCAACTATGGGTTCCCTGGCAAGAATAAAAGTATTTTATTGCGACTTGAAAGAGTGGCTCCCTAAATGTAGTCTTAAAATATACGGAGCAGTTCTGGATGGAGAATCTATCTATGAAAGCGATTTCGGCAATGAAGGAATTATCTTAATGGGGAATGAAGGAAGTGGAATTCAGGCTGATTTGATGCCACTTATCTCTGAAAGAATCACAATCCCTCGATTTGGCAGAGCAGAATCGCTGAATGTTGCTATCTCATCAGCAATCATTTGCTCAGAATTAAATAGAAAAATCAAAAAAACTTAGGCAAGATAGATTAATTTACTATTTTTGCATTCCTTAATGGGAATGGTCGGATGGCCGAGTGGCTAGGCAGAGGTCTGCAAAACCTTTTACAGCGGTTCGAATCCGCTTCCGACCTCGTTATTAAAATAAAAAATATACAAAATGGGAGTTACTCGCTTAAAAAGAAAAGATAGAAAGAACAAAGTTACTGCTAAACTTGATGTTCAATTTCTAAAATTAGGTCGCAACATTGAAACCGGAAGTCGTTCTGAATTGCCAGCTACGCACCAGGTTGTTAAGAACAACGCGATCTTAGATCAGTTATCTGCTGATTTAAAGAAATAATCTATTTCGATAGATTGAAAAAAGGAGGATATTCATATTGAATATCCTCCTTTTTCTTTGCCATTTTTATTATTTAATCTATTCTTTATTAATTAATCGCTTGCAAATTGTTTTAATTAATTGAGGACCTTCGTAGATCATCCCTGTATACACCTGAACTAAACTTGCTCCTGCTTGTAACTTAGATAAGGCATCAGCTGAAGAGTGAATGCCACCAACACCAATGATAGGAAATGCTTTGCCTGACTTTTCCGACAGATATCGGATTACTTCGGTTGAACGAACTGATAAAGGTTTACCGCTTAAGCCGCCGCTTTCCTTTAACAAGGAAGATCCACTTTTCAGTCCTTCCCTACTTATAGTAGTATTCGTGGCAATAACCCCGGCAATCTTGGTATCGATAACAATTTCTATAATATCATCCAATTGGCTATCGGTTAAATCAGGGGCTATTTTTAATAAAATCGGTTTTGGCCTTTCATGGCCTTCATTTCGCTTTTGAAGTATATTTAAAATATGCTTAAGAGGTTCTTTTTCCTGCAGATCGCGAAGTCCCGGTGTATTTGGAGAACTTACATTAACAACGAAATAGTCGACTACATCAAAAAGCTTATCAAAACAAATAATGTAATCATTTACGGCATTCTCATTAGGTGTTGTTTTATTTTTACCAATATTTCCTCCAACAATAAGTCCGTTTCTATCCGTAAAATATTTCAGGCGTAAAGCTGCCACGTCCACTCCTTGATTATTGAAGCCCATCCGATTGATCAAAGCCTCATCTTTTGTCAGACGGAACATTCTTGGTTTGTCATTACCCGGCTGGGGCCTGGGTGTTACCGTTCCTATTTCGACAAAGCCAAAACCTAAAGCCGCCATTTCATGAATGTATTCTGCATTCTTATCAAAGCCAGCTGCTAACCCTACAGGGTTCTTAAACTTTAATCCAAACACCTCTCTTTCTAAAGAAGGGTCTGCATAGGAAAACGCTGCCTCCATAATCTTCTTTGCGCCCCAAACTTTCAAAAAGCTTTTAAGTCCGCTAGTTACCGTATAATGAGCCGTTTCGGGCTCCATCGAAAAGAATAAAGGTTTTACCAATTTATACATAAGAGCAAAGATAGAAAACAATTTAATTTAAAAATCCGTACTTTTGCAGCGAAATGATATCAATCAACAATTTAACTTTCGAAATAGGTGCCCGTGCACTTTACGATGAAGCAAACTGGCATATAAAACCAGGAGAAAAAGCCGGATTAATCGGTGCAAACGGGACTGGTAAAACAACTCTATTAAAGTTGATCGTAGGAGAAATGAAACCTACATCGGGTACTATTTCTATGGCTAAGGATCTAAAAATAGGTTACCTTAATCAAGATCTACTATCTTATCAATCTGATAAAAGCATTTTACATGTTTCCATGGAAGCTTTCGAAAGGCAGAATGAGTTACATGATCAAATCGAAGAACTTCTTAAGAAGTTAGAAACAGATTATAGCGATGATATCTTACATAAATTAAGTGATAAGCAGGCCGAATTCGAAGCTCTTGATGGTTATAATATAGAATATCGAGCTGCAGGCATATTGGCAGGTTTGGGTTTTAATGAAGAGCAGCAACAACGGAAACTTTCTCAGTTTTCGGGAGGATGGAGAATGCGGGTTATGCTCGCGAGAATATTATTGCAAGCGCCCGATATCTTATTGCTGGATGAGCCGACTAACCACTTGGACTTACCTTCCATCCAATGGCTTGAAAGTTATCTACAAGCGTTTGAAGGAGCTGTGGTAATTGTTTCTCACGATAGATATTTCTTAGACCGTGTTATCAATAAAACAGTTGAGTCAAGAAAAGGCAAACTAAATGTGTACGCTGGGAACTACAGCTTTTATCAGGAGGAGAAGTCTTTAAGAGAGGAAATTCAAGGCAATCAGTTTAAAAATCAACAAGCTAAAATAAAACAAGAAGAAAAATTAATTGAGCGTTTTAGAGCAAAAGCAAGTAAAGCTAAAATGGTTCAGTCTCGTATCAAAGCTTTAGACAGAATGGATAAAGTGGATGCGGTAGATGATGACAATCCAACTGTTAATTTCAGCTTTCGATTTAGCAAGCCTTCAGGCCGTCATGTTAAAACTTTAAAAAACATCAGTAAATCCTATCCAAATGTTCCTATTTTGAACAACACAGATGGACTTATTGAAAAAGGTGATAAGATTGCGCTTATTGGTGCGAATGGTCGAGGTAAATCTACGTTATTAAGAATCATCGCTGGTGTAGATTCTGATTTTGAAGGTACTTGTGAATCGGGTCATAATGTTTCCCAAACGTTTTTTGCACAACATCAATTAGAGGCTCTTCATCTGGAAAACGAGGTTCTGCAAGAGTTACAAGCTTTTGCTCCTAAACATACAGAAACGGAATTACGAACAATTCTAGGGTCTTTTTTATTTACAGGTGATGATGCTTTTAAGAAGATTAAAGTTCTTTCCGGAGGAGAGAAATCCCGTGTAGCATTGGCAAAAGCTTTAACAGCAGACGCTAACTTCCTGCTTCTGGATGAGCCGACCAATCACTTAGATATTCAATCAATCAACATTCTAATTCAGGCTCTTAAACAATATGAGGGAACCTTTATTGTTGTATCTCACGATAGGTATTTATTAGACAATGTCGCCAATAAGATTTGGTATATTGAAGACCAGAAGATCAAACAATATCCTGGAACCTATCAGGAATACGAAGATTGGCAAGCCAGCCGAAAAGAAGCCAATAAAAATACTGCTAAAGAGCCTAAGGTAAAGAAAGAGAAAAAGGAAGTTAAACCTGAGACAAAAAAGACCACTGGAAAGAGTTCTTCTTCAAGTTTGAACAAAGATTTAGAACGCTTAGAAGCTGAGATTCTTGAAACAGAGAACAAGATTAAGGATTTTGAACTTCAATTAGCGGATCCCGAGATATACAATTCAACCGATAAGTTAGCTGAACTAACAAAATTATATCAAGCAGCAAAGAGCCAACTGCATGATTATAAAAATAAATGGGAAGAGCTAGCAGATAAGATATTAGAACTAGAAGAGTAATACAATAAGGTCATGGATAAAAAATTTGCAAAGGAATCCTTTACAGTTATGAACGAACTGGTATTACCAAATGATACCAACCCTCTAAATAGTTTAATGGGGGGCCGTTTATTACATTGGATGGATATTGCAGCAGCAATTTCTGCTCAAAAGCACTGTAATCGTATTGTTGTAACTGCTTCTGTAGATACTGTATCTTTTCATCACCCCATTAAACTGGGCGATGTAGTGACCATCGAAGCTCAGGTTAGTCGCGCTTTTAATACTTCCATGGAGGTACAGCTTACCGTCTGGGCACAAAACATCCCTTCAGGCACCAAGATCAAATCCAATGAAGCCTTCTATACCTTTGTTGCTATTGATGAAAATTCCAATACACTTAAAGTACCCGAATTAATCCCAGAAACTGAAAGTGAAAAAAGATATTATACGGAAGCTATTCAACGCCGACAGTTACGACTTGTATTAGCTGGTAAGATGAGGGCTTCTGATGCTCATGAATTGATGCATGTGTTTGATTCCTCAAACTCTATTAAGTAAATAATTAGTCAGCATTTCCTAAAGCAATAATCCGATCAAATTCTGCTGCTTTCAAAGGCATCACTGATAGCCGGCTCTGCTTTACTAAAGCAGTATCTTTTAAAAGCTCATCCTCTTTAATAGTCAACAAACTAACCGGTTGTTTCAATGCTTCTAGAGGTGCAAGATCAACTACAACCCAACGATCATCACTAGTGGTTGGGTCTTGATAAAATTCCTTAATTACCTGGGCAATTCCTACTACCTCTTTCCCTTCATTACTATGATAAAAAAGAACTAGATCACCCTTTTTCATATCTTTCAAATTATTACGTGCCTGATAATTACGCACGCCATCCCAAAAGGTTTGCTTGTCTTTAAGGAATTGTTCCCAGCTGTATTTAAAGGGTTCAGATTTAACTAAAAAATAATTCATAGACTCAATAAAAAAGAGATTTAGGAATTATTCCTAAATCTCTTCGAATATAATAAAATTTAAATTTAGTGACCTGAATGACCATCTGCACCATGTGCATGACCATGTGCTAATTCATCTTCGGTAGCTTCCCGAACATCTAAAACTTCAATATCGAAATGTAAATTTTGACCTGCCATTGGGTGGTTTAAATCTACTACAACAGCTTCAGGGCTCACTTCTGTTACTCTAGCTCTAAATTGATTTCCTTGATTATCTTGCAAAGGGATAATTTCTCCTACAGGAGGGATTCCTGATTCTTTAAACATATCTGCAGGCAATTGTGCTACAGCACTTTCATCTAAATCCCCATAAGCATCAACGGCTTGGAGTTCAAAATCAATTTTATCCCCTTTTTTTAACCCTTGTATATTTTCTTCAAATTTAGGCAACATCATACCTACTCCTGATAAAAATACCAATGGGTTAGCTTGATCAGCTTCTTCTACAAATTCTTTTGAACCATTATTTACAGTGTGTAATTTGTAAGTTAGCGCAACTACGCTATTGGGTTGTATAGTCATCTTGTTAAAATTTTGGAGGATTCTGTTCATTCTCCTGTTTAAAAATTAATTTTAATAATTCCGATATATTAATTACCGGTAAACTGCATGTTTTGTTTTTACAAACATATATTTTGTTGGTCGAGTCTATCCGACCCATCAATAAGGGAAGATTTTCATCTTCGCCTCCCATTGTTATTTTATTAGGAAGATAATGTTTATCCAGCTCTTCTTGATTCTGTTGATAATCAGGTCCCGTTATAGCAATTTCATTTAAGCCAAAGACTTCTTCTAATAGCTGTATCGACCAATTTGAGAAAGCAGAAGGGTACGTTTTAATCTGTGGAAAAACATTAACCAATACCTGCATCGCAGTTGAACGATATGAATCTACATCAAAAAATAAGCCTAGTTTGAACAACTGACGTATTAACACAGAGTTTGAAGATGGAATGACATCATCCATTATGTCTTTCTTATTTGCAATCAATCTTTCCGCCCTATGAGAAGTAAAATTGAATGCAGTATCATTTTCATGTTTAAAATCAGTTAATACCTTATCTACAAGCGCTTTGGATTGCTTCAAATAATGAATCTGAAAAGTAGTTTCATATAAAGCAATCAATGCTTCAATGTAGAATGCATAGTCATCTAGAAAACCTATTATCTCTTTCCCTTTATAAAGGGGCTGACGTAATAAATCACCGTCTTTATTAAAAAGTTCCCTTTCAATAAAGCTGGCAGCGGTTTTTGCCGCAGCTAAATACTCCTCTTCCCGAAACACCCGGTAAGCATCTACGTAGGCTTTAATCATCATTGAGTTCCAAGAACACAAGATTTTATTATCCAATGGCGGACGAGTCCGTTTCTCCCTATATTGATAAAGCTTAGATTTAATTTCGTTCAAATAATTGTTCCACTCAGATTCCGAATAGCCTGCTTCTCGCGCCAAACTGTCAGCATCTTCAACCAGCTTCAATACATTTGTATTCTCCTCTCCCCAATTTCCTTTTTCAGTTATTTGAAAGTAATTAATAAACAACGGAGCGTCCTCACCCAATACATCTTCAATTTCTTGTTGAGTAAATGTATAATACTTACCTTCTACACCATCGCTATCTGCATCCAAAGAACTGTAAAATGCTCCTTCAGGGCTTGTCATTTCTCTTTTAATCCAAGCCAAAGTTTCGAATATTACTCTCTTATAATGTGGAGAGGGCCTTTGCATATATGCTTCGCAGTAAAGGCTGACTAACAAGGCATTATCATAGAGCATTTTCTCAAAATGAGGAATGTGCCACTCAGCATCAACGGAGTAACGTGCAAAACCACCACCTATTTGATCATAAATTCCTCCAGATGCAATCCTTTTGAGTGTAAAGTGCGTATGATCTAATAACTCCTCATCCTTTGTTAGAAAACCGTAACGTAAAAAAAATAACCAATTATTTGGTATTGGAAACTTTGGAACTCGTTTATAGCCTCCCTCCTTTTTATCAAAACCAACTTTCCATGCATCTACAATTTCATGCAACATTGATAACTGAAAGGGTGCATCGAGCTGATGGACTGGCATAGTATCCGACTCATGAATACCTTGTGTTAGACGTTGAGCATAATCAAAAGCGACTTCAGGTTTCTCATTCCAAGTGTGTACCAATTGTAGCAACACGTTCTTCCAATCTTCAGGCTGAAAATAAGTACCTCCATAAATGGGACGTGTATCTGGCAAACAAATTGCATTAAGCGGCCATCCACCCTGCCCTTTCATTAGCTGTACGGCAGTCATATATACTTGGTCGATATCCGGTCTCTCTTCACGGTCTACCTTAATCGCAATAAAGTGATCATTCATTACTTGTGCGACTGATTCATTTTCGAAACTTTCACGTTCCATAACATGACACCAGTGGCAGGCTGCATAACCAATACTTACAATAATTAACTTATTCTCTTTTCGGGCTTTTTGCAAGGCTTCATCACCCCAGGGATACCAATGAACAGGATTGTTCTGGTGTTGCTTGAGATATGGAGATGATTCAAATTTTAATTGATTTGCCATATTTAGAATAAATGTACTGTTTTGTATTCAAAATAATAAATCCATTCCTAGTTGTTGAATAAGAGATGTATTTATAACCTCATCCCTTTTTGCTAACTTGCAGAACTAAATATTAGTAAAAATGACACCTTCAGATAAGCTTTCAGCACTTCGAGAGAAGATGAGAAACGAAAATATAGATGCCTATATTATTACGATGGCAGACCCTCATATTAGTGAATATCTTCCCGACCGATATAAAAATATAGAATGGATCTCAAACTTCACAGGTTCGGCAGGAACATTAGTAATTACAGCCAATTTTGCAGGATTATGGACCGATAGTCGCTACTTTGTTCAAGCAACAGATCAATTAAACGACTCTGGTTTTCAATTAGTAAAATTAAAAACTCAAGGAGCAGCTGAATATATAACTTGGCTTTCTAAAGACCTTTCTGCAGGAAACACGCTTGCTTTTGATGGAAAGCTAACTTCCATTTCAGTTGCAAAACAATTAATATCTGCCCTAAAACCGAAAGGGATTAATATCAGAACCAATACTGATCTGATTGAGACAATTTGGACCGACCGTCCTTCTCTACCAAATGGAAGTGCATATTTACTGGATAAAAATATTACCGGAAAAAGCATTTCTGAAAAAATTAGAGAGGTTCAAGAAATTTTAAGCCAAAGAGGAGCATCCTTTCATTTAATTTCTTCTTTAGATGACATTTCATGGATATTTAATATTCGAGGTGAAGATATAAAATGCAATCCGGTCGTCCTTAGTTTTGCATTGTTCACTTTAGACGGAGTTCAATTATTTATTGACTCGAAAAAGCTCAACAGCGAGGCTATAACAGAATTAGAGAACGCCAAAATTTCTATCCATCCGTACGAAGAAATTGAAAATGCCATAAGATACATTCCAGCTAACGCTAGCATTTTTATTGATCCGAAAAGGAACTGTTATTCGTATTATGCTTTAATTCCTTCATCTTGTAATAAAATTGAAGATACTAACCCTAGTACATTTTTAAAATCGATAAAGAACGAGACAGAATTAGCTCATACTCGAGAAACCATGATTAGGGATGGAATAGCATTAAGCCGTTTTTTCTATTGGCTAGAGCAAAACTTAGGAAAGATAACTATTTCTGAAATCACAGTTGCTGAAAAATTAAAGGAATATAGAGCTGAACAAAAGGATTTTGTTGGTGAAAGCTTCGATACTATCGCCGGATATAAAGAACATGGGGCGCTCCCCCATTATAAAGCTACTCCTGACAGTAATGTTAACTTAGAATTGGATGGATTGCTTTTGATTGACTCTGGCGGACAATATATTACTGGAACAACTGATATTACTCGTGTAATCAGCTTAGGAAACCTAACAGATGATCAGAAAAAAGATTACACTTTGGTTTTAAAGGCCATGATTGAAGGAAGTACTACTGTTTTCCCTGTTGGAACCAGAGGTTATCAAATTGATGCAATAACAAGAAAACCACTTTGGGACGAATATAGAAACTATGGGCACGGAACAGGCCATGGTGTAGGTTTCTTTTTGAATGTTCATGAAGGTCCACACGTATTTAATGCATCAAACACAGATATTGCTATTGAACCTCATACAATCACTTCTATTGAACCAGGACTTTATCGTGAAGGCTATTATGGTATTAGAATCGAAAACCTTGTGGCAAGTTGCTTGGGTAAAGGTTCTGATTTCGGACAGTTTATGACTTTCGAAACTCTGACAATGTGTTATATTGAAACATCTATTATTGATAAAGAGCTTTTAGAAAAGCGTCATATAAACTGGTTAAATCAATATCACAGTGAAGTTTTTAATAAGCTATCTCCATTTTTAAACGAAGATGAAAAAGCTTGGTTAGCTTCTAAAACATTATCTATCTAAATAAAAAAAATGTCAAAAACACCACCTCCTGCTGAACACACACCAGGAGCAGCCTTTGAACGGTTATTAACCATACTGAATACCTTGCGAACTGATTGTCCTTGGGATAAAAAACAAACCATGCTCAGTTTAAGACATCTATCTATTGAAGAAATGTACGAGCTGGGTGATGCCATTTTAGAAAACGATCTTCCTGAAATTAAAAAAGAATTGGGCGATATTCTATTACATTTAACATTTTATGCCAAGATTGCTGATGAGCAAAAAGCTTTTGATATTACTGATGTTCTCAATGCTGCCTGTGAAAAGCTAATCAACAGACACCCACATATCTATGGAGATATTATAGTAGCCTCAGAAGAAGAGGTTAAACAAAACTGGGAGCAATTAAAACTAAAGGAAGGAAATAAATCAGTTCTATCTGGCGTGCCTAAATCGCTCCCGGCATTAGTTAAAGCTTACAGAATTCAAGACAAGGTAAAAGGTGTTGGTTTTGATTGGGAAGATAAAAGTCAAGTTTGGGAGAAAGTTGAGGAGGAGCTTCAGGAGTTTAAAGATGAATTCAACATCCAAGACCCTTCTTTAATTGATCCAGAAAAGGCGGAGAGCGAATTTGGTGATCTATTATTTTCATTAATAAATTATGCTCGGTTTCTAAATATAAATCCCGAAAATGCCTTAGAGCGAACGAATAAGAAATTTATTCAACGTTTCTCTTACTTAGAAAACAAAGCTAAAGAAGACGGGAAGAACCTAAAAGATATGACCTTAACAGAAATGGATATTTATTGGAACGAAGCCAAAAAACTGGAATAGCTGCCAATAATATTATTTAAATCCGATTGCTTTTATCGGGCTGATACGACTTACTAATCCGGAAGGAATTAAAAGAACCAATACACAAACTACCAAAGTTCCCAGGTTCAAAAAAATTATATCGGATAGACCAATAGATATAGGCACATGATCAACATAATAGGATGCCGGATCCAGTTTAATAAACTTTGTCTGACTTTGTATAAAACAAAATCCAAGTCCCATTAAATTTCCTAATAACAAGCCATAGCCAATTAAATAAGTAGCATTATAAAGGAATACCCGTCGAATACCACCATTCGAAAAGCCTAGTGTTTTTAAAATCCCAATCATTTGAGTTCGTTCAAGAATGATGATCAAGAGTGCTGAAATCATATTGATTACTGCAACAAGAACCATTAAAAACAATATTACTTCTGTATTGACATCTAATAAGTCTAACCATTGAAATACTTCCGGATAGTATTCTACAATACTTAGCGATCTAATTTCAAGGGGCAATACCTCGTCTATTTGCACCTTACTTTCATTCAAGCTATTAAATGAATTTAGCATTACTTCATATCCACCTACAGTATCAGCACCCCAATTATTTAATCGTTGGATGAGTCCTAAATTACCAATTACAAATGTTTTGTCTATTTCTTCCGCACCCTGATTAAAGATACCAACTATTGTAAATTTTCTCTTTCTTAAAGGCTCTTGAATAAAATACATTAAAAAATCATCTCCGAGCTTTAGATTTAAACGATTGGCCAGATAATTAGATATCAATATTTGACTATTTACATTGTCCGGATCTGAGAAATCAATTGATCTCCCTTCAGATAGAATACTGGAAATAAATTCTTGATTGTAGCTGGCATCGATGCCTTTTAATACAACACCTTCAATTTCATCATTGGCTTTGATAATTCCAGGTTTAGTAGCAAAAGGTTGGATGGCTCTAACAGACGGAACTGTTATTAATTTCTCTTTCGTTGAATCACTTAATGAAAGAGGAGTGTTATCATAAGCAGGATTTAAATCAAATTGAAAAAGAACTATATCTCCTGAAAAGCCGCGTTGTTTCTCAATTACTTCTGACTTAAAACCACGAAGAACAGCAATAGCCAAAATCATGATGGTAAGCCCCAACATAATTCCAGCAATAGCAACACGGACGATCAGTTTTGAAAAAGTACGGTTGCTTTTAGTGGTTATTCGCTTTGCAAGAAATAAAGGAAAATTCAAATTCGATATATTATTTTTACCTTCGCAAAGGTAAAGAATGTATTCCAAAATTTTCTGAATTCTATTTTATGTCAATTATTTTTATGGGTACTCCTGAATTTGCAGTTGCTTCTTTGCAAGCTTTACTGGATGCAGGAGAAAAGATTGTTGCTGTCGTTACTGCCCCTGATAAACCAGCAGGCCGGGGACAAAAGATTCATGAATCTGCAGTGAAAAAATTTGCTTTAGCAAATCATTTACCTGTATTACAGCCAACAAACTTAAAAGACCCGGATTTTATTAAGCAATTAGAAAACTTTAAAGCAGATTTACAAGTTGTGGTTGCTTTCAGGATGTTACCTGAAATAGTATGGAATATGCCTCCGAAAGGAACTATTAACTTACATGCCTCTCTTTTACCCCAATATCGTGGCGCTGCACCAATAAACCATGCCATTATAAATGGTGAGACAGAAACTGGTGTAAGTACATTTCTACTACAGCATGAAATAGATACAGGAAATGTCTTATTTAGTGAGAAAACCTCTATTTTACCAAATGATACTGCAGAAGATCTGCATGATAAATTAATGAACATTGGTGCGCAATTACTAGTTAAAACAGTTAGTTCTATTTATAGAGGTCAAGTTGAAGGAATACCTCAATCCGAAAATAACGAGCAATTAAAAACAGCACCAAAAATCCATAAAGAAGACTGTCGGATCAATTGGGACCGCTCTGTTCAAGAAGTTTACAATTTAATTAGAGGGCTAAGTCCATATCCAACTGCATTTACGCTTCTTGATAACAAAATTCTAAAAATATATAAAGCGAAGCCGGAATTTACTCAAGTTAATGAGATTCCCGGAACACCACTAAGCGATGGAAAAACCTACTTGAAATTTGCTTGTAAGAATGGATATATCCACATTCAGGATCTACAAATTCAAGATAAAAAAAGAATGGGTATCTCTGATTTTCTAAGAGGCTTCCGATTAAAGTGAGTTAGATTCTTCTGCAATCTTTCTTTGCCATTGTTCGTATCTTTGCCAAAGATCTTTCGATAAATGGTTGAAATATCTTTTTTTCTTATAGCCTAGAACGCACTGCATACCATGAATCGCATTAGTTAAAAAAATCTCATCGGCTTCATTTAAAATGTGCGGATTGATTTGGGCTTCAATAATTTCTATTTCATTTTCTCTGGCAAATTCAAGAATAGAACGACGCATTACTCCGTCTACACAGCCTTCGCTTAAAGCAGGTGTATAAAGCATGCCATTGTACCACACAAAGAAATTTGAACTGGAAGATTCAACTAAGAATCCACTTTCGTTTATTAGCAAAACATCATCCAAACCATGCTTTTTACGATAAATTCCTGCTAATACATACAATATTGCATTGCTTGACTTTATATTAGAAAGTGAATTTTGAGGCTTACGATGATCTTGAAAAATATCAACAATCAAGCCTGACTGATTATTAACATTGACTTTCTTATCTAGCTTATTTACTTCAATTACATAGGCTGATTGATTAGTCTGTGGAGTATACAAACCTTCTCCATCACGAAATACAGAAAAACGGATTCTGCATTCACTTTCAATTAGTTGATTCTTTTCGAGTAATGATGTAACCTTCTGATGTATAAAGGAACTATTAAATAATTTTCCACCTTCCATTTTGAGAGCATCCATACTTTTTTGTAAACGATCGACATGATAGTTCAAAAGCTGAATCTCTCTATTCTCCCATCGCATAGTTTCAAACAAACCATCTCCATAGCGGTAGCTTCGATTAGTTACACGAAATATAGCTTCTTCTGTATGATAAAAACGACCATTAAAATCTAAAAAACGGCTATGATTCATTGGCTCTATATAACTGATAAAAAAACAATTTTCTATTTATTTCCTTCATGGTCATATTGAACATATGACCTCCATTTCTCCAAACATAAACGAAAATCCTCTGGTAATGGTTTATCAAAGACCACCTTTTTTTTACTTGATGGATGAACGAAGCCAATTACCTGAGCATGTAAAGCCTGTCTGGGCAATAGAGTAAAGCAATTATCAATAAATTGCTTATACTTAGAAAACACAGTTCCTTTAACTATTCTATCACCTCCATACATTGCATCATTAAATAAAGGATGACCTATAGACTTCAAATGGGTACGGATTTGATGGGTCCTACCAGTTTCCAACTGACATTCTATCAGGGTAACATATCCAAGACGCTCAAGAACTTTATAATGAGTAACCGACCACTTTCCTTGATCTTCAGAGTCGTACATAGACATTACTCTACGGTCTTTTAAACTTCTACCTATATATCCTGTAATGGTTCCATCTTCCGTAATATCTCCCCAAACTAAAGCCACATATTTTCTTTCTATACTATGATCGAAAAACTGTTTAGCCAAATTCGTCATTGTCCACTCATTCTTTGCAATAACCAACAAACCACTCGTATCTTTATCAA
Organism: Albibacterium sp.; assembly: GCF_035514885.1. Lineage (NCBI taxonomy): Bacteria > Pseudomonadati > Bacteroidota > Sphingobacteriia > Sphingobacteriales > Sphingobacteriaceae > Albibacterium > Albibacterium sp. Next base: position 197,317 of record NZ_DATJCH010000012.1, on the reverse strand, counting down.
TACGATGTACCAAACCAGGTCTGCCATCATTACCAGGCATTTGAGGCAATGAATTGAAATGATATGTTAACGCATTAACAAGTGTACCGGTATAATTATTATATCCAGGATGAACAACCATTCCTGCCGACTTGTTAACAATTAACAAATCATTATCTTCATAAATAATATCTAATGGAATATCCTCTGGATAAACTTCTGTATCTCTTGGAGGATGAGGAAACACTACAGAAATTACATCTTCAGGTTTTATTTTATAACTAGCCTTAACTTCTCTCTCATTAACTAACACATTCCCTGCATCAATGGCATTTTGAATTCGATTTCTTGAAGCATTTTCAACACGATTCATTAAAAACTTATCAATGCGGAGAAGTGTCTGACCCTTATCCACTATTATTCTTAAGTGCTCAAATAAATCCTGATCGCTACTATCCTGTGGATTGAGTTCATCTATCATATTTTGCAAAAATAGCATATGTTATGCAAACGCTCTTAGAAATACTTAATTTTATAAAAAAACATCATACTGACTGAATGGAATTTAATTTTGATTTTTCTAGCCCTGAACAAAACGTAACCTTACCATTAAGTGAAGAAAAAGGAATTAAAATATCTATCAAACGGGACGATATGATTCACCCCTATATTTCTGGCAACAAATGGAGAAAGCTTAAGTATCTTATCATTAAAGCCGGTGATGAAAATAAGGATCATCTAGTAACATTTGGCGGCACCTGGTCTAATCATATATTAGCAACAGCTGCAGCAGCTGCACAGTTTAAATTTAAAAGTACAGCTTATGTCCGAGGAGATAAAGTAGATAATCCAGTTTTAAATCTATGTAAGCTATTTGGAATGAATATTCATTTTGTTACACGAGAAGACTACAAAAACAAAGAAGAACTCTTTCAAAAATATCACCAAAATGATTCATCTTCCTTTTTTATTAATGAGGGAGGATATTCTCTGGAAGCCACCAAAGGTTGCGAAGAAATTATATCTGAATTAACAGAAAATTATGATTATGTTTTTGCTGCCTGTGGAACAGGTGCAACCCTAGCTGGCTTAGCAAAAGGTGCAAGCAAATACCAGCCTGATATTCGGGTCCATGGAATTCCTGTATTAAAAGGAGGGGATTTTATTGAAACGGCTGTTCATGCTCTCTATCCTCAGGCAAAAATATGCCTCCATACTAATTATCATTTTGGTGGTTATGCTAAAAGTAAACCCGCGTTAATTGAGTTTATAAAGAGCTTCTGCGCAGAAACAGGTATACTAATTGAGCCGGTTTATACAGGGAAATTATTTTTTGCTGTAATGGACTTGATCTCAAAAGATTACTTTAAAAAAGGGGATCGGGTTTTAATTTTACATAGCGGGGGACTAACGGGATTTCTAGGCCAGCAAGCAAAATTTCAGTACTTTTGAGCCTAATTTAAATTTGAGATGAGTAAAGTAAATAAAAAACGATGGATTTGGTTTGGTTTTGTGGCTGTATTGATCCTGATTGTTGTTATTAGCGATTCTTCATTATTAACAAATTCGCAAAAAATACGAGGAGGGTTCACAGAAACTGCATTTTACAGAAACGAAAACAATTCAGGTCCGGTAATTCGTGTATATGCAGTAAAAGTAGATAGTCCTTTAGTTGCCGATTATGATTCTTATGGAAACTCAATGCCACATACGGAACACGGTCTAACGAAAATATTTTTCTTCGATGCTAAAGCAGGTGCACCCGACAAACTAACAATGAACTCTCCCCACTATGACACTACATTATATAAAACCATATGGGTATTTCAAAAAAATGCTGTTGGCCGAGTGACTGAGGATAAATAGTTAAACGAAAGCACTATAGCCAGTTATAGCCCTACCAACAATTAAAGAGTTAATTTCCTTCGTTCCTTCATATGAATAAATAGCCTCTGCATCTGCAACGAAACGGGCTACATTGTATTCCATTAAAATACCATTTCCGCCCATAACTTCACGTGCCCTACTAACGATATCTCGCATTCTTAGAGTGCAAAATACTTTTGCTAATGAAGCATGTTCATCTTTTAAGAGATCATTATCTTGCAGCTCCGATAATCGATAGACCAGTGTCTGCATAGCAGTAAGATTAGATAACATTTCAACCAAATGGTTCTGAATCAACTGAAAGGATGCAATCGGCTTACCAAATTGTTCACGCTTCCGCGTATAATCTAATGCATTTTCGTATGCTCCTCGCGCACAGCCAACAGCCATCCAGGCAACTCCGGCCCTAGTCATCCTCAATATATTAGCAGTATCCTTAAAAGAATTAGCATAAGGTAATCTATCCGCTTCTTGAACAATGCAATTTTTAAGAGTTATTAATCCGTTTTGCACAATGCGCAAAGATAATTTTCCCTTTATTTTCTCAACGTTATATCCGGGAGAACCTTTTCTCACTAAAAACCCTTTTACTTGATTATCATCTAAATCTCTTGCCCAAATAATAGTTACATCTGAAAAAGGGGCATTGCCAATCCACTTCTTTTGGCCATTCAAAACCCAGCCCTCGTCTGTTTTCTTCGCTGTTGTTGTTAACCCTCCTGCTGCTCCTGATCCTACTTCCGGCTCAGTGAGACCGAATGCTCCAATTTTCTTCAATTGTTGCAATTGAGGCAACCATTCATTTTTTTGTTCTTCAGAGCCACACAGATAGATGGAGCCCATAACTAGTCCACTTTGAACACCAAAAAAAGTCGCTATAGAAGAATCAATCCTCGCCATTTCCATAGCAATGATACCTTCCATTAGAAAAGATAGATTGGGACAACCATAACCTTCATAAGTAACACCACACAGGTTTAATTCAGCAAACTTAGGTAGTATTTCAAAAGGGAATTCATCATTTAACCAGTACTTATTTACGATAGGTTTGATTTCAGTCTCCATAAAACTTCTAACCTTAAGTTGAATAGCTCGCTCTTCCTCGGTTAAACGAAGGTGAACCTCATAAAAATCACCGTTAATAGTTGGCAGTTCGCGATTTCCTTTATTTGCGTAAAGCATTTTCATCAATCCGGATATCTGACTGTCGTCTAATTTCGAAAAACCCTCCAATGCTTTAGGAAGATCTACCTTTTCTGACAGTTTATTCAATTGATCAAAATCAATTTGCTTTAACAACTTAAAAGCACTTTTAATTTTAGAAAAAGCAGTAGCCATAATTAGGGTATTATTTGTGATGGTCCATTTATTTATAGGAGATCAAACAAATTGTTTACTCCCAGTAATCTTCGACATGTAAAACCTTCTGCATATCTTGCTTGAATGTTTTTCCCAAATTCAAGTGCCCTGCTTTCTATAACTTCTAAAAATTCGGGTCTAGAGATATACGTTTGAGGTTCATTCTCTTTATACTCCGGATTAAAAAACTGAGTTTTATACGCTTGTATTACTTCTATTTTCTTCTCCCAATAATCACTTATATCAACAACAATATCTGGCTTTATATAATAATCTTGTATGAGTTGCAACAATAACCTGGGACGATGGATATCCTGTTCTTCACCATTGTCTTGAGTTGTTATTTTACGCAAACCAGCTAAAAAAACAGCATCATTTACCAGATCACCCGCTCGCCCATGGTCTGGATGTCGATCACGTAATGCATTCGAAATGATTATTTCTGGTTTATATTTCCGAATTGCTGAAATCACCTGTAATTGATGTTCTTCATCATTACGAAAAAAGCCATCTCTCATTTTCAAATTCTCACGAATACTTATGCCCAGTAATTCTGTTGCTTTAGCTGCTTCTTCACGACGGGTTTCGGCTGTCCCCCGCGTTCCCAACTCGCCTTGTGTTAGATCAATAATTCCAACTTTTTTGCCTGCTGCAATATGTTTAAGGATTGTACCAGCACATCCTAATTCAGCATCATCTGGATGCACAGTAATGACTAATAAATCCAATTTAAGATTTAAGTTTTCTAAATTCATATAGTATTAAAGTAAGGTATCGAAGCGAATTCGATTATTAAGAAAGTCTAAATTAATAAAATCGATACATACTGTCAGAGTTCCGGATAATATTTTCAATATCACGATCAGTTTCACGATTGTATTCATTCTTTAAGTTATGTCCGAAAACTCGCGCTAAGGATTGGTAGAAAAACGCCGGGACACCTCCTTTTAATTCCTTAACCAACTCATAACTCGTATTCCCTGTTTGACGGTCAATTAATTTTAACAATATTTCTCCCTGAGATATTGTCATATTTTTAACCTCCTTATAGAACATGTTTTTAATATCTTGTTCACATTGTTTTATTAATCTTTTCTTCTCTTTCCTATTACCAGTCAAAGCTAAATCCCGGTATAATTGATCGTACTTTTGTTGAGCAATCCTTGCATAAGGTAATACCTTTAGTACATTATATCTCAATCTATTATATGCCAATCGATCTGCTTCAGTCTTAAAAGTACGTCGTCCATAAATATTCACTTCCCTAAGCAGAATCCAAGGCACACGCTCGCCATCTAACAATGTTGTTGGAACATTAATAGCTACCGCTGGCATTTCAAAACGTTCTTGATTTTCTTGTGCGTGCAGCACAAGTCCACAAAAAAGTAACGGAAATGTTAAATAAAATGCTAAAAAATTCATATATTTAACTATGCTAAACTCACGACTAATTTATGAAAAATTTGTTTCAATAAATAATATTAATCGTTGAAGGGATAGAAAGAGAGAATAACTTATGAAAGAAATTGTAATCGATTTAGAGTCCGAAAAAAAAGAGATTCTAAAGCGATATCGCGCATTATTAAGAGCTTGTAAGCCAACTATGCAGAAAGGCGATAAGCAAATGATTCGGAAAGCATTTGATATAGCTTTAGAGAGTCATAGCGATATGCGAAGAAAATCTGGCGAACCATACATTTATCATCCAATTGCAGTAGCTCAAATTGCTGCAGAGGAAATTGGATTGGGAACTACATCCATCGTGTGTGCTTTATTACATGATGTAGTAGAGGACACCGATATGTCCTTATTAGATATTGAGCTTGTATTTGGAAAGAAGGTTAGTAAAATCATCGACGGACTAACAAAAATATCAGGGATATTTGACCCTAATAGCTCAATACAAGCCGAGAATTTTAGAAAAATGCTGCTTACGCTGGCAGATGACGTTCGGGTTATTTTGATTAAACTGGCTGATCGCTTGCATAATATGCGAACCATGGAGTTTATGCCCAGAGATAAGCAATTAAAGATAGCGTCAGAGACTAGCTACCTATATGCTCCACTTGCACATAGATTAGGACTGTATGCCATCAAATCTGAACTGGAAGATCTTTCCATGAAGTATACCGATCCGGATACTTATAAATTTATAGCTCGAAAATTAAATGAGAAAAAGGCAGAACGTGAACGTTATGTTACTGAGTTTGTTGAACCTATAAAGGAAATATTAGCTGAACAAGGCATAGATGCTAAAGTATTTGGACGTTCCAAATCTATTCATTCCATTTGGAATAAGATGCGCAAAAAGTCAACTCCCTTCGAAGAAGTTTATGATCTATTTGCTATTCGTATCATCATAGACGCTCAACCCGAGTTTGAAAAAGCAGATTGTTGGAAAGCCTATTCAATTGTTACTGATTTATACAGGCCGAATCCAGACCGATTAAGAGACTGGATATCTTCTCCGAAAGGAAACGGATACGAATCCTTACATACTACCGTAATGGGACCTAAGGGGCAGTGGGTAGAAGTTCAAATCCGCACAACACGAATGAATGAAATCGCTGAAAAAGGATTTGCTGCTCACTGGAAATATAAAGAGTCCAACCCGGATAGTGGCTTAGATCAGTGGATACAAAAAGTACGGGATATCTTAAGCAGCCCGGAGAGCAATGCGCTTGATTTTGTTGCTGATTTTAAAATGAATCTATTCTCTGATGAAATATTTATCTTCACACCAAAGGGTTCTTTAATTCAGCTACCACAAGGTGCGACAGCTCTTGATTTTGCTTTTGAAATCCACTCCGACCTGGGGGCGAGCTGTATTGGAGCAAAAGTAAATCACAAGCTTGTTCCAATCTCCCATATTCTTCAAAATGGAGATCAGGTAGAAATTATCACATCAACAAAACAGTCTCCAAAAGAAGATTGGTTGAATTTTGTAGTAACAGCGAAAGCTAAATCTAAAATAAAGTCTTCCTTAAAAGAAGAAAAAAGAAAAGTAGCCGAAGATGGCAAGGAAATTCTAGAGCGCAAATTAAAATCCTTAAAAGTAACTTATAACACAGACAATTTAAATAAACTCACTCAGTTCTTTAAACTCTTTTCTACCCAAGATCTATTTTACAACATAGCTAAAGGAGAGATTGATCTAAAAGATTTACGAGAGTTTGCCTTAGCCGAGAAATCTACAGATGCTGTTAGTTCCAATCATTTCGATTCTCATGTTGAAGGATTAGTTAGAAAGATTAACAAAAGGGATCAAGAAACATTGTTAATCGGAGACGACCTTCAAAAGATAGATTATACCCTTTCTCCTTGCTGCAACCCAATTCCAGGTGATGATGTATTCGGGTTTGTAACTATAAATGACGGTATTAAAATTCATCGGAACAACTGTCCAAATGCAGCTTCATTAATGGCAAACTATGCCTATAGAGTTGTTAAAGCGAAGTGGACATCACAAAAAGAACTTGCTTTTTTAACAGGCTTATCTATACTAGGAATCGACGATGTTGGTTTAGTAAACCGAATTACAAAGGTAATCTCAGAGGATTTCAAAATCAATATCCGATCAATTACAATCTCTAGCAATGAAGGCATTTTCGAAGGCTGTATTATGGTTTATGTTAATAGCACTGATCATCTGGAAAGACTAATTAAAAGACTAAAACAAATAAAAGGAATTACTGGGGTCAACCGTTTTGAATCAGAAATAGTATCGTAAACTGCTAATTATAGATCATTTATCTAAAAAGATATCAATTCATTGAATTTTCCGCATTTCAATTTTTTTGGGTAAATTTGTTCCTTTAAGAAAAACAAATGACTGTACAAGACTCATTTCAAGTCGTAAAGAAAATTTTCGAGGCTTACCTTGAAAATAAAAGCTTAAGGAAAACGCCCGAACGTTTTGCCATACTTGAAGAAATTTATTCAAGAAACGATCATTTTGATGTGGAATCATTATATATCCACATGAAAAATAAAAAATACAGAGTTAGTCGTGCTACTGTATATAATACTCTTGAGCTCTTGGTTTCATGTGATTTAGTAAAAAAACATCAATTCGGGAAGAATATGGCTCAATTTGAGAAGTCATATGGTTTTAAACAGCATGATCATGTTATTTGTATCGAATGCAGTAAAGTTGTAGAATTCTGTGATCCCCGAATCCATCAAATCCAATCTATGATTGGTGAACTATTAAATTTCGATATTAAGCATCACTCATTAAACCTATATGGTATTTGTAGTGCTTGTGCTTCAAAACGTAATAAAGAAGAACAATCACTTCTAAGTAAAGGTTCTCTTTAATCATTAAAATGATTAGCAAATACTATTAAATAATTAATTTCACTTTCTATAAAAAAAATTATGCAAGTTGATATACTTTTGGGTCTTCAATGGGGCGACGAAGGTAAGGGAAAAATTGTTGACGTTCTATGTCCACAATATGACCTGATAGCACGTTTTCAAGGCGGTCCAAATGCGGGCCATACGTTGGAATTCGACCAACAGAAATACGTATTAAACACCATCCCGTCTGGAATATTTAATGACAAAATCCTAAACGTAATTGGCAACGGAGTAGTAATTGATCCAATTATCTTAAAAAGAGAGATCGACAGTCTAAAAAAGAATGGATTCGATCCTGTATCTAAAGGTAAATTGGTAATTGCTAGAAAAGCACATCTTATTCTGCCTACTCATCAACTATTAGATGCAGCCTCAGAATCTAAAATGGGAGATGCAAAAATTGGTTCAACATTAAAAGGTATAGGTCCTACTTATATGGATAAAACCGGCAGAAACGGTTTACGTATTGGAGATACTACATTACCTGATTTTCAAGCACGCTATAACAAGCTTGTAGAAAAACATAAATCTATTTTATCTCATTATGGAGATATCCCTGATTTTAGTGAAAAAGAAAAACAGTTCTTCGAAGCTATAGAATTCCTAAAAACAATTCCACATGTGGATAGTGAACATTTAATAAACAAAGCACTACAAGATGGTAAAAAAGTCTTGGCAGAAGGTGCTCAAGGCACTTTGCTTGATATAGATTTTGGATCCTACCCATTCGTTACGTCATCTAATACAACCTCTGCCGGAGCTTGCATTGGCTTGGGAGTATCACCTCAAAAGATTGGCAACGTAATTGGAATCTTTAAAGCATACTGTACACGTGTAGGAAGTGGACCATTTCCTACAGAACTAGACAATGAAATCGGTGAAAACCTAAGACAAATCGGCCATGAGTTTGGTGCTACTACTGGTAGAGCCAGACGTACAGGCTGGATCGATATTCCTGCTTTAAAATATGCCATTATGTTGAATGGAGTTACTGAATTAGTAATGACTAAAGCTGATGTATTGAGTGGATTTGATGAAATAAGTGTTTGCACACATTATATCCAGGATGGAGAAAAAATTGATTACATGCCTTATGATATTATTTCTATTAAACCAGAACCTGTAATTGAAAATCTACCTGGGTGGAAAGAAGATATAACTAAAATAACTTCAACAGAGGAAATTCCAGAGGCGCTGAAAAATTATATTAGTTATTTAGAAGAAAAATTAAATGTACCTATAAAATACCTTTCAGTAGGTCCTGATCGTGTACAAACTTTGATATTAAAATAATTCAACAAATAAATACAGTTTCGTGATTTACGAACCTATAAATATCGATCTATTTAAAGAAAAAGCCCAGTTATGGGCTTCTTCTTTTTCTACCCTTTGTATATTAAATTCAAATAATTATTACGATCCATTTGGTTCAATATCTCTAATGATTGCGGTTGGAGAAAAATCCAAATTTGAATCCGACAGCTTACAGAACTTCAAAGACTTACAGAGCTTCCTGAATAAATATCCGGAAGAAATCATTCCCGGCTATTTAACGTATGACTTTAATGCATTCTTCTTTGTACCTGATTATCTTTTATCTTTTGACAAAAATAGCGTACAAATAAAAGCTGATAATCCACATGCCATCATTAAGGCAATAGAATTAGTAGAAATCAAGAACGAAGCCATTAATTTTCAGGGCAAAATAAAAAGTCGGATGTCCCGCCAAGAATATAAATCTGCATTTCAAAAACTTCAAGAACATATCTTTAAAGGAGATATATACGAAGTTAATTTATGCCAAGAGTTCTATTCTGAGAATGCAAAGCTAAATTGCTTCGCTGCTTATAAAGAATTAAACACTATATCTCCCACCCCGTTTTCCTGCTTTTTAAAACATGGAGATACTTATATTATATCTGCATCACCAGAACGTTTCCTTTCTAAGAGAGGTAAAAAACTAATATCTCAACCTATTAAAGGAACTGCACCAAGAGGAAAAACACAAGACGAGGATAATGAAATAAGAAACAAACTCAGAAATAATCCAAAAGAAATCAGCGAGAATATTATGATTGTTGATCTAGTCAGAAATGACCTAACCAGAAGCGCTAAAGAGGGAACAGTTAAGGTCGAAGAATTACTTGGTGTATACAGTTTCAAACAAGTTCATCAATTAATATCAACAATCAGCTGCATCATTAAACCGGACATAGACGCAACAACTGCAATTCAGAATACCTTCCCTCCTGGTTCAATGACTGGAGCACCGAAAATTAGTGCAATAAATTTAATAAATCAATACGAAAAGGGGAATCGTGGTTTATATGCTGGATCTATCGGATACTTTCATGGAAAAGACAATTTCGACTTTAATGTTGTTATTCGAACAATAATATATAACTCTAAGACCGGCTACTTATCTTTCCATGTTGGCGGTGCCATTACAGCCTATGCAAATGAAAATGATGAATATCAAGAATGTTTATTAAAAGCTTCTGCAATAAATAAATTGCTATCCTGATGTTATCACCTCAACAAATGCATTAATTAGCTTTATAATATTTCATCGCTTCCGGAATTAACTTCTTAATATCGTTTATTCGACGAGCATCACTTGGATGTGAACTCAAAAATTCAGGAGGAGTTCCAGAACCCTCTTTTGCATTCATCATTCTGGTCCAGAAATTAACAGCCTCATTTGGATTATATCCAGCCATTGCCATAAAGATGAGACCCATTCTATCAGCTTCAGACTCTTGATTGCGTGAATAATTTAAAATAGCTAATTGACCTCCTATGCCATAAAGTTGATTAATAACTGTTTGAGCAGCTTGAGATTGTCCCGATGAAGCAGCACCGATAAGAGAACCCCCTCCTTGTGCTAAAGCCATTTGAGAAGCTCTTTCTGCTGAATGCTTAGCAATAGCATGGGCAATCTCATGACCCATAACTGCAGCTAATCCACTTTCATTCGCTGTAACGGGCAAAATACCAGAAAATACAGCAACTTTCCCTCCAGGCATACACCAAGCATTTATATTTTTATCCTTTATCAACGCAAACTGCCAAGCGAAATTATATTGATTACCCAATCCATTATTATTAAAATAAGTGGTGATGGCACGTGAAATTCTTTGTCCAACCCTCTGAACTTCATTTGCATCTGCGGTTCCTGTAATAACAGTAGTTTCCGGACTCTTCAAAAATTGAGTATAAGCAAGTGCGGCATCTTGTCTCAAACTGCTGTCATCTATCAAACTCAATTGCTTTCTACCAGTAAAAGGCACAGTAGAGCATGCTGTTACGAAACTTATTAAAAGTAAGCCGAAAATTATCTTATGTAAATTTTTCATCTGGTCATCTATTTATTACTTTCAAAAAAGCAATTAACATGCCAGTACAACAAATTGCTGTATCATTTTTGTTTAAATAGATGAACCTTTGATTCTTTCCCTTTTAATAAACGTTCAATATTTTTCTGATGTGTTATCAAAACTAATATACAGATACATATGCCATAGAGCAGAATAGACTTTATGGGCGTATGAAATACAACCGAAACACTAAAAGGAAACGCAAAGCCTGCACAAATTGAGCTTAACGAAACATACTTAAAAAGCAGTAATAATATGACGAATACCGCAACACAAACCATTGCTGCTTCAAAATGAATAGCCAGTATCATTCCAAATAGAGTTGCTACTCCTTTACCCCCTCTAAAGCCAGCGAATATTGGAAACAAATGACCCAATACTGCGATAACACCTAAAATAAGTTGATAATTTATAAATTGAATAGAACTTTGCGGACCGGTAACCGATATACCAATAAAATAAGCAAGGTTAGTGGCAGTCCATCCCTTCAATATATCAATCACCATGACGGCAGTTCCTGCTTTAGCCCCTAAAACTCTAAAAGTATTGGTTGCACCGGCATTTCCACTACCAAATTCTCTTACATCAATCCGATAAAAAGATTGTCCCAACCAAACCGCAGTAGGTATTGAACCAAATAAATAAGCCGCTATCAAAGCTAAAATAGAAGAAATAGATATCATTAATACTACTTTTTCGAAAGGTTCTTTGTCAAATCACTTTTAAGACTTATATCTAAACTTTTCACGGAATGTGTTAATGCCCCCATAGAAATAAAATCAACTCCACATAAAGCATATTCTAAAGCATTTTCGAAGGTAATTCCCCCTGATGCTTCAGTTACAAATCGATTTCCAACTATCTGAACAGCTTCCTTCAATGTTTTAATATCAAAATTATCCAGAAGTATACGCTGTATACCGCCATGTTCTAACACCTCATTCAACTCTTGAATACTTCTAACTTCTATTTCAATATCAATATCTTTCTTATGTTCTTCTAAGTATGTATTTGCTGCATCCAAGGCATTCTTTATACCACCAGCAAAATCCACATGGTTATCTTTGATAAGAATCATATCATACAAACCAAATCGATGATTAACACCCCCACCTATTCGAACTGCCTCTTTCTCTAAGAAACGCATTCCGGGAGTTGTTTTCCGTGTATCCAAAACTCTTGTGCCGGTTACTGAAAGCAGCTTCACCACTTTGTTTGTCACGGTTGCTATACCACTCATACGTTGCATAACATTCAGAACTAATCGTTCAGCTAATAAAATACTATGTATACTCCCATAAATCTCAATAACTACATCACTCGGATTTACTTCTTGGCCATCTTCAAAAAATTGAGTTAATTCTAGGTTTTGATCTAATTCTTTAAATATAGCTACTGCTACATCTATCCCAGCCAAGATCCCATGTTCTTTTATCAGAATATGTGCTTTACCCTTTTCACCCTTTGGAATAGTAGACAATGAAGTATGGTCTCCATCACCCACATCCTCTCGAATTGCTAATTGAATAAATTGATGCAAAGCACTTTTCTGTATTTGATCCATACCGTTAATTTTCCCTCCAAAAGTAAGAATTTGCCCTGAAATACCTTAAATATTTTCAAAAACTCGTTAACTAATTAATAGCTTTCTCTATCCTGATTTCAACAATCTGAGCTTGATTGTCATTGATTTTAATAGAATATGAAACCCGGAAATATCCCTTTATTGTATTTAGCTCAATTACTGCATATTGATAGTTAGGATTACTATCTAAACGATGAACAATCTTAGAGCCTGTAGGTGAATTTGTTTTAAAGAATGATTCAAGAATAATTTCTGCCTGTACTTTGGAATATACATTATTGTCATTTAAAATCGACAAATTAACAGTTGGAGAAAAATATTTAGATATTTCCTTGGCATTTCCTTGTCGAAATTGACCAGATAATTCTGCTATCAGATCCTTTCCCAACGAATTCGAAATGCAGATAAATATAAACGCTATTGAAAGAATATAACTCTTCATTTAATTATTTGATCTCAGTTTTAATATATCATAATCATAACTAAAAGGATGCCGAGAAATCAAATATAGAATATAAAGCCCATTTAAAGAAAGATATATTTTTTATAAGATTCAAAATGTACCATTATAATAGTCTTCTAATTATTATTAAATTTGTATAATTGATATATCCAGCACTTGGATATAAGCATAATTCTTAGACAAAAAAAAATACGACTTTAATGCAAAAAGATAAAAAAGTAATGTTAATGATTCTTGATGGTTGGGGATTTGGCAAGCATGATAAAAGCAATGCTGTAGAGGCATCATCTACCCCATTCTTCAATTCTCTATTAAAAGAATATCCAAATTCTCGCTTACAGGCCTCTGGTGAATTTGTTGGGCTTCCGGATGGACAAATGGGTAATTCAGAAGTTGGCCATATGAATTTAGGTGCAGGAAGAATTGTTTACCAAGAATTAGGAAGAATAAACAAAGCCATTACTGATAATGAATTAAAAGACAATCAGGTTTTAATAGATTCATTTGATTATGCATTGAAAAACAATGCTAATATCCACTTTATTGGATTATTATCTAATGGAGGAGTCCATTCACATTACAATCATCTTATAGGCTTATGTGATATAGCTAAAAATGCAGGCTTAAAGAAAGTATATGTTCATGCATTTCTTGATGGACGAGATACAGATCCACATTCAGGAAAAGAGTTTCTTCAAATCGTAGAAGAAAAGATTTCGAGTGGGGTGGGTGAAATAGTATCAGCAGTTGGCAGATATTATGCAATGGATCGTGATAATCGTTGGGAAAGAGTAAAGAAGGCCTATGATTTATTAGTGAATGGGAAAGGTCATACAACAAAGAATATTATTGAGTCTGTTCAAGATTCTTATGATGCCGGAACAACAGACGAGTTCATAGAACCAATAGTAAAAGTAAATAGTAATGGCGAGCCAATAGCAACTATAAAAGATGGAGATGTTGTTATATGCTATAACTTCAGAACAGACCGTGCCCGAGAAATCACAACAGCCTTAACACAAAAACCACTGCCGGAATTCGGAATGCACCCACTAAATCTTCATTATGTGACCATGACTTCATATGATGAGACATTTAAAAATGTGAATGTTATTTTTAGAAAAGATGATATCGCACAAACACTTGGGGAAGTTTTAGAGCAGAATGGAAAAACTCAGGTTAGAATAGCAGAAACAGAAAAATATCCTCACGTAACATTTTTCTTCTCAGGAGGCAGAGAGAAAGAATTCATTAATGAGCGCCGCCTACTAGTTCCTTCACCAAAAGTTGCTACATACGATTTGCAGCCGGAAATGAGTGCTAATACAATTGCAGATAAAATCTGTGAAGACATAAATTCTAATAAACCAGACTTTATCTGTCTTAACTTTGCAAATCCTGATATGGTTGGTCATACCGGAGTATTCGAAGCAGTAGTTAAAGCTGTCGAAACAGTTGATCGTTGCAGTAAACAAGTTATTGAGTGCGGTCTGAAAAATGATTACTCCTTTATTATTCTTGCAGATCATGGAAATGCAGAATATATGATTAACGACGACGGAACGGTTAATACTGCTCATACTACTAACTTGGTACCTTGTATTCTAATAGATAAAGATTACAAATCAATAGCTGATGGAAAGTTAGGTGATATTGCACCGACAATATTAAAACTTATGAATGTTCCAATACCCGAAAAAATGACAGGACTGACATTAGTTTAATCAAGAAGTAGCTAAACTAATGTTAAAAACTTTATTATATAGCTTTTACCTAATTCTATTTCTATTTAGCTCCTGTTCAGAGGTTAAAAATACGACATCAGTTGATCTCGTTTATTTTGACCTTAAAGGTTATTTTTCAAATGAAGCAGCCAGATTAACCTCGATGCAACAATCTGTTCGTAAAGAGGTCAGTAGGAACGGCGAGAAGGAGAGCAAGGTCATCCTAATAAATGATTGGACAAAGGAGTTTGATCTTTTTATCGAATCTGATATTAATAAACCATCTTGGACTTCGAGCTATAAAGTAGAGACTAACGGGGATACTACCTTTTATCGAGCCTTAACCCCCGATTTACGAACTCGATTAATTCAGATAATTAAAGAAGAGGGTAAGAATATAAAGTCAATATCAATTAGCAACAAATCACTGAACAAACTTTACAAAAGTCACGAAACTCTTTTCTATTACCCAGATTCAATTTATATAATTAAAAAAGAACAGTATGTACGCTTTCTAAGCGAGAATAAATATAGCGTAACAGGAATTTTTACCGATTAGGAAATTATAAATAAAGAAAGGGCCTGATAACTATGCTATCAGGCCCTTTCTTTATTTATAATGATTTCTTATAAACTGCTTCTATAAACCTTAACTTTCTTCAGTTCTAAATCAAGATCCTTTCTATTTGGATTTCTCTTCAACACAGTTTCTAAATCCTTAATACAATTGTCATATGATTCAATCGCTGAAGTTTTATTATAATTCTTAGAAGAAGTTGTACCAATTAAATTCCCAAGATCTCTGTAAGCCATCGCTCTATTCTGATAAAGTTTAGCATCGCTATCATTCATTTCAATAGCTTTAGTATAGTCGCTAATGCTTGCCTGTAACAAATCACTCCGTTGACCATCGTTTAACTTTGAATCAGGATCAACTGCAAGTGTATTTTGAGCTTTTGCACGATAGTAGTATGCAGATACGTCTGTTGGTCTACCTTTAATAACAGTAGAAAATGACTTAGCAGCTCCCGTATAATCATTTGATTGATACTGCGAATAACCCAACATATAAAGGATATCTAAATTTTGCGGATCTGAAGGAAGCGCTTTTTCAAGATTCGTAACAGCAACCTTAAAATCCCCATCAATTAATGCTTTTTGGCCAAGCCTAACATAAGGATTTACATTATTATCCGCACTCTGCGCAAACGCAGGAATACTTCCAACAATAAACAATCCTGCTATTACAACTTTTTTTACACTTAGGTGCATTCTATTCAATTTGATTCTCATATACATTTCTAATTTCGGATAATAAATATAAAGTTAAGAAATCTTGTTAACAATACTTAAACTCATTTCTTCTCTTTTTATTATGGGTTAATACAAAAACGATACCGAAAATACAATTAAACAGAAATTCTGTCGCTACTTAACCATCTGCAGAGATTGGCATACGCCTTGCACATATTACGTCTACTATATGAATTGAATAAAATCCGATGTTTCTGCTGTCAATATGGCGCATAACATTTAGGAACAAACTAAAATAAATGAGCAATTACAATCCTTTTGATTTCAGTCAAGTTCTACCCATTATAAATGAGGAGACAGAATTTTTTCCTTTACTATCACAACATGATGAAGACGAAATGAGCGCTGCTGAGATGCCAGAAGTACTGTCTATACTACCTTTAAGAAATACAGTATTATTTCCAGGTGTTGTTATTCCTATAACGGTAGGGCGTGATAAGTCAATCAAATTAGTTAAAGATGCCTATAAAGGTGATAAGATAATTGGTGTTGTGTCTCAATTAAACATGAGCATAGAAGATCCCACCTTTGATGAGTTGAATAAAGTGGGAACAATAGCCAGCATCATCAAAATTCTTCAAATGCCTGATGGTAACACAACCGTTATTATTCAAGGAAAACAAAGAGTTATTCTAAAAGAGGCCGTACAAACTAAACCTTACATTCGTGCTACGGTTGAACGTTTCAAAGAACCAAAACATAGAAACAATAAAGAATTCAATGCTTTATTAGCATCTATAAAAGAATTAGCGCTTGATATAATAAAGCTCTCTCCTAATCTGCCAAGTGAAGCAGGAATAGCTATTAAGAACATTGAAAGTCCAGGCTTTCTAATCAACTTCATTTCTTCGAACATGAATGCTGATTTAGATTTTAAACAAGCCTTGTTAGAGCTTCCCGGATTAAAAGAGCGGGCGCAAAAAGTTCTTGAACAGTTAATGGTTGAGCTACAGTTGCTTGAACTAAAAAATCAAATCCAAAATAAAGTAAGAGGAGATTTAGATAAACAGCAACGCGAGTATTTTCTAAATCAACAGTTAAAAACAATTCAAGAAGAACTTGGAGGTAATACTCCTGATCTTGAAATTGAGGAACTACAGAAAAGAGCTAAAGGTAAAAAATGGAGTGAAGAGGTTGCAGGCCATTTCAAAAAGGAGTTAGATAAACTTGCTAGAATCAACCCGGCTGCAGCAGATTACTCAATACAATTAAACTATTTGGAAGTATTGCTAGATCTTCCTTGGAACTCCTTTACCAAAGATAAGTTTGATCTCAAGAGAGCCAAGAAGGTTCTTGACCGAGATCATTATGGTTTAGACAAAGTAAAGAAACGGATTATAGAGTACTTAGCTGTTTTAAAATTAAAACAAGACATGAAAGCTCCTATTCTTTGCTTAGTAGGGCCTCCGGGTGTAGGAAAGACATCGCTTGGTAAATCAATTGCCTCAGCTTTAGGAAGAAAATATGTTAGAATTGCTTTAGGTGGAATTCATGATGAAGCAGACATCCGGGGTCACAGGAAAACGTATATAGGTGCAATGCCTGGTAGAATTATTCAATCATTAAAAAAAGCAAATACTGCTAACCCGGTATTTGTATTGGACGAAATTGACAAAGTTGGAAGCGATTTCCGAGGCGACCCGTCTTCTGCTCTTTTAGAAGTGCTTGATCCGGAACAAAACAACGCATTTTATGATCATTATGTAGAAGTAGACTTCGACCTCTCTAATGTAATGTTTATCGCAACTGCAAATTCCTTAAATAACATCCAACCCGCATTATTAGATCGTATGGAGATTATTGAGGTAAACGGATACACGATTGAAGAGAAAATAGAGATAGCTAAAACTCACCTTTTACCAAAACAGAAAGAACAGCATGGTGTAAAATCAAAAGAAGTAACGCTTAAACCTTCTGTAATTGAGAAAATAATTGAAGACTATACACGTGAATCAGGAGTGCGTGGACTAGAAAAAAGAATAGGTTCGGTAATCCGAGGAGTAGCCACTCATATTGTTATGGAAGAACCGATCGGCCCATCCCTTTCAAATAAAGATGTAGAAGAAATTCTAGGCCCTCCTATTTATGACAAAGATTTATATGAAAATAATGAAGTAGCAGGAGTGGTAACCGGATTAGCCTGGACACAGGTAGGTGGCGACATCCTTTTCATCGAATCCAGTCTGAGTCCCGGTAAAGGAAAACTAACTCTTACAGGAAACCTTGGTGATGTAATGAAAGAATCTGCATCAATAGCTATGGCCTATCTTCGGGCTCATTCTAGCACAATTGGTATTGACCCTCACGTTTTCGATGAATGGGATGTACACATTCACGTTCCAGCTGGTGCAACTCCCAAAGATGGACCATCAGCGGGTGTAACTATGTTAACGGCATTAACATCTCTATTTACTCAACGAAAAGTCAAAAATAATCTTGCAATGACCGGAGAAATTACTTTGAGAGGAAAAGTTCTACCCGTTGGAGGAATTAAAGAAAAAATACTTGCAGCAAAACGAGCTAATATCAAAGAAATCATTTTATCCAAGTCTAATAAGAAAGACATCTTAGAAATTAAGGAAAGTTATATAAAAGACCTGACCTTCCATTATGTTTCAGAGATGAATGAAGTGATTCAATTAGCCTTGTTAAAGGAAAAGGTTAACAAACCTCTGGATCTTAGTCCAAAAGAAATAAATTCTAAGAAATAAATAAGTTTAAAAGGGAAGGCCGGTTTAAGAATTCTTAAACCGGCCTTCCCTTTTAAAGATAATAAAGATTACGGCCAAATGCCCATATTCTGATAAGCTACAGCAATTTTATCTATAGAGCTCACCAAAGCAGATGTCCTCAAGCTCTTAATATCCGGATTACTAACAAATACTTCCCGGATTTCATGGTAAGAACGAATCATCGTATCCTCCAATCCAGAATTAACCAATTCTGCTTCCGATGGTCCTTTCACAATAATCTTTCTTTGTGCCTCAGTTAATGAACCACCAGTCACTGCCTCTACCATATTTACAATATTCAGATTAGCAGTCTCTGTGTATCTTCTGTCCATACGTCCAAAAGCAATATGAGAAAGATTCTTTAGCCATTCAAAATACGATACAGTAACACCTCCAGCATTACAATACATATCCGGAATAATTAAACCACCATTCTTAATAAATGCTGCAGCAGCTCCCGGAGTAGTAGGTCCGTTGGCACCCTCTGCAATTATTTTCGCCTGAATACGCTGAATATTCGCTTCAGTAACCTGATTTTCTAAAGCGGCAGGGATTAATATATCACAAGGTTGTTCCAATCCTTCAGCAGATGACTTAAATTCAGCCTTTGCACCTGGGAATCCCAATATACTACCTGTATTTTTACGATGCTCTAAAATCTCATCAGGATCTAAGCCATCCTCATTATAAAGTGCTCCATCATATTCACAAACTCCAACGATTATTGCACCAAATTCCATTAATACTTTCGATGAGAAATAACCTACATTTCCTAAGCCTTGCACAATAATTTTCTTGCCCTTTATACCCGGTGTTAAGCCCAGAGCTTTCATATCCTCAGCAAAACTTACACACTCGCGAATTGCAATAGCTACTCCGCGTCCGGTTGCACCCTTACGCCCTGCGATACCATCTAATGATAAAGGCTTTCCAGTTACACAACCCAATGCATCTAATTGACCCGGATTCATAGTTATATACGTATCCGCAATCCAACTCATTTCCCGCTCACCTGTACCATAGTCAGGTGCAGGCACGTCGATACCAGGACCAATAAAATTCTTCTTAATTAGTTCAACAGTATACCTACGGGTTATATTCTCAAGCTCACCAACCGTATAATCCTTTGTATTAATTTTGATCCCTCCTTTTGCTCCTCCAAAAGGAACATTAACAACTGCGCATTTATAACTCATCAATGCTGCCAATGCCATTACTTCGTCCTCATTCACCATATCGCTATAACGGATACCACCCTTGGTAGGCGATTTATGATGAGAATGTTGTACCCTCCAGGCATCAACAACTTCAATTTTACCACTCTCACGCCGAACAGGAAATTGAAAACGATATACACTATTACATGCCTTAATCTGGTTTAATAAACCAGCATCATGTTTTGTAAATTGAGCAGCCTGATCAAAGAATTCACATATATCTTTGAAAAAATGAGGCGCGCTGTCAGACAAAGCTATTGGATTAGCCATAATAATAAAATTAAAAAATTTAGATTATACTCTTATTTGATATTCTTGTCTTTATTTTCCAGCTTACCGATTCTTCTATCTATTGTAAATAAATAAATAATAAAACCTATGAAAATAATCAACAACACAATTACAACAACGTAAATTTTTCCTGAACTACGTAAACCTGTAGCCATTTCAACGCCGTTATTTGATTGAGCAAACGTAACCAAGAAGTTAAAGCAGCTCATTATTATTAAAAGAAATATTTTTTTCATTTTGAATCTATTAAATCAGTTATTAAACTAAAACCAATAATTAATTACCAGTTTCATCCGTATGATACTCCAATTTTCTTATCCGATATCTTAACGTCATTATCCAACAACCGATCAACATCCATCCCAAAACAGCAGGTCTAAATACCCATTTCATGCTTCCTGTCATATCATAACCACTGAAACCAGGGTTGCCTCCATTGCCAGGATGTAAAGAATCCGTAAGCCTCGGTAAAACAAATAGCAAAACAATCATAATAGGAAAAGCAAAAACATTGTAGATAGCTGATATTTTACCGCGCTTTTGTTCTTCGTCAAGCGAATTCCGCAAAACAACATAGGCTAAGTACATTAAGGAAGCTATGGCTGAACTATTTAATTTAGGATCGTTTGGCCAAGGATCTCCCCATGTTATATTCGCCCATAACATTCCGCTCAATAAACCAAATAGACAGAATATCAAACCCACGTTCACACTTTCAACTGCAATAAAATCATCTTCTGGCTTTCCTGAACCTAAATATTTAATACTGTAAACAACCGATATTAAATACATAAGAAGCATTGCAAACCACATCGGAACATGAAAATAAACGGTACGAATACTCTCATGTAGGATTGGTAAAGCAGGAACTTCACCCAATAGACCAGCTATGATCGTATATATCACGATGGCTGCACCCAGAAATTTCCACCAATAGGATTTCATCAATTAATATTTAAGAGATCAATAATCGTTTCTACAGAATTACCCTTTAAAAGGGAGATTCATCAATCCCTCCAAATGTAAGGAAATAACAATAAAGAAACGGAAATTACAATCGCATTTATAGCTAATAATACAAAGATTTCATCGTAGCTGACACTCCTGTCTAATCCATCCATTGCATTCTTTGATAATTTAATTAAAACAATCAACAAAGGGATAATAACAGGGAAACTCAATATGGCCATTAATGTACCGTTATTATTAGCTTTTGCACTAATTCCTGAAATCATTGTAAAGACGGTAGCAAAACTGATGCTGCCTAACACCACCGAAACTAAGTAAAGAAAAGGATCTCCAATTGGATTTCTAAAGATTACAGAATAAGTAAGTAAGGCTATCAGGGAAAGCACTAACATCAAAGCGATGTTATAAATTATTTTAGAAAAAATAACCGCATTCGGACTAACTAACGTATAGTAGTATAGCTGCCTTCCTCTACTTTCCTGCACAAAGCTTTTTGAAATAGCATTAATAGAGGCAAAAAGCAGTATAATCCAGAATAACGCATTCCACACAGCCCCATCAACACTTCGAAAAGCTTGGTAACAAACAAAAACTGTTGAAACTACATAAAGTAAAATGCTGTTGAAGGCGTATTTTGAACGCCACTCCAACAGCATTTCTTTATAGACTAAATATCGTACCTGTTCTAAAAAACTCATTAACATCAAAGATACGATTCGGTCTCTTTAGTGACTAATGAATTAAAGAATAATATTATAAATTGTCTTTGAACTTACTCTTTGCATCAGTTGCCAAATCTTCTGCACCCCGAGCAGCTCTTCTACTAAGATCTTCCGCATCATCCTTTAAACGATTTCCCTTTTTCTTAGCTTCATCAGCAACATCAGATACCTGATCGGAGATATCAGAAAATTTACTTTTACCTTCTTCAAACTTTCGCTTGGCCTTATCCTTTGCTTTTTCAGCAAATTCAGATGCGCATTCTAACCCTTCGCTGGCTTTTTCCTTGAGAGTGCTAGATAGTTCGTTAATACCATCAATCGCTTTACTCAGGTTTTTACGCCCATCTTTAGTACCAAATAAATACCATGCAGCAGCACCAGCCGCCATACCTGCCAAAGCAAATCCTAATAAACTTGAATTCTTACTCATCTTATTTTTATTTAATGATTTTTTTAATGCTGTTTTCATTTTTATATCACTTTTCATAATAAGATCAACACGCTTTAAAAGGTTTTGTTTTATAAAAATTTATTTCAATCCTTTTATATCAGCCACAGCAATATCCTTTCTTTGTGTTTGATTAAGTGCATGGTAGCTATTAAACTGATAGCCGTCTTGTCTTAAATCCCATAACATAGGACGTAAGAAATTGATAGCCGCCTCATATCCTTGCGTAATTGCAGTAAGATTACCTGTACCCTTCGAATTCAACGCTTCATTCTCAATTTCGAAAGCACCTACAAAACCTTTTTCCTTTAATATATCAACAAAAGCGCGCCAATCCATACTATCAGATCCACCAAAACCAGGCAACATTGCCTCGTAATGATGACGATCCCAGCTATTTTGAGGTACTGATACATTAGCTTTCAATGCTAAATCTTCATTAACATTTTGCATCGGATACATTCCACCCCAATCGGTGCGCGCCTTACTCTTAATATTTCGGGTTGTTTTAACATGGATACGATGTATACGATCAATATCACTATTAGCAATTACATCAACTGGATCGGTATTTTGCCAAACATCATGAGAAGGATCATATATCTCTCCATGAGCCTTACTTGGTATCATCGCGTACATTAATTTCCTAGCGGCTAAAACACCCGGTAAATTATTGAATGTATTCGTAAAACCAGGTGAACGCCAACCCTCCATCGGACAGTTTTCGTACATCACTGTCACTCCCAAATCCTCTGCATATTTTATGATCGGCTTAAATACCCGATAATATTCATCCAAATTCTTTTGGAAACCATTCTCTTGATTTCCCAGCTCATGATTATAACCAACAAAGGTTCCCACCTTTACATTATTCTCATCTCCACCCAACAGATAGGCAATTCGAATTAATTTCAATAAATGGTTCTGGTTTTTAATACGTTCAGTTTCATCTCCACCAATCATATTTTCAAAGGCTCCTAAAGACAGCCCCAACTTATTTTGATTAAACTGATCAATCAGCTTTCTCGCATCTTCAACCCCAAAATTCTCGTATTCAAGATGTGTAGCAGTATGATCCTCCCGGGTACCATCTTTTCTAAACACACATAAGTCAAGTCCTTGTGCACCTACCTCCACAGCCTTTTCAATTAACTGATCAAGATTTAACTGATCAAAAGCTGAACTCATCACCCAAATAGGATTATTTAAAGAATTATTTTCCATTTCAAAGATTAGTTTTAAAGACTGGTTTTAAGATTATTAAAAAATCAACAATATATCACTTGGTTTGATTTAGCTAATTCCGACAAACAAACAGCATGCTCAAATATAGCAAAAAGCGAAGAGCCACTTCCGCTCATTGCTGCATACACAGCTCCGGCATCATATAAATCTTGCTTTATCTGACCAATAGCAGGGAATTTTTTGAATATCGTAGTTTCAAAATCATTGAACACAGACTCTTTCCAGCTAGTAACTGGTTTAAGAATTGCCTGTTTCAAACCTCTTCCTCCCTCAGTCAACAAAACACCATCATACGCCTCTGCCGTATTAATATGAATAGGAGGTTTAACTACGACTAAATGATAAGCTGAAAGGTCTATTTCCAGTTCTGAAAACCGATCCCCAATCCCTTCTGCAAAGACACTCTTATTATTAATAAAAAAAGCACAATCTGCACCCAAAGTACGCGCGTAATCGATCATCTGATCAGAACTTAACTGCAGATTGAAATAATCATTCATTAATTTAATCAGGAAAGCTGCATCAGACGAACCACCGCCCAAACCTGCTCCGATTGGTATTCTTTTATGTAAAAAAATATGTACAGGTGACAGCTTATAAATATCCGCTAACAGTTTAAAAACCCTGCTACATATATTATCACCTTCATTTGGGATTGGAATTCCAGAAACAAAAATCTGAAAACCAGAAGCTTCAACAATTTCTAATGCATCATATATGGGAATAGGATACAAAACTGTCTCTATATCATGATAGCCATCCGACCGCTTCCTCAAGACCTGTAGACCTAAATTTATTTTAGCATTCGGAAAAGTAATCATTTTGATTAATTGATCAGAAAATCATCAATAATAAAGTTATTTTTTATTCGGACGGTGAGAAAAGAAATGCTCCTGTAATTTTTCAGTATCTATTTTCGCTTCATCTTCATCTAAGCGAAATACCCAAGCTTTCATTCCAAGAAGAGAAACCTCTTTTTTAGAAGTCGACAAATCAACCGGCCTGATTTTCTTATTACAGACCAATGGTTTTTTAATATCAAGTAAATTCTTCGAAAAGAAAAGAAACTGAAAATTAAATACCGGCCAGTTTCCAACAGAGGAAGCATTAGCAGTATAAACTCTTTCAGCATTATGAGGTGCAACCTGACCACTGAATTCTCCTTTTATCTGATCAGCCTTTTTTATATTCATGCCGAGCATCAACTGATACGAACTTTCATTAACAATAAAAAACTCCACCACCCCCTGCTTCTGATCACCTGTTATTGCCAAATATATCCCTTCATTCTTGAATTCAGTTTCAGGAACCTCAACAACCTCTGTCCTCCTATCCTCTTCAGTATCCATTTTTCCATAAACCAAAGTTACCTTTGTTTCCGGTACAGGGATTTCAAAACCGTCTTCTCCGGTAACTGCAATCATTCCATCATTCAAAATGGCAGTAATATGGCCTTCTGCATCTTCTTCTACAAGGCGCACGAAGTCTCCTAATTTATATTTACTCATGATGAAATTTATCTAAAATATAGTTGGATACTTTTCCGGATTCGCCTCATTCATAATAGCATAAACTGCTTCAACAACATCATCTACAGACGGTTTTGTGAAATAATCACCATCCGAACCATAAGGAGGCCGGTGAGCTTTTGCAGTTAATGTACGAGGTTGACCATCTAAATGAAAATAACCTTTTTGTTCTTCCAATATCTGCTGAAGAATAAAGGCCGAAGCACCACCTGGCATATCTTCATCCACTATTAGAAGTCTATTTGTTTTACTCAGTGACTTTCCGCAGGTATTTCTAATATCAAAAGGTTGTAATGTTTGAGGGTCAATAATCTCGATAGAAATTCCTAGCCCTTCTAGTTCTTCAGCAGCTGCTTCAACAATCCTTAAGGTTGATCCATAAGAAACTACCGTAACATCCGATCCGGCTTTCATGATCTCCGCCACACCCAAAGGAACGGTAAATTCACCCACATTCTCCGGTAAGGGCTCTTTCAGGCGATAGCCATTCAAGCTTTCAATGACCAGTGCAGGTTCATCAGACCTAAGCAATACATTATACATTCCAGCAGCCTGCGTCATATTCCTCGGTACACAAATATGCATTCCGCGAAGCGTATCCAGAAGCATAGCCATCGGCGACCCTGAATGCCAGATACCTTCCAACCTATGACCTCTCGTACGAACGATAACCGGTGCTTTCTGCCCACCCTTGGTACGATAACTTAACGACGCTAAATCATCACTTAAAGCAGTAATCGCATAAAGTATATAGTCTAAATATTGAATCTCAGCGATCGGTTTTAAACCTCTTAATGCCAAACCAATACCTTGTCCGATAATTGTATTTTCCCGAATACCCGTATCAAAAACACGTTCCTCTCCAAACCTTAATTGTAAACCGGCAAAGCCTTGGTTCACATCACCAATCGCACCCACATCCTCACCAAAGGCAAGAATTCTTGCATCTCTTTCAAAGTTAGCGATGAAACAAGCATTTAAAATCTCTCTGCCATCAACTAAATTAACCTCAGCAGGATACTCTACAGCTGTTTCCGTTATATACTCAACACCCTCAATACTTTCAGTAAACACCTTTGAATGAAAACGATCTGTATTGACTTCCTGATGTCTTTCATACCATCTTAACAAACGGCTCTTTGCAGTCGAATCTTCCTTTCGTACGATCCGCAAAGCCTTGCGAACAAGTCCATATATATCTTTCAGACTTGGTTCGTACATCAACCTTAACTCTTCAGCCAACTTATATGCCTGTTCATTATTCAAATCGTATACAAGCTTAATCGCTTCTTCTTTTTCTGTTGCAAATACAGCAAGATAGTCTTTCCAGACCTGCTGTTGAATCGTTTTAATTTTATCTTTAGACTCCTTTTCAAGTTCTTCAAGCTCCTCATTAGAACAAACTTGCGTTTCAAGCATCCAACTACGCATTTTACTGATGCAATCAAATTCACGCTCCCATTCCAGACGCTCTTTCGTTTTATAACGTTCATGCGATCCGGAAGTCGAATGCCCCTGAGGCTGAGTCATTTCAGTTACATGAATCATTACAGGAATATGCTTTTCTCTACAAACCTGAATGGCCCTCTCATAGGTAGCAACCAAAGCAGGATAATCCCAGCCTCGCACCTTAAAAATTTCAAAACCTTCTCCCTTCTCATCTCTCTGCAGCCCTTTTAATATCTCTGATATATCTTCTTTAGTGGTTTGAATTTCATTGGGAACCGATATACCATATCCATCATCCCAGATTGAAATAGCCATTGGTATCTGCATAACACCCGCTGCATTCAATGTTTCAAAAAACACTCCTTCTGACGTAGACGCATTACCGATCGTGCCAAATGCAACCTCATTACCCATATTTGAAAAGGTAGTCATATGTTGCAAATCCTCCCGATCCCTATATATCTTGGATGCTTGAGCCAGACCAACTAAACGAGGCATTTGTCCACCCGTAGTTGAAACATCCGACGAAGAATTTTTCTGCTGTGTATGATCCAGCCAATTACCGTTTGCATCTATGATTTGAGTAGAAAAATGACAATTCATCTGCCGCCCACCAGAAGCAGGTTCTACATCTATATCAGGATGAGCATAAAGCTGTGCGAAAAATTTATGGTAATCTGTTATTCCAGAAGCAAATGCGAAGGTTTGATCACGGTAATAGCCTGAGCGCCAATCTCCGTCTCTAAAAACTTTGGCCATTGCAATCTGAGCCAACTCCTTCCCATCACCGAAAATACCGAACTTCGCCTTACCCGTCAGAACCTCCCTTCTTCCAATTATACTAATTTGTCGGCTTTCAAATGCTATCCTGTAATCAGCGATTAACTGACTTTTAAATTCATTATAGCTTAATTCGACCTTAGAAAATAGTTTCATGGTTTCTGACATAGCGTTGGTGTAAACTCAATAGAAATCAGTAAAAACTCAAAGATAAAAAAAATATAATAAATGGAGAAAGAGCTTTAAAGTCAGAATTATATATCAATTAGCGCGATTTTATCAGAATAAAATATCGAAACGATTAATTTAACAACTATTCCATTGTTTTAAACACATTATTTTACGTACTTTTGATTTAATGGATACAATTAAACAATATCGTTCTATAATCAACGATATAAATTGGAAAACGATGAAAAAAATAATCTCAGTTTTGGTTCTTGCCCTATCATTCATGGGTTTAACTTCCTTGACTCTACAAAATAAAGCAGAATTTAAATTCGAACACGAAACGCATGATTTTGGAAAGATTGTTCAGGGAACACCGGTAAGCTATGAGTTTAAATTTACGAATACAGGAACAGAACCACTTATTATCAGCAAAGTTGAATCTACCTGTGGATGCACAGTTCCTGAATTTACTACAGCCCCTGTGCAACCGGGTGCACAAGGAAAAATAAAAGTAACTTTTGATGCCTCCGCGGCGAGTCCTTTCTCTAAAATGGTAACCATTCGCTCCAATGCGAAAACACCTGTTAAAGCATTATATATTAAGGGTGTGGTCCAAAAGAACTAAAGAATAAAATTAATACAAAAGGCTGTTTGATTTTATTCATTCAGCCTTTTTTTTATACTCAAACAAATAGCAATTAAACAAATAACCTATAAACTCCAATACCAACAATGCCTAAAACATCGCAGAAGGGCTATGATATGCCAGCATCTCCAATCCGCAAATTAACTCCTTATGCTGAATCAGCTAAACAAAAAGGAAAGAAAGTATATCATCTAAATATTGGGCAACCAGATATTGAAACGCCGAAGGGAATGATTGATGCCATAAAAAGCATAGACTTCAAAGTTTGGGCATACACTCCTTCAGAAGGGATTCTGTCTTACCGAAACAAATTAGCTCAATATTATAATAAGCTTAATTACAACATAACTGCGAATGACATCCTGGTTACCAATGGTGCATCAGAAGCAATCACCATTGCCATGCAAACCTGTTTAAACAGTGGTGATGAGATTATTATTCCGGAGCCTTTTTATGCCAATTACAGCGGATTCGCTTGCATGGCTAACATTGTCGTTAAACCTCTTCTATCGGAGATGAACGATAACTTCGCACTGCCTTCTATCTCAGAATTCGAGAAGGTAATTACAGAAAAGACAAAAGCTATCTTCATTTGCAATCCCAATAATCCAACAGGCTATTTATATTCCAAAGAGGAACTAGAATCATTACGTGATCTTTGCTTAAAATACGATTTATTTCTATTTTCGGATGAAGCATACCGCGAATTCTGCTACGATGGCCGAGAGTTTATTTCACCTCTAAATCTACAAGGATTTGATGAAAATGTGGTGATTATAGATAGTGTTTCAAAGCGCTATAGTGCTTGCGGAGCACGTCTAGGCTGTTTAATCACTAAAAACAAAGCTATCTATAAAGCAGGTTTAAAATTTGCCCAAGCTCGCTTAAGTGCTCCTTTGGTTGCACAAATAGCCGGAGAAGCAGCAGTAGACACCCCTGATAGTTATTTCACTGAAGTTAAAAAAGAATATACTCAACGCAGAGATCTTCTTGCCAACGGACTAAATAAGATACCAGGTGTGCGTTGTTCAGTTCCTGGCGGAGCCTTCTATATTGTAGCCGAATTACCGGTTGATGATACTGAAAAATTCTGTCAATGGATGCTGGAGGAATTCGACTATAATAATGAAACGGTTATGATGGCTCCTGCCTCAGGATTTTACAGCACACCCGGCATGGGCCTGAAAGAAGTAAGACTAGCCTATGTAATTAATCAAGACGATTTAAGAAAAGCCTTGATATGCATAGAACAGGGTTTAACTGCTTATAATTCTTCCGCGAGACCTTAAAATACTTTTAAGGAAAACTTATCTATATGGGTATTGTTAACATTAAGTTAACATATCCATAACCCACGGTATACATTACCTTAATATCTTTGCACCGTATTAAATCCTATTTCATAATATGTATAGATTTATTTCGCTGGCAACCATGCTCCTATTGTTCTCATCGTGCTTTAAGAGCTACGAAGGGAAGATCAACATCGATGGCTCCAGCACGGTATATCCTTTAACAGAAGCCGTATCAGAAGAATTTCGTGACATACGTCCACAGATACGCGTTACTGTCGGTGTCTCAGGAACCGGAGGAGGTTTTAAAAAATTTCTAAGAAGTGAAACAGATATTAGCAACGCCTCTCGTCCGATAAGCAAAAGTGAAATTGAACTAAGCAAACAAAACAATATCGGATTTATCGAAATCCCCGTATCTTATGACGGCTTAGCGGTAGTTATAAGTCCAAACAACACATTTGTCGACTACTTAACTGTTGAAGAACTTCACAAAATGTGGGCACCGGAAAGTCAACAAAAAATTACCCGTTGGAATCAGATCCGACCTGAATGGCCAGATGCACCACTTAATCTTTATGGAGCAGGTACATCGTCCGGAACATATGACTATTTTACCGAAGCTATTAATGGAAAAGCAAAAGCTTCCAGAGGTGATTATACAGCAAGTGAAGATGATAATGTGCTGGTACAAGGAGTATCTACCGATGTGAATGGTTTGGCATACTTTGGATTAGCTTACTACACTGAAAATAAAGACAAATTAAAACTTGTTCCAATCAAAGTAGATGAGGATAGTGAAGCAATCTACCCAACAGATGAAACCGTTAGAACCGGCGCTTACCAACCATTAGCACGTCCTGAATTTATATATATTAATGTAAAGTCAGCAGAAATACCCTATGTTCAGGATTATGTAAAATTCTACCTGGAAAATGCAGCAGCTTTAGCAGAAGAAATTGGCTCAGTGGCTTTACCTTCAGAAGTTTATAAATTGTCTTATGAAAGATTCAAAAATAAAAAAACAGGTTCTATTTTTGAAAACACATCCATTGTAGGAGCAAATCTCCTAAATTTATTACACGAAGACGCACAATAAAGGAATGGCTAAATCATCTATAAAATCCGAGAAATTTATTGAACTACTCATGATTGCCTGCAGTCTGATCTCAGTTCTTACTACTCTTGGCATCATTCTCGTCCTTTCAATCGATACGATAAAATTCTTTGCAGAGGTATCCTTCTTTAGCTTTATTACCGATACACAATGGACTCCGCTTTTCGCAGATAAGCATTTCGGAATCCTTCCTCTTCTTACAGGAACCATCTTAACAACTATAATCGCTACAATCGTTGCAGTACCTGTCGGAATTAGCATCGCCGTATATTTAAACGAATATGCATCCAAGAAATTTACTGCAGCAGTTAAACCAATTCTGGAAATATTAGCCGCTATACCAACGGTTGTTTATGGCTTCTTTGCTTTACAGTTTGTAACACCTCTTCTGCAAACCTTCATACCTAGCCTGTCGGGCTTTAACGCACTTTCACCGGGTATCGTTATGGGAATTATGATCATCCCTTACATTACCTCATTAAGTGAAGATGCCTTACGTGCGGTTCCAAAATCATTGAGAGAAGCTTCCTATGGATTAGGTGCAAACAAACTTCAGACAGCTTTCAAAGTAATGGTTCCCGCAGCCAGTTCAGGAATCATCGTATCCATCATTCTGGCTATTTCAAGGGCATTAGGAGAAACCATGATTGTAGCTATTGCAGCAGGTCAGCAACCCAACCTAACGCTCAACCCGCTTAAGTCTGTTGAAACCATTACAACTTATATCGTACAGGTAAGTATGGGTGATGTACCACAGGATTCTCTAGAGTACAGAACTATTTTTGCTGCTGGTATTACGCTGTTCGCATTCACCTTTATCCTTAATAATATCTCTTTCTGGATTCAAAAGAAATATCAAAACCGCTATGACTAGAAAGCCCCTCTTCTCTATCAAGATGAAAGACAGAATCTTTCGGATCTATGCCATCGCTTGTACAGCGTTCGCTTTAATTATGTTAGCCGTTTTATTGATCGACATAACTATCAAAGGAGCAACTCGTCTCAACTGGTCATTTTTCACCAATCTACCTTCAAGGCATCCGGAAGAATCAGGTATTTATACAGCTTTAGCCGGCATGGTTGCTTTGCTTCTCTTTACATTGATCATTGCTTTGCCAATTGGCATTATGGCAGGGATCTATTTGCAAGAATATGGTAAAAAGAACAGACTTACGAGATTTGTAGAAATCAATATTTCAAACCTGGCCGGCGTTCCATCGGTTATTTATGGTATCTTAGGCTTACAGGTATTCGTACGTATGGCTGGACTCGGAAACAGCATCCTTGCAGGATCACTAACCCTGTCCCTACTAATTATGCCCATCATCATTGTATCAACCCGCGAAGCTATTAAAGCCGTTCCAGATTCTTTACGGCAGGCAGCATTAGGCTTAGGGGCTACAAAATGGCAAACCATCCGTAGAATAGTACTGCCTGCATCTTTTGGAGGAATCATGACGGGGATTATCCTTTCAACCTCCAGAGCCATCGGTGAAACAGCTCCCTTAATCGTAGTAGGCGCATTGGCCTATGTTCCTTTTATCCCAGAAGGGCCATTAGATCAATATACCTCGCTACCTATTCAAATTTTTAACTGGACATCCAGACCACAGCAGGGATTCATTATAAATGCTGCAGCCGGCATTATTGTGTTATTATTATTTACATTTATATTAAATGGGATCGCTATCTATTTAAGGAACAAATGGTACAAAAAAACAAATCTGTAAAAGAACTCAACCCCGAATATAAGCTGGAAAGCAGAGGTTTAAATCTGTTTTACGGTCAGAAACAAGCTTTAAAAGATGTTTCTATTCAAATGTCAGCAAATACCGTTACTGCATTTATTGGTCCATCCGGTTGTGGAAAATCCACCTTTTTACGTTGTTTCAACCGAATGAACGACCTTATTGAAGGAGTAAAAATCGATGGTGAGGTATTGATCGACAATGTAGATATCTACAAAAATGAAATCGATGTTTACGAATACCGCAAGAAAGTGGGAATGGTTTTCCAAAAACCCAATCCCTTTCCAAAATCAATATTTGAAAACGTTGCTTTTGGACTACGGATTAACGGGGAAAAATCAAAGTCCTATATAGAAGATACCGTTGAGTATGCTTTAAAACAAGCAGCTTTGTGGAATGAAGTAAAAGACAGTCTCCACAAATCAGCCATAGCAATCTCAGGCGGACAACAACAGCGTCTTTGTATTGCTCGTGCCATTGCAGTTAAACCATCCATTTTATTAATGGATGAACCTGCGTCGGCCCTCGATCCACTATCTACTACCAAAATTGAAGAACTGATACATACATTAAAAGATAACTATACCATCGTAATCGTTACGCATAATATGCAACAAGCTGCTCGGATTAGTGATAAAACTGCGTATTTTTATATGGGAGAATTGATTGAATATGATTTAACTGAAAAGATCTTTACAAATCCGGCAAGAATAGAAACAGAGAACTACATTACCGGTCGATTTGGTTAATCCATAATTACAGAATATGATACACTTAGATAGAGAACTTGAGCAATTGAAAAAGAGTACCACAGCCATGTGGATCTTAGTACAGTCTCAAATAGAAAAGGCTTATAAAGCTTTAGCGGCAAACGATAAAGACCTGGCAAGAGAAGTAATAGCAAACGAAAAGCGCGTTAACTCCATGGAGTTGAAGATCGATAGTGATTGTGAAGACCTATTCGCACTGTATAGCCCTGTAGCCAGCGACCTGCGTACAGTCCTTGCAACTCTAAAAATCAATACGAATCTGGAGCGAATCGGAGATCTCGCTGAAGGTATCTGTAAGCATATACTCAGTGAGGAAAATGCGTTCGACAAAGAACTTTTAAAGGCTTCCGATATTCAGGAGATGTATGATGTTGTTATTGAAATCATGAAAGATGTTCTTCAGGCATATATTAAAGAAGACACCAAACTTGCACGCACCATCTTCAAAAAAGATGAAATCTTAAACGAAATCAATATGCTGGCGACTAAAAACATAACAGAATATATTGGTTCAGATATATCAAAGATAGAAGCAGGATTGAATTTCTTATCCATTATAAGAAAGCTTGAACGCGTAGGTGATCAAATCACAAACATTGCGGAAGAGATTATCTTCTCACATGAAGCCAAAGTTCTCAAGCATCTCTAAGCAACACATTTTGATTTAAAAGAGAGCATGAATGCTCTCTTTTAAATCAAAAAAATTATTCAATACCTTTAACATTCATCTGCAAGGTATAAACACCTTTAGAGGCTGTTACAAATAATGTTTTACGATCTTTTCCTGCAAAAGACACATTAGCAACCCATGCATCTGTAACGGGGATATTTCCTAACAGTTTACCATTTTTATCATATATGGTAACGCCTCGTCCGGTTAAATACAAATTACCCTCATTATCCAAAGTTATTCCATCCGAACCTTGATTAACAAAAAGCTGCCGATTGCTTAAAGTTCCATCTTTATTAATTTGGTATTTATAGGTCTTATTATCTTTGATATCAGCAACAAATAAATATTTACCATCAGCAGAACCCACGATGCCATTCGGTTTAATTATGGTGCTATCTACTACAATCGGTTCTTTAGAACCTTTTGGTAAATAATAAACTTTCTCTCCATCAACCCTCGATGCATCTTTTGCCCAATAATTTCGTTGATAATAAGGATCTGTAAAATAAATGCCACCTTTAAAGTCAACCCACAAATCATTCGGACCATTCAGCTTATCACCTTTAAAGTCAGTTAATAATACTGTAACTTTCTTATCCGGGCTAATGGACCATAGTTCATTCTTCTCATCGGCACAAGAAATCAAATTGCCTTTCCGGTCAAAAAACAATCCATTCGAACGACCTGAATTCTCCATAAAAACTGATAATTGTCCATCAGTAGAATATTTCCATATTTTATCATTCGGCTGATCTGTAAAATAGATATCACCGTTTTTACTGATCGCCGGACCCTCTGTAAAAGAAAACTGATTGGAAATTTCTTTCACAGCAGCACCTGGTGCAACTACCTTAATGCTATCTAGTCCTTGAGCCTGGCTCTTCTGCGCAAATAAAAAAGGGACTGCAAGAAAAGCAATCGCTGCAAATACATTTTTAAAAGATTTACTCATAATGATTATTGATTAGGTTACTAACGAAGTTAATATTTATCTTTAATATCTTTACATTAACACCGAATTATTAGAACTAAAAACATTTAGCCATTTCCATTGGTTATTAATAGAAAAACTGTTTATGAAAACAATGACCACCGTTTCAGAGGTATTGAATGTATTAAAGGAAAGAGGATATACTGTAGATTTTAATCTGAATGATAACTGCCTCGTTTGTCATCAAAATTCTCTACAAATCTATCCGGACGAGTTTGTTGTAGACAAACATTATCGTTTTGAAGGTATGTCTGATCCTGGGGATGAAGCCATTGTGTATGCCATCTCTTCAGATAAACATAACGTAAAAGGTACATTAGTAAACGGATACGGTGTTTATGCCGACAAGCTTGCCGATGAAATGGTTCAGGCACTCCGTGAAAATCCAAACCCTTTTCAAGAAACAGATACAGATGATGATACAGAGGCCGAATACGATAAAATAAAATACAATCAGGCTACCCCATTAAGACCAGAAGGAGACCGTCTGCTAGACGCTCAAATGGTAATAATGGATCTGTCGGAATTCAGAGAAAAAATAAAAGATGAAAAGACCTGGAAAGAAGGTGAAAGAACAGCCATTACTCTATTTAAATCAGATAGTATGCGCGTTGTTTTAATTGCTCTCCATGCAGGTTCCGAAATGAAAACACATACTGCACCCGGTATAATCAGTGTTCAGGTATTAAGCGGTCGAATTAACTTTCGTACAGAACAACGCACCGCTGAATTAAGTGAAGGACAAATGCTGACATTACATGCTGGGATACCTCATAGCGTTTTAGCTTATGAAGAGTCGTCGTTTTTATTAACAATGGCTATTCAGTCAAAAAATGAATAGTTATTTCAGGGCTTCTCCTTTTCTAAACACCCAGTAGGTCTGCAATGTATAATTGAAGCCGAGCGAAACCAGAATATCGGTTATAACTCGGCTTATTTTATAATCGACCTTCAGCCAATTGGTAAATAAATATGTACCCGAAGACTTTAAAAGAATACTGCCGATTACTACTGCAATAAATTTTAATAGCTGTCCCTTCACTTCTATCTTATCTGCCTGGTAGGTCCAATATCTATTAATCATAAAATTAACAACCGCACCAATCAAACCACTAATCAAAATTGAGACAGTATAGTGAATATGAGCCAGCTCCGTGCACACTATCATGATTGAATAATCAACCAATCCTCCGATAAAAGCTGACGCTTGAGCCTTTATAAAAACCAGAAAGGAAGATTTCTTATTCAAAACAAACTAATTTAATTCCTTAGCCTTCCTATCTGCGATATCACGCTCATCACCCAACTTCAAAAGCTTACGGGTATCAATAATGTTAATAATAAAGAGAATAACGCAAATACCGGCAACAAAGAAATGGATGGTATTAAAAAAGGCCAACTCAATCAAAATCATGATGGCTATTATAATTCGTATCTCTGTAGGACCCATTAAACCGGCATCGATTGTATAAACATCGGTAATCCGGTATCGAAGCTGCGATATAATCATTGCCCAACCATAAAGCACTACAAACAGAAAGGCAAACACCTCATAACCATCTTTGGCATAAAAGAAATAACCCATACCTATTAATACGGTTCCCACCCAATCCATGATAATATCAAGCGAAAAGCCATACCATTTTC
The DNA here is from genome assembly GCF_035514885.1 of Albibacterium sp. Lineage (NCBI taxonomy): Bacteria > Pseudomonadati > Bacteroidota > Sphingobacteriia > Sphingobacteriales > Sphingobacteriaceae > Albibacterium > Albibacterium sp. The sequence continues at coordinate 160,830 of NZ_DATJCH010000012.1, read as the reverse complement.
TAGGAATATTCCTGAAATAGGCAATTCTACCATCCAATGAATCTCCAAACCAATTTACGAAAAGCCCTACTACACCTAATAAAAGGTAAAACTGACTGCCATAATATGCCAATATAAAACCAAGCATAACCAGCAAAGACCCAAACAAACCGATAGCCGTAAGTTTATTAGGTGTTATATAAGAGGGAATCCTCGAAACCAAAAAGGATATAAACTTTTGTTCCGGAACACTTAATATATTAGTTCGCTTTCTATCTTTAAAAAGCTTTTTTTTCTTTGCCCTTTCAGCCACTTCTAAATCTGTCATTAACAATTATTTTGCCTGCAAATATACATAAAGAGAAGCATCTATAATTATAACTAACAAATTAGTTGATAAACTAGAAAATTAGTCTTACATTTGATTATATAAAACCTGACCACTAAAGGTCAGATTGTTTACATATGAAACACAACATGGAAATCAAAGAATTAACAAGAGCAGAGGAAGAGATTATGCAAAAGCTATGGGTATTAGAAAAAGCTTTTGTAAAAGATATCATTAAAGAGCTCCCTGAACCTAAACCTGCTTATAACACGGTATCTACCATCATTAGAATCTTAGAAACCAAAGGTTTTGTCGGTCATGAAAGCTTTGGAAAAAGCCATCGCTACTATCCTCTAGTAACAAAAGATGCTTACAAAACCTTTGCATCAGGCAAGCTGATATCTTCCTATTTCGATAACTCTACACAAAACATGCTATCCTTCTTTCTTAAAAAAGAAAAGTTGGATATCAAAGAAATGGATGAAATCCTAAAAATAATTGAAGAAGCAAAAAAGAAGTAAATACTAAATCTTAAAGCTATGGAATATCTATTATGGGCAAATGCCTACCTGGTAATATTTTACGGGTTCTACTGGTTCTTTTTAAGAAAAGAAACATTCTTTCAGTTAAACAGAGTGTATTTGATAAGCGGGGCACTATTTTCCTTCCTCGCTCCCCTCTTAGACCTAAAAATATTCAAAGCCAGCTCCGAATTACTCTCCACCGTACTCCCTCTTTCTATAACACTCCCCCTTGCAGAAATCAATCCCGAAGCTACAGTACAAAGTAGCTCAGAAAGTACTCTTTCGTTATTAACTCTTATTTATATTATTGGCTGCATACTATCTGTTATTTGGTTATTGTATCGAATATTTATCTTTCAAAAGAACTTAAACAAACCTTCTTCGGGCGATGCTTATTCGTTTCTTAGTATCGTAAGAGTTGATCCGGATATGGATGGATATACCAAAATTGTAGCACACGAGGATATTCACTCCCAGGAATACCATAGTCTTGATGTCTTATTCTTTGAACTTATTCAGATTATCAACTGGTTCAACCCTATTGTCTATTTACTGCTCCGGTCTGTCAAACTCAATCATGAATACATTGCGGATGAAAAAGCTACTCAATCTAACGATGATAGAATAAACTATGCCAATCTATTGGTAAGCCATGCTTTTTCAACTCCTGTACATTCTATAATGAACAATTTTTTTAACAAGCCATTCTTAAAGAACAGAGTTATGATGCTATTCAAAAACAAATCAAAGAAATCAGTTTTGATACGATTTTCATTATTGATTCCTATCATGTTACTTGCCTTTACATTTCAATCCAGCAAATCGATTCAAGAAGATCCGCAATCTCTCGCAGTTATAAACAAGAGTGCAATTTCACAGCTAAACTATGTAGAAGAAAACAACATACCTTCTTTACAAGAAGATACTTCAAGAGTTTTTACATCTGTTGAAGTACCCCCTCAACCAATCGGTGGATTAAATGAATTCTATAAGTACATAGGTGAAAATGCCGAATTTTCAAAAGAGGCCTTTCCAGCAAATGGTAGTAACTCTAATGTTAGAATACTTGTTAGCTTTATTGTAGAAAAAGATGGCTCCTTATCAAATATAAATAGCCTACGAGATCCTGGCTATGGAACCTTTGAAGAGGCAAAACGCTTATTAGAGAACGCACCAAAATGGAATCCTGGTATACAAAACACAAGACCCGTCCGCGTAAAATTTACCTTGCCTATCCAACTTAATCCGAGTAATAACCAGACCGAATCTTAAATATAATCTTTATATTTAATGCATGTCAATACTATTTAGTCCACTTAGCATAGGAGAAATAACATTCAAAAACAGAATCGTTGTTTCTCCTATGTGTCAATATTCTTCTCAGGATGGTTTTGCTAACGACTGGCACTTGGTTCATCTTGGAAGTCGTGCAGTAGGCGGTGCCGCATTAGTTATTACAGAAGCTACCTCAGTAACACCTGAAGGTAGGATTTCACCTGAAGATCTGGGGATCTGGAAAGATGAACACATAACCGGGCTAAAAAAGATAACTGACTTTATTCATCAGCAGGGATCAGTTGCCGGTATTCAGCTGTCGCACGCAGGCCGAAAGGCAAGTTGTTCCTCTCCCTGGAATGGCAGAACACAACTTTCGTTGGAAGAAGGTGGATGGCAAACCCTCGCTCCCAGTGCAATAGCATTTCAAGAGACAGACCGCATACCAACAGTTTTAGACACTGAAGGAATAAAAAAGATTATCGATAGCTTTCAAGCTGCTGCTAAACGCGCTTTAAATGCGGGTTTCAAATTGATCGAAATCCACGCTGCTCATGGCTATTTAATCAACGAATTCTTATCACCCCTAAGCAATAAACGCGAAGATGAGTACGGAGGATCCTTCGAAAACAGAATCAGGCTACTTTTAGAAGTAATAAAAGCCATCCGTGAAGTTTGGCCACCAAGCTACCCCCTCTTTGTACGCATATCTGCTACAGATTGGGTTGAAAATGGATGGCAGATTGAAGATTCCATAAATCTGAGTAAAATATTAAAGACAATTGGAGTTGATTTAATTGATTGCTCATCCGGAGGAGTCATCACGGGCGTAAAAATCCCACTGGTTCCAGGCTACCAATCCCCCCTTGCGGAAGAAGTAAGAAAGAACGCCAATATATTAACGGGGGCAGTTGGATTAATTACCGATGCTGAACAAGCTGAACAAATTTTACAGGATGGAAAAGCCGATATGATTTTATTTGCCCGAGAATCTTTACGCAATCCCCATTTACCTTTAAGTTTTGCACAAAAACTAAACGAAGATATGGAATGGCCAATTCAATACGAACGTGCTAAACCCAAGTAACTACATTCTTAAATCAATTATATTTCAACTGTCCCTAAATAAACGCTATCCGATTGACTACTTCTGTCGAATGCAGAAAAAGCCACATAAATGTGATAGGTCAAATTCGGATTATAGCTATCTGGTATTATACTAAGCGTATCGCTTCCTACTTTTCTAAACTGGCCTGTGAGATTAAAAACCGCATCTCCGCTATTTGGCTCATCCTCCTCCTTAACATTATACGCCAATAGCATCACCTGATCATCCGGATGAGCACCACGAGGTATCTCTGTATTCCATTTAAAAATTAGCTCTGTATCGCTGATCTTCTCAAACCTTATATCTTTCGATAAAGGTAAGTCGCCATAGCTCACTTTCATTAAAGCAGGATTTACGGTGGTTTCAAAACCTTCTCCTTCAAAAGCATTTTTAGACAGATAGGATTTCGCTGCCGCAAAACCTTCAAAGGTCTCTGTATAACCCTTAAACCCAACCCTGACAAATAACAACAGCGGACTCAACCATGCTTGCGAAAGCGCAAACCTGAACCGACTTTTCAATTCATTTTCAGTTACTGGTTTTCTCCTCCTGGGTAAACTCTTAATGTAATCGATTCCTCTCCAGCTGCTACCAATCACACTACCAACCTTACCCGATATCGAACCGTTTATTCCATTTTTCAACCTTGCCATAGCCTTATTCTTAAATTGATCAACCCTTAAGATAACCATTCCTTTACTCATAAACAAATCAGACAAGGGTTGAACAAGGATCAACCAAGGTTCAGACAGGGGCAAAATGCGAGTCTTGCCCCTGTTTGGTCCCTGTTTGGTCCCTGTTTGAATAAATCGAGATAGAAGTCATTCTCGGAGAGTTTATATTTTAGCGAATGGAGTATAATTGAATAATGGAAAAGCTTAAATTTGAAGAATGGATATGATAAGTAAAATAAAATATTTCAGTATCGCTATATTAACATCGGTAATTTTAACTGCTTGTAATTTTGGCAATAAAGGTAGCGAAGCATCTACAGAACAGGCAACAAGTGTTCCTCAAATAGGCGATCATGTCCCAAACAACGAAGTTTGTATGGTCACCAACATCTATATGGGCGCACCACAGACGGCGGTGACTTTTGAAGGAAAAACATATTATGCCAGTTGTGAATTGTGTCAAAAACGCATACCCAAAGAGAAAGCAACACGCACTTCGATTGATTTATACACGTTAAAAGGGGTAGATAAAGCGGATGCCTATATTGTCTTGGTCGGAGACCATGGAGAAGTAGCCTATTTTGAAAACGAGCAAAGTTATAAAGCCCTTATTGCTAAAGGTAACATGCATCAGAAATAAGACCTTACTTATATTTTTTAAGAGAGCAGTTTTTGACGAAGCAGAAACTCTAGCTGAGAATTGGTAATTGAGAGTTCCTTATTTTCATTCATGATTTCAATTTTTTTAAGATAAACATCGTAGGCTTCTTCAATAATCCTTGCCATTTCTTTATCATCCCAAGGCTTATTTAAGTAATGATAGATGTTTCCTTTATTAACTGCCGCTATAATAGCAGACATATCTGTATAACCAGTTAAAAGTATTCGCATAGGGGCCGGATGCTTTTCAATGACCTTTTCAAGAAACTCAACTCCGGTCATATTGGGCATACGTTGATCGGTAATAACAATATGCACTTCGTTTTTATCCAGGATCTCTAGGCCTTCCTCGCCACTAATAGCTGTAAGGATATTATACTTGGATCGATAAACAGCCCGAAAGGATAACAGATTAATCATCTCATCATCCACATATAATATTGATATTGCCTTCTCTGCCATAAATTTCCCTACTTAATAGTTATATCCAATAAAGTTAATACTAAAATAGTGTTTTTCACAAAAAACTTTTTCGATAGGTTGCCGATTTCTATCAAAGAGCTATTATTTCAAAATTAATATGTTCAATATTAGCTCCTTATTTCCCAAAAAGAAAGTATCTTTATTCATACTAAACCCTTTTATACGTTCACGAATGACTAATAACCTAAATTCAAACTATAAGCCTCTGTTTTACAGATTGAATGATTCTAACGACTACGAAGCATTTCAAGAGCTGCTTCGTTCAAATAATAACATAATACAGTACGATACAATATATAGTCAACTTACGGAGCTCATAAAACTGTCGAATCCAGGAAAAAGATTAAACAAGGATGAGATGGATGATTTAGTAAAAGATCATATTAAATCGCAGGATTTAAGCAAATATGGCGTTTGGGTATACTATCCATGGTCAAATAATTTAGTCCACTTATTAGATAAAGAGGAATTTATTAAAGTGCGAACCAACAGGAATATGTATAAGATTACGCCAGAAGAAATTGAACTGTTGAAAGGAAAGAAGATTGGCATTATCGGCTTATCGGTAGGACAAAGTATTGCACTTACGCTTGCAATGGAACGCACCATTGGTGCACTGCATTTAGCCGACTTTGACGATATTGAGTTAAGCAATATGAACCGGCTAAGAGTTGGCGTACAGGATTTGGGAATGAGCAAGGTAATAATTGCCGCGCGACAAATTGCCGAATTAGATCCTTTTATTGAGGTAACTTGTTTTACTGAAGGATTAACGATCAATAACATTGATAAGTTCTTTAGAGATAATGGCGCCATTGATATTTTGGTAGAAGAATGTGATGGCTTGGAAATCAAAGTGCTAAGTAGAATTATGGCTAAAAAGCACCAAATACCAGTCGTAATGGACACGAATGACCGGGGAATGCTGGATGTGGAACGATTTGATTTAGAACCAAGTAGACCAATATTTCATGGAAGAACAAAAGAGCTTGAAAATTTAACACCTGAAGAATTAATTGCTAAATTTGCAGACTTGGCTGTGGAACAAAAGATATCTTTTTTGGCTCAAATCATCGGAATCGAAAATGTTTCCACAAAGATGAAACAGTCTTTAGCTAATATGAACAAAACAATTGTAGGCTGGCCGCAATTAGCATCAGCTGTAACTTTGGGTGGAGCGATGGTAACAGATACTTGCAGACGGATTTTATTGAATCATTTTAAAGATTCGGGAAGATATTTCGTAGATTTTGACGAATTGGTAGTAGCAAGTAATAATAAGGTAAATCAACCCTCATAACCTTTTCTAAAATGATTCAGATAAGAACCTTCAGAGCCCCGGATGATCCAGAAGCTTGTGAGAAATTTATTGTTGGTCATAAAAAACTACTTGAAATCTTTGGTATAACCAAAATTACCTCCAATAGACAAGAATGGGTAGATGACTATAATACCAATGTTATTTTAGTTGAGGACCCGAAAACAAAAATTGTATACGGCGGCGCAAGACTACAGGTTGTTACCGGCCAATATAGTTTACCCATAGAAGATGCCTTGGGTAAATATGATAATGGAATTTACGAGATGGTGAAAGAAGATCAGCTATCGGGTGGAACTTGTGAGCTATGTGGTCTTTGGAATTCGAGAGAGGTTGCAGGAATGGGTATCGGGAGTTACATTTTATCTCGTGTGGGAGCTGCCATCGCATCGCAGCTATCTTTAAAAAGCATTTTTGTTCTTTGCGCACCCATTACTGTTAGAATGGGTAAACGAGTGGGTGCAGTTGTTGAAGAGTCTTTGGGAGATAAGGGTCTCTTTTTCTATCCGAAAGATGATCTGATTGCTACTGCAATGAGGTTAAGAAATATTTATGATTTAAGCACTGCCGATCCTACAGAAAGAGAGAAAATTCTTTCTCTTCGGGAAAATTTTCATCAATTCATAATGGAAAAAGGACCAAAAGGAACTTTTGAAGTTGAATACAATTTAAAGATACCTAACTTGGTGAAGAAAATATGATTATTAAAAAATATTATTTACTCCTAATTTTGCTGCTTCTCAATAGCAATATTAGTTATGCCAGGGATGGTATAGTCAATTATATTTTTGATAATAATAAAGAGCTTTTAGGGATTAACAAAGGTGTTAGTGTATATATTGACAAAACACGAGAATTAACAATTAATGAGATTGTTGATAAACCCTTCCTGTTAGATAACGATTCCAATCTCAATTACGGAATTACAGATTACAAAGTTTGGATTAAATTTCAGATTAAGAACCAAACGAAAGATGAGGATCTCTTTTTAATGGCATCTCAGCCTTCTATTGATAAGATTAGCCTTTATACGAGAGATGATACATCTGGTGAATGGAAAAGTAGAGATTTAGGGGAATATAAACCGTATGAAGATCGCTTCAGGGAAAGCCCTAATTTTATTTTCCCAGTAACGATACCCTATGATACCTCACGCGACTTTTACATTAGTATCCAATCAAAAGATCAACTGCAGACATCTTTTTATGTGGGTAATGAATTAACTATATCGCGTTGGGAATCGAACAGGTCCTTTCTGATCGGAATCTACATTGGAATGATCCTTATTATGGCTCTTTACCATATTTTTATTTACTTTACAGTAAAAAACGTAAGCTACATCTATTACATATTATTCATATTATGTGTTGGTTTAGTTCAAATAAACTTTCACGGTTTTGCATTCAAATACCTATGGCCTGACAGTCCCTTTTTAGCATTAAACAGCACCTTTCTAGTGCCTATGCTATCTGGTTTATCAACAGCCTTTTTTATCAAGAGTTTTTTACATACACGTTCGTTTACTCCCAAACTGGATAAAGGTATTAATATCTATATTTTCTTATGTATCGGGGCAACAATTCTGGGGATGTCTGGGTTCAATGTCATTGGAGTAAAAATACTTCAGCTTATTGCCTTGGCAGGTGCTATATATGCTATGTATATTGCCTTTGTTATCATGCGAATGAATTATAAGCCTGCTAAATTTTTCTTAATAGCATTTGCTTTATTCTTTGTATGTATTATCATTTTTGTACTGACGAATTTCACAATTATTATCCCTTATAGCGTATATTCTCCCTATATCTTGATGTTGGGATCCATTATTCAGATTGTATTACTTTCTTTCGCTCTTGCGGATGAAATAAATACCTATCGAAAAGAAAAAGAAGATTCGCAGGCACAGGCTTTAGAAACTTTAAAAGAGAACGAAAGAATTATCAAAGAACAGAATGTTTTTCTTGAAAAGGAAGTAAACGCCAGAACCATTGATTTGGTTAAATCAAACGATAATCTTGAGAAGTCTTTACGGGATCTAAAGCTAGCACAAACACAGCTGATCGAAACTGAGAAGCTGGCTTCTCTGGGTATGTTAACTGCCGGTATTGCGCATGAAATCAATAACCCTATTAACTTCGTTACGGCTAGCGTAACACCTCTGAGAAGGGATTTGGATCAGGTTTTTCAAGCTCTTGGAGAATTAGAACGTATTGGTCTATCCCCTTCTCCTTTCTTTGACAAAAAGGATGAAATAGAAAAAATTAAAGAAGATTTAGAAATTGAATATGTAAAAGAAGAAATCCAATCTCTTTTAATGGGGATTGAGGAAGGTGCCAATAGAACTGCAGGTATTGTGAAGAGCTTACGCATCTTCTCGCGCGTTGATGAAGATGATTTAAAATTGGCAGATATTAACTTGGGAATGCAATCAACTTTGGTGATTCTTGATAGCTCATTGAAGGATACTATCAATTTAAAAACAAATTATGGCAAGCTACCTCTTGTAGAGTGTTATGCGGGTAAGCTTAATCAAGTATTCCTGAACTTATTAACGAATGCATCTTATGCTTTAAAAAAGAAATTTGGCAACAAACCGGGTGCAGAATTAGAAGTTAGCACTTATCAGGAAGAGGATTTTGTCTACATTACAATAAAGGACAACGGTGACGGTATTGATGAGAGTATCCGAAATAAAATCTTTGATCCTTTCTTTACAACCAAAGATGTTGGAGAAGGAACAGGTCTTGGTTTGTCGATTGTACATCAAACTGTGCTAAAGCATCAAGGTGAGATTACCCTTAATTCAACACTTGGAGAGGGCTCTGAGTTTATTGTAAAAATACCTATTAAACAAAGTGATATCTAAACATGTATTTAACACTATTAACATTACATTCCTTAATTCGATGGTTTGTTTTGATAAGTTTAATTATTTCTATTTACCTCGCCTACAGAGGTTGGCTAAAAAACAAACCCTATACTAAATCTGATAAAACAATACGGATTATCACAGTTTCTATTGCTCATACACAATTAATTATTGGTTTATGGCTTTATTATATTAGTCCGATAGTTGATTACTTTCTACATAACTTTAAAGAAAGCATCCATCAAACACAACTTCGTTTTTTTGGAATGGAGCATATAACGATGATGATGATAGCGATGACTCTGATAACTGCGGGTGCAGGAATAGCCAGAAGAAAAAAGAATGATAGAGATAAATTCAAATCAACAGCAATTTGGTATTCTATAGCACTGTTTATTATTTTCACATCCATCCCCTGGGAGTTTTCTCCTTTTACAAGCAGACCCTATTTTAGATTTTTTGAGTAAGGATCAGCACTAATTATGACTTTTGTATCTTAGTACTTGAGAGCTGTGAATCGAAATAATTTAATCTATAAGTTATGAGCAACAGAATTAGTAATAAAAAGGAACTTTCATCAGAGCAGCGCGAAGAACTACTTGCCGTATTAAAATCACGCTTTGAGAAAAATAGAATTCGCCATAAGGGCTTAGAATGGAGTAAAATTCAAACCAAACTAGAAGCCAACCCTGAAAAACTATGGTCACTGGATGACATGGAAATAACCGGTGGTGAGCCAGATGTGGTTGCGTACGATAAAAAAACTGACGAATATATTTTCTACGACTGTTCAGCAGAAAGCCCAAAAGGTCGCAGAAGTATTTGCTATGACCGCGAAGCGCTGGATGCAAGAAAGGCTCATAAACCTGAAAATACTGCTTTAGATATGGCATCTGCCATGGGAATAGAACTTTTAACCGAAGAAGAGTATCGAACATTGCAGCAGTTGGGAGATTTCGACACAAAAACATCGAGCTGGATTATAACTCCTTCGGATGTGAGAAAACGTGGCGGTGCTCTCTTTTGCGATCGTCGCTACGACAAGGTTTTCACATATCACAACGGTGCAGACTCGTATTATGCTGCCAGGGGGTTTCGCGGGTCATTAAGAATCTGAGTTTTATACCCCCGACAATTGAATATCCGTTCATATTTACTTTTTATTTAACTTCGCTGCATAAACAAATAAAAAGACGAACATTATGAATGATATTTTAAGAGTTGGTATTGTTGGATACGGTAACCTAGGAAAAGGCGTTGAATTAGCAATTCTGCAAAATCCGGATATGGAGCTGATTGCTATTTTTACAAGAAGAACTCCTACTGAATTGAATACTGACTCTAAAGTAGTTTCCATCTCGCAAATTGAAAATTTCAAAGACAAAATTGATGTAATGATTCTCTGTGGAGGTTCTGCAAAGGATTTACCAGAGCAAGTGTCAATGATTTCCAAACTGTTTAATACCGTAGATAGCTTTGATACACATGCTAAAATCCCAGAATACTTCAAACTGGTCGACGAAAGCACTAAATCTAGTAATACATTGAGTTTAATTTCTACAGGCTGGGATCCTGGGCTATTTTCGATGGCTAGATTACTTGGTCAGAGCATTTTACCACAAGGAGAAGATTATACTTTTTGGGGAAAGGGTTTAAGTCAAGGTCATTCGGATGCAGTAAGGCGAGTTCCCGGTGTTAAAAATGCGGTTCAATATACTATACCCATTGACAGCGCGATTGAAAAGGTGCGTGCTGGGGAAAACCCTCAACTTTCGACAGCCGAGAAACATCAAAGAGTTTGTTATGTTGTTGCAAAAGAGGGCAGCGATTTATCAGAAATTGAAAACAACATTACTACAATGCCGCATTATTTTGATGAGTATCAAACTACTGTGAATTTTATCACTGAAGAAGAATTACTAGCAAATCATTCGGGTATGCCTCATGGAGGGGTTGTCTTCCGTTCTGGCATTACTGGAAATGGATCGAAACAAAGAATTGAATTTAGTTTAGATTTAGAAAGCAATCCTGAATTTACAGCCAGCGTTTTGGTAGCTTATACAAGAGCGATAGGCAAGATGGCAAAAGAAGGACAAACAGGAGCTCGAACTGTATTTGATATTCCATTAGGGTATCTATCTCCAAAGTCGGCAGAAGAGCTTCGAAAATCTTTATTATAGCATAACGGCTTAGTTTTTTAAGATTGCCTTAAAACCATTAGTCATGGTATCAACGATACTACCTTGTTCATTTTTATACACAAAGTAGGCTTCTAAATCAGTGTGCTGATCTAAAAAACTAAAAGCATCCTTTATCCCCATAGATAAAAGAGCATTGTCATAACCATCGGCAGATATAGCATCTTTGGCAAGTACAGTGACAGATAAAATTTCTGAATGCACAGGATAACCTGTTTTGGGATTAATAATATGGGGCAGTTTCTCTGCTCCATATTCTATATAATTTCGGTAACTTCCCGAGGTCGTTAATGCTTTTCCTTTGATAATAGCGACATGCTTTATAGTAACTTCATTAGAATTTACAGGCCCTTCAATACCTATTTTGAAATCTTCCCCATTCGGCTTATTACCTTCAACTCTTAGCTCCCCTCCCAGTTCAACCAAAAAGTTCTTTATGCCGTTGGCTAGTAAAAAATTTGCTATAACATCAACCGTATAACCTTGAGCAATCCCATTTAAATCAATTTTAACTTCGGGCTTTAGTTTTTTTAAATAGCTTCCAGTTAGCTGAATATTTTCCATACCAACAAATGGCAGAATTTGCGCTATTTGATTACTGTCCGGAAGTTTTGTGATTTTGTCAGCAGAGAAACCCCAGACTGCAACGAGTGGTGCAACAGTGACATCAAATATACCGTCCGTTTCTTTATTAATTTGAAAAGCTCTTTTCAGGACTTGTTGAAAATGGAAGTCTAATTCTCCTCCTTGTGTAGATTCGTTGATAGTTGAAATCAATGAATTGGATCTGTATAAAGACATAGAATGATCAATCACTTGCAGAACACTATCAATCTGATTTTGAGTAACCTTCTCATTATCATGATAATACGAAATTAAATAAGTGGTACCTTGTGCCCGACCATTAAATGAAAAATGTACCTGCTTGGAATCCTGGAAGGACCAGAAAACCAAACAAGTACTTAGTATTAGAATGCTAAGAAAGCCTTTCAACCCTTCACATTTAAATAACTTTTGTTTTACCCGGTTGAGCGTAAGGATATAAACCATTTGCATCTGGTAAAACTTTTGGCAAAGCATCCCAGCTTAATTTATCTGGCATTAAGCTAATATCAGAAGCTAATGCTTCATCCCAACTCAAAACTTGTCCTGAATAGGTAGCTAGTCGGCCTAATATTCCGGTAAATGTACTTTTTGCTCCACGCTCCCCATCAGCAAACTTATATTCTCCTTTTGCAATCGCCTCAAAAAGCTCATCATGTTCTGTTTGGTATGGATTAGGATCACCTTTTCCCTGATGATTGAAAATTTCCTTACCATCCTTATCCCAAAGAGTTCCTACATTAGAAGCTGAAAGATAGACTTTACCACCTGTACCTTGGAAAGTTTCATCTACCCGATTGGAAGTTCCTTCAAAATGCCGGCATTGACTATAAATTACTGATCCATCTGCATAAGTAAATTCAACTGCATGGTTATCATAGATTTCACCATATTCTTTTCCAGTCCTCCAAGCTCGGCTTCCTGTTCCTTGTGCTGATACCGGATATCCTCCTATCACCCAATTTGCAACATCTAATTGATGCACATGCTGTTCAACGATATGGTCACCACATAACCAGTTGAAATAATACCAATTTCTCATTTGATAATCCATTTCAGTTTGATTAGCCGTACGAGGTCTTACCCATACACCACCACTATTCCAATAAACTTGTCCGGATTGAATTTTACCTATTGCTCCATTGTGAATTTTTTCAATCGTTTCACGATAGTTCTTTTGATAACGACGTTGCAAACCAACAACAACATTCAATTTTTTACTCTCTGCTTCTTTTGCTGTAGCTAATACCTGACGAATACCCGGTGCATCTACAGCTAAAGGTTTCTCAATAAATACGTGCTTGTTCTGTTTAACAGCTTCTGCAAAATGCATAGGTCTAAAACCCGGAGGAGTAGCAAATAATACAACATCTGCAAGCGCAATTGCTTTTTCATAAGCATCAAAGCCTACAAATTTGTGTTCTTCAGGCACATCAACCTTATCTTTAAACCGTGCAACAAGTCTTTTATAGCACTCATCTAAGGGGTCTCTAAAAGCATCAGCCAATGCCACAATCTTAAGATTTTGCTTCGTACTTAATGCTTGAAACGCAGCACCGGTGCCCCGACCACCACAACCAACTAACGCAATTTTGATAGTATCATCATTTGAAGCAAAAACTCCGTTAATTGGCGCTGTGCCAATAGCAGTAGCTCCTGCAATCATAGCTGTCGACTTTAGGAAATCTCGACGATCATATTTATTCTTCATAGTTATTTAGTTTTAGGTTTTTAATAATCTTCAATTGGTTTTTTATCATAATAAGCTTCAATCTCTTCTTTAGAAGGCGTAACCGCCGGTCTTACAAGTCGAAGTCCTATAAAAGGAGCCTCTGGCATCCACCAACTACTTTTAGGAATTTGCGGATCAATCTGCTTCCATATAGGGTCAGAAGCAAGGCGGGCAGCTGAACGCAAAGCTTTGGCTTCATCCTGAAAGGAACCACCACGAATGCTATGTGGATAAAGAGTTTCCGGTACAACTACCGGATTAGAGCTAACCTTGCCTGCAAAAGCATCATAGTTGTCTATATATTGATCAAAAGTCCACTCGGCTACATTCCCATAAATATCATATAAACCCCAAGGATTAGGTTTTTTCTTACCAACTTCATGAGTTTTGTTATTACTATTATCTTTAAACCATGCAAAGTCGTTTAATTGTGCAGGGTCTTCGCCAAAAAAATAAGCAGATTGTTTGCCGGCTCTCGCCGCATATTCCCACTCTGCTTCCGTAGGTAATCGATAAAAGATCCCTGTTCTGGCATATAACCATTTACAAAACTGGATAGCATTGTATTGGGTCATTGCTAAAGCTGGGTGATTTTCTTTGCCCATACCGAAAGTCATGTCTAAATAAGGCTTGGTAGGTCTGGTTACTGCATCTACTTCTGATGATATTGGCTCTAAACTTTGAGTGACTTCATAATCTTTATATAAAAATGGTTCAAAAATATCCCAGGTGACCTCAAACATGCTCATCCAAAATGGATCTAGTTTTACATCATGTACAGGTTTTTCATCTGCATTTCCATTATCACTTCCCATTTTAAAAACTCCGCCGGGTATAGCTTGCATCTTAAAAGATAGATTCGTGCCGTCAATTTTTTGACTATAATTCTGATGATCAGGTGTTGGTGTTTCTTGTTGAGCTACTGAAAGAAAACTAATTAACGAGATTGGTATTACTAATAAATATTTATAACTCATGTATTCAATGTCGGTTAAACCTTTAAATGTTTAAAAGAATCCCAATTTAACATGATTATTCTAAAAACCAAAAGCTAAGAACGAATTAATTGCATCTTTCTACTGACATCACAATGTCATACTTCTCATATCAAGTCTCTATATTCCAATATGACCTATTTATCCGATATTTTAACCTTTTATAACCCTCATCATATAGCGAATTTTGCGATTTACATTACCAAAATGAATTTCAAACTTAACAATGAAGGTATTTTATATATTTCTATTTTTTTCTATATGCATCCTCAGTTGCAAAAATATCGAATACAGTCCCAATCAAATATTCGATAAAAACTCGTATAAAAATATTAATGCTAAGAACCTAAAAAAAATAAGTAACGGCAATCAAGACGACACTGTTCGGTTCATTATTACAGGCGACACCCAGGAATGGTACGATGAAACGGTAAAATTCTATAAGAAAGTTAACACTATGCCTGGAATTGACTTCGTCATTGTAGCTGGCGATGTTACCGAATTCGGAACATTAAAGGAAATGCAATGGCTTGCGGAAAAGCTTAATCATTTGAATCCTCCTTATGTAACCGTAATTGGAAACCACGACCTTACTTCGCGTGGAAGGGATGCATTTGCCAGAATGTACGGAGATCTGAATTTTTCCTTTGTAAATGGTGGGATAAAGTTTATTTGTCATGATACAAATAGCAGAGAATACCAGTTTAATGGAAGCGTACCCAATATATCATGGCTTAAAAATGAATTAAAACCTGATGCCGGGATCAGTAATTATGTCGCCATTTCTCATGTGCCGCCGACATCTAATGACTTCGATAAAAGCCTTATCAAAGAATACGCTGCGGCCTTTGATGAAACTCCAGGATTCCTTGCTTCCTTTCATGGCCACACACACAATTTCGAAAAATTTAAATTGAATAATTCCAATATTCCTTATGTAATTACCAGTGCTATGGGAAAACGTGAATTCCTACTGGTGGAGATTATAAATAAAAAATTAAGTTTTGAACAAATATCTTTTTAAAACATCTGCTGCTATCTTATTTTTCTTTCTAGGGACCGCAATGAGTTATGCACAAAAACTAAAATTCTTAATTCCTGATGAGGCGATTGCTCAATATGCAGGAAGTATTGGGTACTTCAGCATAGGTGCAGGGTACGAAATCTTCAAAAATAAAAAAGGTAATCTGGACTTTAATTATGGTTATGTTCCTGCATCTAAAGGAGGAGAACTGCATGCTGTTACGGTAAAATTAGCTTATAAGCCATTTGAAATAGAATTAAGCGATTGGGGAAAACTTTATCCCTTCAATCCCGGTTTCTTTCTCAGTTATACCTTTCATAAGGATCTGGATTTTCTATATCACCCAAATGATTATCCACCGGGCTACTATTACTGGTCTCCTGCATTAAGGCCACATTTGTCGGTTTCAAATGAAATAGAATTTTCTATGGATAAAATCTGGAATGGTACGGGTATTAAGAAGGTTGGTATTTATTCAGAATTCAATACAAACGATTTCTACATTGTCAATTACCTTCAGAACACCTCCTCTCTATCATTATCGGATGTTTTTCAACTGGGGATCGGTATTCGATTGAAATTCTAGTCAAACACCGATCCACATGTAGTCTCTCATTCTGATTAATTGGTCATGCTTTCAATTCCCATCTCCAACCCTCTTAATTCTGCCAAACCTTTTAGTCTGCCAATAGCAGAATACCCTGGGTTTGTAACCTTATTCAAATCATCAAGCATCTGATGCCCATGATCTGGCCGAAATGGAATAGAATTAGCTCTTTGCTTATTAATGGCTACTAACTCCTTCATTACACCAGCCATATCTACATCACCTGTAAGGTGATCTGATTCATAAAAGTTACCATTTTCATCTTTTTGGACATTTCGTAAATGTGCAAAATAAACCCGGTGTCCGACTGCTTTCAGTATCTCTACAGCATCGTTATCAGGATTCGCGCCCAAAGATCCGGTACATAAACAAATACCGTTTGAAGGATGGTCTACGGACTCAATGATATGTAATAAATCTTCTTTAGAACTGGCTATCCGAGGTAACCCAAGAATAGAATAAGGAGGATCATCTGGGTGGATAGTCATTTTAATATTTAATTGCTGACAAGTATCCATGATAGACTGTAAGAAATAAGCTAAATTTTCTCGCAAGCCATCAAATCCTATCTTTTTATATATTTCAATGCTTTCTGTAAGTTGTTCAAGAGTAACCCCACCTTCGGTAGGAACCCCCATCAGAATATTTTCTTTTAGTAATTGAACTTCAGCTTCAGTCATCTGATTAAACCTTTTCTCAACCTGCAGCAATACTTTTTCTGAATAATCCTTTTCTGCATTTTCCCGCTTCAAGATAAACAAGTCAAAAATGGATAGATCAACCCAGTCAAAATATAAAGCTTTTGAACCGTTTGGTAATACATAATCCAGCTTGGTACGGGTCCAATCTAGAACAGGCATAAAATTGTAGCATACTACCTGAAGTCCGCAAGCTGCAAGATTCTGCAATGTTTGCCGATAATTGGATAAGTATAACTCACATTGGCTGCCCTTCGTTTTAATCTCTTCATGAACAGGTACGCTTTCTACTACGACCCATTTAAGACCAGCCTCTTCTATTATTTTCTTTCTCTCTAAAATCTCTTCTATTGGCCATATTTCACCATGTGCTACTTGATGCAATGCACTCACAATTCCTTCAGCACCTGCCTGTTTAATGTCTTGTAAGGATACCGGATCGTCCGGACCATACCATCTCCAACTTTGTAATAAAGCCATGTCTTTATATTAATAAATTAATAGTGAGTTTTATACACCGCTGTAGGCATTAAAGCCTCCATCTACCAAAATGGTTTCTCCACTTACGAAACCAGAAGCGTCACTTAACAAATAAATAAGAGTTCCACTCAATTCTTCTGGTTCTCCTAAACGTTGATAAGGAGTATTGTTTATATACCGCTGTGTCCTATCTGTGTTAGTTCCATCGGAATTCACTAATAAATCGCGGTTTTGTTCTGTAAGAAAAACTCCGGGTGCAATTGCATTAACCCTCACTCCTCCTCCATATCTTAATGCAAGCTCGGTAGCCATCCATTTGGTATAAGCTTCAATTGCCGACTTTGCCATGGTATAACCTAAAACCCGGGTAATAGATTGTTGTGCAGCTAAGGAAGAGATATTAACAATAGATCCTTTTCCCTTTTCTGCTATCACCCGGCCAAAAACATGCGTGGGAATGACCGTTCCAAATAAATTCAAATCAACTGCCTGACGTGTATATTCCATTTTTGCATCAAACAAATTCTGATCAGGTTGAATAACTGCACCGGCAATATTACCTCCTGCAGCATTCACAAGTCCATCAATAGTGCCCCAGGTATTTATAATTTGTTCTTTGGCTGCATAAATTTCCTCTTCTATTAAGACATCTGCCAATATAGAAAACGCCTCTCCACCTATTGCCTTGATTGCGTTCACTCTTTGATCTGCGCGTTCCTTATTTCTTCCCAGTACTACAACCTTGGCCCCTGCTTTGGCCACATCCAATGAAAACGAAGCGCCTAATATTCCTGTTGCGCCCGTAATTACTATTACTCTGTCTTTTAATGAGAACTTGTTTAAACCTTCCATTTAATCTTTAAGCTATTTTTTTAAATTACTCTTATGTTTTATATCTAATACAAGACAATCTACAAACTTTAATTGTCAGTTAATAAAATATCTTTACTCATTTGTGCTAAATACCTTATTGTAGTTTGCAACCGATTGCATAAATGTAGAATAATTATTCAATTTAACAAAGTAACAAATAAAAATTCAAGTCCAATAATCGTATCAAGGGAGCCTCTCTCCCATGCAAATCGGTTTATATTACAAGATATTAAAATAGGTTATTGTATCATTTTCTGTTAAATTACATTAAATAATACCATATTGCAATCGGTTGCAAGCAATCAATTTTTTTTGTACTTTTAAAAACCTAAATTCAGATTAAATTATATGGCCAAAAAAGAAATAACAATTTATGATATTGCTGAACAGTTAAATATTTCTCCAACCACGGTAAGTAGGGCATTAAATGATCATCCTGCAATTAACATAAAGACCAAGACCAAGGTAGCCGACCTTGCAAAACAATTAGATTACAGATCGAATAAATTTGCAAGCAACTTACGAAAACAAAACACCCATACGATTGGAGTAATCATCCCTAAACTGGACAGTTTATTTATGTCTTCGGTAATTTCAGGAATCGAAAAGGTAGCAAACAATGCAGGTTTCAATCTTATTATAAGCCAGTCATTTGAATCTGAAGAAAAAGAGAAGAAAAATGCTACCACTATGTTTAATAGCCGGGTTGATGGACTTATTGTCTCTTTATCAAACAAAACAAAAGATCTCAGTCATTTTAAAACCTTCATTAAGAAGGGTGTACCAATTATCCTCTTTGACCGTATTGCCGAAGACCTTCCATCCACTAAGGTTGTCATTGACAATTTCAAAGCAGGATACAATGCAACCCGTCATTTGGTAGAACAAGGTTGTAAAAACATTCTTCACATCACTAGTGATTTAAACAGAAACGTATATAAAGACCGTTTTGAAGGCTATAAAAAAGCCCTTATTGATTCTAATATAGAGTACGATCCTGATTTATTTATTACAAATGACCTAAGTGAATCAGCAATTATAGATTGCATTGAAAATAATGTGTTAAAAAGAGAAACCCTACCGGACGGTATTTTTATAACCAACGACTTTTCTGCGGCATTCGCCATTACGACTTTAAAACAAGCAGGCATCAGAATTCCTGAAGACATAGCAATCATTGGTTTTAACAATGATCTAATTTGTAAAGTAACTGAACCAGCTATCAGCACAATTAATTATCCAGGTAAAGAAATGGGAGAAAGTGTTGCGCGTATCCTTGTAAACCATTTAGAAGGAAATGGAAATCTTGGCATAACAAATACAGTCGTGTTGAATACCGATTTAGTTATCCGTAAATCTTCTTTAAAAAAATCAAAAACAGAATAATATGAAAGCGTTAAAATTAATTATCTTACTTACTCTATTGAACTTATCTGCATTTGCCGATAATGGATATCGATTATGGTTGAAATATGACCCGATAGGACAAACTAAGGTTGTAGACGATTATCGTAAAGAGATAAGTTCTATATACTCTCCTAAATCTTCTGAAACAATAAACATTGCTATAAATGAACTAAAGACCGGATTAAAAGGACTTATACAAAAGGAAATTCCACATGATCAGGCTATAAACGCCGGGTCAATCGTACTCCTTAAAGAAGAAGATCTATCTACTTACAAAGTATCGGCAGATGTACCTGACCATCAGGATGGCTATATCATTAAAAATATCCTTATTAATAAAAAGCCTGTAATTCTGATTAGTTCAAAATCCGATGTAGGAATTCTTTACGGCGTTTTTAACTTTTTAAAGACCCTGCAACTTGAGTTACCTATACAGAATCTTTCAATTACTGAAGAACCAAAAATAGAAAACAGAATCTTAAACCATTGGGATAACCTGGATCGTACAGTTGAAAGAGGTTACGCAGGATTTTCTCTATGGAACTGGCAAACTCTTCCCGGACATATAGAGCAGCGCTATATCGATTATGCAAGAGCAAACGCATCTATTGGAATCAATGGTACAGTATTAACAAATGTGAATGCCAACTCAACCATACTTACACCAGAATGGATTCAAAAAGTAAAAGCTCTGGCAGATGCTTTCCGTCCCTATGGTATCAAGGTATATTTAACAGCCCGCTTCAGCTCTCCAATGGAGCTTGGAAAACTGCCTACAGCAGATCCTTTAGACCCACAAGTAATTGATTGGTGGCAGAAAAAGGCAGCAGAGATTTATAAAGAAATACCTGATTTTGGTGGTTTCTTAGTAAAAGCAAACTCCGAAGGGCAGCCTGGTCCACAGGATTATGGCCGCAATCATGCCGATGGTGCCAATATGCTCGCAAAAGCGGTAGCACCTTTTAATGGTATAGTTATGTGGAGAGCATTTGTTTATAGCAATGAAGTTCCAGACGACAGAGCAAAACAAGCCTATAATGAATTTACCCCTCTTGATGGGAAATTCGACAAAAATGTACTTGTTCAAGTAAAAAACGGAGCTATTGATTTTCAGCCAAGAGAACCATTTCATCCACTATTTGGTGCAATGCCTAAAACTCCCTTAATGGCAGAACTTCAGCTAACCCAAGAATACTTAGGGATGTCTACTAACCTGGCCTATTTGGCAACTCTATTCGAGGAAGTCTTTAAAGCAGACACCTATGCAAAAGGAAAGGGATCAACCGTAGGGAAAATCATTGATGGATCATTGGAAAATCACTCCTTATCAGCTATCGCTGGAGTTGCAAACATTGGAAATGATATCAACTGGACTGGTCACCCATTTGCACAATCTAACTGGTATGCCTATGGCCGCCTTGCCTGGGATCATGAGCTTACTTCTGAAAAAATTGCTTCTGAATGGATCGGCATGACCTTCAGTACCGACAAAGCTTCTGCTGATTCAATTGAAAAAATGATGATGGGCTCTAGAGAAGCTATTGTAAATTATATGACTCCTTTAGGACTTCATCACTTGATGGGCTGGAACCACCATTATGGTCCGGGACCATGGATCAAGAATAAACCAAGAGCAGACTGGACATCCGTTTATTACCATCAGGCTGATGGCAAAGGAATTGGCTTTGACAGAACTGCAACAGGAAGCAACGCTGTGGCACAATACTTCCCTGAAGTAGCTCGGCAATTCGCTAATCTAGATACCTGTCCGGAAGAATACCTATTATGGTTTCACCATCTTCCATGGGATTATAAGCTTAAATCTGGTAATACCCTTTGGAATGAAATCGTAAAACATTATTATTTAGGGGCAGAGCAGGTTAAAGGAATGCAGGAAACCTGGAATGCTTTGGAAGGAAAAGTAGATCCGGAATGGCATAACTCAGTTAAACAGTTATTAGCAATCCAATATGATGAAGCTGTTTGGTGGAGAAACTCTTGCGTTTTATATTTCCAGTCTTTTTCAAAATTGCCTATACCAGAAAATCTTCCTAAACCGGCACACGATTTAGATTACTACGAGAATCTTGAATTTAAATATGTTCCGGGTATCTAAGTTTCATCTGTAAAATGAGATTCACTCATTTTCAAATAAACCAGTATGAAAAATTTACTATTTGCATGTTTATTAATTATTGGAGTCACTTTCAGCCTAAAAGCTGAAAGTGATCCTTTTATATCCGGTTCTTACTCAAAAGGCAGCTTTACAATTGCGAAGGATGGAAAAGCAAGTCCAATATTAATAAGCAATAACGATTATAAGGGGGTTCTTAGAGCCGCGTCAGACCTACAAACTGATATTGAAAAAGTAACTGGTGTAAAGCCAGTACTAAAAAACAAAAGCGATGCTGCTTATGCTATTATTATAGGCACCATTGGTCATAACGAGATCATCGATCAACTGATCCGAGATAACAAAATAAATGTAGCAGGCATAGCCGGCCGATGGGAAAGCACACTCATTGAAGTTGTTAAAAATCCATTACCTAATGTTGATAGTGCATTGGTAATTGTGGGCAGTGATAAAAGAGGAACTATTTATGGAATCTACGAAGTTTCCTATCAGATAGGCGTTTCTCCTTGGTATTATTGGGCAGATGTACCTGTAAAAAGACAAGAGAACATTTACGCTTTACCTGGCCGGCATCTTATCAACTCGCCGGCTGTAAAATACCGAGGCATCTTTTTAAACGATGAAGCGCCTGCCTTATCAGGATGGGCAGGAAAAGAATTTGGCGGATTCAATCATCAATTCTATGAGAAGGTTTTTGAACTCATACTTCGATTAAAAGGTAATTACTTATGGCCGGCAATGTGGGGTAGTGCATTTAACGATGATGATAAACTGAATCCTGTAAAAGCAGAAGAATACGGAATCGTAATAGGAACTTCTCATCACGAGCCTTTAACGCGTGCTCATGATGAGTGGAAAAGATATGGTTCCGGAGAGTGGGATTACAGTAAGAATCCTGAGAAATTGAAAGAATTCTGGGAAAGCGGTTTGAAAAGAACAATCGGTAACGAGCAGGTGATTACTATAGGTATGAGAGGTGACGGGGATGAACCTATGACACAAGGTACGGCCACTGCTCTATTAGAGAAGATTGTATCAGATCAACGTGAAATCATTGAAAAGGTAAGTGGTAAACCCGCCAGTGAAACTCCACAAGTGTGGGCATTGTATAAGGAAGTCCAAGATTATTATGAGAAAGGAATGCGCGTACCTAATGATGTGACTCTTCTTTTATGCGATGATAATTGGGGGAATCTACGAATGTTACCGAAATTAAACGAGGCACCGCGCAAAGGAGGATATGGCATCTATTATCATTTTGACTATGTTGGCGGACCAAGAAATTACAAATGGATCAACACCAACCCTATTCAAAAAATCTGGGAACAGATGAACCTGGCTTATCGTTACGATGCAAACCAATTATGGATTGTTAATGTTGGAGATCTGAAACCAATGGAATTCCCCATTGAGTTCTTCTTAGATTATGCCTGGAATCCGGATGCTTTACCTTTTGATAGATTAATGGAATATACTATTAAATGGGCCGACAAGCAATTTGGAGAGAAATATGCTCCTCAAATTGGAGATTTATTAAACAAATACACCCAATACAATGGAAGAATAAAACCGGAACTTTTAAACGAAAAGACCTATAGCCTTGTAAACTATAATGAATTCAGCAGAGTTGTAAATGATTATAACCGTTTAGTAGATCAGGCAAATTTTATTTATAATGAAATTCCAGCAGAGCAAAAGGATGCCTTTTATCAGCTGGTTCTTCATCCAATCCAAGCTTCTGCAAACTTAAATGAGCTTTACTATACGGTTGCAAAGAATCATTTATATGCAAAACAAGGAAGAAACAGCACGAATAAATTGAGTCTGAAAGTAACAGAACTCTTTAAGAAAGATTCAACCATCAGTCATTATTATAATAAGATATTAGCCAATGGAAAATGGGATCATATGATGGATCAAACCCATATCAGCTATACGTATTGGCAGCAACCGCCTGTAGATGTGGTTCCTAAAACTGAAAAAATAGAAATAGCCGAAAATGGAGAAATGGGTGTAGCAATAGAAGGCAGCGAAACTTCTTGGACAGGCACAACAGAGATCAACGAGCCCTTCCCTATTTTCTATTCCATTACCAATGAAAGCCATTACCTAGAGCTTTTTAACAAAGGTGCTCAACCAATTACATATACCATTCAAGGTGCAGATTATATTAATATCAGCCATCCAAAGGGCCAAATCGATGGAGAACAAAAGGTTCTTCTAAGTATTAACTGGGATAAAGCACCAAAAGGGGTTAAACAATCAGCCTTGACGATTGAAGGAAGTGATCACTCTGTTGTAACTTTGCCTATTCAAACCAACAACACAGATAACAATCATGCTCACATCAATATCTTTGTAGAACAAAATGGCTATGTGTCAATAGAAGGTGTGAATTACAGTAAAGCAGTTGATAGTCGTCCTATTTTCTGGAAAGCGCTAAATGGTTATGGTAAGACTTCCGGAGGAATGACCACCTTTCCTGTAACGGCAAGTCCTGAAAAACTAACAAAAGATTCTCCGCATCTGGAATATGAAATTTATTTGAATAACGCTGGAGTTTTCACTCTAAATAGTTATATCTCTCCAACGATAGACTTCACAAACAGTGACGGTCTGAAGTTCGCAGTTTCAATAGACGATGAAGAACCTGTGATTGTAAATATCAGCGAAGATTATAAGAATGATAGAGCTTGGGGAAAGTCTGTTGCCGATAATATCAAAATATTAAAGACCAAACTGAGCTTCAATAAAGCAGGAAAGCATACCATCAAATACTGGATGGTTGATGCGGCAGTTGTATTACAGAAACTAGTATTGGATACAGGCGGATTAAAATATAGCTTTCTTGGCCCGGAGGAAACCTTCGTAAGTAATCCATAGTTCAATTACTAATTAACACAAACAAGAATGGCCATTCAATAATTGAATGGCCATTCTTGTTTGTGTTAGAACTTAGGATCTATTAATTATATCCCGGATTCTGATATTTCTCTTTTTCATCCGGAGTCAATAACATCGACTCTATTTGACCTTGCGGAATAGGACGAAGGTAGTGATGTGGAAGAATAGTTCTATTAACGGTTACTGCATTATGATCTCCTTTTGCAGTTCCTGCTATTTTATAAGTAGAAGCTAAGTCATTCCATTTTTGAGTACGAACTAAATCGAACCAACGGTAGCCTTCTCCATAATATTCGCGTGAACGTTCAGCCAAAATATAATCAATGGTGATGTTTGCCGGAGTAAGCGCAGTCATTGCAGCACTGTTATCTTCAATCTTAGCAACGTTTCCATTATTATCCCATCTCCATTTACCAGCTCTCGCTCTAATAACGTTAATAAGGTCTCTAGCGCTCTTGCCTCCTTTTACTGCAGCACCTTTCACAGCAGCTTCTGCTGCAATAAAGTAAAGCTCAGAAAACTTAGCAATACTAAAAGGACGTGTACTTGCAGCATTCGGTTGTCCCAAACCTGTTCCATTATCTGTACGGTAAGGGCCAAGCTTCCAAAGTCCAGGATATACAATTCTGCTTATACCATCCGGCGACACTACGAAATCTGCTCTGCCAGGTAATACACCAGCACCAATATTACTTTTATATTTAGAATTAGAATAATCAATTGCTGCAGCAGGCTCTTCATCTAAAAAGGTTAAGATTGGCTCACCCGGACGAACTTGCATATTATTAGCATTGTATACAAACTCTTCATTGATTCCACCTTTAGGCCAATTTGCTCTGTAAACAGTTGTAAAAGTTCCATCGTATCTTGAATCAAGCGTTTTATCGGCAAAGGTGTTTTTGATTACACCAATTGTAGGAGCCATACGAGTCCAGGGACGACCTAAATGTTGATCAGCTTCACGTTGAACAGAACTTATTAAAGCAGACCAATCAGTATCTAAAGCACTTCTTATATCTGTATAGTTCCATGTCATCATCCATCCTGCGAAATTATCAGCTCCACCTCCATTAGCATAGGTAAGGCTACTTGCATTATAGAATTCGCTTGCTTCTGTATGATCAGCATATAAAAGAATCTCATTATTCCGGTCATTTGAACCAACGTTTACATCATAGTAAGTTGGCTGTAATCCAAATGGTCCAGGATTATCAATCGCCTCAGTTGCTATATCATAAGCTTGTTGAAAATACCATTGAGCATTATGTCCATCCGGATCCGTTCTATCAGTTTCAGGATAAGTAGGAATATTATTTGGATTTTCTAACCACCATGCATAGGTAAGATAAGCTTTTGCTAAATAAAGACGGGCAAGGGTTTTTGTAGCCCCACCGGTAACTCTTCCAACCATTGGTAAATCATTCACTGCTTTTATTAGGTCTGGGAATACTCCTTTAGTATAAACTTCAGGAACTGTATTACGAACAGACGTTCTTGCAGGTTTATCATTAGGCATCAGCTCTCCTGAACCTAAATCTAATGGAACCCCACCAAAGGTCTGTACTAATTGAAAGTAGTCAAATGCTCTAAAAAACCTTGCTTCTGCAACAAGAGCATCAGAAACACCTACTTCACTTGCATTCTCGATAATACCACTGGCCGTATTTATATTTGATAGGGCAGCACCCCATAAAACATCAGCCCGGCTACTTGAAGGTGTGATTTCTCCTACACCCGAAAGGTCCATATCCTTAAAGTTACCATCGGCACTTTGACCATATGTTACTTCATCTGTACCTGTAAGTGTAGCATTATAGTAGTAAGCTTGTCCATATATATAGCGTAAGTGAGCATACATAGATGTTATTCCACCCCTGATTCCTTTTTCAGTTTTGAAGAAGCCTGGTTCGTAAATGCTTCGCGGCTGCTCATCCAATAATTTGTTACAGCTTGTTGCTGTTAATGCAACAATCGCAGCCGCTCCTAATAATGTCTTTATATTAATATATTTCATGATCATCATTCTTTAAAATGTTAAATTAATACCAACTAAATAGCTACGAGTTGCCGGAGCATTTGTACCTATTGTTAGTAACCTCCTTAAGTTCTGAGAATACGCAACTGCCGCATTTTCATTACCATACGAGTTAGTTTCAGGATCCATACCAGATTCTTTCTTGTAAGGAGAGAATAAAACAAATGGATTTTGAGCAGTTAAATAAACACGAAGTCTGCTAACACCGATATCCTTTAACCAATTATTATTGTCAAAGTTATAACCCAACGATAGCGTTCTTATTTTTAAGTATGATGCATCGAAATAACCCAAAGTACTTCCGTATTTCGGATTATCACCGCTTGTAATTCCACCTGGTTTAGGATACGTAGCATCGGTATTTTCAGGAGTCCAGTAATCAACTTTCACATTATTTCTACGTCCGCTCATCATATTAAGATAACCAGATGATGAATAAAGTGTACTGATTAATGTACCACCGCTTTTAAATGAACCAATAGCTGACAAATCAAAACCTTTATACGAAACACGTGTATTTAAACCACCTTGAAACTTAGGTTCTATACTCATGATTTGTCTATCATCTGCACCTATTGCTCTGAGCGGCGTACCGTCTTCCGCATACTCACCAGTATATTTTACTTTAATCATACCTACATTTCCACCTGGTTCAAGTGTACTTAAGTAAGGATCACCTTCTTGCCAAAGACCAACTTTTTGATAATCGTACACAACATCAATAGGATGACCAACAAACCACCAGTTACCTTCATCTCTTGTAGCTCCGGATGCCAATGAAACCAGTTCATTTCTATTTGCATAAAGGTTAAAACCAGCTTCCCAAGTCCATCCATTATTATTGTCGACAATTACACCATTAAGAGAAAGCTCTAAACCTTTGTTACGAGTTTGACCAACGTTGGCAGTATAGCTGCCAACTCCTGAAGTAGAAGGTAAACTAACTCCTAAAAGAAGATCTTTCGTGTTTGTAGTATAGTATTCGATTGTACCTGACAAGCGATTATTTAATAATGCAAAATCAACACCATAGTTAAATGTTTCTGAATACTCCCATCCTAAATCAGCATTCGGCAATTCAGTTACATAATATCCTGTAGAATATTCGTCACCAAAGTTATATGGGCGAGTACTTAAACGACCAAGTGTAGCATATGGTGCAACAGACTGATTAGATGTTTGTCCATAACCAGCTCTTATTTTTAACATATTTATGAATGAAACGTCTTGCATAAATGATTCATTTCTGATATTCCAACCGGCAGAAACAGCAGGATATGTATGCCATTGATGTCCTTTTGCCAATCTTGATGAACCATCTGAACGTAATGTAGCAGATATCATATATCGGTTATCATAAGAATACATTACCCTTCCCATCCAAGACATCAAACCGCTTACACGATAGTTTTGCTCATTCGGATTAACAGTAATCTCTCCGGCAGCTTGTCCTAAATTATAGAACTGGAAAGCATCAGCAGGAATATCTTTCGCTGAGATTCTAGAATCATTAAAACGATTTTGAGAAGCAGAATATAATGCAACTACATTAAAATCATGTTTCTCAGCAAAAGTGCGGTCGTAGGTTACTAAATTCTCGATCGTCCAATCTGTAGTCATTGCATTGCTAATAGATGCCGTCGATACCGTTTCAGGGTTAGAACTATTTATTCCAGTACCTGTGTAGCTACCACCATTAGCCTGACGATAGTTTAAGCCTAAATTAGCTCTGTATTTTAAACCTTCTACACCAGGTATTTTCACTTCACCATATAATGTATTATAGGTTCCGTATGCTCTATTCTGACTTAACCATTCATCTTTTAAACTATTTACAATATCTCTTGAATAAGACCATGTCTCATCTAAAGGCATTCTAATAGTTCTTTTCCAGCTACCATCTTCATTATAAGGATTTGCGATGGGTGACATACTTAATGCACCATATAAACCTACGTTAGACCCTTGAGTGATATTGAAGTTACTGTTTGTAGTAAACCCAACACGGAAATATTCACCAATTCCCTGATCAATGCTACCACGAATAGAATAACGTTTATATCCTTGAGTAGGAATCACGCCTTGATCTTCGAAGTAACCAGCATTAAAATAGTAAGTGCCTTTTTCTGTTCCACCAGAAACACCAAAATCATGGCTAGTTGTCATTCCAGTTCTGTATAGTAAGTCTTGCCAATCGGTATTCGTATCATCCGACTCATCTAATGAATTGCTGTATTGACCTGCTGCTTTACGTAAAGCAGCAAACTCAGAACCGTTCATCATTGGAAATTTAGCAAACAAATCTTTAGTACCAACATAGCTGTTATAGTTAAATCTAGCCTTTTGACCTATCTGGCCTTTATTAGTTGTTACAATGATAACCCCATTTGCACCTCTTGAACCATAAATAGCAGTTGCCGACGCATCTTTCAAAATATCAATACTTTTAATATCATTAGCGTTAATATCTCCGATTGATCCTGCGAATGGTATTCCATCCAACACAATTAATGGATCATTACTTGCAGATAAGGAGCGAGTACCCCTTATTCTAATCTGCATAGCCGCACCAGGCTGAGATGAAGTTTGCGAAAGCTCTACTCCAGGTAAACGACCTTGTAAAGCCTGGGAAATATTAGCAGCAGGAACCTCTCGTAACGCATCTCCCTGTATAGAAGAAACGGAACCGGTAACTGCTTCTGCCCTTTGTGTTCCATAACCAACAACTACAACATCTTGCAGGCTGGTACTTTCAGATTGCAATGCAACCAGTATATCTGTTTTACCAGTAATATCAACATCCTGACTAAAATACCCGATAAAAGAAACTACCAAGGTTGTTTCAGAAGCGGGGATTGTAAGCGTAAATGTTCCATCATCTTTACTTAGCGTTCCTGTAGCACTATTTTTAAGCTGCACGCTTGCATTTGGAAGAGGCATTCCATCCTCACTTATCACCTTCCCAGTAAGCGTCCTTTGAGCAAAGAGGAAGTATGGTGTAAACACTACCAAAAACATGGCTAGCGTTATACTCTTTAAATAAGTTTTTTGTTTAGTTTTTTTCATAATTAAGAATTTAAATAGTTTTCAGCATTCGACCGGGCTGATTAAAAGTTAATCCAGAGTTTCTGTCAGGGATAAAGACTGCTAGAAATCACTCTGCATCAGAGATCATTTTGTGTTTCATAAAGGGTTAAAATTTAAGCGGTTAAAAAAACATTTACTATCGCTTCCATTATTGTATGTTCATAATAGATTAAACGATTGTAAAATTAAAGGTATCAATTAGTTTTTATTTTTGCAACCGATTGCATAAAATAAAAATATACTATGACAAAACAGACCGATATAACATCGATTCTGACCTCAAAAACGTTGTTATCGATTGCAAATAAACAAGAAGACTTCGGCATTAAACTATCCTATTATTCAATTATAGCTCAAGGAATATTCAAAGGACATTGTAGGAACAGGTCCTAACAATATCCTTTGGATGTCCCTAAAAGATTCTATGAAATTCGAGGAATGTTATTACTTTATTAGAAATGACTCAGATTAGTCCTTGCAGTATGCTATTTTTGATTAACTGAGCCGTGTTTTTGCAGTCTGATTTATTCAAGATATTCTTGCGGTGCTGTTTAACTGTAAACTCACTTATAAAAAGCTTTTCCGCTATTTCCTGACTACTTAAACCGTCGCCAATATTTCTAATGATATCTATTTCTCTTTTAGAAAATGGTTTAGGATCTTCGGTATTTCCATCGATACTTAAATTCATGTATGAGGGTTCGCCATGTAAACCGATAAGCGAAATCTTATAGTTGGAAATATTACTAATGTGGTCGATTCGGGTGTGAATATTTAGCGATTTACCATAGCCTCCACTTTCATCCAGCGTGAGCATGAGTGCCTGGTGATTAAACAAAACGTATTCTCCATTCTTTAATCTAGCCCTGTGATTGTAACTAATTTTATAGCTCATTAACTTCTTCCGACTAACTCTCTCAAGAAAAAACTTGGTTAAGAAATTTTCTGCTCTAATTACAAAATCAATATCGTCTGGATGAATAGCACCCAATATATCATTAAACGAAATATTTTCCGAATCGAAGTCATGCATTTCAAATAGGGATTCGCTCATATGAGAAATAGACATTTTCTTTGTCTTTCTGCCTCTACTACTCTACTGTTAAGAAATATAACTCATGAATTAACCAATATTAAATATAATACCGGTCAATTCTTCTGTCAATTTCCACAATTGTTTCGCAGAATTTTCACCTAATGAATAGGGTTTTACGCCACTGGCTATTGACGGATCTGTAGCTAACTCGGCTATATCAACATCTTCCAAATACACACCCCCTATTTCTTCTAATAAAGGACTTGTAGCAGCCCAAACCGTTGTAGCCGCACCTTGAGGAATGGTTTTTAACCATGCGACAACTTCAGGAACAGGATTTCCTTTGTCATCCAAGAAGCCGAATTGTTGTAATATTTCTATTGGAGCCTCTCTGGCTAATTCTGTTCCCCAAATATTCCCGGGATGAATTGAATATACTCTGATGCCGGATGCCTTGGCACGGCTGTCCAATTCAAGGGTAAACAGATTAACAGCAGTTTTGGACTGGCCATACGCTTGCAACATATCATAAGCTCGATTTTCGAAATTCGGATCATCAAAATCAAAAGCTGCAAAATGATGCCCTTGAGAAGAAACGTTTATCACTCTTGCATTATTCGCTTTTTTTAACGCTACCCACAATCTGGCAGTAAGCTGAAAGATTGAAAGGTAATTAATGGCAAGCTGCGATTCATATCCTTTTGAATTACGACGTAAGGGTACGAACATAATTCCTGCATTGTTTATAAGTAAGTGTAAGGGTCTGTTTGAACTTAAAAACTTTTCAGCAAAAGCATCGATAGAGTCAGGATTTGCCAGGTCCATCTCTTCAATTTCAACATTGGCAAGTCCTTGCAGGTTCTTCTTTGCTTTTTCAACATCTCGTGCAGGTACGATGATGGTAGCGCCAGCTTTAGAAAGGCTTTTTACAGTCTCCAATCCAATGCCTGTGTTACCACCTGTAACAATCGCGATTTTTCCGTTAAGATTTACACCTTTAATTACATCACTTGTAATGGATGTAGCGCTAAACCCTGAACCAATCGGTTTCTGTAACGCTCCTTCATAATTATTTTGTGCCATTTTGTTTATTATTTATTAATTTATGTTTGAGCTACAAAGGTATTATAGTGAAGTTTATTTTAGTAACTTTGTATATAAAAGTAACAGTAACCTTGAAGTAACAAAGTAACCTATGGAGTGCAAAAAAGAGTTTGAGCAGGATCGTAAGCAGGAAATGATGGCTATCCACGATGCGATGGATGTGCTGAGTGGGAAATGGAAAATCTATATTATTTCATCTATTTGCCATTATAATAAAAGAAGATTTTCTGATATTTTAAATGATGTAATCGGCATCTCGAACAAAATGCTGAGCAAAGAATTGAAGGAGTTGGAAATAAACAAACTGGTTAAACGAACAGTTTTAGACACACATCCGGTGACTATTCAATATGAACTAACGAAACATGGCAAGACCTTACAGACCATCATTAATAATCTGACAGATTGGGGAATAGAACATCGAAAAGAAATTATAGGGAGAGATTAAAATTTGTTTTTTTCTGTGATAGAGGTACAAATATAGAGCAACAATTGGTAGAGCAACAAATCAAACCCTTGTTCGCTCTCGGGCCGAACAAGGGCTTTTAAATTTTGTGTGTTATGCTTCAGCTGTTTCTTCAACTGATTTTGCAATTTGGATGTTCGCAATTAACTTAATGGTTTCTCCTAATCCGAGACCACCTGTATCTGTGAGCGTATTCCAAGTCATTCCAAATTCCATACGATTAATTACTCCTGTTACTTCAAAGCCGTGTTTTAGAACTCCGTATCCATTATCTTCAGAACCGCCATATTCAACATTGAGTTCAATCGGCTTTGTTACTCCTCTTAAAGTTAAATTACCAGCCATTTTGTAATCATCGCCCACTACATGTGTAAATGATGTTGATTCAAAAGTAATTTGGGGATATAAGTCTGCAGCAAAAAAATCTCCTGTCTTCAAATGTCCATCACGATCAGCTTGATTTGTATCAATACTTTTTACATCGATCGTAAAATTTATTTTCGCATCATTAAAAGTATCTCCTTGAGTAACTATTTTTCCGTCAAACTTTTTGAATGAGCCTGTTACATTAGAAATTACTAAATGTTTAATTTTAAATAACACATCGGAGTGCATTTGATCAATTGCCCATGTTGTTGAATTTGCCATTGTTTTTTTATTTAAATTTTAAAATACAATACAAAAGTAATTACATTTGGTATCTAAAGAATAGTTGTTACCTATAGGTAAGTAGTTACCTAGAAGTAAGTATTTTATTAAACATTTATGAATCAGAAGGATACAGTTTGTCAAAAAAGACTAATGGTTACGCGGGATACCATGGAAGTAATTCAAGGCAAATGGAGAATACCCATTATCATTTCTTTAACATTTGGGAATAAAAGATTTGGAGAGATACAACGAGAGATTGTTGACATATCACCCAAAATGCTATCGCAAGAGTTAAAGGCTTTAGAAATAAACAAAATTATCAGTAGAAAGCTTTACGATAGTATGCCTGTAACTGTTGAATATTCTCTAACTCCTTTGGGACAGTCAATGAATACACTACTTGATGAGATTATAAATTGGGGCGTTCATTTTCGAAAAGAAGTTGTTGGGAAATAAGACTGTCAATTACACAATCTTATTTAAATCTTGAAAATTGTTTTTCAAGATCGTTTAACCATTTTACTCTTTTCTTTTGGCTTACGACCTTTATTCTGTTGAAGCTTATCCATTTAAGATTTTTATAACCCATTGTTTTAAAGACACTCCTTAACATTGCTTTTCTGATTAAATTGCCAATAAGTAAGGAATACATTATTTTGGGTTTATTCATTGTTGTGATAATGGTTACGCTTTTCATGTTTTTTAAAAGAGGCACTAATCCAAAACCTCTTGGATGATGATCATAAACAACACCCGGAGCAAGAACCCTATCAATAAACCCTTTGGTCATTGCGGGCATCAAATCCCACCAAATTGGGAAAACAAAAATCAAGTGGTCTGCTTTCTTCAGGCGTTCATTATAATCTATTACCTGCGGGTCAATAGGTTTGTGTTCTACAAAAGCTTTTAAGTCTGCCTTTGACATTACAGGATTAAATCCGTCTTTATCAAGATGCATAAGGTCAACTTCATGATTGGCACCGTTAAGTCCTTTTGTTATTGCATTTAAAATTGCGTTTCCAAAACTTCCTTCATAAGGATGATTAAATACGATCGCTACTCTCATTTTTATATTATTTTATAGAGCAAAATTAAACCGTCCAAGGGCGGCTAGCGATAACATTTGTTATTAAACGTCGCAATTATTCCTTTCTGGCCAATTTGCTTTTTATACGGCTAAGATGAACTTTTGTAATACCTAAAAAGGAAGCGATATAATGTTGAGGTATACGCATGATAATATCCGGACGTTGATTCAGTATTTCTTCATAACGTTTTTGAGGACTGTCTTTAATATGTGAAAGAAGCAGTTTTTGGCAGTAGACAAGTCTTTTGAATAGATGCTCTTCAATATCCAATTTTATGCTTGGAGTACTGTCCATAACAAACTGAAAATCCTTTCTTGATATAGATTGTAGAATACAAGGCTCTATGGTTTCGATACTAAAAAGACTGGGTTGATTCATTTTAAAACTCTCAAGAGATGAGACGCTATCTCCTTCGAAAAAGAACTGGGTTGTTATATCGTTTCCGTCATTATTAAACCAAGTGCGTAAACAACCTTTTTCTATACGATAGAGATTTTTTGAAATATCTCCTTCACGCAAAAGCACTGTTTTAGCAGGTAATTCGTGACGTTTAAAGAGATGATTGAATTTATCCCATTCATTAATTTTGGCTATCGTTCTTTCGTTCATTCTTATTTTCTTCAATCGTCTTTCTAGAACAAATTTAAAAAACTTGTTCTTATCATTGAGGGATTTGCTCTTTCAAGATTTCATTTCCTGATTTATCAAAATAAGTACAAGTCATTTTTCCTATATGCATTTGCCACTTTTCAATGCCAAACTCTGCACACATTTCAACAAAAGTCAAATAATTTGTCTTTCCTTGCTGATGCTCTTGTAAGCCTTGCTTGAACTGTTCTATATTGCATCTATCTGCAATAGTTAGCTCTGGGTACTCTGCCGGTCCAGCTATTTTATATTCATTAGAACCATAATAATCAGTTCGTCCATTTGAAACAAATGTTTCAAAATACATTACCCCAAATTGCTTAATTTCCTGAATATATGCGGGAAAATCTGCACCTGATTGCACTTTACTGTGCGCCTGCTTGATTTGTGCTATTGTAAACATTTTATTGATTTTAATTGTCAAATTTGTGGATTGCTAATCAGATCGCCGTCCCGACACCCACTTTGGATTTTGCTTCAGAATCGCTTTGTGAATAGGGCAATTTTCAGAATGAGCTCCATATAAATAACCAATACTCATTAGAAATTCGTTTACAATTTCGCCACCTGTAAAGCGGAATGTCTTTTTGAATAACTTTACCCATTCCTCTCTCGTTTTCGGATGATGATGTTCCAACCACTTTTCAAATGAGCCAAACTCTTTTTGCAATTGAAGAATAGCTTTCGCGTTGTCGATAGCTGCATTTACCTTTAGTTTGTTGCGAATAACACCAGCATCCGATAAAAGCCTTTCCCTGTCTGCATCTGTATAAGCAGCAACTTTCTCAATGTTGAAATTATTGTATGCTTTTCGGAAGGAAGATTCTTTCTTTAGGATAGTTTCCCAGCTCAAACCAGCTTGATTAATTTCCAGAATCAGCCGGCCAAACAATTCATTATCGTCGTGAATCGGGAAACCATAATGAAAATCGTGATATTTCTTATGTAAAGCCTTTTTTTCTTCAGATTGCATGGCTTCAATAGCAGAACAGTAGGACATAGCTTTTTAAATATATTAGATAGTATGAAATTACTACAAAAATAGTCCTTTTATGGAATGATTTTAGCTCTCATTCTCAGTAACTTTGGTCTATCCAGTTGAAATTAAAGATAATTTTATGAAAAAGCTACCTATAAAAAAAACCGGATATTGTGTGTTAATACTTCTCTTTATAGCCGTGGGATGTAAAAAGACTGACTCTAACATTCAAGAGAAAAATGGCACGCTATATTACTCTTCTGCAAGCGCGTTGGTTCAATATAATTTTCAATCAAAACAGGAAATAACACTCTTTTCAGGAGGGGATAATTATAGAATTTCTGAAAATGCAAAGCAATTCCTCTGGTATAAAAACGATTTTACTAGCGGGAATACGCAGATCCAAGTTCATAACCTGCAAACACCAACCGAGTATCAAACTATTGAGATTCCTGTGATCATTGAACACACTCCACGTTTTGCTATAGGAAAAACAGATCTATTTGCAGCACTTGCAAGAGCTGAAGACGACCCCATCAGTCGGACAGATCTTATTTTCTTTAACACTGAGAATCAAATTACCGGACGTATTCCTCATGTCAAAGATTTTGTATTTTTACCTAATGGCAAAGATTTGGTATTATCTGCTGAAGCGCTCAATACCCAAGGAGAATCCATAGGTTTTGCATTAGCGATTTTAAAGAATTATCAATCTGAGGAGGATCAACAAAGCATTATCATTCATGAATATCCCGATTATGCTCAATTACCGGAAGGAATAGCAGTATCACGGAATGGACAACAAGTCGTCTTTACACAATCCGATCATCTGTTTACAACAACTGTTCAGAAAGATAACACGCCAAAGCAAATAACGCAATCACGTTTCCGAGAAACTGACGCGGCATGGAGTCCGGACGGACAATCCATTATTTTTACAGCAAATATTACAGGAGTAGCGGAATGTGGCGAAATACGCATCATGCCGGCGAATCCAAATGAACCGATACCCGTACCAGAAGATGGTGTTAATAATAAACCAGTGGACCCTTTACAACCTTTGGATTCAAAGGGTGAGGTTATTCACGCATGTGCATCAGAATCCTTTATCTGGCTGTAAATTAAGAATACCCATTGAAATTTAAAAAACCTGCAATCAAAAGATTACAGGTTTTTTTTATGCTTATTAAGACAGTGCGAGAGCTATCTTAAATTAATTTAAAGAATTGATCCATGCAGCTATTTTTAAAGCATCACCTTTTGAAACTTGAGGCATGGGTGGCATTTCAGTAGCGTAACCAGGCCAATTTGCAGGTTTTGGATTATAGATTAACTCTACAATTTCTTCATTGGTGTATTTTCTTTTTGCAATTTCTTTAAATGCAGGGCCTACTTGTCTAGTATCGGCATTATGACATGCAATACAAGTGTTTTTAGCTAACAATCCCTGTACTTCTGAAAGTGTAGGCACTCGTTCTACATTTGCTTTCGCTTCAGTTTTCTTTTCCGGTATTACCTTAGTAGTTGACTTGGTCGATGGTTTCTTGACAGGAATTGAAGAATCTTTTGTACTTAATTCTGCCAACGACAATTTAGCTCCACTTGGAATATTATGTAAGGTGTAATAAGCTGTAGGGTGAATCAAAGAATAGAAAGATTCTTTAGAACGTATTCCATTTAAGGTAAGAGTATGTATATAATGCTTTCTTAAATCATCGGTTACAATGCGAACTTTTAATCCATCGTTTGATAATTTTACTCCTTTAATTACAGAAGTTTCTTGATTGACCGTTGGGCTACCATAAACCGAGTTGTACTTATAGGTAAATGTCTCTAATGAATAAGAGGCAAGATCTTCTGCCGAATTTTTATCCACAGGTAAAGTAAACTCGATTTCAAAACCGTCTGGCATTGCTTTTATATTTTTCATTTCAAAAGGCATGTCCTTTTGATTGAAAATTAAGCGTTGTAAACCTTCGTTTGCATCTCCAGCAGAGCCCCAGCCCCGATTCGTTTCTCCAACAAATAAGGAGCCATCTTTAGCCCAGGCTAATCTTAGTACTCCTGAACGAAAACCACTTCTTAATGCAATTGCTGCACCCTGATATTCGCCATCTACTTTTTCTAACATAACTCGAGTAATCATACTCATCCCTTGGTCTCCGATTAAGACCTGACCGGCAAAGGGACCAAAAGTATTTTCAGGAATCTCGATAGGTTCAGAGTTTGAAATACCTAAAATTGCATGCGGAAGCCATACTGCCGGAAGCTGAAGTTCTGGTATTGACATCTTTGCTTCGGCTCTGGTTTTAAATTCACCTTGAATTATATTCTCAGGCTTTATTGCTCTTCCATTTTCATCTCTAATCCTACGTTCATCAACTAAATCAAAGAGAGTCTGCTGTTTAAGCTTTAATGGAGAATTTGCCTCTCCGGTCCAAACCAATCCTGCTGGGTGTCCTGTAAATGAGCCTTTTGGAACTCGCCAAAGACCTCCTGATCCAAACCAATCGCCTTGATTATCGGTATAAAAAAATTCTCCATTGATAAAACCTGGTCCAGCTGGCGAGCGCATACCAGTCGCCCAAGGTTTCATGGTTCCGTCTTCAAAGATTTGCATGGTCCAGCCTCTCCAAGGCACTCTACTTTCGCCACGCCACCATTCTTCATCTCCAAAGGCAACATTGCCCGTTACAAAAAATGATCCATCAGGTGCTATTTTTGGGCCGAAACTATATTCATGGTAGTGTCCAGAAAGAGGCCATGCGTAAATGGTTTTATAAACATCAGCTTTACCATCTAAATCTGTGTCTATTAATTTAGTGAGTTCTCCACGCTGAGCAGCATAGAATGCACCGTCTTTATAGGCTAATCCTAAAATTTCATGTAAACCTGATGCAAACTTTTTAAAATAAGGTTTAGCACTGGTCGGATTTTCAACAATATAAACATCACCCCTTCTAGTGGATACGCCCAAGTTTCCGTTCGGCAAAGTAACCAAACCTCCTACTTCAAGTAAAACATGCTCCGGAGCGGGCAACTTTACTATTTTATAGAAATCTTCCTCTTTAGGTGTTTCTTGTGCAAATGTTAAGATTGTGCCAAAAGAAAGGAGAACTATTAAGATGCTTTTAGTATAAAAATGAATAAGATTCGATAACATATAACAAGTTTTTTTATCTGATTTCGATTAAAATAATATTGAATAATTAAGATGATCCTTAATTGGAGCGATCAACTCTTTCTCGCCATTTACATCCCGTAAAACAACTTGGCTCTTTGGATCCTGTAATTGCAAATAATATTCTTTATCGCCAATAAGATAGTACCCGTTTTTAATTTCTAAAATCTGTGAGGACTTCGCCAATCTTACATACATATCGTTCCCATTTTCAACCGTGATTTCTCTACTTATTCCACTCCCATCATTTAAGACACTTAATTTGTCTTTAATTTCTGAATCGAAGATTCTGTAAACAAAAGTGGGAATACCGACAGAATCTACTGTATAACCATCGGGCTTGTAATGCGAATTCAATGTATCTATAGGCCAAGCTTCCTGTTGATTGGATAGCTTTGCAAGGGTAAAAGCCGGATGGCCAAAATATTGAACAGCACCCATAGGAATCGAGGTTCCATTACCTCGACCATCCCACATAGGTGTTGCGTCTAGAAATTGGCCACGCCAAGCCTGCACCAACATACCGTGATCCATGTCATAAGTATAATGAACGTTATTAGCGCTACCTACAGAAACTGCATGTACCACTCGAACGTCTTTATCTACATCCATGAAACTTCTTAATATCGTATTTTCATTTGCCTCTACAAGAATAGGATCAGCGGCATAACCCCCTTCATTCTCTTTCACATCCTTCTCTTTTATTTCGGAGATAACCAGGTCTTTAAATGCAATAGCGCCATGGTCTCCTTGAATTCGTAATGCAGCTTTTGCTACTTCTTGGTTACTGATTGCCCCCGGAGTAGGATTAAACAATTCCACGTTTTCCTGAACCAATACTCCGTTTAACAATACTTTTAAGATTCTCGCATTTTGAATTTTTTCTCCTGAAGAATTAAAGCGTGGGGCTTGAAAAGAAATTTTCAAATCCTGCCACAAACCCGGTGCTTTTGATGCATTGATACGAGGTGCTTTCAAGTTGTAAATTCCACCATTGCTAGCTGAAGTACTGTTTGATAAATTCCATGAGTCTCCGAGTTGTACCTCATAACGACCTTGTAAGTAAATACCTGAATTCCCGTTTTTAGACATTAAAAACTTCATTTCAACATCTACATCACCGTATTCGAGCAAGGTATAAAGGTCTGTTCCTTTCACCTTTTTAGTTGGTAAATTAAGCAATACGCCTTCTCCGTTAACGGCAGATAAAGTATTGGCTACATTAATGTAGCCATTTACATCTCCAACAATAGTCCAGCTTTTACCTGGATCGTTAAAGGCATTAAGATTCTGTAATGGAATCGGATTTGATTTTTCTTGTCCAAATACTGCATTTGTTTGACTAGTCAAGACCAATGTGGTACTCAGCATTAATAAGTAGACGTTAATTAAGTTTTTTTTCAAAGTAAATGGTTTTAGTTTTTTTATTCGCAATAATAAGATTTAGTATCCTGGATTCTGAATTAAATTAGGATTTGCTGCAATTTGTGTATGAGGAATTGGATAAATCTCCCTATTTACATCTCCTGTTGGCTTATGATCCCACCAGGTTCCATTGATGTATTCGCCAAATCGAATTAAATCAGTTCTCCTTTTTCCTTCAAAGACAAACTCTCTACCTCTTTCTGCAAGCAATTCATCTAAAGTTAGTGTGGCAGTAGTGTATCTTGCAGCTGGCCAATCAGCGGCCGAGAATGCTCTCTTTCTACTTGCATTAATCAATTCAACTGCTTCGGATGTTGCTGATCCTCCATTTTTTCGCATAATGGCTTCTGCTTTATTAAAGTAGATTTCAGTTAAACGGTAAAGGATATAATGATTTTCTAAGTAATTAGGATCGTCTAAGGTTCCAGATTTATATTTATTGAAACGTGCACCGCTATTTTCTTCTCCTTCAGCCATGCTACCTTCACTTGTTAAATCACCTTCACTTTCACGACGAATACTGTTTACGAAAACAAGAGGTTTTCCGCTCCATTCTTCACTTCCCATAACTGGAGTAGTTGTTTGGTATTTATACTGAGGGCCAAATAGGAACCATTCTTTTTTACGTAAATCATTTTCTGCATAGGCATCAAATGCACTAGGCACTACTACAAATGCATTCCAACCTCCGTACCCTACGTTTAACACTTCTTTCATCGAATCGTAACCCATAAAGAATCCACCCCAACCAAATTCAAAACCACCTTTACGGCTATAAGCAACTTGAAAAAGCGCCTCTGGTGAAGTTTTATTGACATTACTGAAATTTAATTCTAGATCTGGGGCTAATTTTGGTCCACCATTAATACCTCCGGCAGATCCATCAATAATTTTGTTAGATGCTTCAATACACTTATCCCACATCTGCGTTCCATACCATTTTTCTGCATTCAGATACAGTTCTGATAACATAGCATAACCAGCTGCTTGTGAAACTCGACCAATTAATTCATTTGAATAAGGTTGTAAAGCGGGAACATAAGTTTCCAGTTCGCTTTGAACAAATTCAAATACTTCTTTACGAGGGTGGGTTGGTGGGTTTACAGGTTCACCAACGGTGGTTACGATAGGTACATTTCCCCATAAATCCATAATTTTCATGTAATGAAAAGCTCTCAATACTTTTAGCTCAGCTAAAACCGAGTTCATTTCAGTTTCGGTCATACCTAATTTAACGTAATCTAATTTTGATAAATCTTCTATGGCTGAATTCACATAACCTACTCCTGTCCACATTAATTCCCACGTGCTTCTCATTCTACCTTCATTTGAGGTCCAAGTATGATAATGCTGGCGAAAATGGTCTCCTCCATCGTAACCATGACGACCTTTCTGAGGCCATGCCAACTGATCAGACGAAAGTTCAGAATGATAATAATAGGCACTTTGGCCTGTAGGTGCAAGCCAAGCTTGCATATGAGTAAATGGTCTTAAAGAGGCCTGCATTACCTCAAGTTTATTA
Source organism: Albibacterium sp. (assembly GCF_035514885.1). Taxonomy (NCBI): domain Bacteria; kingdom Pseudomonadati; phylum Bacteroidota; class Sphingobacteriia; order Sphingobacteriales; family Sphingobacteriaceae; genus Albibacterium; species Albibacterium sp. The sequence continues at coordinate 118,735 of NZ_DATJCH010000012.1, read as the reverse complement.
TTATAGAAATTATTCTCGTTCAATTCATTGTACAGTTTTTCATCTAGTTTTGTACAATTGCTTAGCGATACCATACATAAGCTTAACATGCTTATAAAAAGGCCTTTATTTATATATTTCTTCATTGATGTCTTATTTAAAATTGTTAGGAATTATAGATTAGAAGCCGACATTTAATCCGATTGTCCATGATTTCGTTCTTGGATAAAAATCTCTTCTATCTACTCCAGTTTCGAATCCGGTATCTTGTAACTCAGGATCTATTCCACTATATCCTGTTATGGTCGCTAAGTTCCTTCCTGAAACATACAGGCGCATATTTCGTATGTAAGGAGTTTTTAAGTTAAATCGATATCCTAATGTAAGGTTATCCAATTTCACAAAGTTTCCTCTTTCTAAATAATAATCAGAGTATTGTGGATCATCATTTAGTTCACTATTCTTTCCTATTGCACTTTCTAACACGTTATTTGGCAACCACTTCTTATTTCCGAAATAAAGTTCTTTAGTATTTAAGATATCGAAATCAAATTTTCCTCTGAAAAACACTGTTAGATCAAAATTTTTATAGTTAATGGTATTACTTAAACCGGCATTGTATTTAGGAACCCCATTGCCAATGATGGCTAAATCATCGTTATTCATTTCACCTGCCAGTGCCACACTTCCATCTGCCTTATAAAAAAGCCATTTTCCTTCATCATTGAATCCTGCAAATCGTTTTCCGTAAAAGTTTCCTACTTCTCCCCCCTCTTCCAATCGGAATGCGTTTCCTAAATTACCGGGAGATGGAAGTCCGTAAAACTCTAAGTAGTTTGCTTGAAAAACATCGTTAGACAACTTGGTAAGTTTATTGAACTGAGAGCTTGCAGTTAAGCTTACATTCCAACTAAAATCGTCATTTTGAATAGGCGTTCCAGAAAGTAAAATTTCTACTCCCTTATTACTAATTGAGCCTACATTAGTATATAACGTGTTTCTAACAAATGGAGGTTGTTGTGCATTATATCGATACAATAAATCGGTAGTATTTCTTCTATATACGTCGATGGATCCAGTAATACGATTAGCAAAAGCACCAAAGTCTAAACCAAAGTTCCATTCTGCTTTACGTTCCCATTTCAAATCAGGGTTAGGGTTTCTGGCTGCACCGTATGTTTGATAGTAAACATCATCAATAGGATATACTCCTCCAGTTCCAAGTGTTACTAAGGATTGGTAATTTGGAATACCTTGGTTACCTGTTACACCATATCCTACACGAAGCTTCAAATTGTTGATGGCAGTAATTCCCTGCATAAACTCTTCTTCCGAAAGTGTCCATCCTAAAGACATAGCAGGAAAATTACCCCATTTGTGATTGGCACCAAAACGGGAAGAACCTTCTCTACGTAATATTGCCTGTACAAAATACTTTCCGTTATATGCGTAATTAACTCTACCAAAAAATGCAGCTAGACGATTATCAAATTTATTGCTGCCCATGCCGGGTCTAGGTAATAAATCATTATTAATTGCACTTCCTGCACCGATATTCCAATCAAGAAAACCATCTGTTGTAAACCCATTGTTATTGACGTTAAAGGTTTCTTCAGAACTATATTGGTAACTATAACCTAATACTGCACTTAAAGCATGAACCTCGGCAAAGGTTTTACTATAATCAATTGTGGATTCAAAAGTTTGAGTCCAGTTTAAAAAATTGCTTTTATAGGCATAACCCATTCCTTGATAATCCGAGTTAGGACGTTGATCCCAATCATTTTTTGATCTATATTGCCTGTCATTGTAGTTGTCTCTAACATACGATCCGAAAGCAGAAGCTGTTAATCCATCAATTATTTCAAGGGATAATTTTGCGTCGCCAGAAAAAGTCTGTTGATTTCTCTCATTAATTCTGTTTGCAAGACGAGAAAGAGGATTGTAATTATTAAAAGCTTGAGTTTCAACAAAAGTACCATCCTCATTATAAATTGGTGCAGTAGGGTTACGTTGAATTGCTTGTTCGAAGAAACCACGATCACCACCTAAAAGATTGGCTCTGTTAAAATTCGTTGCCACATTCATTTGCAATTTTAATCGGTCTTGCAAACCAGTTTGGTTGAAGTTTAATCGTCCACCAAACTGTTTACGCCCGTTTTGAACAGCAATTCCATTTGCATCATTATAAAACAAAGATGCTCTGTAATTTGCTTTCGCTGTTCCGCCAGAGGCTGCTAGCGTATGATATTGGCTTAAATTATCCTTATCCACTAGAAGGTCATACAGATCGGTAGAGGAACCCAGGTCTTGGGAACTATTGATTACACCGTCTTTAATTAAATCTCTGAACTGATTTGCACTTAAGTAGGCAGGCTTTTTATCAATGAACTCCCGCTGAAAATAGGTTGAATATTCATATACAGGGTCACCTGCTTTTCCTTTTTTAGTAGTAATTAAGATTACCCCTGCATTTCCACGGGTACCATAAATTGCTGCTGCTGATCCGTCTTTTAAAACATCAAAAGACTCGATGTCTTCTTGTTGCAGTAAATCTAGGCTTCCACCGGGGATACCATCAATTACAATCAGTGGCTCGCGTGTTCCAGTGAGTGAAGTGATTCCTCTAAGTTGTATAGCTGTACCTGAATTTGGATTGCTTCCTTCTGCTCTGGTAATATTCAATCCCGCTACCTTTCCTTGAATTAAATCCATTGCAGATCTTGAACCGCCTTGGTTAAAGTCTTCCTCTTTTACAGTAGCAACTGCAGAAGTAACTTCGCTCCTTTTTTGAGTTCCATATCCAATTACGACTACTTCATCTAAAAGCTTTTTATCCGCCTGCATTGCAACATTAATCACGGTACGATTTCCCACTGTTTCTTCTTTTACTAGGAAACCTATGTAAGAAAATACGAGGACATCTTCTGGTGATGCTTCAATCGTAAATTGTCCTTCTTCGTTTGTTACTGCGACTTTTGTAGAGTTTTTCACACTCACGGAAACACCAGGCAAAGTTTCCTGATTAGCTCCATCTCTCACAACTCCTTTAATGGAATTTTGTTGTGAATAGGCATTATTTAAATTAAGAAGCAGGAAAAAACCTAATAAAGTAAAAAGGGCTCTTAATCTAAAAAATACCAGTTTTTCTTTTGGTAATGAATTTTTCATAGAATTTGATTAATCCAATAAATGATTTGGTTATAAATGATTTGGTTAACTGTAGGGTAAAATTAGATATTATTGATGGGGGGCTTTGTTAATGAAATCCTAACGAATTGTTAATGGATACTTAACGGGATTGTTCTTAAATAAATTTCTCTATTTTAGTTATTTCCAAACCTAACACATGAGTTCAACAATAAAGCTGTATAAAGTTATTGCCTTCTTAAGTTTAGCAATATTAATTTTTGTTCAATCCAGATTGCTTTATAATACCGTTATATTAAATAACAAACAGTATTACTTAAATGAAAAGATGGCAATAAGCGAAAGCTATAATCAAATTATTCATAATGATAAACTCTTTCCAGGAGGACAAGAGATTATAGATGATTATATATACCCTAACCTGCCTCAATTAAAGATACTTTATAGCACAACCCCAAAAGGATTTACTGAAAAAACTGAATTGATAAGCGACAGTCTTTTAAAAAGACTCAAACAATCGAGTAATATGAATGATGTGATTAATCGTATCATTAAAAAGAATCACTTAAAGGAAGATCTACGTTACGCTTTGGTTATAAAAAGTCTAAACATCACTTTTGACGGAACCCAATTTATTAATTTGTTTGAAAGGGATTCCTCGAATGAACATTCTTCGATAATTAGCGGTGGTTTGACTGAACTCAATCCACAGAATTTAATAACTTCATTAAAGGTAAGTAGCTCAGAACCGAATTCTTATTCCATTGTCTTTCTTTTGCATGTGGATACACAAAACAGAAGCTTAGCGATTTTAAAAAGTTCCCTGCCTGCCTTTCTTCTGTCATTTATTTCCATTGTTTTAGTTATTGGAATTTATTTTTCCACCTATAGAAACTGGTTAAAGCAAAAAGCACTTTCTGAAATAAGATCAGACTTTATAAATAGTATAACACATGAATTTAATACACCCATTGCAACTATCCTTGTGGCTAATAAGAGCCTACAAAGGGATAATAATAATGTGGTGTTAACAGATGTTATTGAGCGGCAAAGTTTGCGATTAAAAGCTTTAGTAAATCATGTTGTGGACACCGCAAAGTTTAATAAAAAAGAAATAAAAAAAACAAATTTAGAACTAATAGGATTTATAAAAGAAATAACACAAGATTACGAATTAAAGAAAGATGAGAACGTAAAGTTTAGCAATAATTTTGATAACATTGAACCTATTTTTATTAAAGCTGACCACTTTTTATTGATAACTTTATTAAATAATATTATTGATAATGCCATTAAGCATAATCTTTCCCCATCTAAACTAATTCATTTTGAAATAGAGAATAATAATAATGAAATACGACTCAACATCACGGATAATGGTGTAGGGATTCCAGAGAAGTCGCGTAAAAAAATATTTGAGAAATTTTATCAAGCACGTATTATAAAGAATACAAGCGGTTTGGGTTTAGGGTTATATTATGTAAGTGAGATTGTAAAGATACACGAATGGCAATTGGAGGTCCATAGTAAGAATGGTCACTACACAACATTTTGTATCATTATTCAAAAAGCAATATTATGATAAAAAATATACTTTATCTAGAGGATGAGAATGATCTTGGAAATGTGGTCAAGCAATACTTGGAGCTTGTAGGATTCAAGGTGAGTTTGTTTAAAACTGCCGAATCTGCTTATAAAACGTATTTAAAGGATCAGGATTTTGATCTTCTAATAGTAGACATTTATCTTCCTGGTTGTAATGGTTTTGATTTTATAAGTAAGATTTTAAAATTAAATCGAGATCAGCCGTTTGTGTTTCTAACTGCAAGAAATGAAAAACCCGATCGGCTTACCGGGTTAAAGCTTGGAGCAGATGATTATATTACAAAACCCTTTGATATTGATGAATTGGTATTAAGAATTAACAATATTCTTAAAAGAAGTACTGAGAAAAATCATTTAGATAATCCGAATTGTCTGAAAATCGGTGATGTTATTTTTAACCAGGATCTTTTAAAGTTGACCTTTGCAAATAATAAAGAAGTGTTCCTTACGATTAGAGAAGGAGAGCTTTTGCTGTATCTGTATCGGTTTAGCAATCGAGTTCTTTCTAGAGAAGAAATTCTGACAAACTTGTGGGGTGAAAACGATTATTTTATGGGTAGAAGTTTAGATGTTTTTATTTCAAGGCTCCGTAAAGCACTCTCGCCATCAAAAAGAATTCAAATCAATAATGTTTATGGAGTTGGATTTGTCTTTCAAGATATGGATTCTAAATAAAGAGTTAATTGCTATTTGCCAAATCAATTAATTCTTTTACCAACTGGCTGTCGGTAAGATCATGGCTAAACTCATCAGCAGCTGCTCCCATACTTAGTTTCTGATTCTTGAATTGCATTTCGCTACTTGAAGTATGCCTTGCAGAAGCGTGGAATTCTATAGCATCGGTAATTTTGATGAGTTCGGTAATGTTTGTTTTGGATATACCCGCACCAGGCATCACTATAATTCTGCCGGCACTTTGCTCAATTAGCTTGGCTAAAGTAGCGGCACCTTTCAAAGCAGAAGACTCGCCGCCTGAGCTAAGCACACGCTCACAGCCAATTTCGATAATATCTTCCAAGGCTTTTTCGAAGTCGTTACTCATATCAAAGGCACGGTGAAAAGTTACACCCATGGGACTGGCCAGCTCTACTAAAACCTTACATCTTTCTTTATCAATGCTGCCATCTGCCTTTAAAATGCCAATGACTACACCATCACATTTTAAAGACTTACATATTTTAATATCTTCCTTCATTAGCTCAAACTCCAACTGCGTATATAGAAAATCACCTCCCCTGGGGCGTATAATTGGATATACCTTAATCTGTAACATCTTTTTAGCCATGGCTATTTGGGCATAGCTGGGTGTGGTACCTCCTTCTGCCAGATTATCGCAAAGCTCAACCCTTATTGCTCCTCCCTTTTGTGCTGCAATTGCCGACTCTAAAGAGTTGGCACATACTTCCATATTAATCATCCGTTTTTTTAAGTGCTGTTAATAATAACTTTTCCCAGAAATCAATAGATCATTCTTTTGTGCGTTGCAAACTGCATAACTAAATCCCTTTTGTATAGCATAAGCACCATACTGACCCATTTTATTGAGGGCTAAAAAGCCTACTTGTATGTTTTTAGCTATATCTGGTTTTTTCTTTATAATCCGCATCACAGCCTCTTTACAGGCATCTTCGGGTGAATATCCTTGGCGCATGAGTTCTACAACCAGAAAACTGCCTACATTCCGGATTACTTCTTCGCCAACTCCTGTAGAAGTAGCTCCTCCAATTTCATTATCTACATATAAACCTGCTCCAATAATGGGACTGTCGCCTACTCTCCCATGTAGTTTATAAGCCATTCCACTGGTGGTACAAGCACCAGACAGGTTACCTTTTGAATCTAAGGCTAACATGCCGATTGTATCATGATTGTATTGATTACCAGGTAATTTTTGAGGAGTCACCTTATCAAAAAGCTTATTCTCTATATTCACTACCGGCTGATATTTGGCTGTTTTATACCATTCTTCCCAAGCCTTTGCACTTTCTTTTGTGAGCAGGTTTTCTTTCTTAAAGCCATTTTGCAGGGCAAATTGAAGTGCACCATCACCAGCAAGCATTACGTGAGGTGTTTTTTCCATTACCTTGCGAGCAACAGAAATGGGATGCTTAATATGTTCGAGTGCAGCTACGGAACCACAGTTTCCAAATTCGTCCATGATACAAGCATCTAAGGTTACAAAGCCATCTCGATCAGGTAAACCTCCATACCCAACAGATTGGTTTTTAGGATCTGCCTCTGGCACCCAAACACCTTGCTCTACTGCATCAAGCGCTCTGCCGCCAGTCGATAAGATATTCCAAGCTGCTTGGTTTGCCGCAATCCCGAAGTCCCAAGTAGAAATAACAATTGGTTTGTTTTGTTGCTTCGGTGGATTAATAATGGTCTTTGCTATCACCTTTGTGCCAATAGCACTTAATGAGACAGACATTCCTGTTAGCTTTAAGAATTTTCTACGATACATATACTAAGTTATAATTTCCTGGCCGAATTATCTCTGTATAAATATATAAATAAAGATGGCTTCCATTTACTCCACAATGATACTTAATGGGCATTCTGCGGGGAAAATCTTTGATCTCTCATCATGCTTTTTATTTTTTGGTTACCTGAAAGTAACCACTATCACTTACATTAGTTTCATAAGTATACTATCGATAGTATCTTTGTGATACAAATTGATAATTAATTTAAAAATTAAAAAAGATGAAAATAGGAATTATTGGTGCCGGAACTATCGGTACAGCATTCGCAAAACATGTAGCCGCTGCAGGTTACGAAGTGGTTATCAGCAATAGTCGTGGAGCAGATACACTTAAAGAAAAAATAAAGCAAATCGGTGGCAATATTGTAGCTGGTTCGGTAGAGGAAGCAGCCAAGGCTGATGTAATACTTCTTGCTGTACGTTGGCAACAAGTAGCCGAAGCATTGGATCCTCTTTCATTGGAAGGTAAAGTTGTGATAGATCCAACTAATTGGGACAGTCCGGAATTTGTGTTAGCAGAACCGGGCTCGAAAACATCCAGTGAAGTAGTATGTCAATTGACTAAAGGTGCAAAAGTTGTTAAAGCCTTTAATACTTTATATGCACAAGTATTGGCTGCCAATCCACAGGTTGGTGGTGGGAAAAGAGTGATTTTCTATTCAGGAAATGATGATGATGCCAAAGCAATAGTAGCAAGTATTCTTAACCGCATCGGGTTTGCGGGTGTTGATTTGGGCAGTCTGCATGAAGGTGGGAAACTGCAACGATTCCCTGGCGGACCGTTATCAACTTTAAACCTTATCAAATTATAAACTAATAATATTAAAAACTAAAAGAAATGGCTAGATTAGAAAACAAAGTAGCGGTAATTACAGGCGCCTCAAAAGGAATAGGTGCAGCTATCGCCAAACATTTTGCAGCAGAAGGTGCAAAGGTTGTAGTAAACTATGCTTCAAGTAAAGAGAGCGCAGATAGTGTAGTAAAGTCTATCACAGATAATGGAGGCTCAGCCATTGCAGTAAAGGCTGATATATCGAAGGAAGCTGATGTAACAAGGTTGTTCGAAGAAACAAATGAGGCATACGGCACTTTAGATATCCTTGTAAACAATGCCGTTTTCCAGCAATTTTTACCCATTGATCAAGTATCGGTAGAAACTTTTCACAAGCATTTTGATGTCAATGTTTTGGGTTCTATACTTACCATCCAATCTGCTTTGAAGCTGTTTGGTGATAAGGGTGGCAATATCATTAACATCAGTTCAGGGTCAAGTAAAATGCCACTTCCGGCAGCCTCGTTGTATTCTTCAACTAAAGCAGCATTGGATGCTATAACAATTGCCTTGTCGAAAGAATTGGGTACAAGGAACGTTCGTGTTAATTCTATTATGCCAGGAGCTACAGAAACAGAAGGAGCAGCTACTGCAGGTGTCACTGCCGGCAGTGAGTATGAAAAAATGTTTATTGCCAAAACGCCGCTTGGACGTAGAGGACAACCTGAAGATATTGCAAAAGCTGCTGTTTTCCTTGCTTCTGATGATGCAGCTTGGATTACAGGTGAGCAAATTTCTGTTTCGGGTGGTATGTATGGTTTCTAACTTTAATAAAATTAAAAAGCCTTCAAAATCATTTGACTTTGAAGGCTTTTTTTGTGAACCTGTTAGGACAGAACCTAAACTCATTTTTGGAAATATGAAATATGCAATACAAGGGGCGGGTTTGCACCCTTAATCAAACTGATGATGTTTTTCAAAGATTGACATTGACAAATTGGAACTCAGGTATCGCTTTTTCTGGGCGACATGACGAAGAGCAAAAATGAGTTCATCGGCGCTGCTGTCTTTCGTCAGATAGGCAGACGCTCCGGCACGGAACGCTCTGGCGACGTGAGTAGTGTTGCCAAGGGCTGAAAAAACCAATATCTGAATTTTGGGTTTCCATTTTTTCAGCTCTTCTATAAGTTCAAAACCATCAACCTTTGGCATATTAAGATCAGTAATAACAATATCTACCTCAATCTTTTCGAGTTTCGCCAATGCTTCTTCGCCATCAACTGCATCGTCAACAATAAAGTCGTGTTCCTGTCCAAGTAAAAGTTTGAGGCTATCCCTAACTAGGTCATTATCCTCTGCGAGTAAAATTCGTAACATACAATAGTTAGTGCTTTCAATTCTTCCATTTAATAGCAATAATTAATAGAATGACAAGCTGATGGATAATTAGTTTTTATTTATCTTAAAACAGGTAAAAAAAGAGACTATGGGAGGAAAATACCCAAGCACTCCGTATCCTTATGGCGCCTTTGGTTTGCTCTTGATTGGAAGGAACACAGTAAAAACTGAACCTTTCCCTTGTTCACTCTTGACCGCTACTTTTCCACCAGAAGTTTCTAGAATCTCTTTTACTAGGTAAAGCCCAACCCCGTTACCTTCGACCGAACTTTCTACCCTATGAAGTTTATTAAATATCAAATCCAGGTTGTAAGGGTCGATACCTATTCCGTTATCCGAAACGCTGATGACTAAACACCCTAGTTCAATATAAGATTTTATAAGTATTTCAGATCTGACGTCTTCAAGAATATTCTCTAAGTCAAGTATTTCTTCAACAGCATAATCACTATGGAAGTTAGGCGTAAGAGAACCTTGAAATTTCCGCTTAACAAACCATCGAATACACTGTTGGTTCCACGCTTTCTTATCTTTACATCCTCACCAACTTTTATGCGTTTAATTTGCTGTTCGATTTCAAGTTTCTTCTCTCAAATATTGAATACGCTTTCGGTATCTTCATTGGTAAACTCCTCCAAGTCTTTCAACTGAATCAAAAATGTAATTTAATTTTGATTCAGTACCGATAATTATTGCACCATTCTTCTAGAATTTTCTCTTAACTTCTTTGTTAGACACTTCTTCTCCGCTTTCAGTTTGAATGGCTTCTGAGAAAAAGGATTTTTTTCTCTTTTTGGTAAACGAGGGTTACTAATTATTTTTCTCTAACAGCCTGGCCATATACCTTTAAAGCCCTTTCTCTTGCGAAACGATGTTCTACTATGGGTTGTGGGTAAGCCTCTGTTCCAAATTCTGGAAGCCATTTTTTTATATATTCCAACTTTTTGTCAAACTTTTCGGTTTGAATAATTGGGTTAAATACCCTGAAATACGGTGCAGCATCACAACCCGAACCCGCTGCCCATTGCCAGTTCCCATTGTTGGCTGATAAATCATAATCGTTCAGTTTTTGAGCAAAATAGGCTTCGCCCCATCGCCAGTCGATCAGTAAATGTTTACACAAAAAACTCGCTACAATCATCCGAACCCGACTGTGCATAAAGCCTGTTTGATTCAATTGTCGCATTCCGGCATCTACAATCGGATAGCCTGTTTTTCCCTCGCACCACTTTTCAAATTCCCACTCATTGTTTCGCCATTTGATGTTATCATATTTCGCTTTGAAAGATTGAGTTACCACTTTCGGGAAATGATATAAAATTTGCATAAAAAACTCCCGCCAGATCAATTCATTCAGCCAAGTTTGATTATGGTTCAACGCAAAAGCTACGCATTTACGGATACTGATGGTGCCAAACCGAAGAGCTATACCCAACTGTGTTGTCCGTTGCATTGCAGGGTAATCCCTGAATTTGTCGTATTCATCAATGAGTGACGCATCTAATTCAGGGTATTCAAAAGTGATGTTGGTTCTTTCAAAACCGATTTCACTTAACGAATGAATTTCGGCAAACTCCTGTTTAAAAAAACTAGCGTAATCAGGATCATGCGATTTGTAATTTTGCTCTTTCAAAAACTCTTTCCATTTTCTGGAATAAGGTGTGTAAACAGTATAAGGCGTTCCATCATTTTTCAACACATCGTTTTTGTCAAAAACAACTTGGTCTTTGAATGCTTTAAAAGCAATATTTTGTTCTTTAAGGAATTGACAAATTTCTGTATCTCTTTCAACGGTTTGCGGTTCATAATCCCTATTGCAAAAGACCCCCTGAACAGCATATTTCTCAGAAATAATTTTAAAAATTTCAATCGGATTTCCGTAAAACGTATTCAACCTTGCATTGAATGTGCTAATTCCCGCATTTATTATTGAAAGTGCCTGATGGATAAAGTCAACTCTTCTATCTTTTTTATCTTCTAATTTATTCAAGATTGTTGGATCAAAAATAAAAATGGCAAGAACAGGAAACCCTGAAGATAAGGCATGATATAAGCCCACATTATCCTCCAATCGCAAATCCCTACGAAACCAGAAAACGGAAACCTTACTCTTCATTCAAAAATGGATTATCGTTCCTGTCGTGCTTTACCCAGATCAGTTTAGACGTGTCATAACCAATTTCCTCGGAAATTTTCAAATAGTTGATTTTAACACCTTCGGGAATGTCTTTTGTTCTCGATAAAATCCATAAATAATCCAGATTCTTTCCTGCAATCAACGCATATTGGTAATCTTCATCCAATGCCACGACATTATATCCCGAATAAAAAGGACCGAAAAAACTAACCTTTAATTTAGCTATATCTCCATCTTCCCCGAATTTGGCTAAACCGTCTGCTTTTTTCCATTCTTTTTTTATGAAATTGTAGCCACTGTTCAACACGCTCACATTTCCTTTTTTATCCAGACTGTATTGAGCGGAAACATTGTCTAAATCCTTTTCAAAACGAAAGTCAAAACGAGCAATTTCGTACCAAGTGCCTGAATATTTATTGACATCAAAGTTTTTTACCGCCTTTGCATTTTTAGGAATGGATGCGCAAGAATTTAAGAGGGTAACTACTCCTATAAAAAAGACAACTACTAAAAATTTATCTTTCGTTTTCATCGCGTGTATGTTTAAATCGTTTAAAAAAATACAATACCAAAAGGAATTGCGTATAGCCATAAACCGCATCTTCAATTGGTATCGTTAGTATTCGTATGCCCAGAAAATCTTGGGGATTGTAATTCACTATGGGTGTTTCCAGTCCGGTGCCGGTCAGCACACCGTTAACCGGAATGAAACCTAACATCAGTATTGTAAACACCAGTGATGCTTTGCCAATCCAGTCCGCCTGGGCAATAAAATGCAGGTAGATTAAAGTTGTTATGGTAGCAATAGCTGTGACCAGCGTATATATCTTGTCATCGTGCAACAAAGCAATAACCGAACAGATGATCACACTGACAAAAACGATTATATTATTAAATCCTAAAAGCCAGTCTAACTTGAAAAATTTGTCAAAACAAAAATAGGTGAACACGCAGGAAAACGGGATGCAGATAAAAAACAGCCATTCTTCAAGCGGTAATCCCGCTAATACTATTCCGAGGGTATAATCCGTATTGAACCACCACACACCTGTTGCCGTAAACCATACGTCCCAAGCTATGAAGGGAACGGCCACAAGAATTGCGGACTTTACAAATGCCCCAAAATGATGGTTAAAAAGAATTCGCTTGTCGAAAGATGCTATGAAACAAATGATGATCGTAAATAGTAATATCAATGAATATGTATATGCCATCATTTCTTAGCGGAATTAAAATACATTTTAAAATAGCTGAAAGGCACAAATAAAAAACCAAAACACTCGCCTTCTTCTTTTCCAATATGCTTGTGATGTTGTTTGTGTGCCCTGCGAAGGGCCAAAAAATAGGGACTTTTGGCCTTGGTCAGAAATTTAATCCTTTGATGGATAAAAATATCGTGCACAAAAAAATAAACCATTCCATAAAGCATAATGCCCAATCCAATATAAAACAAGTAATTAAAATCTTTTAATGAACCGAAATACATTAAAGCAATCGTAGGTATAGCAAATAACACAAAGAAATAATCGTTTTTTTCAAGAACGCCTTCGTTGCTGTGATCGTGATGATCTTTGTGCAAAACCCACAAAAAACCGTGCATAACGTATTTGTGGATAATCCAAGTGGCTCCTTCCATCAATATAAATGTGATCAATGTGATTACAAAATTCATCTTATTTTTTTATTGGGTTAAAAAGTTTTTCTAAAACACCGTAACGGAAATTAAAGATGTCTGCTAATTTCCTTTTCACAAATGCCCGATGTGAGATTTCGCCTAGCACACCGAGTGGCAATTCATAATCTACTGTATCTTTAACAAGAACACCCTCATTATTGGGTATAAATTCATGAAAGTGATTCCAATATTTATAGGGTCCTCGTTCCTGAAAATCAGTAAAGCTCCTGTTCAACTCCACCTGAGTAATCCGTGTTCTCCAATTCAACGGAACTTTCAGCACCGGCGAAACGGTATAATCGATAATCATTCCTTCAACAATCTGTTCACTGTTATAATCCGACCGTACGGTAAACCTCATATCATTGGGTGTGATCTTCGACAAGTTCTTCGGAGAAGAGAAGAAATTCCACGCAGTCTCGATATCACAATGCAATTGTTGTTCTTTGTATAATTGATGTTTCATTGCCTAGTCTTTTAAAAGCTTGTTTATATTTTTATGCACAATCTCTGAACCAATTCGATGACGGTTTTTCTTGATAAATTCAGTGTCCTCATTTATGTTTGATTTATATCCTAAAAAAGACGGTGTGTTTTTTTGAACCGAAAGACGAATAAACCTCAATTCTACATTATCAGGTTCTTTTTTGATTGCTTGCTCGATGTTTTTCTTTCCTTTTTTAAATGTATTGAGTTTACTTATCGGACTAAAAACATGATTTGCCCAAATGGTTTGCAAAGCACCTAAATAAGCCGAATGAGTAGCTGGATTGTTCTTAGTTTCCGCTAATTCTTCAATCATTTTTTTGCACAGTTCCTTGTCTGCTATAACTTTGTTATAATTTACTCTTACTATATCCAAATCAGTTAAACTTGTCAGAAAGAATATTGTTGGTATTAGTAAACCAAGAAATTTCATTATAGATAAGCTGTTTTATATCGGATATAACTTTTGAACGCCACAAATGCCTTTTCAGAATTAGGAATACTAACCCTGTTATTGAGTATTTCTACGGATGATTTTCTTTTTATCTTCTTAAATAAAGACAAATAATATTTATACGCTAAATACACTCCAAATATAGATGAATGGGGCAGTTTCTTAATCCCTGTTAAGGCTTCTTTGAACTCTTTCTCTATTTCTTTTTCAATTTGACACTTTACGTAATTATCAAATACTTCCATATCAATATTGGGAAAATAAGTCCTGCCCAAAACCTGATAATCATCTTTCAAGTCTCTTAAAAAATTAACTTTCTGAAAAGCCGAACCCAACTTCATCGCATAGGGTTTCAGCCTTTCATATTGTTCTTTATTTCCATCCGTAAATACTTGGAGGCACATCAAACCTACTACTTCCGCTGAACCAAAAATGTATTCCTCGTACAATTCTGAATTATAATCTATTTTTTGCAGATCCATTTCCATGCTATGTAAGAACTGTTCAATCAGGCTTTTGTCGATTTTATATCGATTTACGGTTTCTTGAAAAGACTGTAAAATCGGGTTGAGCGAAATGCCTTCCTGCAACGCATTTTCTGTTTCCTGTTTTAATCTGTTCAGTAATTTCTCTTTATCGTACCCATGAAAACTATCTACGATTTCATCTGCTAGTCTTACGTATCCGTATATCGCATATATTGCAGAACGAATAGACGGTTTCAGAGCTAAAATACCTAAGGAGAAACTCGTGCTGTATTTTTTGGTTGTTATCTTGCTTACCGAGTAAGAAAGCTCGTCGAACAGGTGCTTCATAACATTCAGTTTTTAAGTTTGATTACCTCATTCGCTACAATTTTCCCCGATATAATCGATGGGGGAACTCCGGGTCCAGGAATAGTCAACTGACCTGTATAGAATAAATTTTCTAATTTTTTGTTTCTTATTTTAGGTTTCAAGACCGCAGTTTGGCTGAGTGTGTTTGCCAGTCCATAAGCATTGCCGCCATAAGCATTGTAATCTGAAATAAAATCACTGATACAATAACTCCTTTTGTATTCAATTTTTGATCGTAGATCGGTTGTGCCTGTATGTCTTTCGATCCTTGAAAGCATTTGTGCTAAATATTTTTCCCGTACGTATTCTTCATCGTTTATTGCGATAGCCAAAGGCATCAAAAGAAACAGGTTTTCTTTGCCTGCGGGAGCAACGGTATCATCTGTTCTTGATGGGCAACAGGCATAAAACAATGGTTTTTCGGGCCATTTTCTCTCGCCGTAGATACAATCAATATGTTCGTCCAGATCATTTTCAAAGAAAAGTGTATGATGTTTGAGGTTGGGAATAGTTTGATTAATACCCAAATAATAAATCAAACTTGATGGTGCAAATGTTCTGTTTTGCCAGTATGTTTCAGAATAATTTCTAAGCTCTTTATTTAAAAGTGTTTCTGTATGATGATAATCCGAAGAAGCAATGACTGCATCAAATCCATAGATTTGACCATTAATGGTCAATGATGTTATCATGCCATTTTGTGCATTTATGCTTTCAACGGTTTTACTAAAATGAAAAACCGTACCATTGATTTCAGCTACCTTTTTCATCGCTAGAACCAATTGATAAAAGCCGCCCTTCGGATAATGCGTCCCCAAAGCATAACCTCCGTAATTCATCAAACTGTACAATGCTGGAATATTTTTTGGAGAAGCACCCAAAAAAATGACAGGAAACTCCATCAATGTTCTTAGTTTTTCACTTTTAAAATACTTTGCAACGTACGATCTGAAGTCTGTCAGCAAATCCAATTTCAACGCACTTCTGGCAATTTTTGGAGAAATAAATTCCGCCCAGTTATGGCAAGGTTTGTTCACAAAATCCTGCATCCCTACTTCATATTTGAATTTCGCCGATTTCATAAATTTTTCTAATCGTAATCCTGCGCCTTTTTCAATTTGTTCAAACAAGTTTTTTAATTCTTTCAAACTTTCGGGAACACTGATTTTATCTTCTGAGAAAATCATTTCAAACTGCGGATCTAATGAAATCAACTCAAAGAAGTCAGAAGCTTTATAACCGAAATCAGCAAAAAAGCTCTCTATAATATCAGGCATCCAATACCAACTTGGTCCCATATCGAAAACGAATCCTTGTACAGTAGAAAATTGCCTTGCGCGTCCTCCCGGCTGTTCGTGCTTCTCAAAGACGTGAACTTCATTTCCCGCTTTTGCCAAATAAGATGCAGCAGACAATCCTGAAAAACCAGAACCGATAACCGCTATTTTCTTCTTCATGCCTTTTTATCTTTTAAAACCTCATTCAATAAATTTCTCGGTTCAATATTTTTCTCATAAATCGATTGATGGAAATCATTGAGCTTATTAAGTAATCCGATTAATTCCATCTTTTCATTATGTGTTAAATCTCCTGTAACGATTTTAGTTGCTTTCCTGATTTCGTCCATTTGATTTTCTAAAACTTTTAAACCTTTATCGTTGATTTTTAAAACTTTACTTCTTTTATCAATTTCAGAAGCAGTTTGATTAACCCAGCCTTGTGAAATCAACCGATTGATAATTTGCATTCCGGCAGGTTTCTCGTGGACATTTTTTTTGATCAAGTCCATTTTGGTCATTTCACCAAACGCTTTTAGGTTAATAAGGTAAATGAAATCTTCTTGCGTAGAAAAATCTGAACCAAATATGGCGGACTTGGAATAACTTTTGGCATATCTGTTCATATGGACAATTAAAGTATTAATAACACTTTCGGCACTACGCCCATTTTCTTTCCCTTCCCAATATGGCTCATTATTTATATTCTCATCATTAGCATTTATCCATTTTTTAAAGCCTTCGATATCATTAGGATATTTTTTTCCTAATACGTTTTCCGTCTCAAATTCTTCTAAAAGATTGACAACATTTTTTAAAAGGTCGTATTTCATATTTTATTATGGTATGTAATTATACAAAATTAAATAAAAAAAGGTATAATAATAAACTTAATACTATTGTTTTTTTGACGCTGATTGTAGAAGTGGCTTTTAATTAATGTTCTTAATAGGAATTGGAGATTGAGGCTAACTGTTCTACACACAACTGAAACAGTCATAAAACTTCTTTTCATCAACCTACCAACATCAATTTTCCATCCTCAGAAAACAGTTTGTTCTTAGCCATATGCATACTTTGGCTGATACGTTCTTTCCGAACACGGCAGTAACGTTGGGTGGTTCGGATATTTTTATGACCAAGGATTTTGCTGACATCTTCCAGTGGCACTCCAGAATTGAGCATAATATCGGCGAAGGTGTGCCTGGCGCGATGAGTGTTTAAATCCCTTTTGATACCACAGATAGTCGCAATCTCTTTTAAATAGCTATTATACCGGCATTGGAGTCAATGGGCATCAATCGGTTATTAATGATGCATTTGGGGTGATTCCGATACATCTTGATCAAATCATTCACAATGGGTAGTACTGGAACCATTTCGGATACACCTGTTTTGACCCGGTCTTTGATTAACCACTTTTCCTTAGCTGTTCTGACGTGAACAATGTTCTCTAATGTAAGCCCATAGATATCTTGATAGGCAAAGCCAGTGAACATTGGAAAACAAAAGAGTCACGAACTTCATTCAAGCGATCAATACCAAAATCTTTATTGTAGATGGCATCTACCTGATGAAGTTCTAAGGGCAGGATTTGAGTATCATCGCCACCGCATTTAAAGTCCTCAATAGGATTGACTGTAATTAGCTTCTTTTTGACACCTGATTTAATAATCTGCTTGGAGTTTTTGATATGTTTCTTAGCCGATGGCTAAGCCAGTGGAACTTTTACCTCAAGGGTAAGGTAATCATAGAAATTATCACCGAAGTTAGGTTCAATTTTATTTAGTGCAGGATCCTTCGCTTTATAATTATGCACTAAAAATGATTCCACCTTCTTTTTGGTGGTACGTCAATGCTTGAGTGTATCATATGATCAGAGTCCTTTATCGACCATTTTTTGAAGCGCATAATAAACTCATCAAAAGCATATAGGATGGTGTCTTTCCCTTTTTCAGATTTCTCTGAGTTTGCTTTTGTTTCCAACCTCCCTAGGTATGCATTCTTTACCATATCGGGTGTTACCCGATCTACTTGAGTTTGCAAAGCGTTGAAATGCCGATCTAAATCAACTTGAGTTTGAATAATTTTGGAATTAATGACCTTATAAGAAGGCTCTGTTTTTTTGACCCGCTTGGATTTAATATCCCAGTCTTTTGGATTAATTTTTACTCCCAGCGATATTTTCTTAGAAATACCGTCAATGGTCACTCGGATGTACAAAGGTGCCACATCATTTTTCGTTTGACTTCTGCGTATCCCAAGCAGAAAATCCATGTTTTGTTTGATTTTCATCATCCCACACTAAAAGGTTAACAAATAAATATTTGAGAGTCCTTTTTGTCCAATTCGCCTCATCAAACCCGTCTAATTCGGTGACCTAAATTTACCATTTAAAATAGGTCACTGAATAGGTCACCGAATGATATGCTATAGAATGATATTAAATGAATCGCTTTTTTGTAAAAATCGCAGTAAACAGGGTCGTTTAATGCAAAAAGGCGCAATTTCTTGCGCCTTTTGTGAACCCACTGGTACAAAACTCGAACTCTTTTTTGGATGATTTGAGACGGTTGAATCAATTGAGAGACGCTTCAGATTTAAAGGATATTATATATACTAAAGAAATACAGCCTGCCACAATCAAACTGAAAAGATAATATTTGAACAATACTGAGGTTCTAGATTGGTTGCTTTTAGCAAGACAGCCCCCCTTCAACTCTGTACTTATGAACACGACTGTCAAAGAACAGAGATAAAACAGTGATTTTGACCTCAGTAAGTTATTCAAGTTCAATAATTGTCGAGTGTTGTTCAGAGTCACTGTCATTTTCTTTAGAGCGATAAATAAATTTCTCTTGATAAAGCAAAGGTTCGATCTCCTTTATTTTTGCTAAAGCTTGGTCAGTTGCTAATACATACCAACCTTCACCTGCTTCACTATATAAATGTGGTGGTTGCATTTTGATATTTCCATCCAGCCAATAAACAGACTCTATCAGGCAATTGCCATATTCATCTGCCCAAGCAAATAACTTTCCTGGAAGCGGTTGCCATCCGAGATACTTTGCTAAGACCGGATTGAAGGCGATCCAACTGGATAATGTACTAAAATTACCATGAGTTTCTTCTCGAATAATAATTAGACTATTACCTGTTTTTTTAAGGTTGTGGTAATCATTTGTTTGTTTATTGATTACACCTCCAAAGATAAACCACCCATAGTTCGTTTCCGGGCTACCTTTAATCTGGCTCATGAACACCTGCGTTGCTTTACCCCAAAATAGGCTGGTAAGGACTGTGTATTCGCCAATAATATTACGTCCATCTTCATTACGTAATACAGTCTCTTTCAATCTCGGATTTTTCTCTATTTCCTCCAGCCAATGTTTAGTGTCCAGCATGAATTTCTTTTCACCCAGCCGTCTAATAAATACAGGTCTTTTAGTAGCAGCAAATAAATCGGGACCTTTGTCACGAGGGCCAAAAAATTGAACGGCAGATTCCTTATCAAATGTTCCGGCATCTACCAATTCGGACACCACTCTTGCGATAGCGCGTTTCACGGCTAGGACGCGGGGCTTAGTGTAACTATACCTCAAGCGTATCCTTTCCAAATGCTTACTAAAATCGCCATCGTCTCCATTCAGCCAATCTACAGGTATACCAGTTCGGCTTAACAGTATATATGTGCGGTATATTAGCGTTTTTTCAGCAATTCCCGTCATCTTGGATAAGATCTTCAGATCCCGGTCTAGCGGTTTGATTAACCTGATGATCTGACCAAGTGGGTGTACTTCTCCTTCGATGTTAAGGGTAATGCTATCTGAGCCAGAGCTATCAAGATCCAACTTATAGAACGGCGATAAGGTTTGCTCAGCAATCTCGGGAATTTGTTGACCATTTAATTCTAGTAATTGAGCAGCCTCAGACCTAATCATAAAATTAGATGACATAGCTAATTGATTGAGTTGTGTGTAAAAGACAGAAATATCATTTCCGTATTCTTGGCATAATAGTAATAGACCGATGAATAGTTCTGCACTTTCATCATTATCCTTTTGCAACGAGGAAACAACCTGAATCGGATATTGCATCTTACCACTTAATTGACCTGCAAGCAATTTTTGTGCTGCCGTGTAAACAAGGGTTACTGGATATGCCGAAAAATAGTTCATCAAATCAATGATATTATCATAAAGGCTTTTATCTTGCGGACTTAGGTCAGGTAAATTCTCTGAAGGTGTGCTGGTGGACATTAATCTTTGAAGGTATCCAAACAGTTGTGACCATATAGCATCTTCATCATATCCGGGTGCTATCACAGGTAAAATTTCATCCAAAGCTTCTGCATAATTTCCGGCCGATTCACTATGCAATAAGTCATAACTAAATACATCAAATGCTTTTTTTATCCCAGCGGCACCTTTTATTTTACGTAGCGCTGTAAAAGTTTTAATGCGGGAACCTCCATCATAAAATGTTATCCAGCCACTAGCACTGGACTGAGAGATTCCTTCGTTAACCAGTTGTTCAGCCAACGCGCTATCGCCAAGTTCGTAAGCTTTTTCACTTAACAAAACAAGTAACTCAATCGGCTTCCGGTTTCCGATAATGATTTCGCTGATCTCCTGTATTCTAGCCAAATCAATTGAGGATTCTATCTTCTTATAAACTTCTGTCCAATTATACCAGGAATTAGCCTTGTCTTCTTTCTTTAGCAAATCCCTGAATTGTTCGTAATTATTCACTAAAGCTATAACGTCTCTATGGAGCATACTTTGATGATCTGCACCGATAACAAGTGTGTTTGATGAAGAAGACGAGTCAGACCTACGATGATCGGGTTCTTCAGGAATGGCAAAACCCGGAATCAGTTCATGCACTTTTTTTCCGGTGTCCTTCAGGAACTCCTCCAGCACGATGAGCAATCCAGGGCGTTGTTCATCAAGTGCTTTTGTCGTAATGATGTGGTACATGGTCGGTATCCAAATATCGCCAAATGTCTCAGAATAAAGTACTTCCCCTTTTCGTAATAAACGCTTCAGTAAACTATGGTCGGAATCAACCGCAAAAAATAAATAGAGATTTGCGTAGATTCCGACTAATAATTCATATTCCTGTAAACTAGTTTCTTTTGCCAACAATGATTTTACAAAAGTGCTTACGGCATCTTCATAGTCGATTAAGGCATTATCGAGCATCCATTTCATTTGTGTAACGCCAGCACTCGGATTCCAATTGAGTGTCAAGCCCAGTAATTTAGTTGCTGCCAGATCAGCCGCTCGTCCCTCCGTGGCTTCCCTCAAATGATGTAGGTGGGATAAGAACCAACCAATATTTTGTGATGCTGTTTCTGGATGTCTTTGGATATTTTGAATCAGCCAGTCTAGCCAAGTGTTGTATTGATAGTCTTTGCGGTAGCCAACACCGATAGATTCTTCTATTCCTTTTTTTAGCCATTTTTCTGCCTTTTCCTTGTCGTCGACTAACAGATAGCTTTTTGCCTGCTCCATGCATTCAGTAATCCTACCGTTAATATCTTTATCGATTAGCATGATCGATTCCTGTGAGGATAGTAATGTCAAAGCTCTTTCGACTTCCAAATTCATTGTGAGTAAGGTGTTGGCAATGCCACGTACGTGTTCGCTGGTCCAATATTTACAATGTTTGGCGATATTGGCTTCCAGCTCAGTAATTAATCCCTCCACATTTCTCCTGCCTGAAGCGTACACTGCTTGTATCAGAAAATCAAAATAATCTGTTTTCATTTGCGTGAGTCGGTACCAATACGAATTCCGCATTGGAAACTCACGATTGTAAAACTGGATAATTGGTTTAATCCGCCGAGTGAGGTCGATAATAGGTTTGCTTTCTAATCCCTCGCATAGTAACTGTGTTATCATACACAGCATACGTTGAAATTCAACAATAACATGGTCGTCTGAGGTGTATGAGTCTGAAGGGACAGCAGCTGTTATAGTCACCCCTTTGCCAATCAAGTTCATTACTTTATTGAGCTTTATTAGAGGCCGAAATACATTAAAGCTCGGCTCAAAGCCTAATTTTTCACTATTTTGTATCAGGGGCTGCTTAACACCGTCAATCCATTTAGCCGCGAGTTCTTTGTCCTTTTCGAGGCTTAAGATCAGTTCTGCCATCGCGATCCGTTTACCATTGCTAGTATTTGAAGGTGAAAAGTTGGCAAGCAAAATTTTCAAGAACTTCCTTGCCTCGTCCTTGTTTTGTCCTGCATTAGCATTTACTGCATAACGTAATATGTGGAAGAAATGGGTTTTCTGTTGGTCCACCGTTAGATCAAACCAAACGAGAACTTCTTGCATTTCAGAAAATTTTTCCTGATTAATTAGTGCGATAGCCAAGTCACGCATCAGCAGACTAGTAATCAACTCAGGGGTTATCATTGGTTCACGCTCTATCGGGAGGTTGATCGCCTTAAGGTTACTGATTTTTTGCAAGACTGTCTTGTGGCTTTGGAATAATGCCGCCGAGGTTACCCACTCCTGCAACAAGTTATAAGAGGAGTTGTCGATATTCTCCCGGTAATCCAAGATAATACCTTCTTCTGTAACCATTTCGGGCTGTGCCAGACTAAACAGCAACAAACCTTCGGCGCATTCTCCGAACTCGTAAAACAGTCTGGCTACTTCCAAAGCATAACGCTGGTTTATCAAGAGTGTTGCCCCTTTCCTAGCGTAGTGTTTAGCTTGTGTTATTTTACCTAATAACAGCAATTCTTCAATATATGAAGCTGGCTCAACGTTAAAAGTCCGCCGATCTAATTCTGCCAAAGAAAACAAATAACGAAGCAGGGTACTTAAATTACTGTCTTTTTGCGCAATTTCGATTCCCAACTTAATATCTCTTCTAATCTCATCAGGCGGGCGAAAATTGATTAGTTGTGAAAAGAATGCTTCAGGAGAAGTTGCTGCAATAAATTGTTCAAAATCACCTGATGCAAATAGGTGATAATTTTGTTTCCAGCTAGGTTCGACTGTCGACATATTATAGAATTTTGCCAAGCGTTGGTGGTAGCTGATGTCCTGGTTGGCGTCATATTTATTAGTCAATGGATCAACTGCCGCCTCTGATAGTAGAAACAGTCGAAACGAGTTATGAAAAAAAGTCCAATAATTTTGGCTTTCGTCAAATAGTATCCGAGCATTCCTATTAAAATCGAGTAGAGATTGTTTCGGCAGCCCCCACTCTTTAACGAAATCAATTGAGATACTTTCGTTGATCCGAGCCATCAGACCAAGCATTTCAATCAGCCCAGCATTGCCACTGACTGGTTCCCAAATTTTATTGTAATATAACAGGATATTACCTTCAATTGTGATAAATCCACTTAATGTCTCGTCCCTATTTTCAGCATTTTTCAATTGCTCTACGAGATAAGATAAATATAGTGGGTGTCCTTGAGACTTGTCGAAAAGCAATTCTTGCTGTTCAGTGGTAAGGACGGGTGTAATTTCTGAAGATTCGGCATATTGAATTACCTCTTTTTTGCCCATAGGATTCATCTGGACTGAACGGCTACCTGACCCCCACTCCGCTTTAATTTCCTGACTAAGATCTTCCAACTCATAAGATTGACTACCAAGCACAATAAAAACACCTTCCGGCAAATCTGTAGGTAAGGGCAAGTCCCGTAGGAAGCTTTGTTTGACTGACGTATACTCCCTGGGTACGTGATCCAGTCCATCGATAACGATAATAGCTTTGGTTTTATGCTCCTTATGTTCACGCCCAAGCTCTTCCAATTGTTCCGAAAAAACAGATTTTAAGAACCCAAGATCTTTATAAGGCAAAACCGACTTTCTATAAAATCCTGCTTCCTTCAACTGAAAAACCAGATCAAAGTACAGGTTGGTTGCATCACCACGATCCTGGTAGTTGACTGCGAATGATGGATTGGTAAAGTCAAAGGCATAGTATTTAATAATTCGCTCCGTGCGCCCCCTCATCCATTCTGTCAGTAGTGTGGATTTACCACTTCCTGGGCCACCGACCAAAAAAAGATAGCCGCTATTATGTGTTGATAATTTTTCATTCAGGTCATTAACTGTTGGCCTTATGGATTGATAGCGGTTAACATCAACACTTAATTCATGATTAAATGTTGTCTTAAACTTTGTAGCCCAGACCAGACCATCAATGATTTCTTCTTTTGTAAATGGTACTACCCGCGCAGGGTCAGATACTTTTTCTAGCAAAAATGATCTAAAGGTTAGTAAATCATCTACTTCGCCTGAGTGCACTCGCAAACCAACTTTGAGGTCTACACCGATGTGAGCGGGATGAAATTCAAACTGGGAAATGAATGTTTTAAACTCAGGTTCTGATAGTTTCAGATTGTCTATCAATTCCTTAATGACTGAATTCCATTTTTTTACTACGGGTTGACCAAGTTTCCATTTTTGCCAAACCTCTACGTAAAAATCAGCAAAAGTCCCGATCATCTTTTTTCCAGACATTATACGATCATGTTTGGAAAGTGTCTTATTAGTCAGTAAATGAGCGATAACTTTTTTCTTGTTTTTGGAATGGATTTCTCCAAGCCCTTTCCAGCTCGATAGAATCAAGGGTAATAAATTAACGAAATTGAGATAGCTGATGGTTTGACCGGCAATAGTCCATTTCACTTGATAAGCGTGAACTTCACTTTTGGTAGCAAATTGAATATCGTCTAATTTTTCAGCTTCGGGATCGGCAATTTTAATCCATTCAAGATTGTTATTTACCAGCTCGCGGTAAGCAAAGCGGGCAAATTCATTGAATTGAGGCACATAACCACCCATCGCAGCCCGTTCGCCCATTGCCGATATCATGTCATCACTCATTTGATAAGTATATTAAAATGTTAATACATTAGTAATCAATTTTTATATGCTTCTAACTAAATCCAAAGAGGTCTTCATGTATTTCATTATCTGTCCAAATACATTGGAGTTGTTCTATACCTATTTTAGCAGCTATTACTAAAGTTTTAGAATGTTTTTTGGCAACATATAGCAATTGCACTTATTTTAATTGGTTAATAATTAATATTTAACATTATAAAACTTGGCATTATATAAATAACTGAGCACTTTATTAGCGAATTTAATCAAAATAGAGGTTAAAGCCACAGAAATTGTAGATATATGGAAAACGGTACGAGAAAAAGTTAATGGAAAAGGTCGGTTCAGCAAGAACAACTTTTGGGTAGCCTTACGAAACCCATTGTATTGCGGTAAGATTTTCATTCCTCCGTATAAAGAAGAGCAAGGTCATTTTGTAGCTGGGCAACATCAACCGCTAATCAGTGAAAAGACGTTTGCCGATGTTCAAGATATACTTGATGAAGAAAAAGGGTAATTAAGCCTAAGATAGTGGCGATGGAAAATTTGCCGCTTAGAGGCTTTCTGAAATGCCCTAAGTGCGAAAGGATGCTTTCAGGTAGTGCCTCAAAAGGGAGAAACGCATATTATAACTACTACCATTGTAGCTCCTCCTGCGGTACAAGGTTTAAGGCAGATATGGTAGATATCTTTATTGAAGCGTTTATAAGCGATTTCAATAAGCAAACAAAAGCCCAAAACAGTGAAAGAACAAATATCATAGGTGAGATTGATGCTTTGAACAAACGTTACCAAAACGCACTTTTAAAGAATGCCGATGGAGAAATGGCGGACGACGATTTTCAAGAAGTAAAGAAATTGACCAAAGGTAGGATTGAAAAATTGGAGCAGCGACTAAATGACTTGGCGATAATAAACAGTGAAATAAAGGATTTAGTAGCTTCTGCCTTAAAAAAGGTTGCAAACCTTGATAGAAGGTATGAGAACGGCGATATTGAAGAAAAACGAGCAAAGTTGGTTCGATGTTCCCTGATTTCTTGGTGTTTGACGGAACACGACATCGAACCGCACGAATAAATTCCGGGATAACGCTTATATATCAGAATACCAGTAAATTACAAGTCAAAAAAAATGGGACAAGTCTATCGTTTTTAGACTTGTCCCAAGATGTGATCCCGCTGGGATTCGAACCCAGGACCCATACATTAAAAGTGTATTGCTCTACCAGCTGAGCTACGGAATCCGATATTAATTCCTTTCCTTTTCTTGAAAGTGATGCAAAGATAGAATTCTTAGCTATACTGTCCAAAAATATTTAGAGTTAAATTCAAATATATATTTAACTACTTAGAGTTCAGAGATAAAAATATAGCTAATGGTTCTATCTCTCTATAATTAATCATTAAAATCATTCATTATAAAAGCAGAAAGGCTGTTTCGTCAATGAAACAGCCTTTCTGCTTTTATATAATTATTATTATAAAGTTTCTATACTACACCATAGGTTGCACTTCAGGACTATTATCTACAGCTTTAGACTTTTTTTGCCAAAAGAAGAAAATGATAAACAAAACAATCAGTATCAACGGGAAGGTTAATATTTTTGATAGAGTATCCTGTCCTGCTGCCAACTCCAATTGTGAACCAGTTAAACCCGCAGCAGCATGTTCAGATGTAGAGATATCAATCCATCTACCAATTATTGGTTGAAAAATAGAAGTAGAAAGCATACCTACGCCACCAACAATCGACATTCCTAAGGCACCACTTAAAGGTACTCGTTGTGCAACTGCACCAATCATAGTTGGCCAGAAGTAACAAACTCCTATTGCAAAAAGCACTGCCGCAACATATACCATTGGCCCTGTAACTGTACTAAACAAGAAAATACCAATTGCTGCAAAAACTGCAGATACTAATAATACACCAGTCTGACCGAAAAATTTAACAACAGGACCACCAAAGAATCGACCAACTGCCATCAATCCGGTTACCGATGCCAAAATTAACATTGGACTAGCGCCGCTACTACTCATTATAATACCTACCCACTGTTGAGTACCGAATTCTGTAATCGCGGTAAGAGCCATACAGCAGAATAAGAAAATATAAAGAGGGGTTAACATTGATTTAAAGTTTGCTGAAAGCGATGTAACTCCTTCTGTAGTTGGTTTCGGGAAAGTCTTTCCGTAGAATAAAACAGCATAAATAACTGTAGGAATCATAAGAACCCACATTTGAGTTTGCCATGTAAAACCAAAATCGGTCATGAACTTAGAAATCAAACTTCCAACAAAGATTCCTCCAGGGAACCACATATGGAACCTGTTAAGCATCTTGTTCATTTTCATACCAGAATACATATCTGCAATCATAGGATTACAAGCTGCTTCTGTACATCCGTTACCAAAACCAATGAAAAGCGTAGAAATTAACAAACCTGTATATCCTCCCGAGTAAATGGTCATGATAATACCAATGGTATGAGCAATTAATGCAACTCTCATAATATTTTTTGGACCAACCGAGTGGTAAACAAGCCCTCCTATAACCATGGATATTGGGAATCCTAAGAACCACATTGAATTTATAAATCCAAGTTGTTCTGCTGTTAAATTAAATTCCTCACCCAACTGAGGCAGAATACCTGCCCTAATGGCAAATGTAAAAGCGGTTGTAATTAGTGCAAAACAACTTCCGTTAAATAAAGCACTTTTGTTAATGTTTTCGTTCATTGATAATAGATTTAATTGGTTTGTAATAATCACAATTTAGTTTGCAGGTCTAAAACTACTAAAGTTTTTGATGCTTGCAAAATAAATATAATTGTCTAAAAAATAAACAGCAACCTGCTCTATCCTGAACACTTATTGCTTAAACCTTAAAATACTTATAATTAACCCTATATAATTACAAGTTATAGAGAGCTAAATATTGTATAAAATATAATGATTAAGCTAAAATCGCTGATATCATACGATCATGATTACTGATGTCTTTTTTCATTTGAATCTCTTGAAACCCTTTTTCCTTTAACATAAGGAGTATTTGGTTACCATATAATTGGTTGATTTCAAAATAAAGCCTTCCATTCTGATTAAGATTTTTTATTGCGAAATCAGCAATCGCATTATAAAAGACAAGAGGATTGCTCTCTTCAACAAACAAAGCGATGTGTGGCTCAAACTTCAATACATTGTTATGCATTAAACGCTTCTCTTTGGGAGTAATATATGGTGGGTTACTTACAATGACATCAAACTTTCCCTCCGTATTTAAAAGTGAAATTTCTTTGAGAATATCCATTTGAAAGAAATCTACCACACAAGCTAATTTATCAGCATTTAACCTGGCTACGTTTAATGCATCTTCAGAAATGTCAACTCCAATTACTTTAGACTTTTCTGGAAGATTCTTTTTTAGTGAAATAGGAATACACCCACTTCCGGTACCTATATCTAAAACTCGTAAATCCTTTCCTGAATTTTCATTTAATATCAGTGACACTAATTCTTCAGTTTCAGGTCGAGGAATTAATACGGATTCGTTTACTGCAAATTTCTGATTGTAAAACCAGGCATACCCTAGAATATATTGGATTGGTTTACCAGTTTGCATTTCACTAAGTATATAATTCAATATTGATTGTTGAGCATCTGACAAATCGATTGATTGCTTCATTTTTAGTTGAAGACGAGGAATTTGTAGAATATGCTCCATACTCATCCAAAACAATTCAACAGACTCATCCACTCCATAATTGGATTCTAAATGACTTATAAATCGATGCTTCAAATGTTTAATTTCGATCATTAATTTGCAAGAACTGACTAATAGTATATTGATAATTTAATTTGATCAAATCTACATAAAATAACTAAAGGGAGTATATTTGCAATATGCAAGAGCATGAACTATACATGAAACGCTGCCTGGATTTAGCAGCGCTGGGAGCAGGAAAAGTAAGTCCAAATCCAATGGTGGGATGTGTAATCGTACACAATAATCAGATCATCGGCGAGGGCTGGCATCAAGAATATGGAAAAGCTCATGCAGAAGTCAATGCAATTAATAAGGTTTTAGAAAGCTATCCGGAAGAAGCATGCACACTATTAAAAAATAGTACTATATATGTAAGTTTAGAACCCTGTGCTCATAAAGGAAAAACCCCACCTTGTGCAGACTTAATTATACAACACGCTATTCCAAATGCAGTGATTGCATGTCGTGATCCTTTTAATGCAGTAAACGGACGAGGAATAGAACGTTTAAAGGATGCAGGCGTGTCTATTGTTGAAGGTGTTTTAGAAAAAGAGGCTTTACATCTTAATCGCCGCTTTTTTACTCGTGTAAAAAAAGAAAGACCATATATTATTCTAAAATGGGCAGAAACAGCTGATGGATTTTTTGCTCAGGAAAATCAAAAACAACAATGGATTAGCGGTAAGCAGGCTAAGCAATTAGTTCATCGTTGGCGAGGAGAAGAAGATGCAATTCTTATTGGAAAAAACACCGCCTTAATTGACAATCCTCAACTAAATACAAGATTATGGCCCGGTAAAAATCCGAAAAGGGTTGTGTTGGATCGGAATCTGGAATTACCTAAGAACTTAAATATTTTCGATAATAGTATTGAAACAATTATCCTCAACGAAAGGGAAACCAAAATTGAAGGGCCTACAAAGTACATTGCATTAGAGAATTTCGACTTCTACTTGGCAGAAAGCATTTGCTATCAATTGTTTTTATTCGATATACAATCTGTAATTATTGAAGGAGGCGCCAAAACCCTTAACCTATTTTTGGAAGCTGGGATCTGGGATGAAGCTCGGATATTCGTATCAGATTCTAAATGGGGACAAGGTCTTTATGCACCAACTATTAAACAATCTGCTGATGAAAAGATAGCCTTGGGGAATGATGTTCTTTCAATTTACTATCATTTATGATCTTTGTACTTTTAAGCATCTTTTGCAGCGTCCTGGTATCTGTTATACTGAAATTATCCAGACGATATGCAATACCAACCAACCAACTAATTGCCTGGAATTACCCTACAGCTTTATTATTAAATATTTTATTTAATAAACCTAATATACAGGCTATATCGTTTAACTTAGGAAATACCAGCCTTTATCTTGTTTTAGGTTTTTTACTTCCTGCCCTTTTTTTAGCCATTGCTGCTTCAATCCGTTATACAGGTATTGTCAGGACAGAAGTGGCCCAACGGGTCTCTATCTTTATTCCATTAATTGCAGCATTCCTGCTTTTTAA
Source organism: Albibacterium sp. (assembly GCF_035514885.1). Classification (NCBI taxonomy): domain Bacteria; kingdom Pseudomonadati; phylum Bacteroidota; class Sphingobacteriia; order Sphingobacteriales; family Sphingobacteriaceae; genus Albibacterium; species Albibacterium sp. The sequence goes on along the minus strand of NZ_DATJCH010000012.1, from coordinate 88,343 downwards.
TGAAACCCCTACCCCGCGCTCATTAATTGGGATCGCTATTGGGTTGTTGGCAATCTTTTTTTCTATTCGATGGGTACCCGATAAGCACTCTAAGAATAATACATGGTTATATCCATTAATTATTTTTCTTGGAATGGGTATTATCGATATATTATTCAAACAAGTTGCGCAGCATACAGAAGTCCCATATACATCGTCAGTTTTCTTTATATTTCTAACTGCACTTATTATTTCATCTGCTTATATCGGTATTAGAATTTACAAGCGGCTCGAGAAACCTAGTTTATCCGCGTTCACTTGGGGTGTTGGTCTCGGAATATTTAATTTTGGAAATATTCTATTTTACTTAAAAGCCCATAATGCTATTCCGGAAAACCCTTCAATTGTTTTTTCTGCAATGAACGTAGGAGTTATTGGAGTAGGTGCACTGGTTGGAATGGTTCTTTTTAAAGAGAAACTAACGATCTTAAACAAGATAGGAATCTTGCTCGCTATCGTAGCAATTCTTATAATTGCAGGTAATGAATCTATTTGAAGATCAATATAAAACAGTTGATAAAATTTCTGAAGGCACCTTTCGAGATAAAGGGAGCAAATTTATTGCCTACTCCTACCCTTTTACAGATGAAAATAAATTAAAAGATATTTTAAGCGAACTTAAAAGTATACATCCTAAGGCACGCCACCATTGCTATGCGTATCGTTTAGGTATGGACAGGTCAGTTTTCAGGATAAACGACGACAATGAACCAGCTGGTTCAGCAGGAAGACCTATTTTAAACACCTTGTTATCAAACGATCTGACGAATATTCTGGTTATCGTGGTTCGATATTTTGGAGGCACGCTTTTAGGTATACCCGGACTTATAAACGCTTATAAAGCAGCCACCCAAGAATCAATTAACAATGCTGAAATTATTGAGAAGTATCAAAAAGATATTTATGAAATTGATTTCGATTACCTTCAAATGAACAATGTGATGAGGATAATTAAAGACGAAGATCTAACTATTCTAAGTCAAAACTTTAACAACAACTGTAGAATGGAAGTTGCAATCAGATCATCTTTGGTTAATCGGGTAACTACTAATTTCTCTGTACTATCAGAACTTAAACTTAAGTATTTAAAAACAATATAAGTATTCATAGCGTTGCAAAAATACAAGATCCAAAACTTCCTGATTTTTCAAATCTTGTTAATAGGTATTTAAAATACAAAGCAGCTTTTTAAGCAAACATTTACGATATTTACGAATATGTTTAGAAGAATCAAGAATAAACCCCTGCGCTATATAGTCCTATTTATCTACTTCTTCATTATTCTCATATGCGCAATTGAAATAAACTTTCTAAACCTTTTTGGTTACTCACCAAACAAAAATGACATTCTGATGCCCGATCTAAATATAGCATCAGAGCTTTATACCGCCGACGGCAAATTATTAGGCAAATACTTTAAAGAGAACCGCAACCCGGTTCAATATAATGAAATCTCCGAAGCTCTTCTAAACACATTGGTTTCAACAGAAGATATTCGATTTTTCAAACATAATGGAGTCGATTTTATAGCAGTCTTCACAAGTCTTTTCTCAACTGTTCAAGGTGATAGAAGAGGTGCAAGTACAATAACTCAACAATTAGCAAAAAACCTCTATCAAACACGCTACGATAAGTCTGCCGGCCTATTGGGTAAAATTCCAGGTGTCAGATTAATAGTCATTAAAGTAAAAGAGTGGATTACAGCGTATAAATTAGAAACTAAATACAGCAAAGAAGATATTCTAACGATGTATTTAAATACGGTTTCCTTTGGCAACAATAATTACGGAATCAAAACTGCTGCAAAATACTATTTCAATGTTGTACCAGATTCATTAAATGTACCACAGTCGGCACTTTTAATTGGAATGTTAAAGGGTACTACTTTATATAATCCAATTCGAAATCCGGAAAACTCGAAGAAGCGTAGAAACGTGGTTTTATCTCAAATGGAAAAAGCCAATTTTATAACAAAAGAAGAGTTAGCTAAATTTCAGGACTTGCCTATTAATTTATCCGTAAACGAAACCAATGAGGACTCTAGCGAAGATTCCTATATTCGAGCAGCGGTATTACGCTTCTTAAACGATTGGAGTAAAGAAAGTGGTTATAACATCTATGAAGATGGATTAAAGATCTATACAACCATCGACTCTAAAATGCAGACTTACGCGGAAGAAGTCGTTTCAAATCAAATGAAAACCTTACAAAACAGATTCAATAATGTTTGGGGGAATGATTTGCCATGGCGCGATTCTGGAGGCGAAATAATTGATAACTTCTTAGAGAACCTGGCAGCAAAAACTCCTTTTTACACTTTCCTGAAAGAGAAATATAAAGGAAATTCAGATAGTATTAATTATTATCTGAACAGGAAAAAAGAGATGGAAGTTTTCACATGGAATGGAATGAAAAAAGTGGACTATTCCACATTAGACTCTATCGCGCATTATGCTAAAATGCTCAATACAGGTATGATGTCTATGGATCCCTTTACAGGAGAGATTAAAGTTTGGGTGGGTGGTATTAATCATAAATATTACAAATTTGATCACGTAGATCAAGCAAAAAGGCAGGCAGGCTCTACTTTTAAACCATTTGCTTACCTAACCGCAATTGAGCAGGGAATGGCGCCTTGCGATATATTTATTGATAAACCAGTTAAAATCAGCTATACCGAAGATGGTAAGGAAATGGAATGGGAACCTAAAAATGCAGACTGGAATTTTACTTATCAAAACATGTCGCTAAGATGGGCCATGGGACGTTCTGTTAATTCAATAACAGCGCAAATTACAGAGAAGGTGGGTTGGGATAAGGTAGTTGAGACTGCTCATCGTTTGGGGATTAAAAGTCCGCTAAAAGCAGTCCCATCGGTTAGTTTAGGACCTAATGATGTAAGTGTTTTTGAAATGGTAAAAGCATATTCTACTTTCTTAAATAAAGGCAATAGTGTTGATCCTATTTTAGTTTCAACAATCAAAGACAGGAATGGAAATGTGATAGCTGAATTCAAATCAAAGAGTAAACGTGTATTAAGTGAAGAAAATGCCTGGCTAATGATGTATATGCTGCGTGGCACAATGGAAGAACCAGGAGGAACCTCACAAGCGTTGTGGGAGTGGGATTTATGGAAAAAAGGAAATCAGATTGCCGGTAAAACTGGTACATCCTCCGATTATGTAGATGGCTGGTATATGGGATTAACAAAAGATCTTGTGACAGGTGTTTGGGTGGGAAATGATGAGCGAAGCATTCACTTCAAAAGCTCGTCGACAGGAGAAGGTGCGCACACTGCGTTACCGATTTTCGGCAAGTTCATGGAAAAACTATACCATGATGAGAATAGTGGATACACATATGGTCCATTTCCAGAGCCAGGCGTAGAAATAACAAAAACTTATTACTGCCCTACTCCCAGACCAGTTCAATCCAATCCTACTGATTCCACTGCAATCGAGATTGATTCCATTCCATTTTTGGACAACATAGATATGGATAAAATAATAGAAGAATCAAAGCAAGTGTTACCCTCATTTTAATAAGGCTTAGAGTAAGAAAATTAAGTAACTTTAACTATTGACTAAAAATTCAGTGAATTATGAAATATATGGATACCAGAAATTTTGATCGCCTGCTCCTTGTGCGATTTTCTTTAAGTTTTCTCTTTCTTATCCTTACTTTCAGTGCGCATGCCCAATACTTTGGTCAAAACAAGATGCGTTATAAGAAGCTAGATTTCAAGGTATATGAAACTCCGCATTTCGACCTTTATTACTATTTAAAGAACGATTCATTAATTAAGAATATAGCAAAAGAAAGTGAAGTTTGGTACGAATTGCACCAACAGATTTTCCGTGATACATTCACCAATAAGAATCCGCTGATTATTTATAATAACCACCCTGATTTCCAACAAACAACTGCGATACAAGGTACCATAGGAGTTGGAACAGGAGGTGTTACAGAAGGCTTTAAAAACAGGGTCGTAATGCCGATCATGCAAATTAACAGTCAGACCCGACATGTTCTGGGACATGAAATGGTGCATGCTTTTCAATATCACTCCTTAATTGAAGGAGACTCCACTCAATTAGAAAATATTGGAAATCTTCCACTATGGATGGTAGAAGGTATGGCCGAATACCTTTCAATCGGAAAGAAGGATGCTTTTACAGCTATGTGGATGCGGGATGCTTATTTAAATAAGGATATTCCTTCTCTAAGAGATCTAACAGAAAGCAATAAATATTTTCCATACAGATATGGTCAAGCGTTTTGGTCTTATATAGGATCAACTTATGGCGACACGGTCATTGTACCTCTATTTAAGGCTACTGCAAAATACGGCTACCAAATGGCCATTCAACAAGTATTTGGCTACAATGAGACTACACTTTCGAATCTTTGGAAAACAGCCATTGAAAACACATATAAACCCCTATTAAAAGATACCGCACAAGTACCAATAGGAAAGATAATTATTGATAAAAACAATGCAGGAAACACAAACGTCTCACCAGCCATTTCTCCTGACGGAAAATACGTTGCTTTCCTTTCCGAAAAAGATCTGCTAAGTATTGATTTATATTTAGCAGAAGCAGAAACTGGAAAAATTATCAGGAAATTAACCAGTCGAATTTCAAATAGCCATATAGATGAATTTAGCTACATCGAATCTGCAGGAACATTTTCTCCCGATAGTCGAAAATTTGCATACAGTGTCTTTTCGGGAGGAAAGAATAAATTACTAATTACAGACGTTGATAATGGGAAAACCCTGTTTTTAGAAGGAATGGGCGATGTCTCAGAGTTTAGTAATATTACCTGGGCGCCAGATGGAAATTCAGTTGTGTTTTCAGGACTAAAGGAGGGACAAAGCGATCTATATCAATACACGTTTCAAACTAAAGCCTTAAAACAATTAACAAACGACGCTTATTCAGAATACCATCCTTCGTTTTCTCATAATGGTAAACTATTAGTTTATAGTACGGATCGTGGAAGTTTTTCTCGTGATGACAAAACAGCCGACATCAGTTTCAATCTATCCATTATGAATTTGATGAGCAATGAAACAAGAGATTTAGGTGTATTTCCTCTAGCTAATAATTTAAACCCTCAATTTTCCGGAGATGACAGCCAGATATATTTCTTATCTAATCGTGATGGTTTCAGGAACTTATATCGTTACACAATTTCAACTAACACAACAGAACAATTAACAGATTATTTTACTGGAATAAGCGGTATTACAGAGTATTCACCTGCACTGAGCGTTTCAGCAAATGATGATATCATATATTCTTACTATCGGTCTCAAACATATACTATTTATAATGCTAAGGCTAATGAGTTTCAAGCAAAACCAGTAAACAACGAAGATGTGGATTTTGCAGCAGCCATGATCCCTCCTTTTCAAACATACGGTGTAGATGTTATCAATACCAACCTTAAAAACTTTAATAATTTTTCGAGAATTGACACCTCTTTAATAAATCAAATTCCATATACGCCTAAGTTTAAGTTAGATTACCTAGCAAGTAGTGGTATGGGCGTATCTGTAGGAAGCCGATACGGTTCAGGATTAGCCAGTGGTGTTCAAGGGATATTTTCCGACATCTTAGGACGTAACCAAATTTTCACCGGCTTATCAATCAATGGAGAGATTTATGACTTCGGTGGTCAAGTTGCTTATATTAATCAAAGCAGTCGTTTAAATTGGGGGGGGGCTGTTTCTCATATTCCATTCATTTCAGGATTGGTTTCTTACTCTATCGACCCAAATTCAGCAGCCTCACCTACGGGTATAGCTTACTTAGATAATTACGACATTATTAGAACTTTTCAGGAACAAGTAGAGGGTTTCGTTGCCTATCCTTTTTCTCGTACTACACGTGTAGAAGCCGGAGCGGCATTTTCTCATTATAGCTACCGTATTGATCGTTATACGAATTACTACGCTGCAGACGACAATGGCTACCCTTTATACTTTATAGGTGGCGATCGTCATAAATTATCATCAGAGGAAGCAAAGAACACATATAATAGTAGCTTTGATTCCTTTACCATACAACAGGTAAACACTGCGTTTGTAGGTGATAATTCTGTATTTGGAATAGCAGCTCCCTTAGATGGTTACCGTTACCGATTAGGCGTTGAGCAGTATTTCGGAGATTATAATTTCAGGGGATATACTGCTGATTTAAGAAAGTATCACCGCATGAAACATGTTTCTCTTGCAGCAAGGGCATATACTTATATGCGTGTAGGTAAGGACGATGATAAACTATATCCATTATTCTTGGGATATCCTTATTTAATACGTGGTTATGAGTCAGCTAGCTTTTATAATGACAGAACCGGAGCAGCTACCAATTTCAATTACAATCAATTAACAGGAACCCGGATTGCCGTTCTAAACCTCGAAGCACGTATTCCATTTACAGGTCCGGAACGCTTATCTTTGTTAAAATCGAGTATGCTTTTCTCTGATCTGAATATATTCTTTGACATGGGACTGGCATGGAGCGAAGGTGATAAAATTGCATTTAAGAACCAACCAGATCTGTTAGAAACAATTACGGATCCTAATAATCCTAATAGCCGAATAGACATATACGAACGAGTACCCGCCATGAGTGCTGGTGTATCTCTTCGAATCAATATGTTCGGGTATTTTGTAATAGAACCTTATTACGCAGTTCCTTTTCAACGAAAGGATGTTAAATTTGGAACTTTCGGAATTAACTTTGCACCAGGTTGGTAGCAATGAGTATTAAAGAGGCTGGTTCTGTCCTAAACTTAAGAGGCAGTAACCAGTCTTTCGTATTGTTGTAAACCATTTTTGAAACTTACCGTAGCATAAGGCTGAATACTCAAGTCATTCCAATTGTTATTATTAAGCCTGATTAGTTTCTCCTTTTGAATTCGTGTAAATATGCTTACTTCTTTAAATCTTTTGAGCGCCAATTCTAAAGATCCAAGTTCTTCAAAATAAACCAACCTGGAAACTTTCTTATTGCCATCAAAAAACAATGAATGCATCTCCTTATAATAGTTCATAGTATAGGCTAAATCATGGGTCAAACCAACATGAAGATTCTTACGATTACTATCTGTTAAAATATAAATGAACTGTTTCATAGCTTAATTATTGACTAATATTTGGCGAATTAGATATTAATTACTAACTTTAATGGCACAATGATACTAACTATTTTAGTAAAAACAAAATTATTTTAAAAATGTCGAATATTGCACCAAACTTAAGGTACTTGCGTAGGAAAAAAGGCTTAACTCAACAAAAATTCGCTGATTTAATGGAAATAAAACGTTCTCTTGTTGGAGCGTATGAAGAATATAGAGCAGAGCCCAAATACGACCTGCTAAAAAAAATGGCAACATTTTTTAATCTTAGTATGGATGAACTTGCACAGGATGTAATTAATGATGATTGGAAACCAAGAACAGTCAGAGACAGTTCTTCTTTACGGATTTTAAGTATCACCGTCGACAAAAAAAATAAAGAAAACATAGAGTTAGTGCCGCAGAAGGCAAGTGCAGGCTACCTAAACGGGTATGCCGACCCTGAGTTTGTTAAAGAATTACCTCGCTTCAGTCTGCCTCTTTTTAAGGACGGAACTTTTCGTGCCTTTGAACTTAAAGGAGATTCGATGCTACCATTAGACACAGGAACAATTGTTATTGCCGAATACGTAGAACATTGGAATGACATTAAAGTGGGTAAAACTTATGTTGTTGTATCTAAATCTGAAGGGATAGTTTATAAACGTCTGGGTAATAAAGCCAATAACGAGAAAGGACTAAGAGTTCATTCTGATAATAAAAATTATCCTCCCTATTGGATTGAATTAGACGATGTCCTTGAAATATGGCAGGCTAAAGCATATCTTAGTACGCAGTTCCCTGAAGCCCAAAATGGGCCTACCATTGATGATATATCAAATTTGATGCTTGATATGCAGAAGAAATTAATTGATTTAAAGAAAAGATAATTTAAGATCTATACAGTAGACTAACCCCTTCCTTTCTTCAGGTTAGCTACTGTAGGCTCTTTGGTACGGAGCCAATTAGCGGCCCATTTTCCTGTAGTGGGCCGTTTTTTAATTACATAAGAGAATAATATCTAAATCAATATGAAAAACATTGCAATTATTGGATCTGGAACTATGGGTAATGGTATTGCCCATACATTTGCACAAAATAACTTTCAAGTATCATTGGTAGATATAAATCAACGAGCAATAACTAATGCAAAGAAAACTATCAATACTAACCTCGACCGACAGTTAAATAAAGGAACCATTAGCCTTGCTATAAAAGAGCAGACACTTAAAAACATCCGAACTTTCACTAATCTTAAAGAAGCAATATGGAATGCAGATTTGGTAATAGAAGCAGCAACTGAGAATAGAGGCACAAAACTGTCCATATTTAAAGAACTGGATCAATGGTGTAAACAAGCGGCAATCCTAGCCTCAAATACATCTTCGATTTCAATTACAAAACTGGCATCGGTAACGAATCGCCCGGATAGAATTATCGGAATGCATTTTATGAATCCAGTTCCAATCATGTTATTAGTTGAAGTTATTAGGGGATACAGCACCAGCAACGAAACTACTCAAACAATCATGGAATTGTCTAGAAACTTAGGTAAAAACCCCGTTGAGGTAAATGATTACCCAGGATTCATTGCAAATAGAATACTGATGCCTATGATTAACGAAGCGATTTATGCCTTATATGAAGGAGTTGCCGGCAAAGAAGAAATAGACCAGGTAATGAAATTAGGTATGGCTCACCCAATGGGGCCGCTTCAATTGGCAGATTTTATAGGTCTGGATGTTTGTTTGGCGATCCTTAAAGTCCTCCAAAAGGGTTTCGGAAATCCTAAATACGCTCCTTGTCCCCTCTTAGTCAATATGGTAAATGCTGGTATGTTAGGAAAGAAAACTAAACAGGGGTTCTACGATTATGAATAATAGAACCCCTTAATTCTACATTCTCTCTGGAACATCGATACCCAATAGCTTCATTCCTTTAGCAATGGTTCGTGCAGTTACCTTTGATAGCTTTAATCTGAAGTTCTTAACACGTTCATCCTCTGCTTTTAAAATACTTTCCTCATGATAGAATTTATTGTAAAGCTTGGAGAGGTCGTAAATATAATTGGCCAGTTGAGCCGGACTGAATTCTTTAGCCGAAGCTTCAATTTTCTCAGGAAATCGATCCAACAGTTGAATAAGATCCAGTTCTGATTCCTTTAATACCGCTGGTTTATCTATCAGCGCATCCGCATTATACGAACCTTTATTTAAGACAGAATTAATCCGAGCATAGGTATATTGAATAAACGGACCAGTATGCCCTTGAAAATCGATAGATTCATTGGGATCGAATAGCAGTCTCTTCTTTGGTTCAACCTTTAATAGAAAATACTTTAATGCCCCTAAACCAATATTATAATAGAGCTTTTCTTTCTCTTCAGGAGAAAAATCACTTACTTTTCCTAACTCCTCTGTACGTGCCTTTGCTGTTGATATCATTTCTTCTATCAAATCATCAGCATCTACAACGGTTCCTTCACGAGATTTCATCTTACCCGATGGTAAATCAACCATGCCGTATGATAGATGAAACAAGCCGTTAGCCCAAGGTTTTCCTAGTTTCTTAAGTATTAAAAACAACACTTTAAAATGATAATCCTGTTCATTACCAACAACATAAATAGACTCATCTGTTTTAAAATTATCATACTTAAGCTGAGCAGTGCCCAAATCCTGAGTAATATAAACAGACGTTCCATCTCCTCTCAAAACAAGCTTCTCATCTAAACCATCATCCGTTAAATCAATCCATACCGAATTATCTTCCTTCTTAAAAAACACACCACTATCAAGCCCCTCCTGGATTATGTCTTTCCCTAATAGATAAGTATCCGATTCATAGTAATATTTATCAAAGTCAACACCTAACTGTTTATAGGTTTCAGCAAACCCGGCATAAACCCAAGCATTCATCATACGCCACAGCTCAACCACCTCTGTATCGTGAGCCTCCCACTTTTGCAACATAGATTGCGCTTCCTTAATCAATGGAGCATTCTTCTTAGCTTCCTCCTCTGTATTCCCGCTTTTAATTAACCCCTCAATCTCCTTTTTATACTCTTTATCAAAACGCACATAGTATTTACCAACCAAATGATCTCCTTTTAAACCAGATGATTCAGGAGTTTCTCCATTGCCAAACAACTTCCATGACAGCATTGATTTACAAATATGGATTCCCCTATCGTTCACCAAATTCGCTTTTATAACCTCATAACCGTACGCCTTTAAAATCTCAGCCACAGAATAACCCAATAAATTATTCCTGATATGGCCTAAATGCAAAGGCTTATTTGTATTAGGTGAAGAATATTCCAATATCAATTTCTTTCCATTTTGAGGAAAGAAACCATAATCCGGATTAGAAATTTCATCCTTCAACCGATCAAACCAATAATCGGAGCTTAATTCTATATTCAAAAAACCTTTAATAATATTAAAGTCAACAATAGATGCAATCTTGCTTTTCAAATACCCTCCTATTTCTTGACCAGTTTGTTCAGGCGATTTTTTGGCAAATCGAATAATAGGAAAAGTCACTAAAGTAAAGTGCCCTTTAAACTCTTTCCTGGTCTCCTGTAAAGTTATCTGATCCTCAGACAGATCCACTGCATATAAATCTTTTACAGCTTGCTGAGTAGCCTTTATAATTTGATCTTGTATATTCATTGTAATTTGTAAACCGTATTAATCATTGGTCAGTGCGTTTATCGCACGAACCAAAACTTCAAAAGCATTTTCAGCCATTAAATTTTCGGTGTCTAAGGTAGGGTTTACTTCGACAATTTCGAAACAGCAGATTTTCGGATAGCCGCATAAACGAGCGATCAGATTCCCCATCTCTCTTTCAGTAAATCCATTAGGAACGGGCGTACCGGTACCCCTGGATATAGAGGGATCCATACAATCTACATCAAAAGACACATAAATCAGATCGCACTGATCCAAGTGATTCATAATATCATTCAGAACCCTTTCAACACCTAGCTTTCGAAAACTAGACACCGATACATTTTTAATCTTATTCTTATTTAAAAGATATGATTCAGGTGATTCAATATCCCGAACGCCTATATACACAAGATCTTTTGACAATATTTTCGGAGCCATGGCACCGACATTTTTCAACTGAAACCAATAATTTAGAGTTTCCTGATCCGGTTGGTTAACTTTCTGTGTTATATTATCCTCATCTAATGATGCTGAAACAGACATCCCGTGAACATTTCCCGAAGGACTTGTATAAGGAGAATGAATATCTGCATGAGCATCAATCCATATTACCCCTAACCTCTTTTTTGGATAAGCTTTACGAATACCCGCTATGGTACCAATTGCTGAACTATGATCACCCGATAATATAACCGGAAACTTCTCAAGGTCAAAAGTTTTATGAACCTCATCTGCAACACGTTCACAAACAGTAAGTACACCTGATATGCGTTTAGCATAAGGGCTTCCGGAAGATTCAAATAGTAAATGATTCTCGTGCTGAACCTCAATGGATGGATATTGTTTAAAGAAACGACTCCCAAAATCTAACGCAGCAATCTTTATCGCATCAACACCCATACTCGCACCGCGGGTACCAGCTCCTAGCTCAGATTTCACTTCAATTAATTGAATCTCTCTCATTTCAATACACAAATTAAAACCACAATTTAAAGATGGAACAAAATTTGATTACTTATGTTCAACATCTCATTGCGAAAGCATATCTTTGCCAAAATTAGAAAAATAATGCAGACCTATCAGGAATTTCTTGACTTAAGTGTTGGTTTTCCACAAGACGGATTCGAAGTCATAGACGATGAACTTTATTTCCACGATATCAATCTAATGGAAATGATCGAAACGTATGGTACTCCCCTACGTTTTACCTATTTGCCTATTATTAGTAAAAAAATACAACAGGCTAAAATTCTATTTCAGACCGCTATCTTAAAAAATAATTATAGGGGATCATATAAGTACTGCTACTGTACCAAGAGTTCCCATTTCAGACATATTGTCGAAGAAGCATTAAAAAATGATATTCACTTAGAAACATCATCTGCTTTTGATATGCCTGTAATTGATGCTCTTGAAAAGAAGGGTATTGTAAATAAAGATATAACCGTGATCTGTAATGGATTCAAAACATATCAATACAAGCAATACATTATTGACATGCTCCATGATGGCTTCAAAAATATCATTCCGGTGCTTGATAACAAGGAAGAATTCAACCTTTTCGATGATGAGGTAGAATTAGACACTCCCTGCAATTTAGGTATCCGTATTGCAGCAGAAGAGCAACCTGATTCTCAATTCTACACTTCCAGATTAGGAATCAGAATGGAGGACATCATTGACTACTATAACAACAAGATTGTTCCAAATCCCAATTTCCGGGTTAAACTCCTACATTTTTTTATAAACTCAGGTATATCTGATACTCCTTATTATTGGACGGAATTGGAGAAATACGTTACTCTGTATTGTAAATTCAAAAAAATCAATCCAGATCTTGACACATTGGATATCGGAGGCGGTATGCCATTTAAGGATTCATTGGTACATAATTTCGATTATGAATATATGGTCAATGAAATCGTTAATAGAATCAAAGAAATCTGTGCACTTCATGAAGTTATGGAGCCAGATATCATTACAGAATTCGGCAAGTATACCGTTGCTGAAGCCTCAGGAATACTTTACAAAGTAATCGGAAGAAAGCAACAAAATGATCGTGAGCGTTGGTTAATGCTTGATGGTTCATTCATAACAAACCTACCCGACGTTTGGGCTTTAAACCAAAAATACATCCTTCTTCCAGTCAACAATTGGGATTTTGAATACGAAAAAGTGAACTTAGGAGGAATAACCTGCGATGGTCAGGATTATTATAATTCTGAGGCGCATATGAATAACGTGTTTATGCCAAAAACAAGGAAAGTCCAATACCTCGGCTTCTTTCATACCGGTGCATATCAAGAAGTATTAAGTGGTTATGGCGGTATACATCATTGCCTATTGCCTTCTCCTAAACACGTTATCATAAGAAGAAATAGAGACGAAACTTTCAACTTCGAAGTCTTCGGTGAAGAACAAAACAGTAAACAGGTATTAAAAATACTAGGCTATTAATAATTAATTAGAGAGGTTTGGTTTTTAATTATGAATCAAACTTCTCTAATTGTTTAATTAAAGTTGAAAAATCTTTCGGGTAAGGAGCCTCAAATTCAAACAAAGACCCATCTATAGTAAAACTAACCGATCTTGCATGCAACGCAAAACGCTTCATAATCGGCAATTCCTCTTGTCCTTTTCCCAGACTGTATCCACGTTTTAATTGAGATAAATAAACTGGCTTACCTTTATACAGATTATCTCCTACAATAGAAGCACGTTGAGTAGCTAAATGAATCCTGATCTGATGCATCCTTCCGGTAATAGGTTTACACTCGACCAACGTAAAATGATTAAAATAGCGAATAGAATTAAAATAAGTGATTGCATTTTTACCATTTATACGATCAATATTTACATTCTTGTTTCCCTGGTTAAGAATGGGTAAATCAACTTTCAAATTATCAAACTTATGCACACCTTCAATTAGGGCATGATATTTTTTATCTACCCTCCTATGTTCAAACTCTATCGACACCAAACGATAAGTTTCAGGATTCTTAGCAATTAGCATTACTCCCGATGTTTCCCTATCTAATCGATGACAAATCTGAGTCTCCTCATTATACTTTTTTGCCATTCGAAGTATATTCATATCTCCACCTTCCCGATCATCTAATGATGAAACTAAAGGTGGTTTGTTAATCACAATAAGATTGTCATTCTCAAAAATGATAAGGTCGCTAAATTTTATAAACTTGGTTTGTGATTTTGATTTATCCATTGCAACAAAAGTACAATAAGAATAACTGATTAAGAAAATGTAGGCAAAGAAATACAAAAGTCCGAAAGCAAATCTATTTCCAATTTACAACTATAATAATAAAACGCATAACAAGCTATCTATCAGTATTATAAAAAGAATTTATCTTACATAATCTCTTTTTATTAAATTTGGACTCACTTTTGTGCTACATAAACCTCCATCAACTGATAAATATGGCGCATAAAATACTAATTCTTGATGACGACTCAGATATCTTATTTTTCTGTACCTATGTATTCGAAAATCTAGGGTTTACTGTGATATCTTCAAACCATTGCAATGATATTATTTCTCAAGTTGAAGCGTCACAACCAGATATTATTTTAATAGACAATTGGATTCCTGATATTGGAGGAGTAAAGGCAACTCAACAATTAAAAGCAAATCCGGATCTCAGGAGTATTCCAGTAATTATTTTTTCAGCAAACAGCAACCTACCCCAATTAGCAGAAGAAGCCGGAGCCGATGATTATCTTAGAAAACCTTTTGATTTAGAAGAGTTAGAAAGTTTGGCATATAAATATGTCAAAATCTGATAAATGGGTAAATTATACTATCTCAAATTTGTAACCCACTCCTTTTACGGTAGATACATAATTACCTCCCACTTTTTCCCGAAGCTTACGAATATGAACATCGATCGTCCTATTTGTAACTACCACAGAGTCTTCCCAAATACTTTTCAGAATAACATCCCGTGTAAATACCTTGCCTGGCTTTGATGCCAATAAATAGAGCAGCTCAAATTCCTTTTTAGCCAATGTAATCCTTTCTTCGTCTCTAAAGACCATAAAGGCATCACGATCTATAACTAAGTCAGCCACTTCCAACTTATTCAATATAGGTTCCTCTTGTTGAATGTTACGTCTTAAAATAGCATTTATCCGGCTTACTAATACACGGGGTTTTATAGGTTTGGCAATATAGTCGTCGGCACCAACATTAAAACCTGCAATTTCTGAATACTCCTCGCTTCTTGCTGTTAAAAACACCATAAAGGTATTCTTAAATTCAGGCATCGTACGCATTAAACGACACGCTTCGATACCATCCATTTCAGGCATCATGATATCTAAAATAATGAGATCAGGAATCTCGCGTTTGGCCTGAACAATCGCTTGCTTGCCATTGGCAGCTGTTGCAACACGATAGCCTTCCTTCTTTAAATTGTATTCAATAAGCTCGCGAATATCCGGTTCATCATCAACAACTAAAATATTATTTTTCGAAGTATTCATTCTTTATATTTTAGACGAATGTATGAATTAATTAAAACCATATCATTACCACAATATTAACAAATTGTTAATGATTACGTTAACTACAGATTTAATTTATTGAAGTCTTTCTTTCAAGGCATTTTCCAAATCAGAACCATGTAAATTCTTCCCGATAATTACCCCATCCGGGTCAATCAGAAAGGAAGCAGGGATCGCTGTTATTTTATACAACTGGCCGGTTTCACTGTCCCATCTTTTTAACTCTGAAACCTGAGACCAATCCAGTTGGTCATCTTTTATTGCCTTTAACCAAGCCGACTGATTATCATCCAGAGAAACACCAAGAACAGTAAACCCCTTATCTTTAAATGTATTATACTGTTTTACGATATTCGGATTCTCTTCCCGGCAAGGAGCACACCACGACGCCCAAAAATCTAACAAAACATACTTACCTCTAAAATCAGATAGTTTGATCTTCTTTCCGGTAGTTGATAATGATTCAAAATCAGGAGCCTTTTGTCCAATGCTTACAGGCTTTAATTCTGCCATATGATTCGCAAACGATTGTACAGCCGAATTATCAGGAAACTTAACACGTGCTTCATCTGCATAACTTATTAACTCCTTCTCATAGGCTATTGGATCCAAAGAAAACAAGGATAACATCGCATAGAATCCAGCCAGATTATCCCGATTATCTTGAGCAAACTTGAAAGTCTGCTTTGAATTCTCCTTAATAATCAGGTCATTCTTAGCCATCAATTCATTTTGCACTGCTGCTTCATCTTCTGTTAAGATTCTTTTTTCGAATTCTGCCTGAATCTCACTCTGACTTTTCTGAAAGGCTGCACGTATGGTACTCAATTTCTGCAATTTGGCAGATATTTCAGAACCTTTAACAGTGTATTGATCTTCATTCTTATTCAAATCAGTACTGAAGTCTACATTGTCGCCGTTCATCAACACTAACATATAAGGTCTGTTCGCAACAACAAGTGTATAAGGCTTGGCCTCCAATGCAGTCCTTTTAAACCGAAAATTATCATCTTCATTAAGGAAGGCTGAGTCTACTATATTATCTCCTTCGTATAGCAACACCTTTTTAAGGTCTCCGGCATTCTCAACCTTGCCATTCAAAACAAATTGTTCACTATTAGAACATGACGCAAACAACGATAAGGCTATCAGCCCTACTAACATTCTTCTCATTTTCTTTCCTTTATTTAACACAATCATTTCTATTGAATAATTGTCCGTCCTTTATTAATTGCTTCTTGCAACCCTTCACTGTTTTTACCACCCGCAGTTGCAAAAAATGCCTGGCCGCCGCCACCCCCTTGAATGGATTTAGCCAAGTCACGAACAATATTACCGGCATTATAATTCCTGTCCTTTATTAAATTATCAGAGATCATAACGCTTAAATTAGGCTTACCTTCAAAATCGGCAGCCAATATTAAGAACAAATTATCAACGGAGTCTCTTAATGAAAAAGCAAGTGTTTTTAAAGCATCTGCATTGGGCAAATCAACCTTCTGTCCGATAAAATTCACACCATTAACCGATTCTATTTTATTTAAAAGCTCTGCCTTAAGACTTCGAGTCTTTTCAACCAAATTCTTCTCAAGTTCCTTTTTTAACTTGGCATTCTCTGTAATTAAATCTTCCAATGCCTTTATCGGATTATTACCCTTTAATAAATCTGAAATCTGCTTACTCTGCTGTATTTTCTCTCCATAATAACGCAAAGCTGCTGAACCTGTCAACGCTTCAATACGCCGCACGCCAGAAGCCACAGCTGATTCTGACGTAATTACAAATAAGCCAATCATCCCTGTTTGAGGAACATGAGTACCTCCACAAAGCTCAATTGAAAAGTCTGGGTCCATTGTAACCACCCGCACTTGATTACCATATTTCTCACCAAAAAGCGCCATTGCTCCTAACTCCAAGGCTTCTTCTTTCGGCATTTCAGTGATATCAACAACGATATTTTTACGTATCTCTTCATTTACTATGATCTCAACCTCACGAATCTCATCCTCACTCATTTTAGCAAAATGAGCAAAATCAAATCGCAAAATATCAGGAGAGACAAGCGATCCCTTTTGAGCCACATGCTGACCAAGAACACGCTTTAACGCAGCCTGCAAAAGATGTGTAGCACTGTGATTATAACTTGTGTTCAGGCGCTTCTCGAAATCAACTTTAGCAATAACAGCTTCTGCAATATCGACCGGTAGCTTATCAACAAAATGAATAATTAATTCATTCTCCTTTTTAGTATTTGTTACATAAATATCTTCTTCACCAAAAGATAAAACACCCGTATCTCCTACCTGACCACCACTCTCTGCATAAAACGGAGTTGATTCCAGAACTACCTGATACTGTACTTTATCTTTATTCTTTATTTTCCGATAGCGAGATACCCTTGTTTCAATCAGCAAATCATGATAACCTACAAAGTCAGACCCATCCTTAGCCGATAAAACCTTCCAATCTTCCGTATCCACAGTCGTAGCAACTCTACTCCTATTCTTCTGCTTATGCATTTCTGCTTCAAAGCCTGCCTCATCTACTGTAAAGTTATTCTCACTGGCAATCAAACGGATCAAATCAATCGGAAACCCAAAAGTATCGTATAGTTCAAAAGCATTCTTACCAACTATAACCCGGTTTTCCTCAGGATTCCGTACAATGTCATCCATTTTTTTCAATCCCTTTTCCAGGGTTTTCAAAAATGACTCTTCCTCTTCTTTTATTACCTTCGACACAAAATCCATTTGCAGGTTTAATTCTGGAAAAACAGATTCAAACTGAGAAGAAAGAACCGGAATTAATTTATGCAACAAAGCTTCCTCTACATGCAAATAAGAGTAATAATAGCGAACTGCCCTGCGTAATATTCTACGTATAACATATCCGGCTCCGGTATTTGATGGTAATTGTCCATCTGCAATCGCAAACGCTACCGCACGAATATGATCGGATAGAACCCGAAAAGCTACAGCCTCTTTGCTATCACTTCCATCATATTTTTTACCGGCTATTTTCTCAATCTCTTGAATAGTACCAGTAAAAACGTCTGTATCATAATTACTTTGTTTATTCTGCAATACTCTTACCAGCCTCTCAAAACCCATTCCTGTATCCACATGCTTTGCTGGCAATACCTGTAAAGAACCATCTTTCAGGCGGTTGTATTCCATAAACACGTTATTCCAAATCTCAATTACCTGAGGATGATCCGCATTGACAAGATCCTTTCCATCAACATTCTTCCTCTCTGATTCTGAACGGCAATCAACATGAATCTCACTACAAGGTCCGCAAGGGCCCGTATCTCCCATTTCCCAGAAATTATCTTTCTTATTTCCTCTTAAGATCCGATCCTTAGCTATCCATTTCAACCATTCATCATAAGCTTCCTGATCAAAGGGCAATCCCTCTTTTTCATCACCCTCAAATACAGTTACATAAATCTTATCTGCATCAATCTTAAAAACCTCCGTAAGCAATAACCAGCTCCATTCAATGGCTTCCTTTTTAAAATAGTCGCCAAAGCTCCAGTTTCCCAGCATCTCAAACATCGTATGATGATACGTATCCACACCAACCTCTTCAAGATCATTATGCTTACCACTAACGCGCAAACATTTCTGAGTATCAACCACCCTTTTAAATTCAGGTATGCTATTACCCAAGAAATAATCCTTAAATTGATTCATTCCTGCATTGGTAAATAACAAGGTAGGATCATTTTTTATAACGATTGGTGCTGAAGGGACTATCTGATGTTGTCTTGATTCAAAAAAATCTAAAAAGGCTTGTCTAATTTCTTTACTCGTCATGTGATTGCTATAATTTGCAAAGTTAATCGTTTATCCCTAATTAGATAAAAAATAGGATATTAATCATCAATAAAGTAGCTTTGTACTAGCTCTACTAATTAATCAATATTATAAATATGCCATACAAAGAACCCAATATCGAAAAATTGTATTACAGTATGGGAGAAGTAACAAAAATGTTTGATGTAAATGCTTCTCAAATCAGATTTTATGAACGTGAGTTTGACATCCTTAAACCCAAAAAGAATAAAAAGGGGAATCGCTATTTCCGCCCGGAAGATATTGACAACCTAAAAACTATCTTTTCCTTAGTAAAAGACAAGGGCTATACCTTACAAGGTGCGCGTGATTATATGAAAACCAATAAAAAAGAAATTCAGGATAATCAAAGCATTATAAACTCGTTAGAAAAAATCAAAGCCTTTTTAACAGACGTAAGGGAAAGCTTATAATTACCTCGGTCCTAACTCAATTAATTCCATATTCTGAATAGAATCCCCATCAATCGTAAACCGTAAAAGAGTTCTTACTTTCTGCCAGCCATGTTTACCAGCGGCTCCGGGGTTCAGATGCAGACAAGCATATTCGTTGTCATACATTACTTTTAATATGTGTGAATGCCCGGATATAAACAACTTAGGAGGATTTACCTGCATTATATTTTTCACAATGGGTTGATAACGCTTCGGGTAGCCTCCAATATGTATCATATATACATCAACATCCTCACATGCAAATCTATTCTGTTCAGGAAATACTGCTCGTACTTCCTGGCCATCAATATTACCAAACACTCCTCGCAAAGGTTTAAAAGCAGCTAAAGCATCTACAAGTTCGATATTACCAAAATCGCCTGCATGCCATATTTCATCACAAGATTCAAAATGCTTAAAAATTGCCTTATCTAAATAACTATGTGTATCCGAAAGCAATCCAATCTTTTTCATAACCTAATCCGGAAATCAATAGTTAATAAAAAAAGGCTTTAACAGTTCCTTATACTGTTCAGAATAAACTTTCTCCTCTTTATAAATATTGAAATTCTTACTTACATACGAATCTGGTGGTCTCTTTTTAAAAGTGGAGATTACCCGAAAAGGAGCTGAATCAGGAAAAGAGCTGATATAAACCTCATTGTTTAAATAAAGATGTGCAGATAAACTCAGACTTAACGTTTGATCCCTGATCTCCATCGGCCAGATAATCTGGAAAGAACCATCAGCACTCAGCAGAGCACTGCACTTATTAAATAAAAACTTATAAAACTTGGTGGACCCATGCCTCGACAAACTTTTTCTTTTATCAGGATTCTTTAATGAATTAATAAAGAAAGGTGGGTTAGAAACTATCAGATCATAGGAAACCGTAGTTTGGTAATCTTCAATTCCAATATGGTGTACTGCCAAGCGGCTGGCAAAAGGCGAATTCTTAAAGTTCTCTTCCGCACAAAACACTGCACCCTCATCAATATCAATTGATTCAACATAAGCATCCGGATAACGCTGAGCAAGCATCAATGCCATAACACCCGTACCTGTACCTATATCTAATATATGTCCAACATGATGATCCTGATTTGCCTTTACTGCCAATAAAACACCGTCGGTGTTTATTTTCATTGTACAACCCGCCTGATTAACATTAAACTGTTTAAATCTGAATATATCTTCTTCCATCTAAACAGTTCCAATAGGTTGTGCCAACCGATTTAATTCAATATCTTTCTTCTTCATTTTTGAATTATAACTGGTATAGATAAAGCAAACCGCAAATATAATGCCCGTTGTAACCGCCATGCAGCCAGCAACCGAAACGTCTAGATAGGCTGCTATCTGATACCCAAAAAACGCGATCAATATACCAATAATAACAGTATAAATAAGCATCCTTTTTAAGCTTTTAGTTATTAAATAAGCAATAGAAGGAGGTCCGATTAAGAAGTTGATTATCAGAATTGCACCCACGGATTGAAAGGAAACAACGGTTGTAATAGAAACCAAACCCATTAATAAATAATGCCACAGCACAGTCGAAATACCTATAGCTGAAGCAAAACCCGGGTCAAATGCCGTAAGCGAAAGCTGTTTATAAAAGAATATAATAAACAATACAATGGCAATCAGTAAGCCTCCCAATAAGTAAATCGGTCTTGGACCCAAATTTATGCCTGATGCAGTAATCAATGTATCAATAGGCACATAGGCTATTTCACCATATAAAACGCAATCCTGATCAATATCAACCTGTCCGGCAAAAAGGCTCAACAAAATTACCCCCACAGCAAATAAGAAAGTATAAGTTACTCCAATGGCCGCATCTCCCTGCACCTTCGCCTTTTTATGAAGATATTCAATAATAAAGGTAGTGACCAGGCCCAGTGTACTGGCACCAATTAATATTGTTAAAGGCTCCCTATTCCCACTAATCAAAAAAGCAATTACTATTCCGGGTAAAACGGCATGACTAATGGCATCCCCTACCATACTCATTCGGCGAAGAACCAAAAAGCAACCCAGCAAACCTGCTGAAACAGCAACCAAAACACCGGTTAATATTATCCAAAATGAGATCATCGCTTCTATATTTTTAAATTCTAGGTATAATAGATTCGTGTGGGTCCCGATCCGGAAAGCCCAATTGAATCTCAAGTTCCTTTTCCAATTCTGGTGTTAAAACATGTTCAATCATTTCGGCATTCTCATGTACTTTATGAGCTGGCATCTGCATGTATTTTGTTAAATAAAGTTCCCATAACCGATGCAAACGCACAATCCTGGCCGATTCTCTCATACCTCCTTTTGTAAGCTGCCAATTTTCTCCTATACTTTCAATAAGATTCTGCCTTTTCAAACGATTTAAAGCAGATTTAAATCTATCCTGACCAACTGTCCGTTTCTCCATCAATTCTGAAACAGAATATTCACATTCAAAATTATCCGAAGGCTCTCCCAATTGATAAAAGATCTTAAGTATATTTTCTTCATCGGTTGTTTTAATATACTGCCTTTTATTCCACCACAAGAATATCGAACCTCTCTTTGGTGCAAAAAAGAAAGAAAAAAATGCAATGAATGAAGAAGCAACCACCATCCATGGTCCCGTAGGCATGGCAGGTGCCATATAAGATATAAATGCTCCGGCTAAGCCAGAAAATGCACCAAAACATGCTGATATAATAACAATCTTTCTTATATTATCGGACCAGAACCGGGCAGCAGCGGCCGGAGTAATTAACATAGCAGCCATTAAAACCACTCCAACTGCAGTAATACCTGTAACAACTGCCAATACAGTAAGCGTTGTAAGTAACAATTCTAATCTGGATACAGGTAAACCAAGCGTTTTGGCATAAGGCTCATCAAAAGACGTTAATGTAAACTCCTTAAAAAAGGCGATAACTGTAATAAATAAAATAATAGCGATAATGGAAAATACGATTACATCATTTCCAATCAAAGCTGCTGCATTCCCAAATATAAAACTCTCTAATCCACTTTGTGAGGCATAACCGCTATGTTGAATATGAGTTAGCAGAACAACACCCAATCCAAAAAAAACCGTTAAAATAATGCTGATTGCAGCATCTTTCTTAATCTTAGAATTACTCGTAATATAATCAATGATAACAATCGCCAGCCAGCCAGATATAAACGCACCGACAATCATCAAAGGAATATTTTTATTACCTGCAAAAAGGAAAGCTGCACATATCCCCGGTAAAACAGAATGCGAAACAGCATCACCAATCAAAGCCTTTTTCTTTAGCACAATAAATACCCCAACAATGGCGGAACTCGCCGCCAATAACATAGATCCCAATACAACATAGCGAATATTAGGATCTGAAAAGGAGAAAAAATCTATTACTGCCTGCATTATTTATTTTCCTTTGTTGAATAAGGTGTATTAGCCAAAATATTTCTAACATCAGAAAGCAAGGTTAACTTCCCACCATAGGTTTTCTGAATGTTTTCTTTTGTAAATGTTGTTTCCGTTGGTCCATAAGCCACTAAATTCACATTCAACATGATTATCCAATCAAAGTATTTCTTAACAGACTGCAGATCATGGTGTACAACAATCAGTGTTTTATTTTCTTCCGACATCTTTCTCAGTAACTGAATAATCGTCTCTTCAGTAGCTGCATCAACACCTGCGAAGGGTTCATCCAATAAATAAAAATCAGCTTGCTGCGCTAAAGCCCTTGCTATAAACACCCGCTGTTGCTGTCCTCCAGATAGTTGAGATATCTGACGCTTAGAAAAGTCAGCCATACCAACTTTCTCCAAGCAATCCAATACCACTTCTTTATCAGCCCTGCGAGGTCTGTTTAAGAGCCCTAATCTGCCATACCTGCCCATCATTACTACATCAAAAACAGAAGCCGGAAAATCCCAATCTACAGACTCACGCTGCGGCACATAACTTACTCGTTTTCTAACCTCATCAAGCGACTCATCAAATATCTTTACTGAACCGTTCGTAATGGGAATAACTCCCATAATGGACTTCAACAGAGTCGATTTACCTGCACCATTCGGACCCACAATACCAACTATTTTACCTTGCGGAATTTCAAAATCAATTCCCCATAATACAGGCTTCCGAGTGTATCCAACTGTCAGACTATTTACTTTAAGAACACTATTTTCATTCATTATCTTAATGCTTTAACAATCGTGTTTACATTATACTCCATCATTCCTATATAGGTCCCTTCTGCCGAACTGGGTTCACCCAACGCATCTGTGTAAAGCGTTCCGCCAATCCTAACTTCCTTTCCCTTCTCACGAACACCTGCAACTACTGCATTCAACGATTTCGAAGAAACAGATGTTTCAACAAAAACTGCCTGAATATCTCTCTCAATAATCATTTTAACTAAATCAGAAACATCACGTAATCCAAATTCGGAGAGCGTAGATATTCCCTGCAAGCCCTTCACTTCTATATGATATTCAGCTCCAAAATAATTAAAGGCATCATGCGAAGTAATAAGTACTCGCCTGCTTTCAGGAATTTTAGAGATTTCCACTTCCACATACCTATCCAAACTATCCAACTTTTTAATATAAGCTGCCGTATTCGATTCAAAATAAGAAGCAGAACCTGGTATTTGAACTGACAATTTCTCACAAGCAGTAAGCACTACTTCTTTCCATATCTTTACATTAAACCAAATATGAGGATCCGGAACATTCCCTTTCACATCAACCTTTCGAATCATTTGCTCAGGAATTTCATCTGCCAGGGCCATCACATTCTTTGTGCGACTCAATTTATCAAGCACCTCCCCTAACTTACCCTCTAAATGAAGCCCTTGATAAAATATATAATCAGCCTCCATTAGTTTTTCTAAATCACCCAAACTAGCCTTATACAAATGAGGGTCTACTCCCGCTCCCATTAAAGATTGAACATTTGCAGAATCCTGTACAATATTATGAATAGCATCTGCCAATAAACTTGTTGTAACAACAATCAAAGGTTTATCATGCGATTCTACCTCCCGATCTCGACAAGAAGAAAGAGAGAAAACCAATATTATAAGAACAAACAGATACCGCATAAAATGAACTAAACAAGTTTACAATACAAAACTAAATAATTTAGACTAACCTAACAATTAAATTTATAAAATACTTTAACTTTTGTATCTTTATTAGAAGTTAATACTTATAACTTAATACAAAACAAAGATGGATTTCAAACTAAGACAAGCAAATAGAGAAGAAATAGACAAAATACTAAGCCTGTTTAAATTAGCAGCAGAAAAAATTGCAAAAATGAATATTGATTATTGGCAGTACTGGACAAACCCGCCAATTGAAAAAGTAAACTGGGTAAAAGAAGGTTTATTAAACCATGAGTTTTTCTTTATTGAAAGTTTTCAAGATGAAATTATAGGAATGGTGAGGATAATGGATAAAGATTTATTGTATTGGGGTGAGATGAATGACAAGGCAAAATATGTGCATTCCTTGGTTATTTCTGAAGAGTTTGAAGGTCATAAAATTGGAAAGAAAGTACTGGAGAGGATCGAAAACGAAGCTGGGGAAAACAACTATAGTTTTTTAAGATTAGACTGCGATTCAAAGAATGTAAAACTATGCAGGTACTATGAAAACCAAGGATTCTTAAAAGTCGGAGAAAAAACCCTTCCGCTTTCTATCTATAATTTATATCAAAAGCAAATATCCTAAGATGAAATATAATTAATTCTTCAATATCTTCGTCACCATTCCTGAAAGCGTTCCTTTACAGACCACCTCTCCAGCCTCATTTTGCATAGATACATTGCAGTGCAGTCTCTTCATGCGAAAATAAACCTTTTCAGATGTTACAGTAACCTTCTCTCCCGGAAATACCGGCTTCATAAAATCAATAGCTGTTGAAGTAAGCATCACATGCGCACTTGAGCTTTCATCTGTGTCGCCAACCAAATATAGTCCCAGACAAACAAGTCCAATTTGTGCCATTGTTTCTGTTAAAATCACACCCGGAGTAACTGGGTTATCTTTAAAATGTCCTTTATAGAAATCCAGATCTGGATCAAATGTAAAAGTCCCTACTGCTCCATTCTCATCTAGTCGTTGCAGATCGTCAACAAAAAGAAATGGCTTACTATAAGGTAAAATGTTTATTATTTCTTTTATATCCATAATTAAAATCTATTAAAACAAAGTGTCTGCTTAAACTAAATACATTGATCCTATACCTCTATAAAACTAGTGCAAATAATGCAAAACCTTAACGAATTCTTGAATAATTATCAATAAATAATCAAATACCGTTGAATTTTTTATTTTAATTTTCCTTTCTTTACAGAAGAAACAGCTCTTCCCGATGCCTGTTTCGTGACAAACAACCAACAAAAAACCAATTATGGAGCAAGTAGCTACCTTTATCAATGATATTATTTGGAGTAATGCACTTATACTTCTTTGTATCGGAGCAGGTATATATTTTTCAGTTGCAACTCGTTTTCTACAGCTCAGATATATAAAAGAGATGGTTCGCTTGCTTTTCGATGGGAAAGCTTCCAACCAAGGTGTGTCCTCATTTCAAGCATTCTCAATTGCAATTTCAGGGAGAGTTGGTACAGGTAATATTGTGGGAGTTGCTACAGCCATCGCCATGGGCGGTCCGGGAGCCGTATTCTGGATGTGGGCAATTGCATTCTTAGGAGCCTCATCAGCATTCGTAGAAGCAACATTAGGGCAAATATATAAGGTTGTAAAAGACGGACAGTTTCGCGGAGGGCCTGCCTACTACATTGAAAAAGGATTAGGAATTAAATGGTATGCCATTTTATTTGCGATAGTCACTATTTTAAGTACCGCTTTCTTCTTGCCAGGTGTACAAAGCAATAGCATTGCCTCCAGTATGTTTAATGCCTTTGAGATTCCAGTATGGGCAACTGGCGCAATTATAACAACACTGCTTGGCCTTATCATCTTTGGAGGGGTTAAAAGAATTGGGAAAGTTGCTGAAATCGTAGTTCCTTTTATGGCTGGTGCCTACATTTTAATGGGAATAGCTATTATCTGTATAAATATCACCGAAGTACCTGCTGTTTTTAGCCTGATATTTCGTTCAGCATTTGATTTAGAACCAGCATTTGGAGGTATATTCGGAATGGCAGTTGCCTGGGGAGTAAAAAGAGGTATCTATTCAAACGAAGCCGGACAAGGTACAGCACCTCATGCTGCCGCAGCAGCAGAAGTTAGCCACCCGGTAAAGCAAGGCTTAGTACAAGCCTTTTCTGTATACATAGATACTATATTTATATGTACAACAACTGCCTTAATGATTATCTTCACCGGACAATATAATGTTGAGAATCCGGCTGGCGGATTTATTCTTGAAAATATACCAGGTGCGGGTCCCAGTTCATTTACACAATCCGCAGTCAGCACTCATTTTCCAGCAATAGGCAGCGGTTTCGTGGCATTGGCTCTCCTGTTTTTTGCGTTTACTACACTAATGGCCTATTATTATATTGCAGAAACCAACCTCAGCTATTTATATAGCAAAGGAACCAAAAAATGGATGCTCTGGTCACTTAGAGGACTAATTATGGTCGCAACATTTTATGGAACTATCAAATCGGCAGAATTAGCCTGGACCTTTGGTGATATCGGTGTCGGATTAATGGCCTGGTTAAACTTTATCGCTATAATCCTATTAAGGAAACCCGCATTTATTGCATTTAAAGACTATGTAGCTCAACGTAAACAAGGAATCAGACCAGTCTTTAATGCTAAAAAACTAGGAATCAAAAACACCGAGGAATGGGGCGATGATAAAACTTAACAGCCGCTTTGTCCCAATAACCAATAAATAATCACGAACACTAATATTGTTCCTAAACAACCTCCGCCCCATCTCCAGGCGGCAGCTCCCGCAATTACTGTTTTTAGCCAATTTTGCATACCATGTCTTTTAAAGTGAAATTTAGTTTCTCTTTGGTACAACACAAAACTGTTCACTTTGTTTACCTATGCATATAAACTAAGCTTCAACGAAACAAGTGCTTCTGTTGGAGTTAACACAGACCAAGTGCCGAATATATCATTGGTTACACTAGTTAATTATTCCCATACACCTGCATTATATCAGGTATTTCATCAAGTGTGATTACCAGATCATGATTGTAAACTTTTTTTAAATAATCCTTATCTACATTTGTTAAGTGACTTGTGTGCCATTCCATCCACCAGGACCACATTGCACCTTCATTAAAGCATTTATCAGGATCAGGAGGCACACCACATTCATGGTATGCTATCGGCATTCTATCGCCTACAATATTCTTTACTCCATTATACATTTCAGTTTCCGGACTATCACCTTTATCGTATGTATCAGCTCCTACAATATCAACATATTGATCTCCAGGATACCAGGCACTGTCCGCATCAGCAGTATAACATAATACCCAAATCAGGTTATTTAATTTTCTCTCATTTACGTAATAGTCATACATAGCTGTCCATAAGCGCTTAAATTTTTCCGGTCCTTGTTTCCCCCACCAAAACCAGTTACCATTTAACTCGTGAAAGGGTCGCCATAATACGGGCACATTCTCATCTCTCAATTTTTCCAGTAAGTCACCCTTTTCTTTAAGTTCACTCCAAAAAGCATTATACTCAGGGGTTCCCTTTTCAAAACACTTATCTATATCAATCTCCTTTTTACTATTTTCATAACCCTGACCAATACCAGGAGCTCCCATATGCCACATAATAGTAGGAATACCTCCACCCTTCCACCAATCAATAGCATCCTGAACTTCATTATTATTATCTTTATTATTAATAAAATCCATTCCTCTGATAGCAGGCAGTTTTCCTGTCACTTTTTCAATATATTCCATCTCTTCTATTCCCCAACTTGATTCCATCTGTCCAGAAAGCATTCTTTTCCCAAACATATCATTAATATAAGCATACAATGCCACTGCTTCTTTAGATGGATATGGTGTAGATAAAGTATGTTTACTTTGAGCATGAAGAGATAAAGGGAAGCTGACAAATAAGACAAATAGGAATTTAATCGTTCGCATAAGTATGTAATTTTAATGTCCTAACTTATAAAAGTATCATTTATTCACTAATATACGTAGCTAAAATCTTTCTTAACTCAGGACTTTCAGGTGAAGGTGCATTATCAAAAACTAAGCTGCCCTTTTTATCAAAGATTAAATAGCGGGGTATTGTTGTGAGTGCTATTTCCTTTAGGAGATCTGCATTCTTCGCATCACGAAGCAAAAAGCTATTGGAATAATCGGATAAAGACTCATTGTGAGAAGCTTTTTCCCAATCCGTATATTTCGCATCAATAGAGATATAAACAAAGTTTATAGGATCATCTTTATAATCTTCTCTAAGTTTTTCTGATGCAGGAAAAGCTGCCCGACAAGGCATGCACCAACTTGCCCATAAATCAACATAGAGAACTTTATTAACTGATTCTTTAATATACTGCTTAAGGTCAATATCTTCTGTTCCCTGAAGACTGGCTAACATGGTTGTTCCTGATATGCTTGGATATGTTGAGAAATTCTTATTTATATAGTCGTTATAAATTGTATCTCTTACATCGGTTTTAAATTTAGCCACATAGTCTTTTAATGATTCCGAAGAACCTTCTTCCTGAATTTTTTGAAGGCAATAGAAAAGCAGGTAGTTACGCACTTTTACATTAGAGAAAGTTGTTTTTATTTTTTCATAAAGAAGCTTATAGTCAACTGATATGCTTTGAGCTGTTCTTATTTTTACTGAAAAATCATCGCTCCATAGGTATCTATCAAGAAAACTGTGAAAGAATTCACTATATAAAAGAGTTTCGTCATTTATCATTGAGTCAATGCTGAAGTTCTTTAGCAGATCAGCGGCTATTTGCGATTGTTTTTGATACAATAATGCATCAACAAACTCGTATCTATTCTGCTCACTATAGAAATCTTTCACATTTGGAGACACCAATTTGTTGCTTTCCAGTGAATCTAGGTAACTGCGTCGCTTCAAATATTTGTTGTAATTTCCTTTAACTGCTTCTTCAGGGCTCATTTCAGATAGCGTCAAATAAATTAATTTATCATCTATTTTAACCGGTTGGTTATCGTGCTTTTTAGCAAAGAATGAGAAATTAGCATCATTCGGAAGTGTTTCTCTATTAACAATTTCAGCAACAGGCACATCATCCTTAAACGTAAAAACTACCGTATCCCTTTGTTTAAAATAATAGTTAAAAGTTACATTATTATAATATAAATCCACCGGCATAAACTCTTGAACACCAGGAACAATTATTGTATCATTCCTTGATGGGTTATTCAATCTTATATCATTCCTGATTAAATCCTCCCCATAATAACTCAGACTATTAGGTCTGGCAAATATATTATCTGTATTGCTCTCTTTCTGTATTGGATTCTTTAGAAAAACAACAACGATATTTTTGTCTTCAACTGCTTCTGTTTCAGAATTAGATAGTTGGCTACATGCAGAAAAGCTAAACAACGATACTGCTAAGCAAATAAAAATGAATGATGTTTTCATATAAATGGTTTTTAATGTACAGATAAAGTGTTGGTTTCGTACTCTAAAATTAATTTACACTAAAACCTAAACCGTGTTGAGACAACAACCTGTCTCGGTCTAAGATCAAAATAGGTTTCTACAAGCTGATAATCCGTCGAAAACTGCTGGGTATAGCGATCCTTATTCAATAAGTTCTGTCCGGAAATCTCAATGTCTGTTTTCCACCTTTCAACCCGGTAGCGATAACTGATATCCAAGAAGTACTGGTCTTTCAACCCTTTAATATTGGTTTGATAATATGCGTTATTGATAGTCAAACTATGCCGTTTACCAGGATAAATCATAATATTAAGAAAATGATTATTGGACCTAATATCATTCTTTGCAGCATTTGCATAGTTATTTTCCGAGTACGTAAAAGTGGTATTGTATTCGAATCCTAGGGCATCCCATTTATTGTTCATGATTTCCAGCTTACCTCCATAGGTATTAAACTGTTGCTTCCCCATAACATCATTCAACAGATAATCTGATTCACCAAAGGATAAATTACCGCTCAATTTAACCGTAGTTTTAATTCGCATGAAGAGCCTGGATAATTGCGTGGCTAAGCTGTGACTATAATTAGTGCTTTCTCGGTTTAGAATATTTATTTGCGACTGTCCTGAGGGGTTGAATTGATGCTGAAAAATATAATCTCGCTTACCTTGTGTATACTGATAAGAGGCAGTAGCAAAGTATGCTTTTATTACATTTCTGTAACTATATTGAAAGCCAGAGCTAAAATTCGTGTTAGTCAACAAATTACTTTCATATCGTTGTATGTTTCGGTAAGTATTTACGATATAAGCATTATAGAAATTATTTGCATTGCTATAGTTTACACTTCTATTTCCATTGATGTTAATCTCATTATAATGGTCAATCGTATACCGTATATTTCCCGAAGGATTAAAACTATACCTACTTGTCTGATCTAATGTTTTAATTTCTCGCTGACTAGCATTGAAAAGAAAAAATGCTACTGGTAGGTTTACTGAGAATTTCAATTTGTTTTCCTCATATTGAATAACTGTCCCCACTTCTGTTTTCAACTCTTGAAACCGTATTGCATTCACATAATCATTCCCAAGGACATTTTCCTTTCCTTCATCAAATATGTGAATCATAGAAGACAGATCATTGACCTGATAGTTTATACCAAACTGAGGTGAGAAGGTAAACCTTTTTACCCCGCGTACAAAAGACAATGTATTTCTAGTACTAAAAATACCATAATCAATTTGTTGTTGGAGCTGGTTGTAAGGAACGCCGCCATTAAGTATATCCTCCAATGAGCCGGGGTTAACAGTGAGAGTTTGTGGTGTTTTGGTCCATTCTAAAACCGAATTGATACTGATCAGCTGCTTCCCTATAAAGCGTGCCAGAGAAAGGTTGTTCAATAAGCTTTGGTCGTTGTAATTTCGTTTCTGATTAATGTTGTTCGCCTCATTAAACAACAAACTTCCATTGTCATCATTCCATCGCTTATGAAATTTCAAACTATTGCGTAAGTATACAGTTTTCTCGTTCTTCTCAATTATTAAACCGGTCGCAAAATCATTGATACGATATTTATTATCCACAGATTCACTCAAAAATATAGATTGATCAGGCGCGAAAGCTTCAGTAAGCGTATAGCCGGATCTTTTTCTATAATCGTTATAATATGAAATATTACCCTTTAGCTCTATTCCATTTTCCAATTTCTGTAAAAGATTAGCAGAAGTAAGAAAGAGGCGATTATCTAACCATTTCTTTTCTTCAAATTCAGGACTGCTAACTTCCTGAATCGACAAGAAAGAGGGACCAGGGGTATTGTCACTTTCACGAAAGAACGATCCTCCTGAATAGAATGTCCTAAGACCCTTGCTTACATCATTTCCGGTATTGTTTGTTTGAAAAGAATTGAGCATTTGGAAGTTTTTTCCGAATGTCATGGGAGTGAGATTTACATCCCATAAAACAGGAGAGAACCCGGCACCCAGCTTACCAGTTCCTGTCGTCGTAAACTTTTTGAGCTCAATGTTTAAAGAAGCTCTATCTGAAAATACCAAAGAGTCCAGGATTTTTATAGGCTGGTCATTTTCAATAACCTGAACCCTACTTACTGCATCAATTGGCAGGTTATTGTTGATTATACCATAGCGGCCCTCCATTAGGTCAAGCTTATTGACCATGTATTTTTGAATAGGTTGCCCTTGATACAATATCTCATCACCACGCATTTCTATCCCCGGCAGCTTCCTGATTACATCTGCTATAACACGATCTTGCTTAGAAACAAACACATCAACATTATAATTAATTGTATCCCTTTTTCTGAATATCGGAATGTTCCCTATGTTAACAACGTCGAGCTCACGTACTCCTTCTTGTAAAACATACGTATAACTCCCTGATTTATTGGGAATAATAACAGATCTTTTAACATAAGATAAATGGTTCAGATCGAGTTCTAGACTGTCCATATCTTTATTACCTTTTATTTCAAGCCTGAACGAG
The DNA here is from genome assembly GCF_035514885.1 of Albibacterium sp. NCBI lineage: Bacteria > Pseudomonadati > Bacteroidota > Sphingobacteriia > Sphingobacteriales > Sphingobacteriaceae > Albibacterium > Albibacterium sp. The sequence goes on along the minus strand of NZ_DATJCH010000012.1, from coordinate 55,565 downwards.
CCATCTTGCTCACTTCTGGTAAATCCTACTATTGCTGTATTTCCTACATTTTTATAAGTGATATTAACATTGCCAATACCATTTTCCTGCGTATCAATAATCTTCCCGGAAATAATATTCTGAGCATTCCCTAAAAAAGGGAACCAAAGTAAGAAGACTATAACTATGGTTCTCATAATTTAATTACTAGAATGGCATTTCTATCCAGTTATTATGACTTTTATTAAAATCATTAGCACTTTTTTGCATTTCCGAACGGCCTGATATAATCTTAAACCCATACATTTCTTTTATCTGCAAGCTATTCTCTCTATAATGCTTTTTGTTTGCAAGAAATTCCCTTTTTGTAGTAAGCACTGGCTGCTTGTCCTCCTTGAAATTAATGGTAATAACCTTAGAAGTGGGTTCAAGTCTTACTAATTCAAAATTCCAGAAGTTTTCCGTATCATTTATTTTAACAATTAAACCCGGTAATCCAGAGAATTTATATGGACCGTCAGAAATGGGTATTTCTGTTGTAAACCACGCTACCCATTTCCTGTTTCCAAAATCCACTTCAGCTTTCTGACATAAAAGATTATTGATTTTTAGGGTGTCTTCCTTAATTTCCCATTGAAACGATTCCTTATCCTCGGTATAGTAATAATGATTAGGTCCCCTATAAGAAGTTTCATTGTCAAGAACATCAAAGGTTATAATTGCATTGGCATTGTTTTGCTTTAATACCTGATAATGAAAATAAGAATAAGGCAGACTCGCAATGCGATAATTCTCATTCATTATTCTCAGTAATTCAAGCGAGTCTATCCTTCTTTTGGTTATTGATTCAAACAAAGAGAGTGAATCATTTAGCAACAATTCCATATACTCCTCCTTGATAGAACTTTTATTAGTACTATCAATTTGATAGGTCATTTTATAGATTGCCTGTCTATCGAATTTAAGACTTTGCTTTGATTGAGCAAGTGCTGTAAAACTATAGAGTAATCCTAATAATAATAATATATTTTTCATAAGTATTTAATTATTGTACGAATTAAAATGGCAGAGAAAGGGCTAGGATTATATTTCTCATCAGCAATTATTAATTTAGCTTATACCCCTGCATTATCCTTTCAATGGAGTCGGGCGCTATGTTTCTCCCAATAATTCTACTCTCGTTATCAACTAAATAATTTAACGGTATGTAGCGCGTATTGAACCTCACGTAATTGACAGATTTTGATGGCCGTACCCCTTCACAAATGTTCGTCCATGTAAGACCATCTTCATTAATTGCATTTTTCCATTTCGATATGTTCTGATCCATGGAAACACTAATAATATCAAAACCTTTATCCTTGTATTTTTCATGCAGCTGCTTAAGTTCCGGGTTTACTATCCTACACGGTGTGCACCAGGATGCCCAGAAATCGATTAACACTACTTTTTTATTAGAAAAGTCATAGTTATAAGAATTACCAGATGGATCCTTTCCGGCTATATCGGGCAGTACAAAACCCAAATGAAGTTTACTTGCTTTTTTCAAATTCCTATAAGCCTTTTTTGTTTCAGGCTTAGACTTGTAATCATCGTTCAACCTATCAAGAACTTCTTCATAATATGAATAGTTATTAAAAAACTTGTTCTCTTGATTGATTAAATGAGGGATCATAACAGTATTATTATTATCCGAAATAAATTGACGAACTGTGATTGCAGGAACTTCATTCATCATTGTTTCAACATCCAATATAGAATCGGTATAAAGTCCATAGAAGGGCTCTTCATAAAGAATTGAATTGCGGGCAAGAGTTAAACGTGTATGCTCTTGTTTTAAACTATCGTAGTAAATTTTAGATAGCTGCTTATACTCATTGAGTTTATTCTGTTCGTGAGAATTTGATTTGATAGTGTAATTATTATACAACACAGCATCCTTATCTTTAACATAAAATACATACTCCTTCCCCTCCTCAATATAGATTTCAACTAACTGACTCCACTTGGTTTGAGTGCTATCAATTGGAGCTTTATTCTTAAAAGCTAGATAATAAAACCCTGCGCTTATTTTATTAGCCTGTAACGTAAAAGCATTGTTTTTAACAATGCTTGAATCATAAGTTATTTTTAAATCTTGAGTCTTTAGCGATACTTGAGTATTATTAAGATCCCCTTCTCCTGTAATAGTTATTGAAAATTGTTTAGGTTGACTACAAGAAGCAAGAATGACAAAAAGAAAAAATAGCCATCTTGATGTCATGAATACTTTATAAGAAATCATGCATTTGAATTTTACAAGGTTAATTTTTTAATTAAGAATCACTTAACTTAAAGGAAATATCGCTAATTGTTCGAAAACTAATCTCCATTACACAATCGTTTGCACGATTAATAATAAATGGCTTAGTCTAATTGGCTGCCTAAATATACAACAAAATAAATATATATTATTAACATACAATTAAATTTATTTTAATCAATTCTCATAATTGTTACAATTCACTTAAGATAATTATACTTTGTCAGGAAAAGAGATTAGGAAGAAGGACTTGATTCGGACCAAGTAAGAGACATGAACGTACCTCGTAATACATGCGAGGTCATTTCCAGCTCTATTACAGTGATATGTCTACGCTTTTTAGGCCCGAAAAGCGTAGACATACCACTGTAATAACTCATTAAGATTGCTAGCATGTATTACGAGGTATGGACGTGGTACATACGAGGTAGAACCAACATGCTTCTAAACTATACACGAAATTTAAAACAAAAAAAGTCAATCCTAAATAGGATTGACTTTTTTTAGAGTATATCTAGAGTTTAATTAGGCTAAAGCTTGCTTTAAATCTTCTAACAGATCGTCGATATCTTCAATACCTACGCTTAGGCGGATTAAATTATCAACTACTCCTACCTTTTCACGAACTTCTTTTGGTATGGAACCATGGGTCATGGTTGCAGGGTGATTTATTAAAGATTCTACTCCGCCCAACGATTCAGCTAAAGAGAATACTTTAAAGGAAGAAGCGACGCGGAATGTGTTTTCAATGGAACTATCTTTAAAGACAATAGATATCATTCCACCAAAATCGCGCATTTGCTTTTTGGCGATATCGTGGTTATTATGATCTGGGAAACCAGGCCAATATACTTTCTCAATTTTTGGATGGTTCCGTAAATATTCAGCTACCTGACGACCGTTTTCACAATGAGCTTTCATTCTTACATGAAGGGTTTTAATACCTCTTAATGCCAGAAAGCAATCTTGAGGTCCGGGTGTACCACCACAAGCATTATAGTAGAAGAATAGCTGCTTGTAAAGCTCCTCATCGTTTACGACTAAAGCTCCCATAACAACATCTGAATGGCCGCTGATGTATTTCGTAACTGAGTGCATAACAATATCAGCACCTAAATCTAATGGATTTTGAAGATAAGGAGACGCAAAGGTATTGTCTACTGCTAGTAAAATATTCTTTTCTTTTGCAATTTTTGAAACTGCTAAAATATCTACAATCTGCAAGGTTGGATTGGTTGGAGTTTCAACCCATATCATCCGTGTTTTCTCATTTAAATACTCACGGATAGTTTCAGGATTAGAAAAATCAATGAAGTGGAATTTGATTCCGTAGGGTTCAAATAGTTTGGTGAATATCCGGTATGAACCACCGTATAAATCATTTCCGGTAATTACTTCATCACCAGGCTTAAGCAGTTTTAAAGCTGTTTCTGTTGCAGCCATTCCACTTGAAAACGCTAATCCGAATTTACCGTTCTCCAAAGCAGCAATGCAATCTTCTAATGCTGTACGTGTAGGGTTTGTTCCTCGCGAATATTCATAGCCTTTATGTTTACCCGGAGCAGCCTGAGTATAGGTGGATGTTTGATAAATCGGAGTCATGATCGCTCCGGTAGTAGGATCCGGACTTTGGCCAGCGTGTATGGCCTTGGTTGCAAATTTCATATTTATATAAATCAATTAAACGTTTTTATTGTTACAAATGGTAAGATAACAAATATACAAAACTTAATACAGTACATAAACTCATTGGTTTCAATAGACTTATATAGTTTTTTAATAAAGTTTTGCGATATTTATAAAGATCATTTTTTAAATAAAAATTATGAGTCACACTATAACCGTTTCAAATTCCCTAATAATTGATCAATATATAAATGTAAGAAAGACTTCAGAAAAGATATGTGAGCCTTTAGAAATTGAAGATTATGTACTACAGCCTATTGCTGATGTAAGTCCGCCGAAATGGCATCTGGGCCATACTACCTGGTTTTTCGAAACCTTTATATTGTTGAAGCATTTTAAAGATTACGAAGCCTATAATCCACAATATAATTTTGTGTTTAACAGCTATTATGAGTCAGTGGGTGCACGTATTATTCGTGTAGATAGAGGTAACTTGAGTCGCCCGACTGTAACACAGGTTTATGAATACAGAAAACATGTGGATCAGGAGATGAATCGTTTTCTGACAAGCACACCTTTAGATGATGATTTAAAAAGCTTAATAATATTGGGTTTAAACCATGAACAGCAACATCAGGAACTACTGCTAACGGATATTAAATATATTTTAGGAAATAATCCGCTTTTTCCGGTTTACAATATTTCTTCCAAAATTATTACCAAGTCTAAGCCTTCCAGTCCGATTAAGATTCCTGAAGGGGTTTATAAGATCGGGAATGATGATAAAGATGGTTTTAACTTTGATAATGAACGGGGCAGGCATAAGGTATACCTTCCAGAGTTTTCAATAGCAAATGAGCTGATTAGCAATGCAGAATATTTAGAATTTATGGAGGATGGCGGCTACGCTAACTTTATTTATTGGCATGCAGACGGCTGGGAATGGGTAAAGAAAAATGGCATTACTGCACCTTTATATTGGCATAAAGTAGACGACAAATGGCATTATTATACTCTTAGCGGCTTTCAAGCTGTTGATCCTGAATCGCCGGTATGTCATGTTAGCTATTATGAAGCTTTTGCTTTTGCAAGCTGGAAAGGTACACGTTTACCAACTGAAGCTGAATGGGAAGTTGCTTCCTATTATTTTAATTGGGGTAAACGCTGGGAATGGACCGAAAGTGCTTACCTGCCTTATCCCGGCTTTAAAAAAGAAAAAGGAGCCATTGGAGAGTATAACGGAAAGTTCATGGTAAGTCAAATGGTATTGCGCGGCGCGTCTGAGGTCACTTCAAAAGATCATAGCAGGAATACGTATCGTAATTTTTTCTATCCTTCTGCAAGATGGCAGTTTACGGGTATCAGACTCATTTTAAACCCGTAAATTAGCTATGAATAAATTTTATGAAGATGTAAAATACGGCTTGTCAAGTAACCCTAAAAGACTCTATTCTAAATATTTCTATGATAAAATTGGTGATGCATTATTTCAACAGCTTATGCATTCGCCTGACTATTATTTGAGCAAGTGTGAACTGGAAATATTGCAGCTACAATCGACAAGTATTGCCCAAGATATAAATATAGAATTTGACGAGTTTGATTTAGTTGAACTTGGTGCGGGTGATGCGAGCAAATCTATCTTTTTGCTACAAGCCTTGTTAGACAACGGTTCTGATTTTACTTATTATCCGGTCGATATCTCACAAAATGTTATTGAATTATTGGAGGCTAAGCTACCGAAACTTCTACCTTCTATTAAAATTAAGGGGTTGAATGGTGAGTACATAGCGATGCTTGAACAATTAGCTAAGCATGGCAGCAGACCTAAATTGATATTATTTTTGGGATCGAACATCGGGAATATGAACTTAGATGAGGCTGCTCTCTTTTGCGAGAAAGTACGGGATCTCATGAATCCGGGCGACTTGTTTTTTATTGGTTTTGATTTAAAGAAAAATCCTTTTACCATTCTGACAGCCTATAATGATAGAGCAGGTTTAACTCGTGATTTCAATCTAAATCTTTTGAGAAGAATAAATAAAGAACTGTCGGGTAATTTTTACTTAGATGCTTTTTATCATTATCCAAACTACGATCCTATTAGTGGTGCTTGTAAAAGCCATTTGATTAGTGCAAAAGATCAGGAAGTAACTATTGGTGAGGGAACGGATAGGTTTAGTATTCAATTCAAACAGCATGAGGCTGTTTTTATGGAGATATCAAAGAAGTATAGTATAGAGGAAATTGAAGAGTTGGCTTTAAATACAGGCTTTAAAATAACGAACCACTTTCTTGATTCAAAAAAGTGGTTCGCAGATAGTCTTTGGAGGAAGGACTAATAAGCCCGGGCAAATAGAACCCGTTGGGTAGACGGTTTACCAGTCAAGATGCACTGACCTTCCTCTTGTTTATTGTTTAGCGGAATGCAACGAATGGTAGCTTTTGTTTCTTCTTTAATGCGTTTTTCAGTTTCAGCTGTTCCATCCCAGTGAGCAGATATAAAACCACCTTTTCCTTCTAAAACTTCTTTAAATTCATCATAAGAGTTTACAAGGGTAATATTATCGGTACGGAACTTCAGTGCCTTTTCATAAATCGTCTGTTGTATCTCCTCTAGTAAGTTTTCAATACGTTGCGACAGTCCTTCTTTAGAAACGGTTTCTTTGCTTTGGTTATCACGACGGGCAAGCTCTACCAATCCGTTTTTCAAGTCTCTTGCTCCTATTGTTATTCTTAATGGAACACCCTTAAGTTCCCATTCTGCAAATTTGAATCCAGGGCGATAGCTGTCTCTGTCATCAAATTTAACGGAGATATCTTTTTGCTTGCATTCACTAATGATTTGATCTACAAGCTCAACAATCTCCGCCTTCTCCTCATCCGTTTTGTAGATAGGAACAATAACCACCTGTATAGGAGCTAATTTTGGTGGTAAAACCAATCCGGCATCATCAGAATGCGCCATGATTAAAGCACCCATTAAACGAGTAGAAACTCCCCATGAGGTTGCCCATACGTATTCTTGCTTACCTTCTTTTGAAGTAAATTTAACATCAAATGCCTTTGCAAAGTTCTGACCAAGGAAATGTGATGTTCCAGCCTGAAGGGCTTTTCCATCTTGCATAAGAGCTTCGATGCAATAGGTATCCAGTGCACCGGCAAAACGCTCAGTCTCTGTTTTTTTTCCTTTCACTACAGGAACTGCCATCCAGTTTTCTGCAAAATCTGCATATACGTCAAGCATCTGTTCTGTTTCTGCAATCGCTTCTTCTGCAGTAGCATGGGCAGTATGCCCTTCTTGCCACAGGAACTCTGCTGTTCTTAAGAACAAACGGGTACGCATTTCCCAGCGGACAACGTTTGCCCATTGGTTAACGAGAATAGGCAGGTCGCGATAAGATTCAATCCAACCACGATAGGTATTCCAGATAATCGTCTCTGAAGTCGGTCTTACAATTAGTTCTTCTTCTAATTTGGCATCCTCATCAACTACAATATTGCCGGTACCGTCGTCTTTTAATCTATAATGTGTTACTACGGCACACTCTTTGGCAAAACCTTCAACATGAGATGCTTCCTTTGAGAAAAATGACTTAGGAATGAATAAAGGAAAATAGGCATTACTATGACCTGTATCTTTAAACTTTTTATCTAAAGCGGCCTGCATCTTTTCCCAAATTGCATAGCCATAAGGTTTAATAACCATGCAGCCCCGGACAGCAGAATGCTCTGCCAAATCAGCCTTACTTACTAACTCGTTATACCATTGGGAATAATCTTCTTTTCTGCTTACAATACCCTTACTCATTTTTTTATAATCTCAATTTTTATTCGTAAATTATACTCATTGACAAAGTTATACGGATTTATTAATAATGTAGCGTATAATGAATAAAAAACGTTTATCAATTAAACGATTACATATAAATATAGTCCGTACTTTTGTATTCAGCAACGATAAAAAAAACGAAAAGAGATGAAGATGAGAAAATATATGTTTAAAGGCTTAGCTTTCTCAGGGATACTTGCTTTATTGGCCTCTTGTACTACGCTGCAAACAGCCCAGCAAAGCTTTCCTGATGATGTTTATGGACGAACACCTGAACCGCAGGCTGTAGTTCAAAACACCGATTCTGATGAAAATGAACAATACAGTGATGAGGTGTATGTAGATAATTATTTTGATGATTATTACTACGGTTATAACGATAGGTTTCTATATGGAAATCGTATGAACGATTTTTATTATGGCATGCCATTCTATGATTCATGGATGAATAGCTATGATTACTATAGTCCTTACTATTATAGTCCATTTCAATACAGTCCTTTCAGATCAGGCTTTTATCTTGGTTTAGGATTTGGCAGTCCATGGTATAGTCCTTTTAATTCATGGTATAATCCTTATGGATATCTGGGTTATGGATACTACGGTTATTCACGTTTTGGTTGGGGAAATCCTTATTATGGTTCTTATTGGGGTCCTTATTCTTACTATGGCGGAGGATATCCTGCGAATGTTCGAAACGAACGTACGCGCCCTACCCGAATAGGAACTGACAATATCAGACCGAACAGGCCATCCTCTTCAACAAGTCGCCCAACTATTAACAGTAATACAAGGGCAGGTTCCAGAACACCGGCTAATACAAATACACGACCTACTGCAACCCAAAGACCAACCGCAACACAAAGGCCTACGAGGGAAACAACAAGACCGACACAACAAACACGTCCTACTCAAACAAGGACAGCACCGGTAACAAGACCTGCTCCATCGATAAGCAGACCAAGTAGCGGTAGTTCTCGTCCAACGAGTTCTGCTCCTGCAAGATCGTCTGGAGGTTCTAACGGGAACACTCGTTCAAGATAATTTAAATTATTTAATTAAAGCCGATGGTATCAGTATCATCGGCTTTAGTTACTGATACACAAACACCCTTTATGAATAAGAAAACACTCCCCCTTCTGGCTGCTTTAATTTGCATGGCAAGTCTGAGCAAAGCTCAATATATTGAAGATGCAATGCGCTTTTCGCAAACAGAACTTGGTTCAACGGCCCGTTTTAAAGCTATCGGTAATGCAAGCACTTCACTAGGTGGCGATTTAAGCTCTATAACTGGAAACCCGGCAGGCTTGGGTTTCTTTAATACTTCTGATGCTGGTTTTAGCTTGAACTATTCCAATAACAATAACAATAGTAAGTATTATGGAACCTCCTCTTCAGCACAGGCTGAAAAATTCAACTTTGATCAGGCTGGAATAGTTTTTAATATGCCTAATCGTCATAATGCCTATAGACAATCGGGTTGGTTAAATTTTAACATTGGAATTGGTTATGCAAAAACAAATGACTTTACCTCTACGATTCACTTTGAAGGAGAAAATAACAACAGCAGCTATACGAACTTCTTAACTGAAGCAACTGATCCAGTATTTGAAGACTGGGGTGTAAATAGTTGGTTATTGGAAGTTGACCCGAGTGATCATTATTATACTTCTGCCAGCGAAAGCCTGACAAATGACCAGAAAAATAATGACAAGAGAACAGGCAGCCAATATCAAACTAACTTTAGTTTTGGAGCAAACTACAACAATCAATTTTACGTAGGTGCATCGGTTGGTATTACGGGCTTTAGCTATCGGTCAGAAAGGAGATTTGATGAGTTTGGAGATACAAAAAGCGCAAGCGAATTCTTGGCTATAAACCCAGGTTCTAATTTCTTAAAACCAGAGAATGCGGGACTTTTGAGTGCTCCTTATACCCTGAGTTTAACTAGTTCTCAGAAAACAAATGGTACCGGCTTTAACGGAACTGTCGGAATGATATACCGCCCCGATAATATGTTTCAAATCGGTTTCTCAGCCACTTCACCAACTTGGTATGTGGTAACGGATGATTACAACATGTACTTTGATAGCTGGATTGACCCAACTGATGGAACTGAAACGGCAGAATACCACCCAAATGAGGAGGTATATTATGAAGAATATAATCTTAGGACTCCTTACCGTTTAAATGCAGGTGTATCTGCAAAATTTGAAGATGGTTTGATTAGTGCTGATATTGAATATGTTGACTATACCAGCATGCGAGTTACTACAAATAGCCCCGCAAATGATAGTCAGTCAGCAGATATAGTTAGTAGTGAATACAAAGGAGCTGCTAATTTCAGAGTAGGTGGAGAATATAGATTGACTCCTGCCTTTTTATTAAGAGCAGGCTTTAACTATCAAGGCAATCCTTATCAACATATCACCTCTACAAAACAAACTGTATCGGGAGGTTTAGGTTATCGTATAAGCAATATTTATGTTGACTTAACGTACCTTAACAGCAGACAGGATTTAACCTATACTCCTTATCAGTCGACTACTTTTCCGGCTGATCCGGCTACCGTTAAGAACTCACGGGACAACATATTCTTAACTCTTGGATTGAAATTCTAAATAAGAACTGATATTTTAAAATCAAGGAAAAGAGCCTGTATCATTAATTAATGATACAGGCTCTTTTCCTTGAATATTTATCCATTAATTATTTAAATTAGTTGTTGCAAGCCTGTTTAGAATTTACTGTTAATTGCACAGAAATGAATATAGAAGAATTAAGGACCTATTGTTTAAAGAAGAAGGGAGCAACAGAAAGCTTTCCATTTGGTGAACAGACGCTAGTTTTTAAAATAGGTGATAAGATTTTTCTATTAGCAGGACTGGATGCTCACCCCTTGTCTTTCAATGCAAAATGCGATCCGGAAGAGGCAATTAACCTTCGCGAACAATACCCGAACAGTGTTTTACCAGGCTTTCATATGAATAAGAAACATTGGAATACGGTAGTTCTTGATGGCGAAATATCCCTGGATCAAGCAATATAATGATTGATCATAGCTATGAGTTAGTGTTCAATTCTCTGCCTTTAAAAGTCAAGAACGACATTTAAAAATACTCAAGCTAATTATTGACCCTTAGCCGTTATGATACCATACAAGAATATTTGGATGAATAGTTCTTCCTATAAAAAAAGCCCTGGTAATTACCATGGCTTTTTTTATAGGAAATGTGTTTCAATTAGAAATCCTCTTTGTTTTCTATCTCTACAAGAACTTCCTTATGATTACTTAAAATAGTTTTATTTTCTTTGGTTTTCTGTTTATTTATCTGCCTGCGCAACGACTCCATTGCTAAATCAGTAGCTTCTTCAAAGGTTTTTGCTTGTCCCTTAGCGAATAGCTGATGACCAGGTATATTAATTTTAAACTCCGCGATTTTATTCGCCTCACTTTCTCCTTTTTCCAGTTTTAGATAACATATCCCGTCCAATAATTGGTCGTAAAACTGTGTTAATTTATCAGCTCTGCGCTGAATAAAATCAATTAACTTTTGATCTGCGTCAAAATGGATAGATTGCACATTGATATTCATCATCATTCCTCCTTTTTTTAGGCTTTTGGATGAGCCTGTTTATAAATAGATTTCAATCGTTCAACTGAGTTATGCGTATATATTTGCGTTGAAGCAAGGCTCGCATGACCCAAAAGTTCTTTAATATCATTTAGCTGAGCCCCATTATTAAGCAAAGCCGTTGCTATGCTGTGACGGAGTATATGGGGACTCCTTTTTTGTTTTGATGATATGAGAGCTAACCGATCGATAACTGTTCGGTATATTAGCGTTTCATAAGCATCAGCTCCGGTATTGGTAACGATAAGTTTGTCGCTTGTATTTTCAAATTCTCTATCCTTTTTTAATTGTATGTAGTTATTTAATGACTTGGCTAAGGTATTCGTAATCGGTACTAATCTTTCCTTACTGCCTTTACCAAATATACGAATTGTGCGCTGAAGAAAGTCGATGTCTTTCTCAGAAACGTGTAATAATTCAGCTCTTCGGATACCTGTTCCAAATAGCAATTCTATAATTATCCGATCTCTTTGTCCTTCAAATCCATCTTCAAAAATATTGTCTGCTTCCAATAATTGAATAATACTCTCTGCCTGTATAACCTCTGGTAAATTCTTTGGTGTTTTCAACATTTTAACAAGCAGCATAGGGTTATCATGAAGGATACCTTCACGGATTAGAAACTTGTAAAATGTCTTTAAGGATGATATGCAACGGTTGATGCTTCGAGCTTGAAGCTTCTTTTCCATCAAGCTGGCAAGATAGGCTCTAACTTGATGATGGGTGGCAGTTTGAATATCGAATTCTTGTTCGTTTAGGAACGTCAAATACTCACTAATATTCTGTTTATAGGCTGTAATGCTATGAACGGAGTAATTTTTTTCGTACTTTAAAAAACTAAGAAAACGGTCTAAAAACATAAAAACTATTTGTATAATCAACAAGTTGAAGATACAAATAGTTTTTAATTATGTAGAAACAATTATAATTAAATCGGGTCTTGATTCAATTGTTGTTTATAAACAGCTTTCTTTACCTGAACACGACGGGTAATAGATTTTTTCTCAAAAGCTTGGCGTGAACGTAGCTCTCTAAGAACTCCTGTTTTCTCGAATTTCTTCTTGAAACGTTTTAAAGCTCTATCCAAAGACTCACCATCTTTTACATTAATAATAATCATAGTTTTACAGTACCCCCTTTCAGTTGTTAAATTTCAGATTGCAAAGATAGAATATTTTTGTTTTATAATATTATAAATAAGAAAATAATATTGTGTTAATTTAAACTCGTTGAGTCTGCTTCAAATAAAGCATTAACAATTCTATTAATATCTTGGTCTTGAGCAAATAGCTTCCATATCAGATCTGTCTTTCCATTCTCGATCATGATAGCCTCCGTTCCGAAACGAATTCCTTGTGTGTTTAAGGACAGCTTATTTTCTTTTAGATTGATTGTTCTAAATCCATACTCACTCCAAAATAAAGTTGGGTATTTTCGATAAACTTCCATTAAATTCCTAAGAGCTAAATGGGGTGTAAAAGGATAGGCACTAACAATTGATGAAGGATCAGTCCACCCTTTTGAGTCAACAGTTAAATTGCTTCCTAAACCATCAGGCAACGAACCTTCTTCCAATGACTTTCGGTACTTGATTAGAATCAGATTATGTAGCTCATTATAATAATTAGCTCCCTTATCATGTTTATCTCTTGGATCAAACACGGCAAATGCGGTTAATAAAGAATCAAGCGGGTCGTCTGTTGTTCCGATTGTTAATGGCAAACCATAGTGAATTTCCTCTGATAAGTTTTTAACTATTGCAATGGAATCATTAAAGGGAATATTATAATTTGGAGAAGCCCAGGCAATCAAATATGTAGATAATGCTTCTCTACCCATTAGAGGTTTAGCTTGTGAAAATTCTGTGTTTACTGACCAATCAGTATATAAGAAAGGGCTTTGGGGCTGTATAAACTTATTCCACTCTACCGCTTTTGAAATGCTTGTAATCTTATTTCTAATGGTCGCTTCGGTTGGATCCTGCGGATTTAGGAATTGCTTCGCTACTAATAAACCTTGTATTAGGTAGGAAGTTCCATCTAAGTCGACTACCGGATTATATGGATCAGAGAAAACCCCCTTTCCTGTTCTTCCATCTATTAAAGCAGGAAAAGCACCGTGAATTGATTCAGCGGATGTAAGAAAGCTACTTATTTTATTGAGTCTGTCAACAAAAACATTACGAGGAATTATTTTCTGATTAACACCACTAATTAATGCCATTATGCCAATTCCGGTAAGCTTGGGAGACACGATTGCGTCATTACGCGCTCTTCTGAATTGATGCATACCACTATTAAACTCCATTCCATCAATATAATACTCAATATTGGCGTGTTGAACCATGTTCAACAGTTCATCACTACTAAGAATTTTCGTCTTAGTTTCCTTCACCGAGCTATAAGGCGATTCTCTATATTGGAAATCAAGCCAGGCAATTTTATAATAATACGTCTTTCCAACTTCCGAAATAACATCACTGTACTTTGTTGCAAAAATTGGACGGATTGCAACGGGTTGAAAATCCTTATTATTTTCGGATCGGTATATTTTAATATAGCGTATACTTGGAGTTAAAGGTAATTGCCACGATACATCAATATGTCTCTCAAATGGAAGAACAGATTTTAAAACTGCTGCACTTGTTAATTTATTGCTTGGGGTTCTAGAAGGCAATATTTCAATTTGATCAATATAGATCTGATGCTCTTTAGTATCCATTCCATGTTGAAGAAATCGTATAGCAGTAATTTCAGGATTATCATTTAAACCTCGAATCTTACTTATAGGAACCTCAATTGAAAGCCAAGTATTTTCCTTGAAGTCGCTTATATAACCTTCAAGAAGTATCGGTTCTGATATTAACGAATCCGTCTGAATTAATTGAAATGCAGGCAGTTCATTGATCGTAGTTTTAGACTCAACATATAACTTTAAGATTAACACTCCATTCCTGGAAACTTGATATTTCTCAGGATAGAAAACATCTGCATGCCAATGGCCTTGTGCAGATGAGATATAGTTTAAAGACAAAGCATTATTTGGAGTGAAGAAAACTGAATCCGAAACAGGCAAACTATTTCTAATGTTTCTGATCCAACTATTTCCTTGATATTGAACCTCACTACCAGAATAACTAGTTGGTAAAATACTATTCTCAAACAGAACCTCTGGATAGTTTTCTGCAATTGATGATAGTGGAACACTTATAAGGGAAAGAAAAAAAGCTAAATAGAAGATAATAATTCGTTTCATATTTTTTGTTGACAAAGAACTGCACACAAAAACTAAGCCAGCACAATATAATAAGATATGCTTATATTAGTTTACATAAAACTGATATGGTTTATAACCTTAAGATATCAATTACCATTTACCGACAAAATTACTTAGTTCACCGATTTATTAAGGTGATATAACTATTTACTCTTTAGGCATTTGATTGAGGTAACTATATTTGAAGAAATTATTAATATAATGAAAAGAAGAAATCAATCAATCCAAGGCTCTCGTTCAGGAAAAAAATTCATCGGGCTAATTATTATCCTTCTAGGAGGATTATTGCTTATTGATAGAATCATCCCGGCACTTTCATTAGGTTGGCTTTTTAGCTGGCCGATGATATTAATTATCGTCGGGTTATTTATCGGTGCCAATTCCAAGTTTGAAAATGTAGCTTCTTATATCCTAATTATACTGGGGAGCTTTTTCCTATTAAATAACTTTTTCGACTTTAGACTGGGGCCCTTAATTTGGCCAATCATCCTTATTTTTGTTGGTTTTTGGCTTATTAAGGGTCGGCCACAAAGGAATCGTTCAGGCATTCCACCTATACCTCCTGATTCACCATCTGATGATTTCGTTTGGGACAGAAGAGTTAAAGATGAAAATGATGTTGAAGAAGAACAGCCCCAGGAGCCTTCACCGGTAAATGATGAAGGTGAAAACAAGAATGAAGACGATTGGAATAAAAATAACTCTTACAACAAAAGAGGCTCAGAAAACTACCATGAATATACAGATGACTATATAGATTCTACCTCCATTTTTGGAGATGCTAAACACTCGGTCGTTTCTCAACAGTTTAAAGGGGGCGAAATAGTAAATATTATGGGAGGGTCAACCATCAATTTGATGTGGGCTGACCTTAAAGAGCCGGCAACCTTGGAGGTTGTTCAGCTCTTTGGCGGCACTACCATAATTACCCCATCGCATTGGGTTATCAAACCAGAAATGGCATCCGTTTTCGGAGGAATTGAAGATAAACGTTTCCGTACACATGCAGCACCCGACAGAACAAAAGTATTATACATCAAGGGAACCTCTATCTTCGGAGGTATAACTATTAAAAGTATCTAACTTGCAAGTATGTCTCAATCTAGCCAACCTATTTTAAGGCATAGGTCTTTACTCCTAAGTTGTGCAATCATATTCGGTGGCTGGACAATTGTGCAATCTATTACACTCTTCTGGTATGAAATTCCTCTTTATATTGCAATAATAGATAGTATTATATCTGCGGCTACTATAACGGTAGCTTGCTATGTAGTTGCAAATGCATTACATTACTACCAACCCGGAAATGAGAAGGTTCTCTATATTCTAGTTTGGGTTTTATCGCTTTCAGTTTTCAGCATCGTCATTATCCGTTATGGAATTGGATGGAGCATCCCGAATAATGATTATCAGCAATTTGTTGACTATTCTATTCTATTAAGATTTCTTGCAGCAAGTTTATTAATCGGGTGGATGGCTCTTATGAATGTTTTATGGAATATCCAACAAAACAATAGCGAATCAGAAAAGCGTAAAGTTGATGCAGAAAAGATAGCCCGGGAGGCAGAGCTATATAATTTAAGACAGCAATTACAACCTCATTTCCTTTTCAATAGTTTAAACTCTGTTATTGCTTTAATTAGCACCAAACCAGAACAGGCAAGAACGATGGTTTTCCAACTATCTGATTTCCTGCGAGGAACCTTACATAAAGACGATCAAAAGTTATTGGGGCTTATGGAGGAAGTAGAACATCTTCAACTTTATCTTGATATCGAAAAAGTTCGCTTTGGGCATCGTCTCAATGTAGATATTCATATTGATGAAACTATTAGGGATTCACAACTACCAGCAATGATTGTGCAGCCACTATTGGAGAATGCTATTAAATATGGACTATATGACACCATTTCACAAGTTGATATTAAAATAAACGTTCAGAGGAAAGACAACATGTTGATGATTCAAATTAGCAACCCCTTTGACCCAGAAAATATACATATACAAAAAAGCTCTGGATTTGGACTTAGAAGTGTTGAAAGACGTCTATTTTTAATCTATGGCCGGACAGATTTATTACAAACCCGTGCTGAAAAGGAAACCTTTACAGCAACTATTACAATTCCACAATAACCATGATCAAAGCATTAATCATTGACGACGAACCTCTTGCTAGAAGTATTTTATTAGAATACATAACAGATTTCCCGGAAATTCAAGTTGTAAAAGAATGCAATGATGGGTTCGAAGCGGCGAAAGCAATTGCAGAATTTGAACCGGATTTAATTTTCCTGGATATCCAGATGCCTAAAATAACGGGGTTTGAATTATTGGAATTGCTTGAGAACCCTCCTCCTGTCATATTCACAACTGCTTATGAAGAGTTTGCCATACAAGCATTTGAACAACATGCCATTGATTATCTTCTGAAGCCTATCAGTAAAGCCCGCTTTACTAAAGCTGTACAGAAATTTATAGCACAGAACAATGCTAGTAGTTATCAAGAAAAAACAAAGTCTTTCATTCAAAAAGTCGCTGATAGCAATCGCTATATAGACCGCGTATTGGTACGAACAGGAAACAATATCAAAATAATACCAGTAAGCAAAATAAACTATCTGGCTGCGGATGATGATTACGTATGCATTTATACAGATGAAGGAAGTTCTTTAAAGAAGAATACGCTTTCTTATTTCGAACAGAATCTCGATGAAAAAGAATTCGTAAGAGTACACCGTTCATTTATCGTACGGATAAATCAAGTTATACGTATCGAACCTTATGATAAAGATGGACACAAGGTTATTCTTAAAGACAAAACCTCTGTTAGCGTAAGTAAATCCGGTTATTCTAAGCTTAAAAAAGCATTAGAAGGTTAGATACTATTTATTAACTGCAGCAATTACCTGATCAATGCTATTTTCGCCTTCCATAAAGGCTTTTAATTTACGATCTGGTCCATATACATATAACGCAGGATATTGCATTGGCTTAAACTTGGAAAGAAACTCGTATTTGCTATCTAATAACACATGAACATTAGGCTGATCACGCATTTTACTTCCATAAGTATTCATGAAATCAGTAATGATTGCCTTATCCTGTTGAGAAACCATGTAAAAGGTAGCGTCTTTAAATTGAGAGAAATTTTCTCCCATTGCGGTAATTTCATTTCTACAGTGGATACACCCTGTATCAAAAAATACAAAAACAACGTTACCCTGTATTGCTAAACTTGTTCTTGTAACAGGAGTATTATCAGCTATATTCAGAAAGGTAAACTCTGGAACTGATGCAGGAGCATTAGTAGCTTCACCGCTATTACTATTACAACCTGCAAAAACAAATATCGATAACAATGTAAATAAGGCAACACGTAGCATAAACTCTGTGATTTAACGTTTATAATAATTAGTAATGAAATTCTATTGCCAAAAATATAAAAATAAATCAATTTAAGTTTATATACTTTTCCTATGTCAGTCTATATTAATATCTTTGTGAAAAATTCATAATTTGAAGAAGCGCATCGCCATTTTCGCATCCGGATCGGGGTCAAATGCTCAAAAAATCTTAGAATATTTCAAAGATCACAGTTCTGCTGAAATTTCTATTATTTTAAGCAACAATCCTGATGCCTATGTATTACAAAGAGCGGATAATTTCGAAATACCTACCCATGTTTTTGATAGAGATGAATTCTATCATAGTGATAACATTTTGAATTTATTAACAAGCCTTCAAATTGATTTAGTAGTTTTAGCAGGCTTTCTATGGTTAATTCCTAAAAACTTAATTCATGCATTTCCCAATCGGATAATCAATATCCACCCTGCTCTCCTCCCATCCTATGGAGGAAAAGGTATGTACGGAAATCATGTACATCAAGCTGTTTTGGAAGCAAAAGAACCCGAATCCGGAATCACCATACATTATGTAAATGAAAGATTTGACGAGGGTAAAATTATCTATCAGGCAAAATATAGAATCGATCCCGATGATACCATAGAATTAATTCAATTTAAAGGTCAACAGTTGGAACACTTGCATTATCCTAAGGTAATTGAAAATATTATAAAAGAATTAAATACATCATCTCAACAAACACAATAAATGAATCAGCCGGTAAAAATAAAAAACGCCTTAATATCAGTCTATTATAAAGACAACCTGGAATCTCTTATCCACTTACTAAACAAATACGGGGTGAAAATTTTCTCAACCGGAGGGACAGAGAAGTTCATTCGTGATTTGGGAGTTGATGTTACTGCAGTTGAAGATTTAACAGGCTATCCATCCATTTTGGGCGGAAGAGTAAAAACTTTGCATCCATCCGTGTTTGGTGGAATTCTTTCAAGACGTGATAATAATAGTGACAAAGAACAGATCAAACAATATGAGATCCCCGAGATTGATTTAGTTATTGTTGATTTATATCCTTTTGAAGAAACTGTAAAGTCAGGAGCAAGTGAGGAAGATATTATTGAGAAAATTGATATCGGTGGAATTTCTCTAATTCGTGCAGGAGCTAAGAACTTTAAAGATGTTGTAACGCTATCTTCAAGGGATGATTATAAAGAATTTGAAAATATTCTAGCAGCAAACGAAGGATCTACAAGCCTTGAACATCGCAAATACTTTGCAAAAAGATCTTTCCATGTTTCTTCTCATTATGATACAAGCATTTTTGGCTATTTTAATAACAATCAGCCCGACCCATTGAATGTTTTCAAACATAGTGAAACTCAATCTAAGGCTCTTCGATATGGAGAAAACCCACATCAGACAGCAAGTTTTTATGGCAACTTGGATGCTATGTTCGATAAACTGAATGGAAAGGAACTATCTTACAATAATCTGGTAGATGTAGATGCTGCGGTATCTTTAATAGATGAATTCACTGAACCTACTTTCGCAATCTTAAAGCATACAAATGCTTGCGGTATAGCTAGCAATGCTTCAATCTTAGAAGCTTGGAAAACAGCTCTTGCATGTGACCCTGTTTCTGCATTCGGTGGTGTATTGATAAGTAATACAAAAATTGAAGAAGATACAGCAAATGAAATCAGCCATCTATTTTTTGAAGTTCTTATTGCGCCCGAATATAGTGACGAAGCAATTCAGATTCTAACTTCAAAAAAGAATCGGATTATCTTAAGACGTAAAGAAATTGAATTACCAGCTATACAATTCAAGACTTTATTGAATGGAATTATTCAACAAGATAAAGATACAGCCATTGAAAGCATTGATCAAATGGAATGTGTTACCGATCGCAAGCCTCAAGCAAGCGAATTAACCGATTTAGTATTTGCCAATAAAATTGTTAAACATACCAAATCAAACACCATTGTTCTTGTTAAAGATGGCAAATTAATTTCAAGCGGCGTTGGACAAACATCTCGGGTTGATGCACTGATACAAGCAATCGATAAAGCAAAGCATTTTGGCTTTAGCCTGGAAGGTGCTGTAATGGCATCCGATGCATTCTTCCCTTTCCCTGATTGTGTAGAAATTGCAGCAGATGCAGGTGTAGTTGCCGTATTACAGCCAGGTGGATCTATCAAGGATAAAGAGTCGGTTAACATGGCTAATAAGAAGAATATCTCTATGGTTCTTACCGGAGTACGTCACTTTAAACACTAAGCCAATTATTATTTTTATCTTGCTATTGCAATCATGATATTAATATTCATCTTTTAATAGGAATTGTAAGCATTTTTGCAAAAAGGAATTAACTTTACAACCAATATAAATTATAAAAAATTATTTGAATGGGGTTATTTAACTGGTTCACTCAAGAAGTTGCCATTGATTTAGGTACTGCCAATACACTTATTATACATAACGATAAAGTTGTTGTTGATGAGCCTTCTATCGTTGCGTTTGATCGCACAACTAATAAAATAATTGCAATAGGCCGTCAGGCTATGCAAATGGAAGGTAAAACACATGCAAATATCCATACTGTACGTCCTCTAAAAGACGGTGTTATCGCCGACTTTAATGCTGCAGAACATATGATCCGCGGAATGATCAAGAAAATCAACAATGGAAAAGGTTGGTTTTTCCCTTCTTTACGGATGGTTATATGCATTCCTTCAGGGATTACTGAAGTAGAAAAACGTGCTGTTCGTGATTCAGCTGAAATTGCAGGAGCAAAAGAAGTTTATCTTATTCATGAACCTATGGCTGCTGCTGTCGGGATTGGAATAGATGTAGATGAACCCATGGGAAATATGATTATTGATATCGGTGGAGGAACAACTGAAATTGCGGTTATTGCTCTTTCTGGTATTGTATGTGATCAATCTATTCGTGTTGCAGGAGATAATTTCGATTCTGATATTATCAATTACATCCGTCGTCAACATAACATCATGATCGGTGAACGTACTGCAGAAAAGATTAAGATAGAGGTAGGATCAGCTTTACCTGAACTACAGGATCCCCCAGAAGATTTCGCTGTTCAAGGAAGAGATTTAATGACTGGTGTTCCAAAGCAAATTACGGTTTCATATACTGAAATTGCGCATTGTTTAGATAAATCCATCTCCAAAATTGAAGAAGGAATATTAAAGGCTTTAGAAATCACTCCTCCAGAACTTTCTGCCGATATTTATCAAACAGGGATTTATCTAACAGGTGGAGGAGCCTTGCTTCGTGGTTTAGACAAACGTATTCATGCGAAAACTAAGCTTCCGGTACACATTGCAGAAGATCCTTTAAGAGCAGTTGTAAGAGGAACAGGGATTTCTCTAAAGAATATTGGTAAGTTTAAATTTTTAATGCAATAAAAAAAGATAAGAGATTATGAGATTAAGATTGGCGAATGATGTTTCGAATAAACCAAAGCATAATTTCAGATCTCTATCTCAACTTTAAAATATGCATAATCTCTGGGTATTCATAAATAGATACAGTACATTCTTTTTGTTTATCCTGTTCTTCGGTGGTTCTATAGTTTTAGTTGTCCGTAATAATACCTTCCAACGCGCAAATGCAATAAATTCTTCTAGCGAAATAATTGGTTCCATATATCAACAGGTAGATTATTTCAAAGGCTACCTGAGTTTAAATGAAACCAATTTGGCACTTGCACGTGAAAATGCGGCGCTTAGAGCTTTATTAAAAAGTTCTAATTATGATGACAAGGTCATATCCAATATTGCACGGGATACTGCACAACAACCCCAATATTCTTATATCCAAGCTCGAGTAATAAATAATAGTGTCAATCAGAAAAACAATTATATCACAGTAAACCGAGGATCTAAGCACGGAATAAAAAAAGGAATGGGAGTAATTTCATCCAAAGGAATTGTAGGAATTGTTTTGAACGTATCCGAGAACTTTTCTACCATCCAATCTTTATTACATTCAGACACAAAAATCAGTGCTAGTTTAGCAAAAAGTCAGGCTTTTGGTTCATTAGTTTGGGGAACTCAATCATATGATCCTCAAAAAGCACTCTTAAAAGATATTCCCAACCACATCAAAGTTGAAGATAAGGAACAGGTAATAACTTCCGGATTCTCATTATTTCCTCCGGGAATAGTAATCGGAACTGTACTCGAAACCGGACTAAGCAGTGGAAGTAGTTTCCTCGATATCAGCGTATTATTAAACAACGATTTCAGTACATTAAGATATGTTTATATAATTGTAGATAGATTCTCCAAAGAGAAAGAAGCACTAGAAATACAAAATTTAGAAAATGACTAAGCTGCTATTAGAAAATATTCTACGTTTTATACTGCTAATTTTAGCACAGATACTTCTTTTCAAGAACATGGGTTATTATAACCTGGCCATCCCATTCCCTTATATTATGGCCATTATGTTAATTCCGGTTCGTATTTCAAAAGGCCTTCTCTTTTTAATCGCATTCTTAACAGGTCTTACAATTGATGCTTTCTATGACACTTTGGGTATCCATGCAGCTGCATGCGTTACATTAGCCTGGGTTCGAATTATCTTTCTAAACCTAACCTTACAAGACGATGATCATGATTCTGTATCACCGGGAATCGCACAAATGTCTTTCCGCTGGTTTTTAATTTATGTCTTTATATTAAGCTTTTTCCATCACCTAACCTTATATTTATTAGAGAGTTTCTCCCTAAATAACATACTTTCCACTTTAACAAGCATTCTTTTTAGTTGTATATTTACAACAGTTCTAATCATACTCTTTGAGTTAATCTTTTATAGAAGGAAGAAAAGGTGAATAGTTTTTTTGCACGAAAATTCATTGTACAAGGTATTATCATTGCAGCAGCAATAGTTCTTTTATTGCGCCTGTTCTATATTCAGGTGATTGATGATTCCTATTATCTTTCTGCAGAAAACAACGTTCTTCGTAAAGTCATTATTTACCCTGCACGTGGGGTAATCTTGGATAGGAACTCTCAAGTTCTTGTTCAGAATGAACCTGTTTACGATCTTTTAGTTACACCAAGAGATGTAAAAGATATTGACACGGCACTTTTCTGTCAACTGATTGATATCGATAAAAAAGGATTCATCAGCCGTTTTACAAAAGCAAAAAACTACTCTCCCTACCGGGCGTCCATCTTTGAGAAGCAACTTTCAGCAGAAACATATGCTCGTTTACAAGAACATCTCTATAAATTCAGAGGATTTTACGTACAAAACCGTACAGTAAGAAGCTATCCAGATAGCATAGCTGCTCAGTTTCTGGGTTATATAAACGAAGTTACTGACAAGAATATCGAGCAGAGCAACGGCTTTTACAGACCAGGAGATTACATAGGCGTAAGTGGAGTAGAAAGTGCTTACGAAGAACTGTTACGCGGACAGCGAGGCATTCAGAATGTAATGGTGGATGCATTTAACCGTCCAAAGGGACACTTTGCAGATGGAAAATATGATACCCTTGCCGTAGCGGGCGAAGATTTAATGTCATCTCTTGATAAAGAACTGCAAATATTAGGTGAAAAACTATTAAAAAACAAAGTAGGAACTATCGTTGCCATCGAACCTAAGACGGGTGAGATATTAAGTTTTGTTAGCAGTCCGTCTTACGATCCAAATATGATGGTGGGGAGAGAACGAGGCAATAATTACATGAAATTATTGTATGATCCGAATAAACCAATGTTTATCCGACCAATACAAGCGCAATATCCACCAGGCTCGGTCTTTAAAGTTGTTAGTGCATTAATCGCACAACAGGCTAAAATAATAGACGAAAATACTGCTTTCTACTGTCCGGGAGGCTATCGTTATGGCAGAAATGGATTTATGGGCTGTACACACGTTCATGGATCAACTTCTTTAGTATCTTCCATTCAGACATCCTGCAATACCTATTACGGGTATACTTATGCAAAGATGATTGATGGAAGAGGAGAAAAATCCTCCAAAGCTTACGATCAATGGAGGGAGGCTGTACAGAAGTTTGGTATTGGCGTAAAGCTTGGCATTGACTTACCAGGAGAAAATGCTGGTAACCTTCCGGCTGCCGATTATTACACCAAACATTTTGGTAATGATAGTTGGACTTCTGCCTATAACATATCATTGTCTATAGGCCAGGGAGAAATGGGAATAACCCCTTTACAAATGGCAAATATTATGGCCATTGTAGCCAACCGTGGCTTTTATTACCGGCCTCATTTAATCAAATCAATTGGCGACAAAAAGATCGTTAAACCAGAGTTCACTGAAAAAATTTCTGTAGGAGTAGATGCTAAATATTTTGAACCGGTAATTGAAGGAATGAGCCAAGCCGTAAACCGACCTGGCGGAACTGCTTACTCTGTAAAAATAAATGGAATAGAAATGGCGGGAAAAACAGGGACCGCTCAAAATCCACATGGAGAGAACCATGCTGTGTTCTTTGCTTTTGCTCCTCGCGTAAACCCAAAGATTGCTATTGCTGTATTTGTTGAAAATGCAGGCTATGGAGGTGTTTGGGCTGCTCCAATTGCAAGTATGATGGTTGAGCAATATTTAACCGATACGATTACCATGCCTAAGTACATCCAGGATCGAATTTACAATGGAAATCTGATGCCGGCTGTAAAACCTACTGTAATAAAAAAGGAGACAACAGAGAAAGAAACAGATACCGCAAAGCAAACTCCGCTAGAACAAAAACAAGCCCAGAGAATCAGGCAAAACAACAACGCTATATTAGCTCAAAATGATAAATACAAATCGTAATTTCTTTGGTGCTAACATTGATTGGCTTACTATATTTCTATGGTTGGCTCTCTGCATTATTGGCTGGTTTAATATCCATGCGGCTGTTTACGACATTGAAAACCCCAGTATTCTGAGTTTAGATACAAATTACGGGAAACAGTTTATTTTCATATTATCTGCCATTGTATTAGGAGCAGTCATCCTGATTATTGATAGTCGATTTTATAGCTCTGCAGCACCGGTCCTTTATATAATTACCCTCCTTTTATTAATTGTTGTATTATTCATCGGACGGAACGTTGGGGGTAATCAAGCTTGGATTGAACTTGGCTTATTTCGCTTACAACCTTCAGAATTCGCAAAGTTAGCAGCTTGTTTAATACTCGCTAAGTACCTGAATATCAACAGTACCAAAAATCCTAATCTCCAAACTCTAGGTATTGGAACCCTCTTGCTCATAGTTCCCGTAATTTTAATTATGCTACAGCCGGATACGGGTTCCGCACTAACTTTCTTTGCGCTAGTTTTTGTCTTTTATCGGGAGGGTTATGTATCAGGAAGGGTTTTACTAATTGGTGGAATCAGCATTGCTTTATTTGTTTTTACCCTACTTTATACAGAATGGATTGTAATTGCAATAGTAGGTCTTCTTACTATTATAGTATTCTATTTCTCCAGGAAAACCAAGAGTAACATCATCTCCAGTATCGTTATTTTTATTTCAGCTGCGATATATGTACTGGGAGTAGACTTTGCCTATAATAACATTCTCCAAAGCCATCAGCGCAATCGTGTTGAGGTATTACTAGGAAAAATTGATGATCCGAGAGGAGAAGGTTATAATGTTAATCAATCTTTAATCGCCATCGGATCAGGCCAATTAATTGGTAAAGGTTACCTTGAAGGCACACAAACAAAATACAACTTTGTACCTGAACAAAGTACTGATTTTATCTTTTGCACCATTGGCGAAGAATGGGGCTTTGTAGGATCTGCAACCTTAGTATTAATATATGTAGGTCTATTATTAAGACTGATACATATTGCAGAACGGCAACGATCTTCTTTTGCAAGAATATACGGATATGGAGTTGTATCTATAATATTCTTTCACTTCTTCATAAATATTGGAATGACCCTTGGAATTGTTCCGGTAATCGGTATTCCCTTACCCTTTATAAGCTATGGAGGTTCCTCCTTATGGAGTTTCACCATACTGCTCTTTATATTGATTAAGTTAGATGCAAACCGGAAAGGTATAAACTAACCGTAACGCTGTCTTAATATAGCGTACAGTTTTTCTACACTAGCTTGCTTTGTATCCCAACTATTCTTTTGAGCATAGTTAGTTTTTAGAAAGCGGTCAGCATCCTCAAAGCTCTCAAATCGGTTTAATAACTCAATAGCTTCACTATATGCCAAACTATATCCATTAAATAAATCTTTGATAAACATCAGTTTATCATTCAAATTTATTCCCGCTTTAATATCTCTAATCCTACGTGGAGACTCTAAATGGTGCTTCTCCGAATCCATAGCCTTTCTTTGTTCTGAAAGTCGTTCATTCAAACTCATTGGACGCTCACTTTGAACATTCAAAGTCTTCTCTTCAATTATAACTTCATGGGTAGTTTCTTTGATCACTTCACGAGTAGATTCTACCTCTCTTTCAGGAACAGACTTAGGTTCTGGAGTTGGCTCTGACACAGGAGTTGGTTCAGGTTCAAGTTCAGGCTTGCTTTGAGCTTCAACTTCCTCAGGCTCATTTTCTTCTTCCTCTGCTTTATTATTAACAGCTTCAGAAGCTTCTTCTTCAGCAACTTGATCCTCTTCTTGAGAACCATCTTCTTCTTGAATTTCTTCGACTGTTTCTTGAGAATCTAAAACTTCTTCTTCGGCAGACTCACTAATTGATGCTGGAGTAAATATTGTTGGCTCTACCTCCTGATCTGCAATAGGTAAATTTTCTTCCTCTACAGGCTGTTCAGCACGACTTCTATTATACTCTTCTTCAAGCTTACGAAGAAGATTTGTATGTTCCGCAAAGTAAGCAGCGTTTATCTCAAAAAGCTGAAATTCAAGTGGGTTCACATCCTCATTAGGATTTGATATATACTCAAACTTGTCGTTAAGTTCCTTTAATAAAACTCCAACTTTCTCAATAATCTCTTCTTTAGATATCATAATTACAAACTGTTTACCTTATTAAATCGATGAATCAGTCAAATTTAATTAATAAATCTGACACTTAATGTGCTGTTGCAGGTGTTAACATTAATTATTTACTTGTTCGTCAGGACGGTCGCCCACACGTTTAAATGTTGATTTATCAGTTCTTATTTTTGTGAAGTCATCCAGATAATTGGGGAAGTAAAGATCCGATAAATGCATAAATTCATCACCCCGCATAAAAATATCCATACTAATATCATCAAAACTTTTCTTTCCACAAGCAGCCAGTAACTCCATCGAAGCAAGCAGTGTATTCAGGTGGAAATAATAAACTCGATCTTTCTTATCAGATACTGCCAGCCCCTTTACTAGCATTTTATCTTGCGTTGCAACACCCGTTGGACATTCGTTCGTATTACATCTCAAAGCCTGTATACAACCCAAAGAAAACATAAATCCGCGCGCACTATTACATACATCTGCTCCCAAAGAAAGAATTTTTAAGAAAGAAGCTGCTGATAGAACTTTTCCACTGCTAATGATCCTCAACTTATCCCTAATTCCAAATTTTTCTAAAGACTGATGAACAAAAATCAATGCCGGTTCTAAAGGAATACCTACCGCATCTGCAAATTCTAATGGAGAAGCTCCTGTACCACCTTCTGCCCCATCAACAGTTATAAAATCCGGATAAATATTTAACTCGTTCATGGTCTCACAAAGCTCAATAAACTCATCCGTTCTTCCTATACATAGTTTAAAACCCACCGGTTTTCCATCAGATAATTCACGCAATGTTCCAATAAACTGAATAAGCTCTTTTGCATTTGAGAAAGCAGTATGATGCTGCGGAGAAAGCACTAAAGTATAAGGTATAAGTCCTCGAATCCTGGCTACCTCTTCTGTGTTCTTAACAGCGGGCAAAATTCCTCCATGACCGGGCTTTGCACCCTGTGATAATTTCAACTCTATCATCTTAACCTCTTTGCGTCGCGCTTTCTCTCGAAAACTTTCCGGATCAAAATTACCTTGCTCTGTCCGACACCCAAAATAACCGGTTCCAATCTGCCATACCAAGTCACCACCTTGCATATGATGGTCTGAAATGCCACCCTCCCCTGTATTATGATAAAAATTTCCTCGTAAAGCTCCTTTATTCAGTGCCATAATAGCATTTGAGCTTAAAGACCCATAGCTCATGGCAGAAATATTTAAGCGCGAAGCACTATAAGGCTGTTTGCAATCCTTTCCACCAATAATTATGCGCGGTAGCTCTTCAACAATAGGTACCGGATAAATTGAATGGCGCAAGCCTTCATAATCGCGGTTATTAATTTCAAGCTGAGTACCAAAAGGCGATGTAGCTTCTAAATTTTTTGAACGCTGGTAGGCGATAGATCGTAAATTACGGGAGAATGGCTTTCCATCCGTATTTCTTTCTATAAAATACTGTTGGATCTCTGGAGAAATAAATTCGAAGAAATACCTCAAATAACCTATAACCGGAAAATTCTTTAAGATAGCATGTTTATTCTGAATCAGGTTATAAATACCTAATCCTAATATAGCTAGAGCCAAAATGGTCAACCATATTAAACCAGGATAAAATCCGGTAAGAATTAACAACAAAACTACAATCGGAACTAGGGTATAAAGAAAGAGGTTTCTCATAACATTTGATGTTTTACTATTTTATTGCTTCCATGATAGGGACTCCAATAGAACCATTTGGCTGCTGAATTTTCAAAATAGCAGCTAGTGTTGCCGCAACATCTGTCATACCTGTAGGTCTGCTGGTTTTTCCGGGCTTAACCCCCCATCCCATAAATATCAAAGGAATATGAGCATCATATGGATTCCAGGCAGCATGCGAAGTACCGGTTGGATTTGCCGAACCGCTACTATACCAAGCTGGATTTAAAATAACCTGAATATCACCACTCCGGTCGTAATTATATCCATTAATTATCCGCTCACGAATAACCTTAGGAACCGAAGCTGTTTGAGCTTTATCCATATCCACAACATAAGTTACCCCTTCCTGTTTTCTCAAAAAATCAATAGCTACCGATTTTATAGCTTCTTTATCCAGACCTTTCTCCTCAATCACTTTATAATTAAGATGACCTTGGTAATTTAGCAAACTTATAACCAGCTTGTCTTCTCCAAACTTAGCCTGCAACACCTTATTCAATTCTGTTAAGATTTTACCTGTACCCCAAGCTCCGGCAGGAATATTATGATCTTTTAAAAAGTTCACATTATGAGCACCTCCATGATCTGCAGATAAAAACACGGTATATTCACCCGCACCAACCTTCTCATCCAGGTACTTAAAGAATTCAGCTAATTCGTTATCCAAGCGTAAATAAGTATCCTCAACTTCTATTGCATTTGGCCCAAACTGATGCCCTATATAATCAGTAGATGAAAGACTTAAAGCCAGAAAATCAGTTACTACATTCTGACCTAATTTTTCATTCTCAACCGCAGCCTTTGCCATATCAAAGCTGATTGTATTTCCATAAGGCGAAGTCCTAATTGCTCCTGCTCCACTTTTCTTATAAAGCTCTGCAGTATTAACTGGAAAAACAGGCTTTTCTGATACACTAAATTTACCTTCATATCTATTATCATCAGCAGCACTTTGCACATAGCTAGCGATAGGATATAAAGTTTCCCAACCCTGGTTCAAATACTTCTCTACTAATTTTTGTTGATTAAAACCCTCAACCCATGCTGGTAACTTATCCATATAATAGGTCGATGTAATGAAATTACCGGTTTCTCCATCAAACCAGTACGCAGCATCTGCTGCATGCCCTGCAGGCAAAATACTTCCCCTATCTTTAATAGCTACACCAATTACTTTCGATCTGAAGTTAGTAGCTAACTTTAACTCATCCGTTATTGTACTTGCTAGCAAATTCCTTGGCGACATCTTTCCAGCATCAGAAGTACTTCCAACAGTGCTAACCGTACTATCTTCCGTGCAATACATCGTTTCACCAGTTGCGTTTATAATAAAATCATTCCCAGCTATTCCGTGTATAGAAGGCACCGAACCTGTATAAATTGTAGTATGTCCAATGGCTGTTACAGTTGGTACATAGTCGATATTGGTATTGTCAGCACTAAAGCCCTCATTAATCATTCTCTTAAAACCGTCATTACCATACCGATCATAATAACGATATAAATAATCCCATCGCATTTGATCTACTACAATCCCTACCACTAACTTTGGTCGAGGTAGTTTTTCACTTTTCTGCGCAAACGAAGTTGAACTAATTAAAATCAATGCAATTATTGCAATTGCTATGAAATTATAAGGTTTATGCTTTCTCATCATATTTTTAGGTATTTTCAAAAACTAAGCTACGAAATAACGATTAAACTTCAACCTATGAGCCCCGCAATATCTTCTCCATCTTCTTTCCCTTTGCTAACTCATCCACCAACTTATCTAAATACCTGACTTGCTGCGTTAAAGTATTATCGATTTCTTCTACACGATAACCACAGATTACACCAGTGATAAGATGCGCATTTGGATTTAGTGAAACTTGCTCGAAAAATGTTTCGAAAGTTATATTATTTTTAATAAGCTCTTGAACTTTCTTACTATCAAAACCTGTCAACCACTCTATAACTTGATCTAATTCTTCTTTTGTTCTACCCTTCTTCTCTACTTTCGCCAGATAAAGTGGGTAGACCGAAGCAAAAGTCATTTTTGCAAAACGCTGATTATGTATATCAGTAGTTTTCATAGCTTTTGTTATACTACACGTTAGAAATTTGATTGCTTGCTCTATCTTTTCTTTTCCGCCGTCGTTATCAGCTCGTTATACACCAAATTGTCTCAAATGATGGTCAGAATGTTTGAATACTAAAATACCAATCTGCGCTCTAGTCATTTTTCCAAAAAAATCGTGTATAAAATCTGGGTTATCATAGTTTTCGTATGCCTTCATTAACGAAATCCATTTCAGTTTCTCCACTTCCAGGTCCCCATCCATTTCTCTCACTTTAAATTGAGAAGAAGTAGGAATATTTTTGTCAAATGGGTTTTCATCTTTTATCATTTTTCTCAACCCTATTCCCCCGAATATTTTCCCCATAAAAGCTTGCTTATAGTTATGATTATCTTCCCCCAAAATCCAACCATTCCAATAGGTATTGTGTTTAACCATTTGAAAAACATTCATTTTACCCCACCGAGCATTGCTATTATCATTCAGTAAAGAAATTCTGTTAATTAGTTCTTCTCTAATCGTTTCGGTAAATATTGTTTTCGTAGGTTTATTCATCATTCAATGAATTAACTCCTTGTTCTTTTAGTTTAACTAATCCATCTTTCATTACAATTGCGTTCCTTGAATTAAAATTGATGCTTTTATAGATTGTTCTTTTAGATGCAAAAATTTCTTTCTTTCCTCATCTTGTTTAAAATTGTCAAAATCTTGTTGACTGTCAAATTCCACAAGATGAATCTCATACGGCTTATCAATATGACTTTCTATAAAATTATCTTCTGTTAGCCTGGCTCTGAATAAAAGCCTTCCATTATATTTTGCAATTATTGGCATAGCAACACTTTCAAATTCGTCAAAAACTTGCTCTTGCCCTTCAATAATATATATAAGCTGTGTAATGGTTATCATAACTATATGGTTTGACTTACTAAATTTTCTTTCTCAATCTGTTTATCTCCCCATTCTTTAAGATAACTGATAAATGGAATAAGTTCCTCTCCTATTTCAGTCAATGTATATTCCACTTTAGGCGGCACTTCATGATATACCTTTCTGCTGATTAAACTATCGGCCTCCAATTCTCTTAACGTTTGTGTCAACATCTTGGTGGTAATATCCGGTAAAGTCCTACCTAATTCTCCATAACGCAAAACCCTCTGTTCATGTAAATACCACAAAATTCGGCCTTTATATTTTCCTCCGATACGTTTAAACGCATAATCAACCGAGCAGGTTGTAATAACGGGACAATCTTTTACTTTATTTTTCATAGTAAAGTACTGATAATCAACTATACATTCTTTTAATCAACTAACATACAAATTTGCACATACTTGACACTAAGGTACATATAATTTTCAGTTCCCGGTGGATTATTGCAAGTTCACTTCCTATTTACAAATGAAGTCTATAAAAGGCGAGATTTGTTTAAACAACATTTTCACTAATCTTTCTTAAACAGAAACTGCCCTCCTCCTTGTTTCAGGATCATTGTTTTTTCAGTCGGATTAAATTCTAATGATATTCCTCCCTGGGTAAACTTAAACTTATCCTTTTCAGTTGCTTCAAGGGGAAATGAAGCTTGCCCTGTTGCTTGTGCTATAAGAGTTATATTCTCTTTCGTTATAGTTATTTTTAATGGGATCTGAGTCGATGAATAAACTCCTAGATACTGATTTAACTCTTCTAAACGCACTTCGTACATCTTAAAATCAGGAATATCATAAGGCTTATTATAGACAGTACTTAAAACAGCTATAGAGATATCATTAATATTAAAATTTGTTCCATTAGAGGTCAATGCGTATGAGATATCACCATCAGAAAAGTAACTAAATATTGATGAAAAGCCATCAATCCCTCCATTATGCCCATATCCGATCTTATCATAAAATGGAATTTGGAAAAGTCCGATTCCGAAATTGTCTTTAATTGTTTTCATAAGTTCAAGACTCTCTTTATTCAAAAGCTTACCATTAAAAAGCGCATCACTAAATTTCACTAAATCGCTTGGTGTCGAAACAATTCCACCTGCACCCAGTGGTATAGAGATGTCAGTTTCTTTCTCTACCTTCCAATTATCAGCATAACTATAAGATTTAGTTTCATTGTTTTTTACATTAATTTTAGTCCCTAAATACGTATTAGTCAAACCAACAGGCCTAGCAATATATTCTATTAAAAGTTCAGCGTACGATTTCTTAAAAGTCTTTTCAAGAATATAAGTCAATAGCACAAAGTTTGAATTACTATATTCAGCTTTGCTTCCAGGTTCAAAATCACTTTCATTTTTTGCTATAATCTCAACCATTTCCTTTTCCGACTTGGCTTGTGTATTCCAGGTCAGATAGTCTTCTTCATTCGTAAAATTATGTATTCCACTTCTATGGCTCAGCAAATCTTTTATAGTTATTTTACCGGCATTTGGAATTGAAGGAAAAAACGTTACAATAGTTTGATTTATGTCTAATTTCTTTTCTTCAATTGCTTTCAATACCAATACAGAAGTAAACGTCTTAGAAATAGAACCAATCCTATATTTCGAATTTTCATTCGCCTTAACATTATTCTCAACGTCAGAAAACCCCACAGATCTGGCATAAACTATCCTGTCCTTTTGAGAAACTGCTACACTTCCCATAAACTTATTATTTGCTTCTAGAGCGTCAAAATAGTTATCCAGTTTAGCTTTATCAAAATCCTGAGCAATAGCAGATTGAATTATAAATCCGATTAATATTGCAGCTAAAAATATTCTTTTCATTCTATTTATAAGGTTATTCGTCGTTCAATGATGCAACTCCTTGCACGCATAATCATAGCCCTTTCATAATATTCCAAACCCAATTACTCATTACTAACAATACGAGCGGTACTGCATAATAAGGGCTCTTTAAATAAGATTCTACTCTCCGATAAAAATCAAACAAAGTACTGCTTTTTGCTACTACATCCAGCACAATCCAAA
Organism: Albibacterium sp.; assembly: GCF_035514885.1. Classification (NCBI taxonomy): domain Bacteria; kingdom Pseudomonadati; phylum Bacteroidota; class Sphingobacteriia; order Sphingobacteriales; family Sphingobacteriaceae; genus Albibacterium; species Albibacterium sp. The sequence goes on along the minus strand of NZ_DATJCH010000012.1, from coordinate 21,847 downwards.
TTGGAGCTACAAGCATAATAATTGCAACGATAAAGCCTAAGGGATTTATTTTGAGAGCTTCGGCAATATTACCTTCTGTTAATAAGATAATTGCCCGGGTTACACCACAAGAAGGACAAGGTATGCCTGTAAGATACTTTATTAAGCAAACTTCAACTGATTTGTGTCCCGTCAAATAGTGCGCTTTGCTGAAATAAAGCCAGCCATATCCACCTATACATGCTAAAAACATGGTTGAATATAGCTTATCCCTATATTGCAAGATCATTTAAAACAAAAGCTGTTGAATTGTATCCATATTCTTTTCCCTTGTGGCCTTTTGAATCAAAAACCAATCAATAACCGTCCAAATCCCCAATCCGCCACAGGTTACAAGTTTTCCAATTCCAAGTCCAGTATCGCCAATCAAAAACCGATCAACACCAAGTGTACCAACTAAAATGGAAACAATTAAACTTATGGTTGGATCTTTCAACTGAACGCTTGAAATCAGTACCCATTTTGAGTCATCAAGAGCCAGCAACCTGTCTCTTATTAAACCGAGTTGGCGACTCTCGAAAAACTTCGCATTTGTCATGATAAACATGTCGACTTTTTGTGGATTCATTCTGTTTTTAGGTTTATATTTATGTAAATATAATAAAATATTGCCCTATAGATATGTATGAATCAAAGACTTTGAATTTTAACCTCTTTAAATCAAAAAACCCCTCTATATTGCTATAAAGGGGCTTCGAGTGGTGCCAGCTGGAATCGAACCAGCGACACAAGGATTTTCAGTCCTTTGCTCTACCAACTGAGCTATGGCACCCTAAACAAAGACTAATTTTCTCCGTTTGAGGAATGCAAATGTAGCTTCTTTTTTCATTTTTGAAAAGTTTTTTCAAAGAAATCTTGAATTAATCTCATTTTGATGAGTTTCTTATTGACAATGAGTAATTTAATTTTCACTAACTCATCTTGTCTTGACCATACCATCCTCTACCCTTGCTTTACATACTAGTATTGTTAAAGAGTTATTACTCCGTTATATCAGCGCTTTTTTGCATGTTTTAGCGTAGATACAGCTAAATAAGCCTACGAGAAGGAATCAATCATTTAAAACAAGCCCTATCTAAGTACTGAAGCTAGTGACAATGAAATCCGTTACTTTCTAATAAAACTCATCTTGCATAGCTTCCAATGCAACTGAAAGATAAACTATCGGAGCATTCCAGTTAATAGCAATTTCATTGGTTGCGTACGACTCTGAAACATCCACATAGGCTTCGTTTGGAACAGAGCTTGGTAAAGCTACACCATCTTGTTTTCCAGGATTTGGTCCCCCAACCAGCAAACCAGGTATCGGATCTCCGATACCATCTGCAACAGAAGGGCGATGATGTGGAAACATCGGTGTTTTAGATCCATGTCCGGTAACAAAAGAATACCCGGTAGCATTACGACCCAATAAGTAATCGAGGTTTGCGAGGGCATATCTCAGATACTCTTTATACCCAGTTAAACGATAGGCTTGTATCAATGCAATTCCTTGATTTGCTGCATTTGAATTACTTCCCCACTTAAAGTCACGACTAGTCTTACCCATAACTGTTTGATAAGCACTTCCATTAATACCTGTTATATAAGAATCAGCCATATTTATAATACGATTCTTAACAATAGTAAAGGCTTCAGGAGCAATGCTATCTAGCAATTTTTCATTTTTAGCAAGGCTATAATAGCCTAATACACGGACATTTGACCAGGTTGGTAACGGCATCGAATTATCTGGAAATAAATTGAGCGCTTTTAAATATTGTCCGTCGCCGCTTGTAACGGAAAGTTCAGAGGCTGCCCAGATGAATTCGTCAGCAAAGTTTCTATCACCATATGCACCAGTGGTTACCTTAGGTTCATACTTAGTATTCATCTCATTCTGGTTATAGGCAACATTAGGATTCTTCTGTGCCCAATTCCAGGCGGCAAGCGACGCCTGGTAGCAAGAATCTGCTAGTCCGGGAAACTCATTCTTATATTCTTTAAAAATACGGCTAGCCTGAGCTAATACCGCAGCAAAATCAAGCGTAGCTGCTGTTCCTTTTTGAACAGCATAGCGTGGTTTCTGTGTTACTTCGGGCATGACCATTCCATCAAAAGAAGCATTGGTAAGTTTATGATATACTCCTCCATCTGCAGGATCTTGCATGCTTAACATCCAGCGAACATTCCATAGAATCTCGTCTAATAAATCAGGTGCTTTATTTGTACTTTCCGGAATGGATAAATTTAATTCCTTTACATAGGCAGGAAAATCTTCATAGGTGGAAAGTAAGGTAGCGGTAGTAATACCTGAATTTACAATGTATTTATTATAATCACCTGCGTCGTACCAACCTCTGGATGCATTAATGATTGTTCCTGCCGGACGAGCTGTTGATGCTGCCGAAGGGTGGATTAACACTTTATCATCCGCATGGCCGGCTGCTCGATGCCATTTGCCTGCAAACTCTTCAGGCAAAGCGGTAGATGCACGCTGAAAGTAAAAGGCTTTTATTGTAGCCTTCGCCAAATCATTATTAATCGAGTCTTTAATGGAGAAGGGGTATGAATATCCCAATCCATCTACATAAATCACATAATCTCCAGGAGTTTTAAAAAATGATAAATCAGCTAAAAAGGTTTTATTACCATTTAAAGCAGTATCTGCTGATTGTTTTAACTTAAACGCGGTTAATACAGTTTTACTTCTATCGCTCGTTAGCAGGCTATAGGCAGAAACATTCGGTGCTGAAATCACAGCAAATTTAGGTGCATTGGGATAAAAGCCTAATTGATTCAAGCGTATATTCTCCGATATTTGGTCGTTCCTATCTTGCGAATAGACCAACAAGTTTATTAAAAGGAAAGAGAAAATGAAAAAAACTCGTTGGGTAAAGCATTTCATAATAGGAACATCTTTTAAAAATAAGATTTATATTGATAATCAGTTCCTTCAAATATAGGAAAATTGCTGCTCGAAATGAGCAGCAATTTATTTGCTTAATCTATTTTCCATTTTTTTAGATTCTCTGAATTAATGCTATTTACTCCTTCTTTCGGATTAGGCTGCCCTTTGCCTGTAACGATCAGATCTTTCAGACTGTTTTGTATAAATCCGGTCCAAGCATCATGGCAAACATTATAGCATTCATATTCAGGAACTAACCCGATGTGTGTAAAGACGATCTGGGTTTTGTTGTCTTGCTTCGCTATCTCAAAAACTATTTTGGTTCCAATCCATTCACTTTTATCTTGAACAAAATTAAAATCATTGTCTTCAACAAACCAAACAACTTTTTGATCGGGAATCATCTCAGCTATTCTAATTTCGCAACGATGGATATCCTTAAAGTGATAATTAAATACTTCGCCTAATTTATCCGTACGACCTTCAATGTCTTCGCTCCACCAGCCTCGGACATTATTAATGGCATTAAATACTTCTTTTGGTGATTGATTCACTAAGACTGTAGTAGTGAAATTTTGATTATCCATGACTTTATCTGTTTAATTAGTAAAATTTATAAACAAATGTACTGTCCAGAAGCTAGACTCATAAGGTGCTAAACAGACCTTATGATGGGTTGATTTGGACACCATATATTTCTATCTTTATTAAAAAAAAATGAAGCATCTAACAATAATTGTCCCTAATGGACAAAACAATTTGAGTAGCATTGTAGGATCATACAAAATATTTACAAGAGCTAACGATCATTGGAAAGAAAAGAACGGAACTGAATTATTTACTATCCAGCTAGCCGGCATTTCCAAAGAGGTAGATTTCTATGGTGGTTTATTTACCGTAAAACCAGAAAAAGATATTTCTACAATAACTAAGACCAATCTTATCATCATTCCTTCTTTAAACCACAATTATGAAAGGGCAGTAAAAGAAAACCGTCCTTTGATTGATTGGCTGGAGAAGCAATATAAGAACGGATCTGATATTGCAAGTATATGTACTGGTGCGTTTATGCTTGCATCTTCAGGCATATTGAATGGAAAAAGTTGCTCTACACATTGGGCGGCTGCGAATACTTTTAGGACAATGTTTCCAAAAGTTAACTTACAAGCTGATCGCTTGATTACTGATGAGCAGGGAATCTATACAAACGGAGGTGCCTACTCTTTCCTAAATCTGATCATTTATCTGATAGAAAAATATTACGACAGGCAAACAGCTATTTATTGTTCCAAAGTATTCCAGATAGAAATGGATAGGAATAATCAATCGGAATTTACAATATTCACAGGTCAGAAATCACACGGAGATGAAATCGTAAAAGAGGCACAAGAATACATTGAAAATAAATTGGACGAAAGAATATCCATCGAGAATTTATGCGCTACTCTCTCTATAGGCAGACGAACTTTTGACAGAAGATTCATTAAAGCAACTGGAAATACCCCTATCGAGTATTCTCAAAGAGTTAAAATTGAAGCTGCAAAAAGAGCGTTTGAAGCTACGCGTAAAACCATTAATGAGGTAATGTATGGTGTAGGCTATTCTGATGTTAAGGCATTTCGTGAAGTATTTAGAAAAATCACCGGGATGTCGCCTCTTGCATATAGAAGCAAGTACAATAAAGAAGCAGATTTACAATAAGGGAATGAATAGTATCCATTCGTTTTGCGCAACCGGAATATATTTTGAGTAAAAAATAAATTGCATTAACCTTAAAAAAGCAAACATGCGTTTATATTTGTAATCCTATTTGTAACAAAAATAGCAGAAAGAAAGTCTGAAAGAGAGCATCCGAACTAATAAGATGGAGCAAGAAAGAAGTAAGAAAAAAGGTAATTCAAGTATGTTTAAGCTATTAAAGCCTTATTCAGGAATGATCTTTCTGCTGATATTGCTTTCTTTACTTAGCAATGTGCTTAATTTATGGATACCTAAAATTATCGGTGATGGCATAGATGATTATGAAAACGGGACCTTTGTATTCCAATCCTTAATTATACAGTTCTCAATTATTATCATCATTGTATTTATCCTCACTTATTTACAAAGCATTATTCAAACCTATGCCTCTGAACGGGTAGCGCGAGATTTACGAGCCAGGCTTTCTGATCGGATATCTGAACAAAGCTTTGCTTTTATCGAAACAGCAAATCCATCAAAACTGTTAACTAATCTGACTGCCGATGTAGATTCAATTAAAACATTTGTTTCTCAGGCTATTGTATCACTCGCATCATCCTTGTTTATTATTGTTGGAGCAAGTATTTTATTGCTTTCCATCGACTGGAAACTCGCTTTGGTTGTTCTCGCCATCATCCCCATTCTTGGAATTACTTTCTATTTGGTTCTCGGAAAGGTAAGGACATTATTTATTCAAAGCAGGGCAGTGATCGACTGGCTTAACAAAGTTATCAGTGAAAGTATCTTGGGTTCAGCAATTATTCGGGTAATTAACTCTCAACAGCTAGAGTATGATAAGTTTCTGGAAGCAAATACAAAGGCTAAAGATTTCGGGTTGGCAATTCTTCGTCTCTTCGCCGGACTGATTCCTTTAATTATTTTCACAGCTAACCTGGCAGGACTGGCTATTCTATTGCTTGGAGGTAAATTTGTAATTAATGGCGATATGAGTTTAGGAGATTTTGCTGCTTTTAACAGCTACCTGGCTCTTTTGATTTTTCCGATACTCGTTATCGGTTTTATGAGCAACGTAATAGCACAAGCTAGTGCTTCGTATGAACGTATTAGTAATATTATTGAAGCTCAGCCCTTAGAAGAAAGCGGTACAATAACCAGCACTTTAAAGGGTAAGATTGAGTTGAATGCTATTAATGTAAGCTACGGCCAGAAACCTGCATTGAAGAATGTTTCGTTCTCCATTAAACCGGGATCTAAAACTGCAGTTATAGGTCCGACTGCAGCAGGGAAATCTCAGTTGCTTTATCTGCTTACGGGATTAATACAACCGGATTCTGGAAGGGTCGAATTCGACGACCATCGTATAGACGAGTATAACTCCGAAGCTTTCCACAGTCAGGTTGGTTTCGTTTTTCAAGATAGCATTATCTTCAATATGAGCATTCGTGAAAACATCGCTTTTAGCGATCAGGTAACGGATGAGTCCTTAAAAAAGGCAATTGATACAGCTGAATTAAATAATTTTATCGACGCACTGCCTGATAAATTAAATACAATTGTTTCTGAACGTGGATCAAGCCTTTCAGGTGGTCAGAAACAAAGGATTATGCTGGCTCGTGCCTTAGCTGTAAATCCAAGAATATTATTGCTGGATGATTTTACGGCGCGGGTAGACAATCAGACTGAAAGCAAAATACTATCAAATATCCAAAGCAACTACCCGGATTTAACCTTGATATCGGTAACTCAGAAAATTTCATCCATAGAAAAATACGATCAGATTATCTTACTAATGGAAGGCGAAATAATTGCAACGGGTACGCATCAGGAGTTAATGACTACAAGCCCCGAATACGTACAGATTTCTAATTCACAAAAAAGCACCAGCAACTATGAATTATAATCTGAACGAACTTTTTGAACAAGAGAAAAAGAAATCGACTTATGCCGGGTTAAAAAGCCTCTTAAAATTAATAGCTCACGAAAAGAAGAATCTGATAATAGCCTTCTTCACCATCCTGACAGATGCCAGCCTTAACCTCTTTGCTCCTTTTATAATAGGTTATACCATTGATAAACACGTGGTAACAAAAGATTACCATGGAGTATTGGTGTTTTCAGGAGTTTTACTGGCTATGTACATCGGGGCCTTGTTTACCAAATACCTGCAAACCACACTAATGGGTAGCATCGGACAACGGTTATTATATACGCTGCGAAACGCTATATTCAACAAGCTTCAATTGTTACCGGTAGCTTTCTTTAATCAGAATAAAGCCGGCGATCTTATTTCACGTGTTAATAATGATACCGACAAGCTAAACCAGTTTTTCTCGCAATCGCTCATGCAGTTTATTAGCAGCATTGCGATGATGACAGGCGCAAGTATATTTTTACTATCAATCAATTTCAAGCTTGGGCTGGCAACACTTTTACCGGCAATATTGATATTAATTTTCACTCAACTTGTTTCTCCATGGGTAAAAAGAAAAAATGCGGCTACACTTAAAAGCATTGGGGGTATGAGTGCTGAAATACAGGAAAGTCTCAATAACTTTAAAGTTATCATTGCATTTAATCGCCGGGATTATTTCCGCAATCGGTTTAAAGAAAGCAATCAGGAGAACTACAGTGCAGCTGTTGGAGCCGGATTAGCCAATAATATTTTCCTGCCTGTTTATGGTTTATTCTCAAGTATTGCCCAATTAATTGTTTTGGCCTATGGAATTTATTTGATTTCTATTGGTGAATTTACAATCGGTTTATTGGTGAGTTACCTCTCTTATGCTGTCAATTTATACAATCCTTTAAGGCAGCTCGCTACGCTCTGGTCTACATTTCAAGTAGCAATGGCGGGCTGGGATCGGATATCTCAAATACTTTCTTTAGAAAGCAATTTGGTTATTTCTGAGAACAGCGTTCAAGAGTCCTCGAGCTCTTTGCTAGAATTTAGAAATGTTTCTTTTGCCTATCCAAATGGGAAGAAAATATTACATGATATCAACCTAAAATTAGAACGTGGTAAAACCTATGCATTGGTAGGTCCGACAGGTGGAGGTAAAACTACGACTGCATCACTGATGGCACGTTTATATGATCCTACAGAAGGAATTGTTCTGCTGGAAGGCAAAGATATTAGATCTTATAAACCAAAAGATCGCTCACAAAAGATTGGTTTCATTCTCCAAGAGCCTTTTCTATTTAGTGGAACCATACAAGATAATATTCTTTACGGAAACGAAACTTACTCGAATTATAACAGTGAACAGCTAACTGAATTAATCCGAACCTCCGGCTTAGGTGAATTACTAGCAATTTTTGAAAGCGGCCTTGAAACTAAAGTTCTTTCAAGTGGAGATAGCATCAGCTTGGGTCAAAGGCAGGTAATTGCATTTATGCGTGCTGTTTTAAGAAATCCAGAAATACTGATCCTGGATGAAGCAACAGCTAATATTGACACCGTAACAGAGCAATTACTGGAAAAAATTCTTAAAAAATTACCCGAAAGTACAACTCGCGTTATTATAGCCCACCGATTAAATACAATAGAAAATGCTGATGAAATATTCTTCATTAATTCTGGAGAAGTAACCCCTGCAGATCATTTGATGAAGCGGTTGATAGGTTAATGAGTGGAAAAAGAACGTTTAATTCATAATTGTCTGTGTAATCCCATTTCTTATTAAAAACTTTCAAAAAAACTTAAATTAATTATCCACATATTCATTTTAGTCTTACATTTGTTACATGTTTCGCAGTCAAATAGCTTTTATGCTAATCTTCGCATTAATGACCTCTAGTTTTAGCAGGTTCTTTATTTATGCTGGCTTCGAGCTTAATCGTGATTATATTTCTACTACCCTTTGTGAGAATATAGACATGCCTGAATTACATTGTAACGGACAATGTTATCTGGCAAAGAAGATTCAACAGGCTCAGGAAAAGGAGAAAAATAACACGCAGGATCAAAAGAAAGGTAACTACCAGGAAGCTTTCATTACTCAAAAGGTTGTTTTAATAACTCCCTTTACGTATGTAAAAGTCTTTACTGCTACAGAAATGCCTTTCGACCTTCCTATACAGCCAGCAACAATTTTCCACCCTCCCAAGATCAATCCTAGCATTTTAATAGGATAATTTCATTTATCCACATTATAATCAACGTCACAAGACTTATATCTTATAGATAGTCTATGGCCTATACTCTCATGCTAGGGATATAATCCCGCTATATAAAATTTAATGAAATCTTTCAGATACTATTATCTGTTGATGACTTTTGTGGTGCTTTCAATTTCAGCGAATGCACAAGATGGAATCATTACAGGACATATTTACGACTCACAAACCCGACAGCCTTTGGTTGGAGTCACAATCAAAAATCAAGCTGATGCATTACTTGCTCAATCAGAACAGGGTGGCTATTTCAGTATTAACTTAAATTCAGCCGATAGCCTTATTCAAGTCCTTATGCTTGGATACAAAACTCAATGGGTTACAATCGATCAAAATAATACAGACCTCAATATTCAATTAGAGGAAGATGCTATTAACTTAAGTGAAGTTAGAGTAACCGGATTCAATGAAGGCCGAAGCAATAAAGAAACTGCAGGTTCAATTGGATTAATTACTACAAAAAACATAGAAAGAGGAAATGGCCTTTCTATACAACCGGCACTAAATTCAATTCCAGGTGTCAAAATGGAGCAAAGTACGCTCTCTGAAGCTAGAATTTCTATTCGAGGAAATGGAGTTCGTGCAAGCTATGGGATTCGAAATATTAAAATATATGTTAATGAAATTCCGGTTACGGAAGCGGATGGAACAACACGTATTGAAGCTTTGGATATAAATAGTATCGGGCGAGCTGAGATAATTAAAGGTCCGGCATCCAGCATTTACGGGGCAGGAGTAGGTGGTGTTATCAACTTTCAATTACAACGATCTCCATATCAAGAACAAAGTATTGAAATGAGCGGACAAGTGGGCTCATACAATCTGCACCGTTTTGCGACAACTTACCGAAATGGTGGTGATAAAATGAACAGCTATGTATCTGTAGGATGGCAGGAATATGATGGTTATAGAGAGCACAGTAGCGATATGCGCCGATTTATAACCGCTAACTTTCAACTTTTCCCGAGCGACAAGCGTATTATAACTGTACTTTTAAATCGGACAACTCAACATTCACAAATACCGGGAGGTTTGACGCTAGACCAGGTTAATGCAGACCCTACTCAGGCAAATGCTTCAAATTTAGATAAACAAGCTGGAAGATATCAGAACTGGACAAGGATTGGCTTGGGCCAACGCTATCAATTCAACAGTCAATTCTCGAATAGCAGCAGCGTTTTTACCTATTTTTATGATCTTGATCATCCTCTACCCTATGCTTATCTTCGAAATTATTATCAAAGTTACGGAGGAAGAACCCGGTTTACTTACAAAGCAGATTTTCCTGTGCTTCCTACGCAGTTTACTCTGGGGGCAGAATACAATAATGGAATTACTAAAGGGTCTCAATTTGTGAACAATCAAGGCAAAGAAGGTGCTATTAACTCTACCATTGATTATGACAACAATAACTTTTCTTTGTTCTATCAATCAATCACAGAGTTAAGCGAAAACACTGATTTTATAGTTGGATTAAGTTATAATAGCTTAAATTATAACATTAAAAACTATTTGAATAGCACACAAAGTGGCTCTAAGAAATTCGATCCGCAAGTCTCACCACGGATAGCGATAAGCCATACATTTAGCGATGTATTAAGTTTGCATGGAAGTGTCAGTTCAGGCTTCTCTCCTCCCTCAAGTTCTGAAATAAAGGACGTCGATGGTCTTATTAATTCTACCATTCAAGCAGAGAAAGCCATAAACTATGAAATAAATGCAAAGGGTAATCTCTTAAAGTCAAAACTTGCCTATGACCTCTCACTCTTCAAAATGGACATGAAAGGTGAGTTAATTGCTCAATCGGTTCAACAAGGCATTACAATCTATAATAATTCTGGAAAAACCATTCATAATGGTGTAGAGCTTGCTTTGTCTTATCAGCTTTTAAACGAGGAAAATAATAACATCATTACCAGCCTGCGCCCATTTACAGCGATAACCTATTCTGATTTCAAATTTGATGATTACAAAAAGCTTAATGCTAGTGATGAGATCATAGCAAATTACGATGGTAACGAACTTACTGGTATTGCACCTTGGGTTGTTATGGCGGGATTAGACTTGGAAACAAAATTAGGATTGTATTTTTATGGTAGTTATTTTTACAATGATAAAACTCCATTAAATGACGCTAACATAGATTATCATCCGTCTTATCACATTATAAACACAAAAATTGGATTCAAGAAACAGCTAAACAAGGCATTTGTTGTAGATGTGTATGGAGGGATAGATAACCTATTAAACAAAAAATACAGTTCTATTCTATCGTTAAATGCAACTGGTTTTGGAGGTGCTGCTCCTGCTTACTACAACCCTTCTCCTGAAAGAAACGGTTATGCGGGTCTTAGTATAAAATACCTATTGTAAAAAAAGAATTAAATCATAATGAAAATGAAACATACAATTCAATTAATCGTTGCTTCTTTTTTCCTTATTCTGCTTGCATCATGCGAGCAGAATAAAGAAAAAAGTATGGATATAAAAGCCATAGATAATGAAAGTGCCGATGCCATTAACCCTTATCTTACAAAAGATCAGAATGGGAATATAGTGATGTGCTGGACTTCCAAAGATCCTTCTGATTCAGTATACCGATTAAAATATGCGATATATAATGAAAGCGATAATACATTTGGCGAGGTTATAACCATCCCGACTTCTGCCGACTTAAGTACATCGCCAGAGAGCATGGGAAAGGTTGCTTTTAAAGCTGATGGTACTATTTTCGCTATTTTCGGGAAAAGGATAGAGAGTCCCTTAAACTCTTTTGCTGGAGCAGTTTACTACAGTGTTTCTACAGATAATGGTAAAAGCTGGTCAGAAGAAAAAATCATCCACTCAGATACCTCGCAGAATACAAGCCATAGCTTCTTTGATATAGCAACCTTGAAAGATGGAGAACTGGCAGCAGTTTGGTTAGATGGGCGATTTGGCACATCTGAAGAAGGATCTGCCCTATTCTTCGCAAAAACAACGGGTACCAGCTTCGGAATGGATACCCTTTTAGATAAGAACACTTGCGAATGCTGTAGAACAAATATCCTTTCTGATGATTTAGGCAATATCCATATCGCCTATAGAAGTCTTGCTTTCCCAAGCAAGATGTTTGGAAAACAAGTTAGAGATATGGTTTATCTCGCTTCTGATGACAATGGAAAAACCTTTTCAAATACAAAGCCAATTAGTGAAGATAACTGGCAGATTGAAGGCTGTCCGCATACCGGCCCAAGCCTTGCAGTAATCAACCAACAGGTAAATGCAGTATGGTTTACCGCTGGAGGAGGCGCGGGTCTATATTATACTTCTTCTCCAAACTTATCGGAGAATTTCAAGACTCGCTCTTTACTCAGTATCAAAGGAAGACACCCGCAAATGACTGCTTTCGCTAAAGATAAACTGGCAGTGGTATATGAAGAAAATGCAGAAGAAACTTCGCATACAATGTCAGGAAATGATGCGCATTCGTCTAATTCACATTCAAACATGAAGATGCAACATGCAAGCATGGATATGAACATGGATACTGCAGATATGAAGATGGATCATTCAGCTATGGCAGAAGTGGGTAAAGCACAAATAGTTCTTCAGCTTATTGAAAATGGAAACAAGACAGAGACTGTTAAAGTAACAGATGGGAAATATCCCGATCATCACGCGGTTATTACACCCCTAAACGATCAGGTACTTGTTGCTTGGATACATGAAGAAAATGGCAAGGCATCCATCAACTATTCTAAAATCTTTTAACGATTAACACAAGTTTATTCCTTAACATGAGCACATTTTATTAATTTCGTTAACGGATCGTTAATATATAATGATCCATAATTTAATAACAATTGTATCATGAAGAAAATATACTTGAGTGATGCCGGACCAAAGGTTTCTCCAGCTATTTACGGGTTTTATAGGTGGAATGAGGTAGAAAATATTTCTTCTACCATGGAAAAAATTGTAAACCTATGCCTTGATCTAGGAATCAATACCTTCGATCATGGAGACAGCTATGGCGCTTATCACTGTGAAGAGGTCTTTGGAGATCTTCTTTATAAAAAAACAATAAAAAGAGATGACGTTGTTCTATTTACAAAATGCGGACTCAAAACTCCGAATGCAAATGATCCTGAAACACGCATCAAACATTATAACACATCAGGAGACCACATTATAAAAAGCGTTGAGTCCTCACTGAAGAAGCTAAAGACAGACTATATCGACATATTTTTACTTGATCACTTAGATCCTATTTCAGACTTAGAGACTACCGCTCAAACCCTGGAAAATCTTAAAAAATCAGGGAAGATTAAAAATATCGGTGTAGCTAATTTCTCTGTATTTGAGCATCAGCTGCTGGCGACTTATCTGAACACTCCTATTGTAACCAATCATATTGAACTAAACCTGTTGAATGTTCAAGCGATGGATAATGGACAGGTCGATTATATTAAACAACGTTATATGCGTCCGTTAGCTTCTACCCCTTTAGCTGATGGAAGAATTGCAACCGGTCAGGATGACCAGGCTATCCGCGTTCGTGAGAAACTGGAAGAAATAAGCTCAAAGTATAATACCGACATAGAATCAGTAGCAGCAGCGTGGTTAATCAAACTCGGCGCTCTTCCATTAATCGGAACAACAGACGAAAAGCGCATTAAAAACATTGCCAATGCCTTTAATATCGATCTTGATCATCAAGATTGGTATGAACTCTATAACACCACCCGAGGTATCTTATAATTAATTGAGGATATTAGCTAATAGCTAAGTTGATATCCTCAATTAAATCTTCTATATTTTCTAAACCAACCGAGAGTCTTAACAAATTTCTAGGCGTCTTGGTATTCGGACCTTCAATAGTAGCACGGTGTTCAATCAGGCTTTCTACACCTCCAAGGCTGGTAGCCTGCGTAAATATTTTTGTAGAATTAGCTACTTTAGCCGCTTTAACCTCTCCCCCCTTTACCAAAAACGATAACATTCCACCAAAGCCAGGATAGAATACTTCCTCTACCTGTAAATGAGATTCCAGAAATGCAGCAAGCTGTTTGGCATTTTCTAAATGACCACGCATACGATAAGGAAGAGTTTTTATTCCCCTTACAGTTAAATAACAATCAAAAGGAGATAATACAGCTCCGGATAGCTCTTGAACCTTAAGAATCCGTTCCCAGAAATCATTCTTTTCTTTGCTTATCAAAGCACCACCAAGTGTATCACTATGGCCACCCAAATATTTGGTGGTAGAGTGCATAACCAGGTCTGCGCCAAGTTTTAATGGATTCTGGAAGATGGGAGTAGCAAAGGTATTATCACAACAAACAATTATTTGATGTTCTTTTGAAATATTAGTAATCGCCTGAATATCTGTGATCTTTAAAAGAGGGTTCGATGGCGTTTCCAGCCAGATCAGTTTAGTGTTTTCTTTGATTGAGTTCCGTACTTCCTGAAGGTCTGACATATCAACATAGTCGATTTCCAGAATTCCCTTATAAACTACATTCAATAAATTACGCAAACCATGATACATATCCGTTGGAGCCAAGACGTGGCTTCCAGGCAACAATGCTTGAAATACTGCAGCACCTGCTGCATTCCCAGAAGAAAAAGCACTCGCTGCTACCCCACATTCTAGCTTAGAAAGAACGTTCTCTAAAGAAGTACGATTCGGATTCCCTATACGCGTGTACATATACCCGCTCGGGTAACCTCCATCTTCTCCTCTTTCATATGTTGTTGATAATGTGATGGGCTCAATAACTGCCCCGGTAGCGGCATCTACCTGATTTCCTGCATGGATTGCAATAGTTTCAATTTTCATTTTCTAATATTAATTAGACTTATCAGACTCTCTTGTCAGATATTCAAAGATGCGAATAAAGAATAAAAAAACAGAGCAATCTCCATAAAAAAAGTAGTCATTCTTTTAGAACAACTACTTTTTTTATTAAAACATTTTACTGCTAAGGCTTCTTAACCATGAACCGTGGATTAGCCCTAAACCAATCGCATAATTCTCTGGTTACAACCTTGTCAATATCAATATTCATAGCTTTAGAAACACCTTCTCCATAAGCAGGATCAGCGATATAGCAATTTTGAGCATGTTTAATCTTAATAAATTCTTCAGCTCCATCAATTGCTCTCGCTGTATTATCAAAAAGCAATTGTTGTTTCTCCGGAGTCATTAATCGGAATAGATTTCCAGGCTGTGTATAATGATCATTATCATCTTGGTAATGATCCCAATTATCAGCATCTCCATCCAATGGTAATGGTGGTTCTTTCGCACTTGGTGTATCATTCCATGCACCGTAACTATTTGGTTGATAATGAGTCTTCGCACCATAATTTCCGTCTACACGCATCGCTCCGTCGCGATGGAAAGAATTTACCGGACATTTGGCCTGATTAACCGGAATCGAACTATGATTGACCCCTAAACGATAACGCTGTGCATCACCATAGGAGAATAAACGTCCTTGTAACATTTTATCTGGCGAAAAACCAATTCCCTCAACAATATTTGCAGGATTAAAGGCTGCTTGCTCTACCTCAGCAAAATAATTATCAGCATTCTTGTTTAATTCAAAAAATCCAACATCAATTAATGGGAATTCACCCTTAGGCCAAACCTTCGTTAAATCAAAAGGATTATGATAATGAGCCTTAGCCTGCTCTGTTGTCATAACCTGTATCTTCATTTCCCAACGCGGGAATTCACCTTTCTCAATACTATAAAACAAGTCGCGCTGTGCACTTTCACGATCATAACCTACAAGCTCAGCAGCCTCCTGATCACTGAAATTCTCTATTCCTTGTTTCGTAATAAAATGAAATTTAACCCATACACGTTCATTGTTCGCATTCAGCATACTAAAGGTATGACTTCCAAAACCATGCATGTGTCGCATAGACCTAGGAATACCCCGATCGCTCATTACAATAGTCACTTGATGCAAGGACTCAGGTATGGATGTCCAGAAATCCCAATTATTATTCGCACTTCGCAAGTTTGTCTTAGGATCGCGCTTTACCGCATGATTCAGATCAGGAAATCTTAAAGGGTCTTTAAAAAAGAATACAGGTGTATTATTTCCTACCAAATCCCAATTACCTTCTTCGGTATAGAATTTCAAAGCAAAACCACGTATATCACGTTCAGCATCGGCGGCACCGCGTTCACCTGCTACCGTAGAAAAGCGAACAAACATATCCGTTTGCTTTCCAATCTGTGAAAATAAATTAGCCTTGGTATACTTCGTAATATCATGTGTAACCGTAAATGTGCCATAAGCACCGGATCCCTTCGCATGCATTCTTCGTTCGGGAATCACTTCACGATCAAAATGAGCTAATTTTTCCAAAAACCAAACATCCTGCAATAAAACAGGACCTCTAGGCCCAGCGGTCTGAACATTCGTATTATCCGCAATAGGTCTTCCATTGGTGGAAGTTAACCTGTCATCTTTTTTTTCCATAATTCTCTAAAAAGCTATAACGATTAATATTTTAAAGTAAACTCTAATATACAATATTTAAGATTATTATTTAAATCTTCAGAAACCCGATAATCTACAATTTGAACATGAGGAAAAACGAATATATAAGAAATAAAAATTATTGTATCTTTGGATAAAATTTATAGTCTATAAAATTAATCGTCTATAAAATATATTCATTCATTAATCTAAAAAATAATTGTTTATGAGTTTACGCTTAGGGGATACGGCTCCCAATTTTAAAGCCGTTACAACAATTGGTGAAATAGATTTTTATGAATTCCTTGGAGATAGTTGGGGAGTTCTATTCTCGCATCCTGCAGATTATACGCCAGTTTGTACTACAGAACTTGGTAGAACTGCACAACTAGCCAACGAGTTCAAGAAAAGAAATGTCAAAGCAATAGCTGTGAGTGTTGACTCTGTTGAAGATCACTTGGGTTGGGTTAAGGATATCAATGAAACACAAGTTACTGATGTTGATTTCCCTATTATTGCAGACAAAGACCATAAAGTAGCAGAATTATACGATATGATTCACCCAAATGCATCAGCTACTCATACTGTAAGATCCGTATTCATTATTTCACCAGATAAAAAAGTTCGATTAACGCTTACTTATCCTGCTTCTACAGGACGGAACTTTATTGAAATAATCAGAGTAATAGATTCTATGCAGTTAACAGATAGCCACAGTGTTGCTACACCAGCAGACTGGAAACCAGGTGACGATGTTATTGTTTCTAACGCTATTAAAACGGAAGATGCAACTAACAAATTTCCAAAGGGAGTTCGTGAAGTAAAGCCATATTTACGCTATACTCCTGATCCCGCTTCTTAATAAAAGTATCATAAAAAAGAATGGTCTATTGATTAAATCAATAGACCATTCTTTTTTATGATAGAATTGATAGAAATTATCAATATTCATACAAACGTTAATCAAGATTTTTGAACCATTCCATAAAATGATTGAACCATTTATCTTCCGTGGTTCTGTTGTTCAGTCCAAAACCATGTCCGCCTTCATCGTATTCAAGTAGCTTTACAGGCACATGATGGCTGATAAGCGCATCCCGAAACCGCTCACTATTTGCAATAGGCACAACTTTATCATCCTTTGCATGAACCATAAATGTTGGAGGCGTATCATCCGTTACCTGTTTCTCATTGGAATAGTTATCAAGCTGACTAGCAGAAGGATTCTGTCCCAGTAAATTTACTTGAGACCCCTTATGAGTAATGTCCGAACTCATACTTATTACCGGATAAAGCAATAGCATAAAATCCGGACGTAAGCTTGTGTTTTTAGGATTAGGAATCAATGCTTTTTGATAATGTGTCCCAAGCGTAGACGCTAAGTGCCCTCCTGCTGAAGATCCCACAATCCCAATCTCATCTTTTGAAATGCCCCACTCTGCAGCTCTCTCACGAACAAGCTGTATAGCCCGTTGCGCATCTTGCAAAGGTCCGATGCTTTTATCTTCCATCGTTACATCACTCGGAAGTCTGTATTTTACAACAAAAGCTGAGATACCCTCTTCATTCAAGCGTTTGGCGATAGCATAACCTTCATGGTCGATAGCTAAAATAGAATAGCCTCCTCCCGGAAAAATAATAGCTGCTTTACCGGTGTTTTTACTCTTATCAGGAAAAAAAGCAATGATTTGAGGAACTGTAACAGCCGCGATCCGCTCAATCCCATCAAATGTTTTAGTCTCTACGACTTCACTTTTCTTAGAATTAGGAACAGCACCGTCATATAAATTAATAGTTTCTTGCCCGAAAACCGGAATGGATATGACTGAAATCACAGCATACAAAATTAAGTTTTTAAAAATCATCGTTCTATAATTTAGGTGACATATTTGGTTTTGATAATCCAAATATAAATTAATCTATTTAAATTAATCTAACTTTGCAAAAAACGTCACTGTAGGCAAAGACTCTATTCATGAAACTACTCCTCAAGTACTTAAGTAAGTATAAGCTACTTATCTTTATAGCACTCATTCTAGCAGCCATAAATCAGATATTTTCTCTGCTAAATCCATACATTCTGGGTAATTTCTTAATTGACCCCTTTGCAAATAAGGCCGCAGAATTCAGAACCGCGGGCACTAACAATGAATTCTTTAAAGGAGTAGCCATAGGGTTATTAATGATTATAGGTGCTGCCATGGTTTCAAGAATTGCCAAAGCCTTTCAAGACTATGTGGTGAACGTTATTATCCAGAAGTTTGGAGCACAGCTCTATACCGATGGCTTGCGACATGCTATGCGCCTGCCCTATCAGGATTTTGAAGACCAACGAAGCGGTGAAACATTATCCATCCTGCAAAAGGCGCGGGAAGACTGTTCTAATTTTATAACGGGCTTTGTCAATGTTCTCTTCGCAACCATTGTAGGGATCGTATTCGTAACAATCGTTGCATTTCGCTTAAGTCCTTTACTTCCCCTAATCTATTTAGTAGGAACCTTTGCCTTAGCATTTCTGACGAGCTATTTAAGCAGAAAGATCAAGTTTATCCAAAAAAATATTACCAAAGAAACAACCTCCCTTGCAGGCTCAACCACAGAATCTTTACGTAATATAGAATTAGTTAAAAGTTTAGGCCTTACCCAACAAGAGATTCTCCGCCTCAACGGCACCACCATGAAGATCCTTAACCTAGAATTACGAAAGGTTAAAAGCATACGAGCAATCAGTTTCGTTCAAGGTACCTTTGTAAATTTCTTACAACAGGTCATCATGTTCGCCTTAATCTCCTTTGTCTTTTACGATCAAATAACTGTCGGCCAACTCATGATGATGCAAATGTATTCCTTCTTTATTTTTGGCCCCTTACAAGAGTTGGGAAATATCATTATGTCTTACCGTGAGGCTGAAGCATCCCTCTTTAACTTGGAAACATTGTTCTCAAAGAAGGTTGAATATCAACCTTTGATACCAGAAAAGATTGACTCCATCACGAGTCTTCGTTTTAATAATGTAAAATTCCAACATCATATTGCAAAACAACCTGCGCTGGAAAATGTAACCTTTGAAGTAGAACGTGGCGAAACCATTGCATTCGTTGGTCCATCTGGTGCCGGAAAAACAACGCTGGTGAAACTTCTGGTAGGTCTGTATACACCAACAGCAGGCAATATTTACTATAATGATATTAGTGAAAACAAAGTCGATTTTGAAGGCTTAAGGCATCAAATTGGCTTCGTTACTCAAGATACCCAACTATTTTCAGGAACAATTAGAGAGAATCTCTTATTTGTGAATCCACAGGCTACTGAAGAAATGATGTTAGAAGCTTTAAGAAAAGCATCCGGCCAAAGTATATTGCAACGTGCTGAAAATGGATTGGAAACGGTCATCGGTGAAGGAGGGCTTAAGCTGTCAGGCGGTGAAAGACAACGTCTTTCCATTGCAAGGTCTTTGCTAAGGCAACCTAATTTAATTATCTTTGACGAAGCAACTTCGGCACTTGATTCTATTACAGAAGAAGAAATATCCAATACCATTAGAAGAATTACAGCTGAAAGACAACATATAACCGTCATGATTGCACATCGGCTATCTACCATTATGTATGCTGATCGAATCTATGTTTTAGAGAAAGGCCACATTATCGAAACAGGAAGCCATACTGAATTGTTAGACATAAAAGGGCTCTACTATGCCATGTGGCGACAACAAATTGGAGAAAGAGAAGTTCTCGTATAGCAACAACATTTAATTTACAAAAATCTTTAATTTAGATATGGAACAATATATAAAGAAAGTAGTCATTGTTGGAGGAGGTTTTGCAGGTGTAAACCTTATCAAGAAGCTTACAAATGATCCTCAGTTTCATGTGACTTTAGTCGATAAAAACAATTACCATTTCTTTCCACCTCTTTTGTATCAAGTCTCTACAGCATTTATTGAAAATTCTAATATAAGTTACCCTTTCCGAAGAATGTTCCAAGACAGAAAGAACGTTCGGTTCCATATAGGTTCACTACTTAAAGTAAATCAGGAAGAGAATACAATAGAAACTGACACAGGGATTGTTCCATACGACTACCTGGTTTTAAGTTTAGGTACAGAGACCAATTATTTTGGCCTTGAGAATGTAAAGAAGAATGCTTTACCTATGAAAACTATTAGGGATGCTCTGAAACTTCGCGATCATCTTTTATTGAACATGGAGAAAGCGGTACGTGCTGTCAACAAATTCGAAAAAACAAAGTATTTCAATATTGTAATATCAGGTGGCGGTCCGACAGGGGTAGAAATTGCAGGAATGCTGGCAGAAATGGTGCACAGCATCGGAGCTAAAGATTACCCTGAAATTACCGACCGAAGTCTTAATATCATATTGATTGATGCCTCTCCAACTCTATTGGGACCGATGAGCAAAAAATCTCAAGATGAAGCTGCCAATGTCTTAACAAAATTAGGTGTTCAGATTAAGCTGAACACACCGGTAAAAGATTATAAAGACGGTAAGGTATTTTTAAGCAATGGAGAAACAATCCATACAAATTCACTGATCTGGACTTCAGGCGTTATAGCTTGCGAGGTAAAAGGTCTGCCTCCAGAATCAATTGGTCGAGGCAGAAGAATACTGGTTGATGAGTATAATACGGTTCTTTCAACACCGAATATCTTTGCAATTGGCGATATCTGCTATCAAACATCTGATAAGCACTATCCAAATGGCCATCCTCAACTAGCGCAGGTTGCTATTCAACAGGGAGACCTATTGGGAGAAAACCTGAAAAGAATGGTTGAAAATAAACCTTTGCGGCCCTTTAGCTACAATAATAAAGGAAGTATGGCCATCATTGCAAAATACAAAGCTGTAGTTGATTTACCGAAAGGGTTCTTCAAAGGCTTTTTTGCCTGGTTGGTATGGCTATTTATCCACTTGATACCTATTGCCAGCTTCAGAAATAAATTCACCCTCATGTTTAACTGGTTTTTTGCCTTCGCTACAAATGATCCTACGCTACGCTTAATTATTAGTAAGGAAAAGAAAAAGGAAGAGGTGAAAAAAGAAGAACTGACTTAAAATAAAAGATCCTTGCATTGTTCAATGCAAGGATCTTTTATTTTATACGATCGATTAATAATCGGAATAATCTGTTGGGTATAAAAACAAGGTAACAATTTTTGAAATATTATTTTGGTATTGTGGCAATTTGCTTACAGGTTCATATGCCGGAGAAAATGCTTTCCAATGCTCATCTCTGTCAGCTTTATTATTAAAAGTTGTCATATACATTAAATTAGGCATAGTGCTACCTGAAATTACCTGACCATAAAATACTGCATTAAAATTTAAATCTGTAAAAATATCTATCACCCTAACATTCATCATCTCAACCTTATTATCACCTAGCTTTTCCGTTGCATTTTCATAGCTACGTAGTTCATAAACGCGTTCGCTCATAGGTGAAGTTAAATTGGGTTTTGCAGGCTTTAACATGCCTTCAAAGGCCTTCATAACAATAGTTTCAATTCGTGTATAAGGTGCGTTATTATATTCAGCATTTA